>NZ_JAJUBC010000020.1 GCF_028683095.1 Enterovibrio gelatinilyticus | reverse complement strand
TGAATTTAAGCAGACTCGCAATGTTGATTAATAATGACTGGCTAGATTTATCCTAGTGTCGCAAGAATATTGAACATCGGCAGTAAAGCCGTTATGTTATTGATTAATAATGGCTGGCTAGATTTATCTCTTGCCTGGGTGCTACAGGTTGAAAAGTTATTCTAAAGTTCATAAACAACTATCTATTTCTGTATAAAAGTAGTGTTGCTTATTAAGTGATGAGCCACGAACCTATCCCATTGTTCTAATCCTTGTCCGGGATGGTTGAACCCGTCGACAAGAGAGTGTTATGCGAGTGCATATCGAACTGACGTATATCGGCGCTTAAATTATTACGAAGTATAGGGGGTATTTTTCAAATGAATTACACCGGTGTCGGGTCCCTTTTTTTCCTCATTCTTAGTGTGGCAGTAGCCTGGTTCGTCTGGGAAGATTCTGACTCCAGCACAGCAATTCCGGATTACTCGACGACCAAATTGTTGGCTGAGCAGGGTGATGGTGAAGCGCAATATCAGCTGGGTTTATTGTTATTGAGAGGACTGGGGGTAACGAGTGACCCCGAGGAGGCTCAGCAGTGGTTCCAGAAATCTGCAGATAGCGGTAATGCTCACGCACAGTTTCAGGTTTCACAGTTTCATGATCGGAAGTTTCAATCCTCCGAAAATCCAGAGCATGGCATAAAAGCGTTTAACTGGTTAAAGAAGGCCTGTGACAAAGGGAGTTGGGAAGCACAAACAAAGATGGGACAAATATACCTGAACGGTTTACAGATTGAGGGCCTTGAAGTTAGTCCGGACCAAGGAACTGCTGCGTTTTGGTTTCGTCGAGCGGCGAAGAATGGCAGCAGTAACGCCAATTATCAGTTGGCAAAGTTACTCGATGCAAACCCTAAACTGGCAAAAAATGGAGAGGAGAGTCTTGATTACTATAAAAAAGCTGCTGAACAGGGTAATCCGGATGCCCAGTATTGGCTTGGTGTTATCTATCTTGAAGGTAAGTTAACGCGACGAAACCATGGTTTGGCTATTGAGTGGATGAATAAAGCTGCACAGCAGGGGCAGCCATATGCGGAATACATGGTAGCAACAGAGCTTGAGAGAGAAGGTAAGATACAAGAAGCGTTAAACTATTATGCTCGATCAGCCGAGCAGGGTTTTGCAGAAGCTCATTATAAAATTGGTCTGATATACCGATTTGATACCCTCATTGACGCCGACCTTGAGAAAGCTGAATTTCACTTAACCAAGGCTACTGAGCTTGGACATAGTAAGGCGAAAGAAGAGCGGATTGGTTTACTGGCGGAACAAGGTGATGCGGAGAACCAGTATTACTTTGGTAATCTTTTAAAGAATCGCTATTTTGACGGTGGTGCACGAAAATCATTTCTGCATGACCAAGCCTATGTTTGGTATGAAAAGTCAGCAAATCAAGGTTATCCGGCGGCGCAGAATGAAATGGGCAAACATCTATATTTGGGTAACCCTGAAAAAGCTTTTAGTTTGTACCGCCAAGCTGCGCATCAGGGGTTAAGCCCTGCGCAATGGAATCTTGCGATCATGTATATGAAGGGAGAAGCCACTGAGCGAGACCGAATGACAGCAAACATGTGGCGCATAATCTCGGAATCTACCAGACCCGCAGGGGACATGTATAGTTATGGCCGAATGTCCGCTCGTTTTCAGTTTGCCCCACTAAATGAAACGGAAATGGAGGAGGTTCAGGCACTTGCTCAGCGATGCATGGAAACTGACTATGAAGTATGTGCTGGAACTTAATGTGTGGTTAATCGATGATAGGTAATAATGATTCTGCAGCCAGATGTCCTGATGGGTTTGATGCTTTAAGCCTGTGATTTACAAGCATTGAAAGGCTCATTCCGGTATGATTCTGATGGTTTGTCGTGCTGGCCTGTCCCAATATCAGCAACTTTCCCTTTGAAAGCTCTGAACTTCATCAAGGTAATTAATGCAAAAAGTGACCATTCTTGTCGATGTACAAAACATCTATTACACAACAATATAAATGCGGACAGGCATAGTTAATTGCTACGACTTCATCCCTGAAGTCGAAGCTCGCAGCCGCATCTACACCTGTTAATGTTCCTCTTCGATTTGGCTTTATCTCTTTATGCATTAGTGTCAGTAATTTGCCCTATGCAGTACTGACCTCTTTGTAATACTTTTCCTCATCAGTCGGGAAGGTATGGGGTCCGTCTAGCGAAAACCTCTAAGTTCATCAGTGTTTGCACTTTTATACAGTAGTATCGGTTTTGTGCGGTAAATCTCTAAACTTTGCGCAATCAGTTCACGGTTTGCTATTGAGTGAAAAGATAAAGAGGCGTAAATTCAGTTAGATGAAAGCGTGCGAGCATTCTTATTTGTAAGAGCTGGCTGAGATAACAGGAAAGCAAAGTGTGCGACTAAGTTTTGTCCTAGAGTGTATTGGATACAATTTAGCTATGCATGTCTCAATACGTTGTATTAATGAGGTATATAGTGTTGATGCCCGTGCACGCTTTCCCGAGAGAGCTTGGCAAAACGCGCAAGCCGTATATACAAATGTTAGGTACTCTAAGGATAGTCGTGCATAAATTTATTTTACTCATAGCTTTAAGCTATTTATCGTTCTCAGCTTCTTCCTGTGAATATCAACTGAATGATACCGGCGCATTCTTCACACCGCCTTCAACTATCGTCTTTCAAACAGGAACCATTTGCTCTATTCCTTGCTTAAACTTTAAACTTCCTAAAGGGCCTCATGGTGGACACCTGGATGGCCGGATTTTAGTATTGACAAAATAAGCAAAAAATTCTCCGAATACTTAAAAGAAATCAAGAGTTACGGAACAGGCTACAAAATATTATATAGAGATAAGAAAATTAAAGAATATAGTGTTGCGGAAATTGCTTCTACAGGTGAGGCTATATTTGATTTTGTTGGTGGTGGCTCTGGATCAACAACAGCTGAAACTAGAGAAATAGTTTTCGACTTTGGTGAGTATATTATTTCATGCTCAATGACATCGCGTAGTAAAGATCATAAAGTGCACTTAGCTTCACTAATTGAACTTTGTAACTCTATCAATGTAAAGCCGGAGTTAGAGTACTTAGCTTCAAGTTTGAAGTGCGACATTTACTCTGATTTGGGTACATAACATTCCTCCGGTGTTTTAAAGGCTAATCGTTTTCTAGGGCGAGTGTTAAGTTTCTTAGCGATTTGGTTACACTCTGCTTGAGTGACAAGTTCTAATGACATGCCTTTTGGGAAATATTGTCGGATAAGACCATTTGTGTTTTCGTTGGTTCCTCGTTCCCACGAGTGGTAAGGCGTAGCAAAGTAAACGGTTGTTTTTAAAGCTGCTTCTAATACGCTGTACTGATGAAATTCGGTACCATTGTCTGCCGTTATCGTTTTCACTAAATGAGATTTAAGCATCATGATCACTCGACGGTTCAATTCTCTGGTCGTTTTGTTATTCAAGTGACCGATAACGGTGTAACCCGTTTTTCTCTCAACGAGTGTAACGAGACAATGAAGTGAGCCTTTGCCCATGACTGTATCTATTTCCCAGTGTCCTTGTGAGTTTCTGTTTTCAACATCATGAGGGCGTTCAGAGATATGTTTTTTGGCAGCGATACGACCGCGACTGTCATAGGCGTTATAGCGTTTTCGACGTTGTTTTGGTGCGCAACGTAAGTGTTGCCAGAGAAGCCCGCCTTTTGCTTTGTCACGCCATATGTATTGGTAAATAGATTCATGGCTGATGTAGTGTAAACCTTTGCGGTTGAGGTGGCCTACGATTTGCTCTGGGCTCCAGTCGAGGCGGAGATAGTGCCTAACAAGGGCATAAATTGCCTCGGTCATTTGCGTGTTTCTGCGAGAACGACGTCTTCGAGCCACTGTTCGTCGCTGTGCTTTACTAGGTCTGTATGCACCATCAGTGACCCAGCAGGCATTCCGCTGAACTTCTCGATAAATGGTACTTCGGTGCCTACCTAACAACTTGGCAATAGAAGCAACCGTGCAGCCTTGCTTTCTGAGTACTGAGAGCATATACCTTTCATTCTCGGTGATCTGTTGGTAGTTCATAAGCTTTCACTTCTTGGCGGGAGTAAAAGAAATGAAATAGCACAGGTCACCGTTTTCTGCTGAAAAGGCTGTCGCACTTAGTATTTGAATTCGCCTTGGCTAACAAAGCGCTGCTAGGGACAAACCTACGCTGCGCTCCGGTTTGCCCAAGAGCATGGCGTTATGTGAACTGGATTAATATGAGAAAAAGACGAGCTAGAAACAAGAAAAAACATACGGAAGGTTATAGAAGGCTTTCAGATTACCCTAAGCTAAGTTACGACGCTTGGCATCGCCTGTTTTATACTAAGCGTACTGTAAATAATCCTAAAGAAGCGAGTATATTGAAGTGGGCGCAAAAAACAGCAAGCTATAGGTTTCAGTTCTTCTATTACATCAGTGGTGTAGTGTCTTTTATGATTTGGGCGGCTACGGGTATAGGTTTTGTTACTTTTCTTGGCTACGTTGGTTTAGGTTATGTGTTCTATCGCTATATACGTATGACATGGTCTTATGAAGAGCGTGTTACTTATGAAAGAGAATATCCAGTAAAAACAATAACAGAAGTTCATAAAGAGCTGGTTCACGATGGCTTAGTTACGAGTTTCTGTTCTATTGTAATCACGATACTAATGTTCGTTTTGGTTTATATGTCGAAATCGTTAACAGTACAATAAATTCATGCAGATTCGCAACGCTTGGCACTTTTGGTTTGAATCAGCTTCAGTGTTTACGGCACAATGGTAGAGGTTATGTGGCAGCGTTGCTCACTACTTAATTTGGCGTTAAATTGAAAGTAGAGAAGTCCAAATGGAAAATGTTATTGCAAAGTATGAATCAGGTGAATTGAGCGATAGCGACTTTGTCTATGACGTATATGAGTTGCTGGCCAGCAAATATGATGCAGTAGCGGGATATGATCTACTGAGGGAAAGCGAACAAATATTGGTTCACCCCTTAGAGCTTGAGGGGCAAGTTCTCAATGGTGGATTTAGCCAGTATTTTGAGAATATGTACGGCGATAATGTCTTTGCAGCCTTGGCTTCATTTAAGAAAATTGGCATGAACGAGGCCTATAAAATCGTGCAAAAGGTAATTGAACTGTTTCCTGATTCAAGTCCAGCAAAAAATGAAGAAGATAGAATTAAGCAGTTTGATCTGATGTCAGAAGAAAGCCAAAAAAAGATTGATGATCTTAGTCATCAGTTTTCATTACTAGAAGAGCATAATGCTAAATTATTTATTAGGTATGTTTTAGAAAACAAAAGAGAGTTGGTGTAAAAATTTAACAAAGCAATGCAGGGGATATAAACACAAGGAGAGTGCATTGGAAAAGTTTGCAGTATTGTCTGATATTCATAGTAACGTGTTCGCGCTTAAAGCTGTTGTTGATGACGCAAAATCAAAAGGGGTGACAAATTTTATAAATCTTGGAGATATTCTATATGGTCCAATAGCCCCAAGGGAAACTTACGATTACTTACTTTCATTGAATGCTATAACCATTTCAGGTAATCAAGACCGACAGATTTATGAGGCGACAAAAGCTGAAATAGACTCAAACCCAACAATGAAATTTATCTTAAATGACTTGGGTAGGTCACCATTAGAGTGGATGAAGCAGTTGCCATTTGATTTACAGATAACCCCTGATATTTACGCGTGTCATGGAACACCAGACGATGATCTCGTGTATTTATTAGAAGATATAGTTACCGGTAAGCCAGAAGTTAGAGCTGATCGTGAAGTAATAAAATTATTAAATGGCAGATACTCACCGATCATTCTTTGCGGTCATACTCACACCCCAAGATGTGTTGAGTTATCGACAGGACAGATAGTTGTTAATCCTGGAAGTGTTGGGCTGCAAGCCTACACTGATGATGAGCCTAATATTCACTCAATGCAGAATTATTCATCAAAGGCTTCTTATGCAACATTGCAGAAAAAGCCTGATGACAAATGGGACATAACGTTTGATAGAGTTACTTATGATATCCAAAGAGCAACGAGCGCTGCTAAAGCGCAAGGCAGAGAGGATTGGGTGCACTTTTTGTCCACAGGTCGGTGCTTATAACACATATGAGCCCTTCTCCGGTCAATACGCAATAGCATTCTTTTGGCTGCGTCAGCAGCCAATGCTTTCGAACAACAAAGCCGTCTACTTCGTTCTGTCTTTTCCGCCATTAAGTCGTTGCTTACGACAAACACATATAGAGGGTCTCTTACTGCGGTCTCACCGCTGCCTGCCACTTGTGTGCCAAGGCAGGCAGCGCTTTGGCTTTGCTCTTCACCAAGTGGGAATAGAGGCAAAGTGTTGAACGAAAGGAAAACGTTGAATATTCCCAATCTCATACAAAATCGTCAGCGCAAGAATACGGCCAATGCCGGGTACAGTTTGAAGCAGTAGATAGTCTCTCGGGTTGTGCTGTTTGGCGTTTTTCTCGATGAAGCACTCCACATGGGGGAGTTCTTTGGTGTAGAAGCCAATCATATTGAGGGCGATATCGATGTTGCGGTTAATCGCCGGTTCATTGAAGCGGTTGCGCACGTCTTCTCTGGAAGAGGGATAGCGAAGGGCGAGATTGGGTGACGGCACATTGTATTGGGTAAACGTGTTCGACACATGGGTTTTAAGGTGCGCACCGTGGCGCACGAGTTTGCCTGTTGCGTCGAGAATACAGACGTAAAGAATGTGTGCATGCAGATCGATGCCGCAGTAATAGTTATGCTGTTGGTTATAAAATCTCATTGAGTCTTCTCCGTTTTGGTTTTGTCGCCTTCCAGCTTAGCCCGAGGGTTAAGCTGGAGGAGAAGGCTCAATGAGTATTAAGGTCATCAACCATCGCTACTTCGAGGCTGGACAGCCACAGTCTAAAGCGCACTTCGCTCGCGGCTGCTGGTTATGGGGTGATATGCACTAGGTGTGGCATGAAGCTCGAATTCAATCATAAAGAATATTTGGAAATAAGATCCTCTGACCACGGCACTGCTGGTATTGGATATGATTGCCAGCTAACGCTTGGTTTCCAATCGGAATATGTGCAAGGCCAGACGGAAACTTGGGTAGATGGCCCCGAAATGGAGCAGTTTATTGAGCAGTTAAGGATGGTTGAAAAAACACTATCTGGTGAAGCTACTTTGAGTGCAACGAGTCCCGATGAACTTCTGATCGAACTTACACCAATAGATTTGCTCGGCCACTACAGCTTCAAAATAAAAACTGGTCACCGATATTTCGTACATTCAAAAATGAGCATTGCAAGTGCTGAAGCTGAATTCCCTGTCTATGGGCAGCAAGTTATTGAAATATGTATCTCATTGGCTTCTTATTTTGAATCAAAGCTGAGTGCGTAACAATCCCATTAAATATCGCGCCCTACGGGCACTAGACTCGCAAAAAATGCGCTCGCCGTTTATGGCTGCGTTAGGCTACTAAGGAATCCAGTATGCTGCTTCAAACAAAGGACAAAACTCAGGAACTGCTGAACACAATTTGGTGTGATGATTACTATGTAGTAGCAGCTGGTGAAAGTGCTCCAAGCAAAAGCCAGCTAAATGGTTTCGCACAAAAGTTCGGTGTTAAATTTCCAAAGGAGTACGTGGCTCACTCTGTTAACCCCTTTGGAGGTTTATATCTCGAAGTTAAAGAAGAATATTGGCCAAGAGCAAGCGTCGGAGAAGTCGGTCCTTTTTGGTCATTTTTGTACGGATTGACCACTTACGCATTTAGTGACGAAGCACCTGATTGGATGCGTATTGATATAGCTGCATCTGAATTCAAAGATATGGGCCACACAGTGGTGCCAATTCTAAAAGTAATGGGAGATGCGGATGTTTATTGTGTCAATGAATTAGGTGACATTGTCCGTTGGTCACACGAGGAAGACATCTTCGAGTCATTTGACGGTGGTTTCTTTGATTTATTGAGCTTCGAGTTAAAGGAGTTAGAAGACCGGCGTGTCAAAAAGGTAATAAATCTATCAAGCGAATGAGCGAGGGATGTTTAGTCGTGTCGCATTTGTCAAAGAAACGCTGTGACTTAGGCGTTTCAATCAGTTTGGGTTTGTAAATGCCCATTGTTTGAAAGTTAAGGCTCTAAAGTATGGCACTACCTAAAAATAAATCTCGTAAGATTGTGGTAGACGATGTTGAGTACCGCTTTGCGATTTCTATATCATGGAAAGATAATGGCGAGTTTGACTTCAATATTACAGTGCAGAGTGAAAAATCTAATGCTGGAAAACTAATTCTTAAAGGTCTTGTGACCCGAAATTTCTGGTTAGATTTCTCCGACCTTGTAGGTGATAAAATTAAAAAGGGCTTATACCCCACAATAACGCCAAAGCACATTGAGCATTTTATTAAATTGGCAATTGATAAAGGTTGGAAACACTCTCAAAGCGGTGATAATTTCAACCTTGTAGTAAACAATAAACAACTGGAGCTATAAGGTCTTAACATGTCGTTTTCCGCGACCACTTTACTTGGCTGCTTTTTTCAGAAGAGGTGCAAAAAAGCAGTCAAGATCGGCGGTAAACTTAGCGTTAGGTAGGGGAGTATCGAGAGCATTATGAGAAATCCTGAAAGAATTGATGAAATTTTAGATATGATAGGAATTATCTGGAAGAAGGATCCTGATATCAGGTTTCAGCAATTAATTTACACACTACAAAGTGAATACTCTTATAATCACAATAATGTAGGAAAAATTGAATCAACCACTCCCGATGGTTTTACACAAATAGGTTACGATCTATTTAATACTGAAGATGATCAATTCATAAATTATCTAAGAGAACGAATTAGACAGGGTGCTCAAGTTGGCAATACCTAACAAAGTGTCCGCCTAAACGGTCGAACATCAAAGGATTAGCACGTGCAATATGGCTGGTATGCCATTTATAGATAACGTCTTTTTCACGGTGCAACTGTGCATTGCCAGGCATTCGGTCGACTCGCTTGATGGTATGTTTAGCAGTGTTCATGACGTAAACGGAACGCCCGAATTTAGTGAGTGTGAGGTGAGCCCCATCGAGAGAGGATGGGTTCGCAAGTATCAGTGACTGAAGCCATTTTTTATGAATAATGGGACACTGAGTTTGTAGAATATCTTGTAGAATTTGAATATCGCGCATCGTTGCTTCCTTTTGTTGAAATGTGGTTTTTGGCGAAATTCATTAGATCAAAAGGGGCGATGCGCGTCCTTCTCATTGCTTAGGATAGGAATCTTGAGCGGGTTAGCTAGATTTCAACGTTAGGCACCATAGGTTACAAATGTGCGGTTCGATATTGATAGTATTGTATGGTCTTGTGGTTTCGTTCGGTGCAGTGGCGGGGACTTGTACGCAGGGAGATGATGGACGCTTTTATGTTTCGATGGTGTACGGTTCATTTCTGTTCTTACTCATTATGGTCACACTTTGGCGTGGAAGAGAAAATACAGTATTTATCTGGATTAACCCGATAATTGCTTTGTTGGTTTCTATGTCTGTGACTTATTTCTGGACACCTTTCGTCATTGAAACAACCATTGAGGGTCATCATTTTTGTGGCAAAGTATTCGATTCTTACATGGGCGAACCCTATTACTTGGATAGAGGCATACCAATGTTTCATATTGCATTCTCGTTGGCAATTTTCATGTTTTCATGTTGGAAGCTAATGAGGGTAAAGAAGGTTAGTTTGTGGTGACAAGATGTCTAACACGAGACTATTGCATCAATAGCTAATTCAAACTCTGTGTCTCGCTTCACATGACGCCATCGGGTAGCATCGAATTTAGAATGACAACCATCTTTCTGATGAAGGAATGCTAGCGACTTTTTTGGATTTTTTGCTTCAACGAGTCTTTGGAAAGTAGTGATTTAGTGCGAGAAACGGACTTGCGAAGAATGACTTTGCCACGGTAATCAATCGCGTGTAGAGAGAAGTGGTGTTTGCTAAGCGCAACATCGCAAAGAATTCTTGAAGACATGGAACCTCCTGTTTTCAAAAGGCACCAAAATTTTCCAAATTCACATGAGAGAGGGCCCATGTGATGCGTTATGTCGCACTTCAAATTTAAAGCTAAGGGTTCGGGTTATTATGGCCGAAAAATTGAAAGTTATATTTTGTAATCTCCTATATGTTCTTGGTTTGGTTGTTGCTATTTTTTCAATAGCTTATATAAATGCTGGAACAAATGTAAACGATGGGCGTGGCTTTGGTGAATACGCAGGGGTTAGTATGATGCTTGTCATGCTTCCCTTGTCGATGTTTTTATTTTATTTGGGAAATATCATTGGTTGTAAGTCTCGGGTTTTTACAATGAGGCGAGCGTTCTTTGTTATTTCACTTTCGGTGTTTTTTATTTCTACAGTGAGGTATTTATACTATGAAATTTTCTATTTACATGTTCACAAAAACTTTGGTGTCCCTCCTGAAGGATGGCAGAATATTGTTGCCTTACTAGTATGTTTGTTTTTTCTGTTTCTGTCTTCTAGATGTAAGAAAATATGATTTAACCATAATGATGGGAATGATATATATGAATAAGTATCGTGAAACCAATACTTAACTCTGGTGCTGAAATTTCCCTCATAATTAGCCCAGCCTTGATGAATGTGTTAGTCTCTTATATTGCTGTTAATTGATGAAAAATCGTCGATGCTAAAGGTGTTGGCTTGAAAGTCGTATTTCCATTTGGCTTTGTCGTAATGAGACCGTTCCATCACA
Organism: Enterovibrio gelatinilyticus; assembly: GCF_028683095.1. Lineage (GTDB taxonomy): Bacteria > Pseudomonadota > Gammaproteobacteria > Enterobacterales > Vibrionaceae > Enterovibrio > Enterovibrio gelatinilyticus. Next base: position 100,591 of record NZ_JAJUBC010000020.1, on the reverse strand, counting down.
TCAGTATCTGAACACACGCTTTTGAATCGTAGCATCTGTCAGTACTAACTTGTGTGATTCTGCAGTAAACGGCTTAGGCTTCAATGATTGATTTTTGGTGTTTATTCGTCACACACGACGCTTTCTCTGAGCATAGAGCTTCTGATAACAACCATCTTTAGTGATTAATAAAAATGAAAATTATAGAAAAAGGTAAAACGATCTATACGTCGGCGATTTTGTCTTTACTAAATGATGCTGAGGGTTATATAGAAAATATTGAACGAACCTGGCGAGGGGATATTCCGATTACTGGGATATCACTCGATGCGATTCCTTGGTTCGGGCAATTTTCACTCTCATTGAGAACCAGCTCTGATTATCCTAGAAATGGATTGCGCTACGATTCAGCTGATTGGGAGCATTATGACTTTGTCTCGAGTTCTACTAATCCAAAGGTTAAAGAAGCTTTAGAGTATATGAAGTACATGTATGGTGATGAAAGCCGAGATAAGGCCGATTCTTCACATTTACACTTTATAGCGTGCGCCGAAGCGCTTCTAGATACTTCCGTTGCTTCAAAACTAGGATCGCTTGGCATCAAAGCGCCTGAAGTATCTGATCTGCCGATTAAATCTTCATTTGAGTATGTGGTAACTGATCCTGATTCCACCATTTCAGGAAACTACTGTGATTTTATTGTTTCAAACAGAGTTCTTTCGAGGCTTCGAAATGCCTAACACATATGAATCCTTCTGCATTTGCAAGGCAATAGGTTAATAGACGACTGTGTGAGAAGTCACTGCTTTCGGGCCACAAAACTGTTTATATCGTATTGCAGTTGAAGTATTGCACTTTAAGCAAGCGACCATTTTTTGTGAGTACATGAACGAAGCAACATTCGTTTTGAGATAGTTCAGCAAGATGAAGAAGTATCTGCGGGGGAAAAGTACAGTTGTGTATTGGTTAGCTGATGATGTATCTGACAATAATCTCAAGTCTTGAGGTGCTAGGAGTCAAGTTGTATCGTGGCCCAATGGAAATTGAAAGCGGTATAACAATTTGCCAGTTAGACGATCTTTTGGGGAACTTAATTGGCTTACATGGAAAGCCATATAAAAAGGCATGATTAGTACGTAAGGTTATAAATTAGGAGATACTATGAGAAATGGATTGTATTTGTTTTTATTCTTGGCCTTTCCTGTATTTTCGGGATTTAAGTGGGATATTCCATATGAGGATTTTGGCAATTATACCGGAAATCGGTATCTTACAGACTTGAAAGCAGGGGATGAATCTACGTTTTATGGTGAAACCTCATACTTTTGCTCTGATGAGAATGGGGAGTTATCTATCTATGGTTTAACTGTGATTGGAGAAGGGGATAATAAAGTTAAAATGCTTCAGGGAGGAATGGTTGACTTAGTTGTTCCTGATCCCATCGAATTTTTTGCTCAAAGAGTTTGGGATGACTCTTATGCCGATTGTAGTTGGTGGACACCTGGAAAAGGAAAAAATATCATGTTGATTAACAGCATTAACGGTAAAAAATCTTTTTCTAGCCTACTAGGTAATTGAACCAAAAATACAAAGAATAAGCACTGGGATGAATGTCGAGGACATGTCACATCAATCTGACGGGAAAGGTCGATTGATGAGCGCGGATAAAGGCATACTTCAATTGGACTGATTGGCGAAGTACGCCGCGATTTTTGATATGTCGCGCTCTTTTCTAGTGCGTTAAAACGCTTTCTTTGAGACGACGAATTTCTTCGCTTTCATCAGAATTGGTATGGGTAAGTCCCTAAATTTCAACGCAATGTACATTGAAGGAAGACTATGGACAGAAATGAGCCTCAAATTGGGAGTTTGCTTAATGCTGAATTCGATCGTGCCAAAGCGCCGAAAGAACACAATTTTGAAACTCGGAAATTATCCACTGCGCCGCTTAATTATCGATTTTTAGCGCAGATGACAGACTCTTTGATCAGTATACTGATTTTTATGGGGAGTTTTTACGTGTTAGGTAAATCTGGGCTAGACACAGAGAATGTGCGTATCTATTCACTGGTTGTTTCCGTGTCTTACTATCTTTTTAGCGACGCCTTACCTAAGGGGAAGAGCATTGGAAAAAGATTATTCAAGATTTCTGTTATAGACAAAAAAACAGGTGCATATTGTTCGTTGATTCAATCATTTTTTAGAAATTTTCTTTGTCTTATTCTCGGTTTCATTGATTCAATATTTCTATTGGGTAAGAAAAGAAGACGTTTGGGTGATTTATTGGCTAGAACCATTGTGATTAAAGATACATAGTTTGAAAGCTGGTTTTATTGTATGCGGCTTTTTTCGTTATCAGCGCAGCAAGGACTCTGGTCTTTTTTACCTATACTAGGTCAATTGGGTGAGTATGTTGCCGTATGAATTTTTCGATGCTGCGTCAATCAAACTCTCAATATGCACATCGAAACATATCATGGTAGTGAGTTAAGCAATGGTTTGACAACCTTTCAAACAAGAGTTGGTTCCTGTAATAAGTTGTCTTGTGAAGCGACTGAGATATGTGCAATGGAGTGTTATGAACACATTAAGTGTTAAACCAGGTGATATTGTAGCAACGGATTTTGGACTCTATGAACACTGGTCAATTGTTACTGACAAACTGTGCGACCAAGGGTTGTATATGCTTATATCAGCGACAAAACGTAATGGCACGGTGATTGAAGAGCCTTGGAATGTGGTTACCCAAGGAAAAAAGACAATTGTAAGTAATGTGAGTTCTCTTAATACCATTGATGAAATGCTCCAAAAAGCCCGCACTCAGATAGGTAGATGGAAGTATTCTGTCACAGATAATAATTGTGAACATTTTGTAACGTGGGCGTCAGGAGCGAAAGTCACATCAAATCAGTTAGCGAGCGGTTTAACTGGTGGCACAGTTGGTGCGGGTTTAGTTGCGGCATGTTCAGAAAATCCAACAGCTCTCAAGTTGCTTGGAGGCTTTGTTTTAGGTGTAGGGATAGGAGTTGCGGCCTCGAAAATTACGAATAAGAGTAGTTGACTCGTTCTAAAATCCTGAAGCAAGACGAATCAGTAACTTCTGTCGAAATGAATTGTGTCGTTTGAGGGAGCTTCGCGGCGTAGATTTGTGCGTTCTACCCTTTAAATACGACGTGAACAGAATGAAATCATCGATAAAGAAATGTATTGGTTTACTATGGAACGATTACAACATGCATGCTTCATGGTGATTGTCAGTTTTGAATTCAAGGGGATAAATTGAAGCTTGTATTGTTACCTGGCATGGATGGTACTGGAAACTTATTTAATGAATTCGTCTCATTCTATAGAGGTGAAACTGCCGTAATTTCATTCCCACATTTAGGCAGTCAGTCGTACGAAGACTTGTCAGCGTTTGTCGTTTCAAAGCTCCCAAAAGAGGATCACATACTGCTAGCTGAGTCGTTTTCAGGTGGTTTAATCCCGCACCTTATTCAGCATGATAACAAACATACAAAAGGTATTATCTTTGTCGCTAGTTTTCTTAGTTGCCCTCGTCCGTCTTTAATTCGTTTGGTTTTGTTACTTCCTATCAAACGTTTGTCATCAATCCCTGGTGCAAATTTGATGCATCGATTGTTGTTTTTGGGCTGGGATGTACAAGAGAGCATTGTCGCTACGTTTACGTCCACAATCAGCAATTTGCCTGAAGCCACCCTGAATAGTAGGTTGAGATCCATTCTAAGCTTGAAAAATACAATGGCATCTCATAGTTCATTACCTTGTGTGTATATTCGTCCAATTAGCGACTTGCTTATTCCTGAGGGGAAGGCGAAAGAAATACCGACGTCATTTACAAATTGTTCGTATAGGCCGATCGTTGGCTCTCACTTTATATTGCAGTCTTCACCTCAAATGTTGGCTAATGAAGTGAGGCAGGCGGTGCTGCATATAACAAAAAATTCGTGAGGCATTGGGTGATTGTCTTTGCGCTTCTATGTAGATTTCGCTGAAAGTTCTTTGCCATAACTTATCTACAAAGCCGACTATGTGTACCTACGGGCGTTGTTTCCTAAATCATTGATCTAATCATCGGCGCAGCGATTCAGATCATCAATGTGATGAACAAAGTCACAAGACTCGGTATACCTGCAAGTTACCGAGTTGAGTAACATGTATCATGCCCATAGGATCAGTACGTTAGATGGGTGATTTGATCAACAGCGCCGTTTCTACATTTCACAATGAGAGAATCATCACGATGGAAACCAGCAGACTCATTTTACGACGTTGGAAAAGTGAAGACTATCAGCCATTCGCTCGTTTAAATTCAGACCCTGAGGTCATGCGTTATTTTCCATCGACTCTTTCACGTCATGAAAGTGATATGCAAGCAACTCGACTTCAGTCACTGATTTTAAAAAGAGGTTGGGGCTTTTGGGCCATAGAGCTTAAAGCAACGGGTCAATTTATCGGATTTGTGGGCTTACATTACCAACACGAAGCTAGTGGTATTCCAAATGCTCCGTTTGTAGAGATAGGTTGGCGGCTGTTAGCTGAATATTGGGGAGAGGGTTACGCGTCAGAAGCTGCGCAACAATCACTTCACTTTGCCTTTCAAGAATTAGGCGCTTCAGAGGTTTATGCCTTTACTGCACTGCAGAACATCCCATCTCAACGCGTTATGTTGAAGCTTGGTATGACCAATAGTCATCAAGACTTTGATCACCCTCAACTCCCCAAAGGCCATGAATTGGAGCGGCATTGCCTATATAGAATTAGTCGTGAGCAATGGCTAGAGAGTGATACGACAGTGATCTGATTAACTGCCGTCGATTTTGTTGCAAACGCACTATGTGTAAATAAATTATTGCTGTTTATTCATCGCCTTAAGTCAGTTATCATCAAACCAAAGTGCACAGAATTTTGAAGGGAATATGGATATTCAGCCAGTCAAACCTAGTGATATATCGGCGGTACAACATTTGATTGCGATGGTGTCAGAGCTTGACGTTCTGCCTTTGTTCAACGCTCAAGGGAAAGAAGAATACAAGACGCGAGTGCTACCAGATATCGAATCAACATTTGATGAAAGCATGTTTACAGCGATAAAAGCCGAGCATGATGGCGAAGTGGTGGGCTTTGGTGCGCTTCGAGACGGAAACTATGTAACGCATCTGTTTGTGTCTAAATCTTGTCAAGGGACTGGGTTGGGCAGAAAATTGCTTAGCTCATTATTAGATTCGACGTCCCACAAAGAAATTCGTTTACGTTCATCCGTCAATGCAGTTTGTTTTTATGAGCATCACGGTTTTGAAGCGATGGCTGAAGAAGAGTCGTTTAACGGGATACGGTTTGTGCGCATGTCCTTGGTTCGTCCATAACGGTTTACCAAGAACGGTTTGTGCTGGTCTTTTTGTACCTTAAAGGTTTGTTGCAACGATTTATAACGCAGTATCTTGAGCGCGAAAGGCATATTGTCTACAATGTCGCACTTTTATATCTACAGGTCATGACCATGAACGACACTACTTCGCTTCCAGCTTTGCCGGATCGCCTATCAGGCAACCCACGCAGCCCACACCATGTTGCTGAGTGTTTCGAGCACAACATTGGTATTCGCCTTAACGGCAAAGAGCGTTTCGATGTCGAAGAATATTGCATCAGCGAAGGTTGGGTAAAAATCCCTTCACCGAAAGCATTGGATCGTCGCGGTCAACCGCTTTTGATCACGCTGAAAGGCACGGTTGAAGCCTATTACAGCTAAGAGTTGTTCGGTGTTACTACCGACACTTTTAGACACTAAAAAGAGAGCCTGAGGTCATTGGGCTCTCTTTTTTTATGGACGTTTATGCTTTATCGACAAACATATGGTTCGCCTTAGTCACACCACGATCGTATGTACAGAAGGTGTCTGTGGCGGCTTCTGTTTTGCTATGGATTTTGATGTTGGTGATCACTTCAAGTGCTCCCGCATCGTAGCAGGCTTGCTGGGCGGCTTTAACAATATCCAACAACTGATTGAGTTCGCCGCGCATCGTGGTCTCCATTGCGCCAACTTGATAAGGAACATTGGCGGCCTTCACAACCTCAATAGCCTTATCTACCACTTCAAAATTATTGCCTTCTTTTAATCTTGGAATAACTTGGAATGCGACATAGACATCTTTGATTTGGGGATTATTTACTGACATGGGTGTGCTTTCTCGAATAGTAAAGATCTCGCGCATGTTATCAGTTTCTAGGGTTTGCGCTAGCGGCGAATTCTGTTGATTGATGCCATGATTGAATTTCGTCTAACCTTCTTTATTTGTAGAAATTACTTGTTATGAGAGCCTGCTTGAAAGGCCATTTTGGGGGCGTATTCTGGCGATGTTTCCCCGTGTTAATCCGCTTTCGTATTTTAGTGAACCAGAGGATAATGCCGCATTCGCAATGTGTGCTTAGAGGTGTTAGATGAAGATTGTTGCTTATATGGCGCAAAGTCTTGATGGGTTTATTGCTGGTGTGAACGGTGAATTGGACTGGCTAGAAACGATTGAAAACCCTGAAGGCAGTGATTTTGGTTTCGCTGAATTTATGGGTTCGGTTGATGCATTGCTGATGGGACGAAATACCTTTGAAAAGGTGCTGTCGTTCGGCATGTGGCCATATAACAAACCCGTCTATGTGGCGAGTAACTCCCTGTTGGAAGTGCCTGAAGAATTGGCGGGTAAAGCGCATATTATCTCGGGCGAACTGCAAAGCATGTTGTCGCAGATGCAACAACAAGGTATCAACACGGTTTACTTGGATGGCGGTAAGCTGTTTCAAAGCGCACTGCGTTCTGGTGTTTTGAATGAAATGACGATCACTTCGGTCCCAATTGCTCTTGGGCAAGGGATTTCGTTATTTGGTGATTTAGAAAACCATGTACAGTTGAAGCTTGAAAGTTCAGAAGTCTTGTTGAATCAATTAGTGAAAACTAAGTATCGTGTTGTACATCAGCAAGGGTAAGTCATGCGTGATTTATCGTTCAACTGCCCTTCAATCGGCCTTTGATCATGGAAGGGGCATTTTGCCCCTTTTTAAAATCATCCTAGACTGTTTTCCAGTCCCATCTGATTTCTGTTAAGCGTGACGGCTTGGTACGCCTCGATGATGTGTCCGCCTATAGCTGCATTTCCCCTCTGAATTCGCGAATAGTGCGCCAAGGACTTAGTGAGGTACCTTTGGGTAATATGAGCTTGATCGTCGCAGTACGCATGCCAAATTTTCTCACCGACAGGGCTTACGGGAGCCTGCTCATTCGTACGGTTTGATACCAGTATAATTTCATAGAAACGTTGGTTGTCTTCGACTAAGACTTCGTCTTTTAGGCTAAACGCCATCTCAATCAGTTTTTCACGCAATACGAACTGGTGGTGCACGGGGCACAGCAGGAAATCAATCTCCATATCCGGATGTGAGCGATGAATAGCGCTAACGAATTCGTTCATCAGATCTCCACCGACACCTGCGATAATCACTAGATGCGTTCCCTGATAATCGACCAGCGGTAACGTGGCGACGTCGATGCAATGGGTTTGCCATTGAGACGAGACATCTGGGTAGAGCCGATTCAAATGTGTTTCTAGCGTCACCATGAGATTTGGTACGATATCGACGAAGTGTACCTTGTCAGCAGCATTTCGTTTTAGCAAAGCCGCGCCCAGAAAACCGTGGTCGCAGCAGCAATCCCAAATGTGGGTGTAGCGCGACGTTACCATCTGCTCAATGTGCTTCAATCTTTTGCTGAGTTTCAAGGAAGTTGCCTGCGAGATGTAAAAAAGGGCGCGCATTGTAAGGCTTTTCTCATGTTTAGCGAAGCTGGTTTAAAGCGATTTGGTGTGAAAAATGGCGACGGTGGCGTCAATCAAATTTTGCATCAGTATTTAGAAGGATTTCACTGCTTTTTGAAGTATTATGCGGCAATTGAGTTAACCGTAGATGTCTATGACTATCCCCGTTAAAAATGTCACGCCAGAAGTATTGTGCTCTAACTGCCGAGCATGTTGTTGTCGTTTGGAAGTGATGATCATCACTGATACTGGTGTTCCTGAAGAGCATATTGCTTATGACCAGTGGGGTGGAGAAACCATGTTACGTCTAGATGATGGTTGGTGCTCTGCGCTAGATCGCGAGACATTTATGTGCACTATTTATGAAAACAGACCTTGGATCTGCAGAGAGTTTGAAATGGGCTCTTGGGAATGCAAAGACGAAAGGAAAGGACTTTAGGGTGTGCTTACGCGATGCTGTGCAATAGGGCATTGCGGGTGAGACACTCCGCGATTAGTGCACGAAAGAAAATGGGCAGATTATCTGCCCATTTTTTATTTGGAGTTATAGGTGTGCTAGAGATTAATCAAACAGTTCCTGCATCACCAGCTTTGGTGTGCGATCAACCTTGAATAAGCCCCAGTGTTTTTCTGGTTCTTGAGGGTGAGAGTCGCCTTTCCACGGCTCATCAAATGCTTCAAACACGAATGTGAGGATTTTCTCTTCACGTGTCCAGTTTAGCAATTGCTCGTAGTAAGCGGCTTGCAGTTCTTCTGAAGCATTCCACTCGTCAATCCCGCGACCATTTGAGGCGGTTGCCCAGCCGGCTTCTGTAATAATGACAGGCTTGCCAGGGTAACGGTCGGCAACAGCGAAGTAGTTTTGCTTGGTGTATTCCAATGCGTCATCAATGGTTTTGTATTCCCAAACCGGATAGGTGTGCAAAGAAATGAAGTCTAGCGCTTCTACTAAATCATCCAGCTTGTAGGTCCAAGGAACATAGTTCTCGCAAAACGTGACTGGCTGTGAAATCGCAGACTTAACACGCTTAACATGTTCAACCAGTTTCTCCACAGAGATAAGGTGATCAGTCCATTCAACACTCGCTTCGTTACCGACAGAGACATATCCCACGGTTTCAGGATAGGCATTTGCTAGGTCGATCAATCGTTCAATCTCTTGCTTGTTTGCTTCTTGGTTTGCAGCCAGCGTTTCCTCACTGAACTGTGCACCCCAAGGGCAATCTGGGTTGTTCATTTCAGCGCCGACATCTGCTCCAAGCATGACTTTGAAATCCAGACCTTCGTTTTTTATTACGTCTAACACCAAACGTGCATGCGTACTGCAATCGTATAGGCGTAGGGCTGACCAGTTTTGAGAAAGGATCAGTAAATCCTCTTTCACTTGGTTGTAAGAAGGATAGATCCCTTCGCGAGGGTTTTGACCTTCTCGGTACCCCGAATAACAAATAGCGTTTCTGTATTCCATAGTGTTATACCTTTTTTCCTTATTTTTATAGCTAATAGAAAAAGACGGCTAGAGAATGCGTAAATTAAGCGTTGTACTTAAAGTTACCGTCTTTATCCCAAAGTCCCCAATAGGCACCAACAGCGCCTTCATCTTCCACTTTCCATGCTTCGTCGAATGACGAGAAATAGAATATTTCGATGTTTTCTTCCTCTGCCCATGCATAGGTGTCGATAAAGTATTTCAATGCGTTGATTTCAGAAGGCACAGCGCCACGTTCGGCGACGCCCTGATTTGGCCAACCTGTTTCTGATATGATCACGCGTTTACCGTTTCCGACTTTCATCGCACGGTGATACATCTCTTTCATGTATGGGACGGCGAATTCTTGTGGGCAGCCTTCCCAGAATGGGTAGCAGTTGGTGAGTACAACCTGACAGGCATCCGTGACGCGCTGGTGATTTTCAAATAAGAAATACGCATCCACATAGCCGACTTCAACATTAGGTAACGCCGCTTTAGCGCGTTCAATGTAGTCGATCAAATCGTCTTCAGATAAATCGCCACGCAGTAGCACTTCATTGCCAATCGCTAACACATCAACATGGCCTGCTTTAGCCACTTCAATAGCGTTGTTGAATTCGATTTCGTTTTTTTCTTTGTCATAATCAATCCAAACGCCAACCATGGTTTTTAAGCCATACTCTTTGGCGATTCTTGGAATGTTCTCGTGACCTTCTGTGCAGGAAAATGAACGCACCCAATTGACGTGAGGTACGATGATTTGCAATCTTTCGTGAATTTGCGCTTCGCTAATTTCAGAACCCGGTCCCTGTCCGTCGACATAAGGACTGAAAGAAATACCGTGAATTTTGTTATCCACGATTTGGCGCGTTTTCATTTTCAACTCAGTTAACCCGTCACCGTTTTGTTGGTGCAGGTAGGCCATTTTGCTCGACACTGTCTAACTCCCTTTGGATAGCGACTATCCTAACGTCAATGTCACTTAACTAATCAGTGACTTATGATTTTGTGGTTGCGATTTTCGTCTCGGTAGTTATCCAACTCTTGGTATTCAAACTGGAAAAGAAAGCGCTTTCTTTTTGATTTTTGCCACAAGAGGCGCATAACACAACCAAGAATATTACGAAGGTAAACATGGATCACATTTGTCGTTTATTACGTTATTCCGATAGCGCATAGGCGCATTTGCTCATATTGGCACCTAACTTTGGCGTTAAAACAAACAGTTGGATCTATTTGCCATCGATCCAAACCTAGGTTAAACGGCGTGCATAATGCGTCGATGAATTGACGGTGATGGTGCATGGCTAATTGGGTGAATTGGCAGTCTATCTAGACATTGCATGCTAATCGTGAGTTGCACGAAGTGAGGGTAGGTGAGTGAGTTCGATGACGAATAAATGGCGTGGATATTGAGTGTGGGGATGGGCGGTTATAGAGGCCGTAGTAAAGAGACTTGTCGCTGTGTGGAAGTGTTGGCGGAACAAAAGAAAGCGGGCACTTTTTGTGCCCGCTATAACCTGAATAAAAGGTTAAACCGTGAACCTATGAACCAATTCGTTTTGGCTCACTGCTTGTTTATCAAGCCTCTCACTGGCTCCGGCAACATTTTGCATGGCGCTGTAGCTGTTGTCTGCAATGAAGCTGATGTGTTCGACGTTACGTGCAATATCTGCTGATGTGGTGCGTTGCTCTGTCGCAGCCTGAGCAATTTGGCTGCTCATGTCGCTGATCATCATGATGATGGCTTCAATTTCTTCCATCGCTGAGTTGGCGTCAGATGCCTGGGTGACGCTATTGCCCATCTCCGTGACACACTCTTGCATCACGGACACAGCATCTTTAGATTGCGTTTGTAGTTTGCTGATCATCTCCTCAATTTCAGAGGTGGAGTCTGATGTTCGTTTCGCCAGTACGCGTACTTCATCAGCAACCACGGCAAAGCCTCGACCTTGGTCACCCGCACGCGCGGCTTCTATCGCGGCATTCAGGGCAAGCAAGTTAGTTTGGTCAGCAATGTTGCTGATCACGTCCAGAATCGTTTCGATATTGGCGGTCATCTCTTGAAGGGAAGAAACAACAGAAACCGATTCATCGAGTCGACTTGAAAGCTGGTGGGTAGTGCTGATGCTGCGCGTCATGATTTCGCGGCCTTTGGCTGCGGCGTCACTCACCTCCATGACCTTATCCATGGTCTGCTGCGCACTGCTAGCGACATCTTGAACAGAATGCTCCATCTGGGTCATTGCAGCGGCAACCGCCGTGGTTTGTTGGCGCTGTTCATTCAGCTGCTCTTTGGCTGTTTGAGTGGTGGACTGGTTTTCTGCAGCAACTTGCGCCTGATCTTCAGCCGCATCACGAAGTTGTTTCAATATGCCTTGAAGGTTAGATGCCAAGGTATTGATGTGGTCGGCAAGTTGCCCAAACTCATTGTGTTCCTTGACCTCGATGCGTTGTGTCATGTCACCATCGGTAATGGCTTCTAATACCGTTAGGGTGCTGCTCAGAGGTTTACGAACACTACGAGCGATGTGCCAACCAATGAAGAAGGTAATGGCAAGAATTAACGCGCCAATGAAAATGGTCTGTCTTACGCCGTTTTGGAATGATGTGTTCGCTTGCTCAATGGATGCCATCATGACGCCATCCGCTTGCTGGCGAAATTGATCCAATATTGCCATCGCATTATCAACTTCCACTGCGAGGTTGGAGATATTGTCGTATAGCTCTCCCGTCGCCACCAAATAGGCATAATGCTGGTCTAGCACGCCACCTTCTCTGGACACATCAACGGTGAAGGAGTCGAGATCTTTCTGGAACTTCTCTTTCAGTTCAGGTAACTGAGAAGTCAGTGAGCGAAATGAGTAATTCAATTGTTTAACACTGCGCCTGTTGCCTGCAATGGCTTTGTTGACGTCATTAAGATCATTACTGGCGAGCGCATCAGAGGTGTGTGTTTCGGTTTCTTGCAGCTTTCTAAAGTAGGTTTTAGAGATGATTTTAAGCGTTGTGGAACCGTTATTGGCAACAAAGTCTTGCATGCCAAGGGCAAGCGCCGTGTTCATACGTTGGAATTGGCGAGCGGCTTTTACACCATTTGCTTTGGCGGTTTGTTGGCGCTGAAAGTTCCCCATCGCCATTGCTGCTTCTTCGAAGTATCGCTTTTCAATTTCACGCAAGGTTTCCAACTGCCCTGCAAGTTCTGGCTGGCTAGAGGTGGCTTCGTAGAGGCTGCCAAGGTTAACGTCGAACTTTTGTCTGGCTGCTTCAAATTGATCAAGAACTTGCTGGCTGGCGGTGACAGTGCCGCTGGTGAGATAATCTTTGAAGATTTTATCTGCTGCGAGCAAGCTGACACTTGCTTCGTTAGACATGGATACTAAAGGTAGGGCTTCAGTGGTCACAACTTCTAGTTGTTCATGAATGTTTTGAGAGCTGTTCAAGTTTAGTGTGTTTGTCGCTACTAAACTGACTGCTAGTACTGCAAACCCTGCGTACATTCGACGTATAACAGAACTCTGTCGCTTCTTAGCCATTTGTTTCCTCCCACTAGCCACAGGCCAATGTCTCCCAGATAGACGACCTAAAATAGAGGCCGAAAAATCGTTGCTACGGAGGGGCACTTGCTGCAAAACAAACCACCTACCGTTAATAAAAGTTAATTACTGACTTCTAACACATCGCTATTCTTATCATCTGCAAGTATTTCAAAAACTTTACGTTTAAAATTGGTCGGTATTTCGAGTCTTTGAAGTGAGACGCAAAATTGCTGAGAGAATGGTTAATAAATAACTCATGACTGATAAGTGCAGCTAGAGGCTGGGGGAAAAACCATCAGGTTTTGTAACGAAACGTAAAAATAGAGCGTTCCCCTTCACTCATGTCGATAAAAACACTGTTCATTATTGCTCAATCTCTTGGTCTCTAGCATACTTAGACCTTCATGAAATCATTCATTTGGAGTTGCCCGTGGCTGAAGAAACCATTTTCAGTAAAATCATTCGTAAGGAAATACCCGCGGACATCGTCTATCAGGACGATCTCGTTACGGCCTTCCGAGACATTAATCCTCGTGCGCCAAGCCATATGCTCATCATTCCAAATAAGCTCATCCCAACGGTTAATGATATTGAAGCTGAAGACGAAGCGACCATGGGTCGTATGTTTACGGTTGCACGTAAGTTAGCGGAAGAAGAAGGCATTGCAGAAAACGGTTACCGTTTGATCATGAACTGCAATAACCATGGTGGACAAGAGGTGTATCACATTCATATGCACTTACTTGGTGGACGCCCATTGGGACCGATGACTGTCGGATAATGACTCACTATTTCTCCCAAGCCCTCGCCAATACGCGTAGGGCTTTTACTTTGTGCCATCAAAAAAAACTAGCTGTTGGCCTCATTAGCCTTGGCCTGATGGGCTGTGCCAATTTGTCAGTTCAAGGGCTGTTTAGCCATTATTCAGCGGCATTGAAGCCATCACATCAGTTAGCGTCTCAGGGAGAGTACGAGCAAGCGCTGGCATTGCTACCAGAGTCTGTCGATGGTGATTTGCTTGATGGCATGGAGCGCGGGCGTTTGGCGTTGCTTGCGGGCGACGAGGTGATCAGTAAGGAAGGGTTTGACCAAGCGGATATCGCGGCGACAGAGCAACAAAGACAAGCCGTGATTCAAGTTTCTGAGGGCTTTAATCAGGCCGGTGCCTTGCTCTCCAACGATAACATGTTGACGTATACGCCTCCGGATTACGAACTGGGTTTTTTGCACCTTTACTTAATGTTAGGGTATTTGCAGGAAGGCGATCTGACCGCTGCATTGGTAGAGTCTCGGCGTGCGAATAGGGTGCAAGAAGAAGCCCGTAAACTTCGTGAAACTGAACTGAAAAACGCGACGAATTCAGCCAAGAACAATGGTATCGCTGACAACGTCGGTGCCGTGCTCGCAAGGTATCCTGATGCGGGTGACAAGCTAGAAGCAGTGCAGAACGGGTATCTGTTTTATCTATCAGCCTTGTTGTATGAAGCTGAAGGTAATCTTAATGGTGCGTTCATTGATTACAGCCGAGCTTTGGCGGTTGCCCCAGACAACCAATACATTGCTGACGCGACAATGAGGGTGGCGTTCAAGCAAGGGCGTAATAGTGAGTTGGACTTGCTTGAAAAGCGCTACGGCGACTATCAACGTCCACTACGAAGCCAATCTCAACTGGTTGTGATTAATGAGCAAGGTGTGGTGAATGCGCGTCAAGATTGGCGTCTGCCCATCTGGTTGACTGATAGCGATGGGTATTTGGAAACCTATAGTTTGGCACTTCCGTATTACACTTCTTTTAGTGCTACGCCACAGCAGTCTTTTGGTATCGATGGTGTTACCGTCACACCGTCTGCGTTGGTGAATGTGAATGCTATGGCTCAAAATGCGCTGAGTGAAGCCATGCCAGCAATGAGTGTTCGTCAGATTTTGCGCCTTGTGGCAAAAAACGAAATGCGTAAGTCTTTGTCTAAAAATGACGAGAGTGGCGTTGGAAATTTTGTGGCAAGTATTTTAAACGTATTAACTGAACAACCGGATACACGCAGTTGGCAGACCCTGCCGGAAAGCGCGGGAGTGTTCAGCGGTATGTATTCTGGGGGCCAACACGTAGTAACCGTGGATGGGCAATCCATAGATGTGGCTTTGGAATCGGGTAAAACGACACTGGTATGGCTGTCTCGGCAGGGTGGTAATGTCGTGCACTGGCAGGGAATTTTAGGAGATATATGATGCGATCTGCATTTATTTTGCTATCGGCAACGTTGTTTTTGGCGGGATGTGCGAGTAATACGTCTGGCATTAGCATTGATAGCAGTAATCAGAATGTTGTTTTGGGTAATGAAGTGTTGGGCAAGTCTTTGGAGTTTGGCAATGCCAAAACCAGCGAAGTTAACGATCGCTTGTTAGCGCAAGTCATGGTCACGAATAAAAGCAGTGATGCGCAGAACCTTCAATACCGATTCAATTGGTATGACGAGCAGGGGCTTGAAGTCGACAGCGGTCGTTCTCCGTGGCGTCAGTTTACGCTATACGGTCAGGACTCTGTGACGCTTCAAGGCGTTGCATTGAACCCAGCGGCTAAGAACTTTCGTGTGTCACTGCGCAACGTGCAGTAATACTTAGTTCAGGGACATTAATCGCTAACGAATATAGACAACTTGATGGGTGAGAAGAATGAATAAAAGCGTGATTGCGCTGATGGGTGTAGCGCTCATCATGGGTGGGTGTTCACAAAAAGTGAGCTATGGCGACGCTCAAGAAGTAGAAACGACCACGATCGAGTTTGGCTCGACGGATCTTCAAAAAATCGCTGTTGAAATGACCGACAGCATGCTGACGTCAGGATCAGTCGCGGCGATTACTCGTGATAGCAGACCGATTGTTTTTGTTGAGTCAATCAAGAACAAAACGGCGGAACACATTGATACAGAATCAATCACTGATTCTATTAGCACGCGTATGCTTAATTCAGGTAAATTCCGCTTTGTTGATATGACGCGAGTGGAAGCCGTTCGTGATCAATTGGATTTCCAAAACAACGACGCGCTGGTTAACCCAGGCACTGCTATTCAGTTTGGTAAAATGGTGGGGGCGCAGTACATGTTGTACGGCAACCTATCCAGTATTGATAAGCGTAGTGGTAGTGATGCTGACGTCTACTACAAAATGACGATGCGTTTAATGGATATTGAAACGGGCCTGATTGAATGGGCTGATGAGACTGAAATTCGTAAGAAAGAGTCTAAATCTCTGATTGGTTGGTAATACGATTGCAACCCATAGAGCTTGATAAGGCCGCAGTTGTCGAACGACTGCGGCCTCATTTTATTATTGAAAACGCGCAATGGCTTGAAGGTGGTTTGAGCAACCGCTGTATGAAGCTTTCAGGCTCTGACGGTCGTGAATTTGTGTGGCGACCAAATGGGCAGCCTACCAAAATATTTGGCTTGAGCCGTCAAAATGAACATGATGCGTTGTTGATTGCTTCACAGATGGGGCTAACATCAAGACCTGTGGCTCTTTATCCTGAAGGCTTGTTAAATGAGTGGGTAAAAGGCGACGTATTAGTGAGCGCTGAATTGGACATGCTGGCAGAGTTGCAAGCCAAGGTTCATGAGCTACCAGCCCTTACCAATCGGTTTGATCCATTTGAAAAAGGTCAGCACTACTTTCGTTGTCTATCTTCTGATTCGTTAACCCACGACGTCGTGTCCATTCATCAGTATTTCCAGCGTTCGGCGTTCAAGAGTGATTTGACTTTAACAACCAGTCACTATGATTTGGGCGCGTACAATCTGATTAGGCAGCCTAACGGTGAAGTCAAAGTCATTGATTGGGAATATGCCGCGTTGGGTGACCCTGCCCTTGATTTGGTCATGACATCTATCGCAAATGACGTTGATCTTGAAACCTTAGTGAATCGGTACTGTCAAAAACGACGTATAGAAAACGTCGAGTTGTGGCACAAGACCTGTGAGCGATGGCTTCCAGTGGCCCACTATTTGGGCTTGCTGTGGTTTTTGCTTGGGTTTGAATTATACGGTTTGCCATTGTATCAAGAACGCGCTTTTCAACTCCTTGCCGATTTGAACAAGCAACGATATCCATAGTTGTTACCGAGAGGGGGCACATCGATGAAGCATAGTGATTATTCAATGAAAAACATGATGATTGCTGCGTTCATGGCATTCTCTCTCACTGCATGCACTAATCAATTTGCCTACAACACACTCCCTTTCTGGATCGATTACTACTTGTCCGACTATGTTGATATGACGTCGTCTCAACAGCAGCAGTTGGACAAAGATCTGGAGGTGTTTCATTCATGGCATCGACAAGTGGAACTTCCCAAAATACAGGCTTTGCTCAAGCAAGTTGAGCAAGATACGGCTTCACCTTTATCTTATTCAAAGATAGGGGAGTACCACCAACAGGTGAACGAAACGATTTTGGCGTCGCTTGTTGGCTTGACGCCGCCCTTAGCGAATTTGATTCGGTCGCTGAGTGATGAACAGGTTGAACACTGGCTGCAAACGCTCAAAGACAACATTGATGAAGGCGTTGAAAAGGCGAATGAAGGCACGACTGACGATCAGGTCATGCGACGTCAGACACGTTTGGTCGAGCGGATGGAAGTTTGGGTAGACGCTGTTAACGATAAGCAGCAATTACAATTGACCGAAATGGCGTCTTACCAGATTGAGATGCGACCTGTGTTTTACGATATTCGTGATCGCTTATTGGAAGAGCTGACAGCAATTCTTCTTCACCGTAATGAGCCCGATATCGAACAGCGCATCAATGATTATTTCTCCCGGCTTGTTCATTTTCAAAGTGATGAATACCAAAGTGACATGGCTATTTATCTTGCGAGACGATATGAGCTGCTTCAGCGATTGGATAGGCACTTGAGTGACAAGCAACGCCAAGTGTTACGTGATAAGTTGGCGTCTTATGTTGATGACATCAATGACGTACTTCAATAGTGAGTGTGGTTGTCGGAAAACTGCGTAGATACCACCACGGTTGGTGACAAGGTAACCAATTGACGTTGAATTTATTGACCCCTTCGAGGCTTTGTTCTTTAACCTTAAGTAATGTGTGTGAATGCATGGTAGATTGTGTTATCACCATGACACAGACTTAGAAGATAGCGGCGTTAGCCATACAAGTGTGAGAGGGAGTTTCAGTGATTATTTATCTTCATGGCTTTGATTCTACAAGCCCTGGCAACCACGAAAAGGTCATGCAGCTTCAGTTTATAGACCCTGATGTTCGCTTCCTTAGCTACAGTACGCGTCACCCGAAACATGACATGCAACACCTACTGAAAGAAGTCAGCAAGCAAATTGAAATGTCTGATGATAAGCACCCTTTGATTTGCGGTGTCGGGCTTGGTGGGTATTGGTCAGAGCGTATTGGTTTTCTAAGCGGCCTAAAGCAAGTTGTGTTTAACCCTAACTTGTTTCCGCAGGAAAATATGGAAGGTCGAATCGATAGGCCTGAAGAGTATGCTGATATTGGCACTAAATGTGTTGAAGATTTCCGTTCTAAAAATGCAGGCCGCTGTTTAGTTATTTTGTCCAAGAATGATGATGTGCTTGATAACTCGCGTTCAGAAGATGCATTGAGTGCTTACTATGATGTGGTTTGGGATGATGCCCAGAGCCATAAATTCAAGAGCATTTCTCATCACCTTCAAGCTATGAAGGCGTTTAAAGAGCAAGCCTAATACTCCTGTCGTTTAATCGTAAAGACACCTGCCTTTGCTTCAGGTGTCTTTGTCGTATTTACTCTGTTTTGTGTTCTCGAAATATTGTCGTTTCCAATCGATGCATTGCGCATTTTTGCGGCATTTGGTTGGGACTTTAAGATATAAAAATTGATTGAGATCAAGTGAGCTGTATAATGGAAGCGACAAATTGGTTGTGACGTTAAGCGCAAAAAAACAAATACAAAAGCGTAGATGCACTAAAAACAAAAGATAAATCTGCGACTTCACATTACCGCTAGCGATCAATTTTTACCTCATCACCTACACACGTTTGAACACACATTTTTTTTCATCACGCATTTTCGAGTGTGGGGTGAGGCACATTTTTTCGTTTTAAATTCATGGTGAGGAAGTAATCGTGACCAAAATTATTGTAGTAGGTGGCGGTGCGGGTGGCTTGGAATTGGCTACTAAATTAGGCCGCACACTTGGACGTAAAGGACGCGCCAAGGTCACTCTTGTTGATCGCAAAGCGAGTCATCTTTGGAAACCTTTGTTGCATGAAGTGGCAACAGGCTCATTGGATGAGGGTGTTGATGCCATCAGCTACCGTGCTCATGCTCGTAATCATTATTTTGATTTTCAATTGGGTAGCTTAGCCAATATCGATCGTGAGAATAAAACCATTCAGTTGGCGGCATTGCACGACGAGGAAGATGGCGAACTGCTGATGCCAGAGCGAGAGCTGAGCTACGACGTACTGGTGATGGCAATTGGTTCTACATCGAATGATTTCAATACTGAAGGCGTTCGTGATAACTGCATTTTCTTAGATAGCCCAGAGCAAGCGCGTCGTTTCCGTAACGACATGAACAATGAGTTCCTCAAGCTCCATGCTAAATCGGGTAACGGTACTGTTGATATTGCGATTGTTGGTGCGGGTGCGACGGGTGTTGAACTGTCTGCAGAGCTTCACAATGCGATCAAAGAGCTTCACAACTATGGCTTCCGTGACCTAGACAGCTCAAAGCTCAACGTGACCTTAGTAGAAGCGGGTGAGCGAATTCTTCCTGCTTTGCCTCCTCGTATTTCTGGTGCGGCGCAGCAAGAGCTGATTAAACTGGGCGTGAATGTACGCACAGCAACCATGGTTGTAAAAGCCGAAGAAGACGGTTTGGTGACCAAAGATGGCGATAAGATTTCTGCACAAATCATGGTTTGGGCGGCGGGTATCAAAGCCCCTGATTTCTTGAAAGATATTGCAGGCTTGGAAACTAACCGTATCAATCAGCTGGTGGTTAAGCCAACACTGCAAACAACGCGTGATGATGATATCTTCGTGCTGGGCGATTGTGCAGCGTGTGAGCAAGCAGATGGTTCGATGGTACCGCCTCGCGCTCAGTCAGCGCACCAGATGGCCAGCCGTTGTTTCTCAAACATCGTTGCGAAACTGACTGATCGTGAGTTAAAAGCCTACGTCTATAAAGACCATGGTTCTTTGGTTTCCCTTAGCCGTTTCTCTACCGTAGGTAGCCTAATGGGTAACCTGACTCGTGGCTCAATGATGGTAGAAGGCCGTTTGGCGCGTGTGGTGTACATTTCTTTGTATCGAATGCACCAAATCGCACTTCACGGTGTGATTAAGACGGGTTTGATGATGCTGGTGAGCCGAATCAACCGCGTGTTGCGTCCATCGTTAAAACTTCATTGATACATTGATAGATTTGGTGGGTCACTGAACGCGCCATTTAATGTATGAAAAAAGCTGCCATTGGCAGCTTTTTTTGATCTTGATGAGTGCGTTTTGGGTGTCACGCCAGCCTGAGATTAAAGCCCAAAATCAGATGGGACTAAACTGTACACCAAGCCTTCTCTGGGCTCGCCATCATACATGTATCGATTTCTTGCTTTGCATTCAAAGCTTGCGCCTAACTTTTCAGCAATACGAATACTGGCAAGATTGGCTGGATCCATAACGAGTTCAAGGCGCGTGAGCAGTAGGTGAGTAAACGCGAGTGTTGCCGCTACTTCAGTCGTTTCAATGGCAAGCCCTCGACCTTGATGGTGAGAGGCAATCCAATACCCGAGGTTTGCGAGGTTAGCGACCTTGTCGATGCTCGAGATGTATACACAGCCAACAAGTGTCCCTGTTTCTAAATCAAAAGCACCAAGCTCATAGCTTGTGCCAGTCAGCCAACCCTGTCGACTGCGATTAATCCATGCTTCTGAATCTAAATCATCAAAACCCTCGTGGCACCAGTCTAGCCATGGAGAAATGGTGTCAGAGGAGTCTCTGATAGCGTCGCGTAGCGCAATAGCATCTATGCGATTCAGTGCGCGAAGCAGAAGGCGATCTGTTTGAAATTCCAAGTTTGCTTGCATGGGTTATGTGTGTCGTTCTTCGTTATGTATTAATTAAGTATATGTCGACCCGAGTAACATGAGAT
This sequence comes from Enterovibrio gelatinilyticus, assembly GCF_028683095.1. Taxonomy (GTDB): domain Bacteria; phylum Pseudomonadota; class Gammaproteobacteria; order Enterobacterales; family Vibrionaceae; genus Enterovibrio; species Enterovibrio gelatinilyticus. The sequence goes on along the minus strand of NZ_JAJUBC010000020.1, from coordinate 79,625 downwards.
CGAGTGCATTCAGGTTACTTACGTATAAGCCTGAAAAAGCAACGCCCTCTTAAGAGGGCGTTTATAAAGCAGTTTACTGGACACGAGTGACTTGAATAATCAGACCCATCAGAGGGTGATCCAAATAGTGGATCTCGCCACTTCGCATTCTGCGCTTTTGCTCGAAGGCATATGGCTTAAGATATTTCTCGACGGCATATGTACGTTCAAGTTTTTGAAGTCCGGTAAACGTGTCCGCTTCTTCTGGCAAAGCAACCTTAGTGCCATCGTCCAAGACCGTTTCGATGTCGGTCGCGGTTTGGTTATTTAGCGGGGTGGGCACTTCGCTCACGTCTTGTAGCACTTTTCGCTCACCAGGCTCACGAAGCACAAGGTCGGTTTCAATGAACAAGTAGTGCTGGACATAGACACGAATAAATCCATCTAACTCATACATTGAACCGCTTTGTTTTTCATTACTGTCATAAGCGGAGTCAGCATTGAGAGAGGTCTCTTTTGGTGTGCCATCGGTGTAGTAAGTATCACCAAAATTTTTACCCGCCGTAAATCGCAGTTTTGGCATGGCATGCTTACTACCATCATTTTGACGCCAAGCAGTGTGTAACAAAGGCTTGAAGCCGGCATGATTCGCTAATCTGTTGTATTCAGCGTTGAGCTGCCAATCGCGTTTTGGAAGAACCTGAAGTCCTTTGGCTGATAATGTGGCGGAGTCAAAAACAGATATCGCATTCGACAAATTAATGTTTGGTTGTGTATCAGGCCAGTTTTCCTGAACGCTTTCAGGGTTCTGGTTACGTTTAAATACAATCACTTCAACGTCAAACCAACGTTCTGCAAGTGAAGGCCAGCTAATGGTGCACAGCAGCAGGAAAATTAGCTTTTTCAAAGCATTACTCCGTTAATAGCATCTTGTCGCCAATGACTCAGGCGACCAATAGGTTGTCAGCAAATTGGGTCAGTAGTGTCTCTATGAACTCAACCCTTTCTCTGCGATCAGTCAGTGACTCCACAATTCTTAGTTTGGTTGGTCCATCGAAACGATATCGAGTTGGGTGCGATTGTAACAGACCCACCAAGAAGCCGGGATCAATTTGGGCGTTTTGGTTAAACTCGATCACACCGCCTCTATCATGAGCGTCGATCTTACGTACACCTAGTTTCGCTGCATCTAGTTTAATCTGTTGCACTTTGAGCAAATTCGATGCTGCATCAGGCAACAAACCAAATCGATCAATCAGCTCAACTCTTAGCTCTTCAATCTCATCTTGTGATTTGGTACCCGCAATACGTTTGTATAGTGATAGGCGAGTATTGATGTCTGGGATATAGCTATCAGGCAGCAGCGCAGGTAAGCGTAATTCAACATCGGTTTGCTGATTGAGCAAGTCTTCCAATGATGGCTCTTTACCTTCTTTTAATGCTTCTACCGCTTGCTCAAGCATTTCCATATACAGCGTGAAACCCACAGAGTGAATTTGACCACTTTGTTCTTCACCTAACAATTCACCCGCGCCACGTATTTCAAGATCGTGTGTGGCAAGCGTGAAACCTGCGCCAAGATCTTCGAGCGACGAGATGGCTTCAAGACGCTTAACCGCATCTTTCGTCATCCGTTTTGGATGTGGGGTGAGTAAGTAAGCATATGCTTGGTGGTGCGATCGCCCGACACGACCACGCAATTGATGCAATTGAGCGAGGCCTAAACGATCGGCTCTGTTCATCAATATGGTATTGGCAGTTGGAACGTCGATGCCCGTTTCGATAATGGTGGTGCACACCAATACATTGAAACGCTGGTGGTAGAAATCAGACATGATACGTTCGAGTTCACGCTCACGCATTTGTCCGTGAGCGACGGTAACGCGAGCTTCAGGTACCAGTTCAGCCAATTCGTCTGCGGCTTTTTCAATGCTGTCGACATCATTGTGAAGGAAGTAGACCTGCCCACCACGCATGATTTCACGCAGCAACGCCTCGCGGATCATCGCGTCCTCTCGCTCTCGAACGAAAGTCTTGATGGCCAAGCGACGTGAAGGTGGCGTGGCGATGATAGACAAATCACGCATGCCACTCATCGCCATATTCAATGTACGAGGAATTGGGGTCGCAGTGAGCGTGAGAATGTCGACATCTGCACGCATGGCTTTGACTTTCTCTTTTTGTCGAACACCAAAGCGGTGTTCTTCATCGACAATCAGTAAACCGAGGTCTTCGAACTTCACATCGCTTTGCAGCAGTTTATGTGTGCCGATAAGTATGTCGATCTTGCCTTCAGCACAGTCGGCAAGAATGGCTTTTTGTTCTTTGGCAGACTTGAATCGAGACAATACTTCTACGCGAACAGGTTGGTTGGCAAATCGATCTCGGAAGTTCTCAAAGTGCTGTTGTGCTAACAGTGTGGTTGGCACAAGTACGGCAACTTGTTTGTTGTTATTGACCGACAAGAAGGTTGCTCGCATGGCGACTTCTGTTTTACCAAAACCTACATCGCCACATACCAAGCGATCCATTGCGATAGGCTGGCACATGTCAGAGAGTACAGCATTGATGGCTTGAGATTGGTCTGGGGTCTCTTCAAATGGGAAGCTCGAGCAGAAATCTAAGTATGCTTCTCGGTCGTGTTTAAACGCAAAGCCGGGTTTGGTAGCACGTTTGGCATATACATCGAGTAGCTCTGCGGCAACATCTCTGACTTTCTCTGCGGCTTTCTTACGCGCTTTCTCCCACGCTTCGCCACCAAGACGGTGTAGCGGGGCGGTTTCTTCGGCGCCGCCACTGTATCGGCTGATCAAATGCAGTGATGCAACGGGTACATAGAGCTTGGAGCCTTGCTGATATTCCAGTGTGACATATTCAGTTTCAATGCCGCCAGCTTCTAGCGTTTGGAGCCCTAGGTAGCGGCCCACACCATGTTCGAGGTGAACAACAGGCTGTCCAATCTGCAACTCTGCAAGATTTCGGATCATGGTATCGCTGTTAACCGCTGCCTTTTTATCTCCGCGGCGGCGTTGTTGTATAACGCGCTCACCGAGTAAGTTGCTTTCACAAATCAGCGCAAAGGCGGGTTTCTCGCAGACAAATCCTCGTTCTGCTGGGCCGACCACCATGGCAAACGATGTTGGTGCATTTATCGCTTCTTCGAGGTTGGCACTAACGAAAGGGCGAATCTTGATACGAGCGAGAAGATCCAGCATGGCTTCTCGGCGTCCTTCCGTTTCAACGGAAAACACCACTTTGCCTTTGAAGTCTTCAGTGAACTTGCGCAGTGAGCCTAATGGTTCTTTGAGCTGCTGATTTACTGTGAGGTCTGGTAAATCCTTAATGGGCGCATTTTGTCGTCCGGCTTTATCTTCTGTTGAATCAATCTGTAGCTTGATGCGCGGGTATGCTTTAAACGCAGAAAATAGTTCTTCAACGTTCTGCCAAATCTCAATGGGTGGCAGCAGAGGGCGCAGTGGATCGACTCGGCGTTGGTCGAAACGATACTCAGCATCGGTTAAAAACTGATTAGCGGCAGATTCCAAGTCACCTTTGGTGAGCAAGAGAGTGTCGTTGGGTAAGTAGTCAAACAGCGTTTCGGTGCGCTCAAAGAAAAGTGGCTGCCAGTACTCAATGCCTGCTGGCCATGTCTTTTTGCTTACCTGCTGGTAGATGGATTCCGGCTCACGCCTTGCTTCAAATCGCTCGCGCCAGCGAACGCGAAATTGCTCAACAGCTTCGTCATCTGTTGGGAACTCGTGTGCGGGCAACAAGTTGATATGATCGAGTTCTTGAGTAGAACGTTGGTTCTCTGGGTCAAACTCTCTAATGGTGTCCACTTCGTCATCGAAGAAATCGATGCGGAAAGGATGGTTAGACCCCATTGGAAACAGGTCAAGAATCGAACCACGGCTTGCGTACTCACCATGTTGGATAACCTGATCAACATGACGATAGCCAGATAATTCGAGTTGATGACGTAGCTTTTCAAGTGATAACAAATCACCTTTCTTTACCATCAACGCATGCTGAACCAAGAAGGATTTCGGCATGACGCGTTGCAGCAAGGTAGATACCGGAATGATCAGTATCCCAGCGGTTTGTTTAGATAACTGATAGAGCCGAGCAATACGATCAGAGATGATGTCTTGGTGCGGTGAAAAGTTATCATAGGGCAGTGTCTCCCAATCTGGGAAAACATGGCACGATTGCCCTGTAAACTGCTGTATTTCTGGCTGAAGCTTTAGCGCTGTTTGATTGTCTGGGACGACCAACAACATCAATCTTTGCTGCTTATCCGCAATATTGGCAATGGTTAGAGGCAGTGAAGCGCCAAGGAGATTGGCAATAACACGTGTGTCGCCGGCTTTGGTTGGCGAAGGCAAGGTAAATAAAGCGTTATCTTTCATGATTTGGGGCTTAGTTATCTCTTTCTAATGCGCGTTGTCTAAGAAGCTTCTGCTGCTGATGAAGCGCAGCACGGATCAGCACATCTCTGTCTTCTTCTTGAAGGCGTGTGTATTTAATACCCACGGCAAACTTACCATTTTTTTCTTTGCATCCGTACACGGTACCGTAGCAGTAAATGGCGGAAGGAGGGTTCTCAAGAAAGAGCTTTAGGCGAAGATGCTGTCCTTTCTGAAATGCCTTCTTGGCGATGAACGTGAGGCTGCTGGCTCCGAAAGTTTCAGTCTGAAATCGAAGGTTGGGATCATCTTGTTGAGACAACATAAAGCCGAGCAACAAATTGATCTTTTCATTCTGAGCGGTCAGAAATTTGCTCAAGGCATGACCTTGGTCGTTATGCAGCGTATGGATTTCTTTTTCGACGCTACTATCTAGAACACCACAGTCGCTAGCAATACGAAAAGCAATCGGGATTTCACGGCCAAACTCTACGTCAGACGGGACATGCTCGCCATCACCTAATTCTTCCACATTAATTTTTAGGTGCGCATGTACGGAAAAGTATTCGTCCTGACTCATTGTGTGTCCTAATGCTTTGTAATCTGTTGATTATACCCAAACTGACCCAATATGCATGTTTCTGTGCTTAAGGTGTTTGATTCTTTGCCTGTTGATGGAGAACAGCGCCAATGAACTTGAGTACTCGATAAAACGATGGGCGGTTCATGATCTCGGTTCTAGGTCGTCATGGGCGCATTGGGTTAGCGCAAGTCACAGTATCTGCGAATAAGAAGGCTGTGTTGTAAGAAGAATGGAACGATTTGTTTGAAAAAGCACCTAACCGCGGGTGGTGAGGTTGGGTTTCATGGCAATCCGCTGACCTTAAAGGTATTCTTGCTGTTCACTATACCCACGCTAACTAAAGCGCTCATACGATGAAATACAATCTTTCATCTTACGAGCTGGCGAAGCATTGAAGCGGTTGGGTAAGCACACATAACAACGGACTATTGAATGGTATTTAGAGTAGTCCAAATGACTCGTTGAGAATTCGATTTATGTATCACCCTTTATCGGTGTTTATTGGCTTACGTTATTTACGTGGGCGTTCAGGCGACAAATTTGGCCGGTTCGTTTCGTATATGTCGACCGCGGGCATCACCATTGGTGTGATGGCATTAGTGACGGTACTTTCGGTGATGAATGGTTTCGAAGGTCAGTTGAAACATCGTATCTTGGGGGTTTTACCGCAAGCGGTGATTTCTGGCGATGCAGAGCTCGCTCCCGATGTGAACACGATTGCGAATTGGAATAACGTGACGGGCACGGCGCCAATCGTAAGCACTGATGCCGTCGTGCAAAGCCCAGTTTCGATTGCGGCAGGACGCTTGCTGGGCGTTGAGCCTAACAGTCCTGAACCCATTCGTGAGTTCATGGTGCGTGGTTCATTCGAAATGTTGAAGCCGGGTGCGTATCATCTGGTTTTGGGTAGAAAAATAGCGCGTGATTTAGATGTGTCCGTGGGCGACAAAGTCCGCGTGATGATCACCAGTGCGAGTCAATTCACTCCTGTGGGCCGCATTCCCTCTCAGCGTAATTTTACCGTTGCAGGTATCTATGACACTGCCACGGATGTTGATGGCCAACTCATGTATGCCAACCTCAATGACGTTGCACGATTAATGCGCCTTCCTCGTTCACAACCAGCAGATCTTAGGCTGTTTCTTGAAGATCCTTTTGATGTGCCGACCATTAAGCAAATTGCTGAAACCATGGGATACGAATGGTCCGATTGGCGAGAACTACGCGGTGAGCTTTTTCAAGCGGTAAAAATGGAAAAAAATATGATGGGGTTAATGTTAAGCCTCATCATTATGGTGGCGGCATTCAACATAATCTCAGCGCTCATTATGGTGGTTATGGAAAAACAGGCTGAAGTTGCCATATTAAAAACACAGGGCATGAGGCACAAAAGCATTGTGGCATTGTTTGTCGTGCAGGGCGCCAGCAGTGGTGTAATTGGCGCGATGCTTGGCGGTTTACTTGGTACTGCTCTGGCAATGAATATCAATGAAATTATGCACCTGTTCAATTTGAGTTTGCTCGGCAATGGCATTGCTTTGCCGGTTGTGGTTAAAACAGAGCAAGTTCTTTCCGTAGTGGTAGGCGCAATTGTGCTGAGTCTGCTTGCTACCTTGTTCCCATCATTTAAGGCGGCGTCTGTTCGTCCTGCTGAGGCTCTTCGCTATGAGTAATACGCTACTTACCTGTTCAAACGTTGTGAAAACCTATCAAGAAGGCGAGTTAAAAACGCACGTGTTGAAAGGCGTATCCTTCTCTATCGATAAAGGGGAGTTGGTGGCGATTGTGGGTGCGTCAGGGTCAGGAAAGAGCACCTTGCTGCACGTACTGGGCGCACTTGATACGTTAACTGAAGGCTCAGTGAACTTTGATGGAAAAGATTTGATCAAAATGCGTGCATCTGATCAGGCAACACTTCGCAATCGCAACATTGGATTTATCTACCAATTTCATCACCTTCTTGCTGACTTTACGGCAGTGGAAAATGTGGCGATGCCTCTGATGATAGGGGGAGAGAAACCTGTAGAAGCGAAGCGAAGGGCGCTGGAAATTTTAGATGCAGTGGGAATGTCCCACCGTGCCGAGCACCGTCCTTCCGAGCTTTCAGGCGGAGAGCGTCAACGTGTCGCGATTGCTCGTGCTGTCGTGAATCGTCCTGCACTGGTATTGGCAGATGAACCAACGGGTAACCTGGATCATAAGACTGCGCTAGATATTTATGACCTAATGCGTGAATTGAACCGTGAGTTCAACACAGCTTTTTTGGTGGTGACACACGATCAAGAACTGGCCGGAAAAATGGACCGACAGTTGTCGATGTTAGATGGTCAGTTCGTGGAGCAACACAGTGAGGTTGTCTCAGCATGATCGAACCGTTAGCACTGTTTATTGGGCGTCGATTTAGTAAGGCCAAAAGCCGCAATAAACTGGTGTCGTTTATTTCCGTTTCCTCAATGATTGGTATTTCTGTTGGTGTCATGGTGATCATTGTTGGTTTGTCAGCAATGAATGGCTTCGAACGAGAGCTGAATAATCGTGTGTTGGCAGTGATCCCTCATGCTCAATTGGAAGGGGTAAATACGCCAGTTAAAGAATGGGAAACCATGCAAAAGACCGCGGTCGCGAACCCCCGCGTTGTTGCAGGTGCACCCTATGTCACCTTAACCGCCTTACTTGAAAAAGGCGCGAACTTAAAGCCCGTTCAACTTCGTGGTATTGATGCGTTACAAGAGGTTAATGTAAGCAATATCAAAGACTACGTGGTGGGGGATGGTTGGTCTTCTCTTGTAGGAGGCAATCATGCTGTTGTACTGGGTAAAGGCATTGCGGATGGATTGGGCGTAGAAGTTGGGGATTGGATAACGGCACTGGTGCCTTCTCCTGACCCAGACCTTAAATTGCGAGCGCCAAAGCGCATACGGCTTCAAGTATCTGGCATTTTGAGCTTGGCGGGTCAGGTTGATCATGGCTTAGCGCTTATCCCTATTCAGGATGCACAAGCATACTTGGGCATTGGGGACATGGTTTCTGGTGTCGCGTTGAAGTTAACGGACCCTCTCGATGCGAGAAGTATCGTGCGAGAAGTCGGCCGAACACTGACGGCTTATGTGTACCTTAAGAACTGGACTCAGGAGTATGGCTTCCTTTATCGCGATATTCAGATGGTTCGTGTGATCATGTATTTGGTCATGGTGCTTGTGATTGGCGTTGCTTGCTTCAATATCGTTTCAACGCTCATGATGGCGGTGAAAGACCGGGCTGCTGACGTGGCAGTGCTCCGCACCATGGGGGCAAAAGATGGACTGATTCGCTCGATTTTCATATGGCACGGTTTGCTTTCTGGTTTGTTGGGCAGTGTGATGGGATCGATGGCTGGCTGTTTAATTGCGTTAAATCTCACAACTATTGTGGGTGGTATTGAGCGATTAACAGGGCAGGACTTTCTCTCTGGCGACATCTATTTCGTCGACTTTTTACCGACGGAATTGCACTACAGCGATGTGTTTATGGTTTCTGCTACTGCTGTTGTATTGAGCTTGTTGGCAACTTGGTATCCTGCGCAGCGTGCCTGTAAATTGCAACCCGCGACGGTATTGAGTGCACGATAGGTAACGCCTAAGAGTTGGGAGGACATCCCGTTGATAAGTTGTAGAATTACAGCCTTGTACCGCTTCAACACATAACATCTCGCATCCTATTCAATACGAAAAAAATACCCCGCAAAAGCGGGGTATTTTTGTATGTGTGTTTTTTAGTTGTCTTGGTTTTTCTGGTCTTGGCTATTTTGAGAGGGTTTCTTTTTCTTTAGCACTTTGATTTTAGGCAAACGCAATCGGCGTTTCTGCCAGCTTCTCACCACTGAATAGCGCCAAAGGCCGCGAACACTAAAGTATCCCACTGCGGCAAAGAAAAAAGCACATACCAAACTTCCCAGCAAAAACGGTGGGCCAATTTGATGCATTTGACCGAACAGAAAATCCCATGTCAGTTCAAAATGAAAATGGGTATTGGGAGTGCCCAACAACCAAGTGCCGACCTTGTAAGCGCCATAAAAAATGACGGGCATGGTGACTGGATTCGTGATCCACACCAAGGCAACAGACAGAGGAAGGTTCACCCCAAACATGATGGCAAGGCCAGCAGCCATGATCATTTGGCTAGGAAGGGGAATGAACGCCATAAACAAGCCAACAGCGAACGCGCCAGACGCAGAGCGACGATTCAAACACCAAAGGTTTGGGTCGTAAAGCAGATTGCCAAACACCGCGAGCGCTTTTTGTTTGCGGATCACGTCGTGTCTGGGGAGAAATTTTTTAATTATTTTTCTTGGCATAGATTTTCATTTAACACGGAATTGATACCTTCATGAAATTGTTACTGGGTATCGTGGTGGCTATCGTCACGCTCAAATGGTGGCCAGACATTCCAGAAATCAGCACATCGCTGATGGGCTCATTTATCACGCTTGTCATTTTGCTTGCCCTAAGAAAGCACGTATCCGTGTTTTTCATCGGTCTCACCCTTGGCTGTCTAGTGGCATCCAGCTCTGCGGCTCTGTTTACATTCAAAACCATTTCCGCTCAGACAGTGGCTCAGAATATTACCATAGCAGGAAAAGTTGGCAGCCTTTTTACAGCTGAAAAACGGCAAACAAGTGTAATCTTTGATGTCGACACAGTGAATGGACGCAAATTGACCACTTTTGAGACATTTAGAGTACGTCTCTATTGGCGAAGTGATCAGCCAGTTAAGCAAGGACAACGCTGGGAAATGACCGCAAGGTTAAGAGAGCCCTATGGTCGTTTGAATGAAGCGGGTTTTGATGCCGAAACCTATTTTTTGTCACGTCATATTCATGCTAAAGGCTCTGTGTTAACCGCAGAAATGCTTGACGACAGTGTTTCTTATCGCCAGCAATTGTTCGAGAAAGTGACTAACGAAATTCGAGATTATCCGTCTTTTCGGTATTTAGTCGCGCTGGGGTTTGGCGAACGATTTTTGTTGCAACAGTCTGATTGGATGAAGCTTAGAGATACTGGGTTAGCCCATTTACTCGCGATTTCAGGTCTACATATCGGATTGGCATTTTTCTTTGGTTACAGTGTCACCAAGCTGTTGTTACCTTTATTGTTTAGACATGATCAAGGGCTTTGGGTCGCTGCCATGGTGGGGCTGTTTTTTGCGTTAGGTTATGCATGGATGGCTGGTTTTTCATTGACAGCGCAACGTGCACTTATCGCCCTCATCACGTTCTCTCTTATTCGGCAAACAGGCTTCAGTGTCAGTCCATTTAACACATTCTTGATGGTACTGTCCGTAGTGTTGGTCGTTGACCCACTGTCCATCTTTTCCGCGAGCTTTTGGTTGTCTTTTGGTGCCGTTTTTGTGCTGTGCCTCATGTCATTGGTGGGGCAAAAGAGACGGTGTGATGACATAGAAAACAGCGTAAATAGCAACGAAGGCATCGAGAAAAGCGGGTTGCTTATCCCTTCCCTAAAACGCTATTTCAAGTTGTTATTTCAGATGCAGTGCTTTCTCACGGTTGGCATGTTGCCCTTCATGTGGGCATGGTTTGGCGGCATCAGTATGACGTCAATTCTCTATAACTTGTTTGCGGTTCCTCTTGTTAGTTTGATTACCGTCCCCCTAGTTCTTTTGGCCTTACTCATCTCTCCTCTCGTCGCGGACAACTGGGTATGGATGGCAGTAGACTGGTCATTACGTCCTTTGTTATTTGCATTAGAGACGGCCTCGTTTGGATGGCTTTCTATCGAGCGTGTACCTTGGCTTTGGTTGTTGATATTTATCATCACGGTTTTCCTTTGGCTGACGCTGAAAATGAGGCGGTTTCCACTATTGTTTGGCGCACTCGTCACTGTGTTAGTGATGTGGGAAGGCGGGGCTGATGACGCAGACAGTTGGAAGGTCGACGTGCTTGATGTGGGGCATGGATTAGCCGTACTGATAGAAAAAGAAGGGGAAGCTGTACTCTATGACACGGGGGGAGCATGGTCATCGGGAAGCATCGTAGAAAGTGTTGTTTCGCCGATCTTGCAATCAAGAGGTAGTCGGCTGGTCGGGCTTATCCTTAGCCACCGAGATAACGATCATGCTGGCGGGATGGCATGGGCGATCGACAATCTTGAACCTCAATGGGTGAGAATCAGCGAGAATCATCCCGATATGTTTCCTTGTCAGCGGGGTGAGCGTTGGGAATGGAATGGCTTACAATTTAGCGCCCTGTATCCACTCGCTCTCGTTGACGAAGCGAGAAACCCAGATTCTTGTGTGGTGCTGGTAACAGATGGCATTCATAGCGTTATGTTGACTGGAGATATGCCAATAGCGGGGGAGTCTTATCTCGTGGCACACGAAGAGGAGTTGGACACCGATGTTTTGATTGTGCCGCACCATGGCAGTAAAACATCCTCGTCGGTTGAGTTCATCGAACGCGTGCAGCCGCAGGCCGCTATTGCCTCAACCGGACGTTATACTCCCTGGAATTTGCCGCATCCGGATGTGGTTGCGCGTTATGAGCATCGAAACATTGATTGGTATGAAACTGGTATGCATGGTCAGGTGAGTGTGCAATTTTCACCATCTAGTTGGCGAATTCTTAGTCGACGTCTTGATCTGGAAGCATTTTGGTACCGGAAGATGTTTGGACGCCCCAAAAGAAAAGAGTAGAATGCCCGCTACTTGCAGAAATATAAGCAAATAAAATGTCAAATTACCAAGATAAAACCACCCGAGAAACGTTCAAAGCGCTTTGGCCGTACATTGCCAATTACAAACTAGGACTTGTGGTTGCCATCATTGCGTTAATTGTTAACGCAGCAAGTGACACGCTCATGCTTTCAATGATTAAGCCTCTACTAGACGAAGGCTTTACCTATGACAGCGTGGATAGCGATTTCCTTAAAATGATGCCGTTTTACCTTGTGGGTCTCATGCTCATTCGCGGCATATCGAGTTTTGTGTCTGCCTATGGTCTGTCATGGGTGTCAGGCAATGTTGTGATGGTGATGCGCCGTCGCATGTTCAATCATTTTATGAAGATGCCAGTGAGCTTCTTCGATAAAGAATCATCAGGTGCGTTGCTTTCACGTATTACCTACGATTCTGAACAGGTTGCTAACGCCACCAGTGGCGCATTGGTTAGTCTTGTGCGTGAAGGGGCATCGATTATTGGCCTGATGACGTTGATGTTTTATTACAGCTGGGAATTATCAGCCATCTTGTTGGTTATTGCGCCCGTTGTCGCTTGGGCGATTGGCTTTGTTTCTAAGCGTTTCCGTAAAATATCGTCCAACATGCAAGAGGCTATGGGCTCAGTGACGTCTTCTTCTGAGCAAATGCTTAAAGGCCACAAAGTCGTACTGAGCTTTGGCGGTCAAGATGTTGAAAAAGAGCGCTTCGAGAAAGTCAGCAATGGTATGCGCCAACAAACCATGAAGTTGGTGTCTGCGCAGGCCATCGCTAACCCCGTTATTCAGCTTATAGCGTCATTCGCACTTGTGGCGGTATTGATGCTGGCAAACACGGAAGCGATTCGCTCGGAGCTGACCGCGGGTACGTTCGCTGTGGTGTTCGGCGCAATGTTCGGTTTGATGCGCCCACTGAAAGCGCTGACTAACGTCACCTCGCAATTTCAGCGTGGTATGGCAGCGTGTAACAGCCTGTTTGAATTGATGGAAATGGAAACCGAGAAAGACAACGGTAGCCATGAAGTGGCGCGAGTGAAAGGTGACATCAAAGTCAATGACGTGGTGTTTACTTACCCAACCAAAGATACGCCAGCATTAAGCAAGGTCAGTTTTGAATTGGAAGCGGGCAAAACGTTGGCACTCGTTGGGCGTTCTGGCTCAGGTAAAAGTACCATCGCGAATTTGCTGACCCGTTTTTATGATATCGACAGCGGCGGGATCACTATCGATGATGTGCGTATCGAAGATTACACCTTGAGTAATCTGCGTGATCACGTTTCGATTGTTTCGCAGAACGTGCACCTGTTTAACGATACCATCGCCAATAACATCGCGTATGCGGCGGAAGAGAAATTCACTCGTGAAGAGATTGAGCGAGCAGCAAAGCTGGCTTACGCCTCTGACTTTATCCAGAACATGGATAACGGGTTCGATACGGTGATTGGTGAAAACGGTGTGAGTTTATCTGGTGGTCAGCGTCAGCGTATCGCCATTGCGCGGGCACTGCTTCGTAACGCGCCAGTTCTGATTTTGGATGAGGCAACCTCAGCACTAGATACCGAATCAGAACGTGCTATTCAATCGGCGTTAGATGAATTGCAAAAAGACCGCACTGTGCTTGTGATTGCCCACCGATTGTCGACCATTGAAAAAGCCGATGAGATCTTGGTTGTTGATGAAGGTGAAATTATTGAGCGCGGCAATCATGCTACCTTGATTGAGAAAGATGGCGCATACGCACAACTTCATCGTATTCAATTTGGAGAATAACGCTTGGCGGGTTTGGTCGAGAAAATTTGGTTTGAAAACCACCCGCTAGGTTGGCTCGCTGCGCCTTTGTTATGGCCTTTGAGCAAGGTGTTTGGGGCAATAGCCAGACAGCGTCGCAAGGCGTTTTTGATGAAAAGTGGTGAGGCTTACAAAGCGCCTGTTCCTGTCATCGTGGTTGGTAATATCACCGTAGGCGGCAATGGTAAAACGCCAGTTGTGATTTGGCTGGTGGAGCAACTCCAAGCACTTGGTATGACTCCGGGAGTTGTCTCCCGTGGTTATGGTGGCAATGCAAAGCAGTATCCTCTGGTGTTGGATGACACCACCACCACTGATGCAGCCGGCGACGAGCCTGTATTGATTTTCCAAAGAACGGGTGCGCCTGTCGCGATTGACCCTGTTAGAAGCGAAGCGGTGAAAGCGTTGCTGCCTCTTGGTGTTGATATTGTTATCACTGATGATGGGTTGCAGCATTATAAACTGGCGAGAGATCTTGAGTTTGTGGTGGTGGATGGCGAGCGTCGTTTTGGTAATGGTCATTACATGCCGTTTGGGCCATTGCGAGAGCAAGTTGACCGTTTAAATAGCGTTGACTTCATTATCTGTAACGGTGATGTCGCACTACCAGGCGAGATTGGCATGGCCTTATTGCCACATGAATTGGTTAATCTAAAAACGGGTCAACGGGTTGTTGCCAATAGCTTGCCAAATGCTGTTGCGATGGCTGGGATCGGCAACCCTCAACGTTTTTTCAATACGCTGAATGAATTGGGACAACACCCCATTCATTGCGAGCCCTTCGCGGATCATAAAGCATTTGAAATTGAGAGATTGATGACGTTAGCTGATCAAGGTGAGCATTTGTTGATGACGGAAAAAGATGCCGTTAAATGTCGGGCATTGTTACAACAACACCCAGAAATTGAGAATTGGTGGTATTTGCCCGTTGATGCGAGCTTCAATGCGGATGATACTGCCAACGTAATGAATACCATTAAGAAAGTGAAGGATGGATATGGATCACCGACTGCTTGAAATCGTCGCTTGCCCTGCGTGTAAGGGAAAGCTGAATTACAACAAAGAAAAGAACGAGTTGGTTTGTAAATTTGACCGGTTAGCTTATCCCATTCGTGATGGGATTCCAGTGATGTTGACACCGGAAGCACGTGAATTGACTTCTGAAGAGGTTAAGTAATGAAATTCACCGTGGTGATCCCCGCTCGGTATGCGTCGAGTCGTTTGCCCGCCAAACCTTTGGTTGATATTGGTGGAAAGCCGATGATCCAATGGGTTTACGAGCAAGCGCTGAAGTCTGGCGCTCACAATGTGATTATCGCAACGGATGATCAGCGTATTGTTGATGCAGCGAATGGCTTTGGTGCCGAAGTTTGCATGACCCGTGAAGATCACCAATCTGGCACTGAACGTCTTGCGGAAGTGATCGAGAAATACAACCTCGATGCTGATGAAATCATCGTAAATGTGCAAGGTGATGAGCCGTTAATCCCGCCGAGTGTTATTCGTCAGGTTGCCGAGAATTTAGCCAAGAGTGTTGCGCCTATGGCGACGCTGGCAGTTAACATCGATCATGCTGATGAAGTGTTTAACCCTAACGCTGTGAAAGTGGTGACGGATAAAGACGGTTATGCGCTGTATTTTAGCCGAGCGACGATTCCTTGGGATCGCGATAACTTTGCTAAAGTGCCGATGGAGATCCACCATAATCTGAAACGCCATATTGGCATATACGGTTATCGTGCAGGGTTCATTAATACCTATATCAATTGGGCACCAAGCCCGATTGAACACATCGAGTGCTTAGAGCAACTGCGTGTGCTTTGGTATGGCGAGAAAATCCACGTGGATGTGGCTATCGAAGTACCACCTGCTGGCGTGGATACGCCTGAAGATCTTGAAGTGGTTAGGCAGTTAGTTAATAGCCGTTAATCGACATATTGATTCGTCGAGTATCACGGCCGTACACAACATACTTAGACAAGTAAACTTGACAAAACAAATCCATAAAAAAAGCTGCCTGATGGCAGCTTTTTGTTTTTCTAACAGACGAATTGTTTTGCCAGTGAACAAATGGAGTCGAGTTAGCCTCGTATCTAATTGGCTGGCGCAATACCTTCGATATCAGTCTCTGGTGTCGGCATAGCCGATTCAGGAGACGTCACAGGGTCCGCTTGCAGTACCGCTTCTTGTAGCGCCACTTTGTCGCGTAGACGTTGCCACAGTTGCCCTAAGCGTTCATGCCAGAAGCGCTCGAATTGCTCGAGGTACTGTGCCCGAGGGCTGTACTTGATCCAAGGCTGTTGAATCTCTTTTTGGGCCATGTAATTCGTTGGTGCTGGGATAGGGTCTAGGCCTGCACTTTTAAATTCATACAATGCGCGAGGCATGTGGCTCGCCGACGTCACCAGTACCAAGTTGCTATCGCCCACGACGGATGCCGCTTGAAAGGCTTCTTCCCACGTGTCCTTTGCTGTTTCAAGCAACAGGATGTTGTTCTTGTTCACCCCCATTGCCATTGCTACCCGAGCCAGCATACGAGCATGGCTCACTTCGTATCCACCATCATAACCTGACAAAATCAGTTGTGAGGTTGGGTACATGAAGTGAATCCGAATCCCCTCTATGAGGCGCATCAACGCCACTCGCGACAACTCAGAAGTAGGAGGGATTTCGTCATCAACCACGTGACCATGCCCAAGCACCATGACGTAATCAACGGGCTCTTCTGGTTGTAAAAAACGGGTGTGCTGTCTTTCTAGCCCCATTAACAACGATGAAGATATTGGCTGAAAAGATACGAGTCCAATTAACAGCAGTGAAACAAAAACAAAGAACGAACCAAACCCTTTACGCTGCGTGAACCAAATCAAAAACAGACCAAAAAATCCGATTAGCAGTAGTGCAGGGAGGGGCATCAGTAAAGTTGATATAAGTTTTTTTAGTTCAAACATGAAATGTCGCCCGAAATATAGTCAAACAGGGGCCAATAAGTACAACAAACCTTTATTAACGGCAGTCTTATGCGAAAATAGCCCCTTCAGTAGAATATGATAACGAAGGCACTGTGACAGAGGATAGAAATTTCGACGACATTGCCCACAAATTTGTTAAAAACATTTACGGCTCGGGCAAAGGAGAAATCCGCCAAGCCGTTGTTTGGCAAGATCTCGAATCAATTTTGGGACAACTGGGTGAGTCTAAACCACTGGATATTTTGGACGCTGGAGGCGGCTTAGCGCAGCTTTCGCAGCAAATTGCCAACCGTGGTCATCACGTCACTTTGTGCGATCTTTCTTCACAGATGCTCGAGTTGGCGGAAAAAGATATCGAAGCGGCGGGGTTGCTTCCTCAATATCGCTTTGTTCATGCACCCGTGCAGGAAATTGCACAGCATGTGGATAAGCAAACTGATTTGGTGCTTTTTCATGCGGTGATGGAGTGGCTAGCGGATCCGCGAGAAGCTTTGAATGTCATTCTTTCGCAAGTAAAGCCTGGTGGCATTGCGTCAGTGATGTTCTACAACCAAAATGGTTTGCTGTTTAAAAATTTAATATGCGGCAACCTTACCCATGTTGAAGAGGGTATGCCGCATAGAAAGCGCTTTAAGCTTCAGCCTCAAAAAGGCCTTCCACCTGAAGACGTTTATCAGTGGATCGAAGAGGCTGGCTTTAATATTTTGGGAAAAAGTGGTGTACGTACATTCCATGACTACATGAAAGACACAAGAATGGGCGAATATACCTTTGAACAGGTTGTGGCGATGGAGCAAAAGCTTTGCCGCCAAGAACCTTTTATATCGTTAGGGCGCTACATTCATGTGTGGGCGCAAAGACCTCTCGATAAATAATTAGAAATAGACAACAAGGATTACGGATGAGCGAATTCTCTCAGACTGTTCCTGAGTTGGTCGGTTGGGTGAAACAGAATGACTTCTCTCTCAATCTGCCGCCGGAACGGCTGGCATTTCTCCTTGCCGTTGCAGTACTCAGCAGCGAGCGTTATGAGGAGGAGCTAGGGGAAGGGGAACTTGTCGATGCGTTCCGCATTGTGAGTGACCAATTCGATCAAGCTAGCGAGACCATCGCGTTTCGCGCAAACAATGCCATTAACGATTTGGTGCGTAGCCGCCTGTTGAGTCGCTTTACCAGCGAACTGACAGAGGGTGCGAGCATCTATCGTCTTACACCGCTTGCGCTGGGTATCAGCGATTACTATGCACGTCACCGTGAATACAGCTCATTGAAGCTGTCTATTCAGCTTTCCATGGTGGCAGATGAGATTGATAAAGCTTTGTCAGCAGCGTCAGAAGATGGCGATGCTGACTTTTGGCGTAAAAATGTTTACGGCGTACTTAAGTATTCTGTGGCAGAAATTTTCGATCGCATCGATTTGAACCAACGCACCATGGATGAACAACAGCAAAAGGTCAAAGAAGACATTGCTGCGCTGTTAAACCAAGATTGGCAAGCAGCGATTGCTAACTGTGAGCAACTGTTAAACGAAACATCCAGTACGCTGCGCGAACTGCAAGATACGTTGCAGTCTGCAGGTGACCAACTGCAAACACAGCTATTTAATATTCAGGAACAAGTTCAGGGTCGAGACGATCTCGATTTCGTTGATGCCATGATCTACAACTTGCAAATGAAACTCGACCGCATCGTCAACTGGGGTCAACAAGCGATAGACCTGTGGATTGGTTACGACCGTCACGTACATAAATTTATTCGTAATGCCATCGACATGGACAAGAACCGTGCATTTAGCCAGCGTTTACGTCAATCGGTGACAGAATATTTTGATAACCCGTGGTTCCTGACTTTTTCAGATGCCGAACGTCTTCGTGATATGCGTGATGAAGCCTTGGTGCTTCGTGATGACGAAGTGACTGGCGAAATGCCTGCGGAAGTCGAATTTGAAGAACTCACACTGGTTACCGACCAATTGGGCGATCAAATCGCTGACATGCTGTCTCGTCATCGAACAACGGGCGAGGGCATCGATTTGGGCGTTGTTTTGAAAAACTATCTGGCTCAACACCCACAAGCTCGCCATTTTGATTTGGCTCGGATAGTGATTAATCAGGCGGTACGCCTAGGTTATTCACAATCAGATCTCAATGCGATCCAACCGGATTGGCAGGCAATTAACGAATACGGAGCCAAGGTACAAGCGAATGTCATCGATAAATATTGAAGAACTTATGCCAGAGGAATTGGCAAAAGCGATAGCTAACCCTTTGTTTCCAACACTGGATAGCACGCTGCGTGCTGGCCGCCATATTGCCAGCGAAGATTTGGATAACCACGCTTATCTGATTGAATTTGAAACGCCACTACAGCATTTCTATCAGCGCTACCATGCTGAGCTAGTGCGAGCGCCGGAAGGCTTTTTCTATCTGCGTCCACGCTCCACATCGTTGATCGGTCGCAGTGTATTGTCAGAGCTCGATATGCTGGTGGGTAAGGTACTGTGTTTCCTCTACCTAAGCCCAGAGCGATTGGCTCAAGAAGGTATTTTTAATACCCAAGAGCTGTTTGACGAGCTCTTGACTCTAGCGGATGAGAAGAAGCTGATGAAGCTGGTGACCTTACGTGCCAGCGGCTCTGATCTTGATCGTGAAAAACTGTATGACAAAGTGAAAACATCACTTCGTCGTCTTCGCCGATTGGGCATGATTGTCCCAATCGGAGATAACGGAAAATTCCGCGTTAGCGAAGCCACGTTCCGCTTTGGTGCGGATGTTCGAGTGGGTGACGATATGCGTGAAGCGCAATTGCGTTTGATTCGTGATGGTGAAGCGGTTGTTCATACACAAGAGCATGCGCAATCAAGTCTATTGAGTAACGACGAGAGCGATGAATTAGAAATCGACGCGTTAAGCAACGACGATCAGGAGGCTCAGGCATGATCCAACGCGGTAAATACCAATCGCTGACCATGGTTAACTGGAACGGCTTTTTTGCTCGCACCTTTGATATCGATAACCTAGTTACCACCTTATCTGGCGGTAACGGTGCGGGTAAATCGACCACGATGGCGGCGTTTATTACAGCTTTGATCCCCGATCAAAGCTTGCTGCATTTTCGTAATACCACCGAAGCGGGCAGTTCAACAGCATCACGTGATAAAGGCCTTCACGGAAAACTGAAGCCGGGCGCGTGTTATGCCGCGCTTGATGTGGTGAACTCCCGTAACCAACGTATTTTGTTCGGCGTGCGCCTTCAGCAAGTGGCGGGGCGTGATAAGAAAGTCGACATCAAGCCTTTCATTATTCAAGGTCTGCCTTCACACGTTAAACCAACCGATATTTTGATTGAAAGCGTGTCTGCCAACCAAGTGCGTGTTCGTCAGCTTAATGACGTGAAAGACGCGCTAGGTGAGCACGAAACGGCACATTTTAAAGCGTTTACTTCTGTCACCGATTACCATGCGCAAATGTTTGAGTTAGGTGCGTTGCCTAAGAAACTGCGTAATCAAACGGATCGTTCGAAGTTCTATCGTTTGATTGAAGCCTCGCTCTACGGTGGCATTTCAAGTGCGATCACCAAGTCACTGCGCGATTACTTGCTGCCGCAAAACGGTGGTGTGAAGAAAGCCTTCCAAGACATGGAAGTGGCACTTCGCGAAAACCGTATGACGCTAGAAGCGATCAAGCTGACACAGCGTGACCGTGATTTGTTCAAGCACTTGATCACTGAATCGACCAACTACGTTGCGTCTGACTACATGCGCCATGCCAATGAGCGTCGCAAGAAGCTTGAACTGGCATTGCAACGACGTGGCGAGTTGCTGGGTTCTCGTCGCCAGCTAAGTGATTTCCAAGGTACGTTTGGTCGCATGACCGATGAACTGGATGTGCTGACCGATGGACAAGCTCATCTAGAACAAGATTACCAAGCGGCTTCAGACCACCTTCAATTAGTGCAAACCGCGGTTCGCCAGCAAGAGAAAGTGGAGCGCTACCAAGACGATTTGGAAGAGTTAGCCGTACGCCTCGAAGAGCAAATGATGGTGGTTGAAGAAGCCACTGAACAACTTGCGATCTCGGAGGAGCAAGCGCACCTCAACGAAGAAGAAGTTGATAGCCTCAAAACCCAACTGGCGGATTACCAGCAAGCGCTGGATATGCAGCAAACTCGAGCGCTTCAGTATCAACAGGCCGTTAAAGCGTTAGAAAAAGCGCAAGGGATAACGGGTAATGATGATCTTGAGCATCATAATGCTGCAGACATGCTGAATGCGCTGAAAGGTGATGAAGAAGCGCAAACCGCGCAACTTCTGAGCCTGAAGCACAAGTTGGATTTGTCGTCTGCCGCGGCAAAACAATTTGAACGTGGCTTGCAATTAGTGCGTCAGATCGTTGGTGAAGTTTCTCGTGAAGATGCGTCAACAAAAGCACGTGAAGTGATTGCAAAAGGCCGTGAGTTTGCCAATTTGGCAAATAATAGTGACCAACTCACCGCACAGCATCGTGACCTTGAGCGTCAGCTACGCAGCTATCAGCAAGCCAAAACGCTTTCAGAGCAATACCAGCGTCAATTCAACACGGCGGTTGAGTCTGAAGAACTGACCGAGCTTGAAATGGCACGTCAGCAAGCACGTCTCGAGTCGGCGGAAGATGCGGTTGGCGAACAAGCTGACAAACTCCGCGAACTGCAGCGCAGTGAAAATGACATCAATGCCAAAGTGACGGCGTTTGAAAACGTTGCTCCTGCATGGATTGCGGCACAAGAAGCGCTAGAAAAACTGTCAGACCAAACCGAAGAAAGTCTTTACGACAACCAAGCGGTTCTCGACACCATGCAAAAAGCGATGGTGAGAGAACGTCAAACACTGGATACCCGTGACAAGCTGGCCGTCGAAAAACAAACGCTTGAAGCGGAAATTGAACGTTTGGCTCAGCCTGGCGGTAGCGGCGATGCACGCTTGCAATCACTGGCTGACACCTTAGGTGGCACACTGCTTTCAGAAATTTACGATGACATCACGATGGAAGATGCACCGTACTTTTCAGCATTGTACGGCCCAGCTCGCCACGCCATTGTGGTTCCTGATCTTAAAGGCATTAAAGAAAAACTGGTTGATATTGAGGATTGCCCTGACGATCTTTACGTTATCGAAGGCGATACAGATGGCTTTGATGACAGTGTATTCGATGCTGATGAAATGGAAGGCGCGGTTTGCGTTCACCTTAATGATCGTCAGCTTCGCTATTCGCGTTTCCCTAAAGTCCCATTGTTTGGTCGAGCGGCGCGTGAGCATCGCCTTGAAGTGTTGCGTGAAAAGCGTGAAGAGCTGGTTGAAGACTACGCCAAAGCGTCGTTTGATGCTCAGAAGCTTCAGCGTCTAACTCAGAGTTTTAACCAGTTCGTTTCGCATCATATGAACGTTGCGTTCAATGAAGATCCAGAAGCGGCATTGAAAGTATTGCGTGAGCAGCGTAATCAAGTTCAGCGTCAGTTAGGTCAATTGCGTGACAACGAGCAGCAAATTCGCAGCCAACTGACGGGTGCAAAAGAAGCCATTGCGTTGCTGAACAAGCTTCAACATGTGGTGAATGCACTCGAAGATGACGCGGTGGAAGCACGCTTAGAAGAAGTTCAGGCACGTTTGGCACAAGCTGATGAAGCTCGCCATTTCACCCGTGAGCACAGCAAGACATTGGCGGAGCTAGAGCCACTCCTGTCCACGCTTGATGCCGACCCAGAGCAGTTTGATGCATTGAATGATGCTTATGTTCACGCTGATGAGTCCTTGCAGTTTCTTAAGAAGAAATTGTTTGCGCTGTCAGATCTTGTTGAGCGTCGTCACCATTTTGGTTATCAAGATGCGGTGGCATTACTTGATAAGAGCAGTGAGTTAAACGAACAGCTAAAAACCAAACTGGTTGATGCTGAACGTGCACGTACGCGTTCTCGTGAACACGTTAAGCAAGTTCGCGATCAGGTGAACCAGTACAACCAATTGCTGGCGTCTTTGAAAAGTTCGCACCAAGCGAAGCAAGAAACCGTCGCTGAGTTTAAGCGTGAACTGACGGAGTTGGGTGTTCGCGCTGATGTGGAAGCCGAAGAACGTTCACGTATTCGTCGCGATGAGTTGAATGCACAGCTGTCCCAATCTCGTCAGCGTAAGAGCGAACTAGAGAAAGGCTTAACTTCGGTTGAGCTTGAGATGAAGTCGCTGCTCAAAACACTGAAAAAAGTGAGCAAAGAATATGCTGACTTGCGTACCTTTGTTGTAAATGCGAAAGCGGGTTGGGTTGAAGTCCTCAAAATCGCACGTAATAGTGGTGTTGAGAAGCAGCTTAACCGTCGTGAAATGGCGTACATGTCGGCGGATGAATTACGTTCATTGTCTGATAAATCCTTGGGTGCATTGCGTCTTGCTGTTGCAGACAACGAAACGCTTCGTGACGCACTGCGTTCGTCAGAAGACATGGCGCGTCCAGAACGCAAAGTGTTGTTCTATGTCGCGGTGTACCAGCACCTTCGTGAACGTATTCGCCACGACATTATTCGCACGGATGACCCAGTAGAAGCTATCGAAGAGATGGAAGTTGAACTGGGTCGTTTGACGGAAGAACTGACGCAGCGTGAGAAACGTTTGGCGATTAGCTCTGAGTCGGTTGCGAATATTATTCGCAAAACGATCCAGCGTGAGCAAAACCGTATTCGCGTCTTGAACCAAGGCTTGTCGAATATTGGCTTTGGCCAGGTGAAAGGCGTTCGTCTGAATGTGTCTATTCGCGAGACGCACGCGCAACTTCTTGCTGGCTTGGCGGAAAATGCCGAACAACATCAAGATTTGTTTGGTAACAATCGACTGACCTTTTCTGAAGCGATGGCGAAATTGTTCCAACGTTTGAACCCACACATCGATATGGGCCAACGTTCACCACAAATTTTGGGCGAAGAGCTTCTGGATTACCGCAATTATCTTGAGTTGGGCATCGAAGTTAACCGTGGTACAGACGGTTGGTTACGTGCTGAATCTGGTGCGCTGTCGACGGGTGAAGCGATCGGTACAGGTCAAGCTATCTTGTTGATGGTCGTTCAGAGCTGGGAAGAGGAATCACGCCGCCTTCGAGGTAAAGACGTTATCCCTTGTCGTTTGTTGTTCTTAGATGAGGCTGCACGTTTGGATGCGAAGTCGATTTCGACCTTGTTCGAGCTTTGTCATCGTCTAGATATGCAGCTTCTTATCGCAGCACCAGAGAACATCAGCCCAGAACAGGGAACAACCTATAAGCTTGTGCGTAAGATCTTTAACGATAAAGAACATGTGCATGTTGTTGGTTTGCGCGGTTTTGGTGAGGTGTCACAGCCAAGCATATCGAATCAAATGCCTTTAGAAGCGACCGTCGAGTAACACTCGATAGTACCTAAATAGCAAAGACAAAAATGCCAGCATTGCTGGCATTTTTTATTCTTAATGATCAGTGGGCTTTGGTCATTTTTAAAACGCACTCAAGAAATTTTAAACATGCCAATTTGATGAGTAAGCTTAGTCGCTTGCTCATCAATACTATGTGCCGTATCCGTCGTGTCGTGCGCACGCTCGGACACAGAGTTTGCTGAACGCGCTATGTTATTCACATTCATCGTGATCTCTTCGGTCACCGATGATTGCTCATTTGTTGCAGTGGCTATTTGTGCGTTCATGTCATTTATTGCCGTCATCATTTGGGCGATTTCTTCGAGCATGTCATTGTTTTTATCGCAATTACCCACACTGCTCGCCACGAATTGGTTAGCGCCACTGATACCGCTAACAACTTTCTTCGTTTCCGCTTGAAGCGATTCAACTTTCGCCCGGATTTCTTCTGTTGAGGTTTGGGTTCGGATGGCTAGAGATCTCACTTCATCGGCGACGACTGCAAATCCACGGCCTTGTTCGCCAGCACGAGCCGCCTCTATGGCAGCGTTTAGGGCAAGAAGGTTAGTTTGTTCTGCAATTCCCTGAATAACATCAAGGACAGTACCGATCGAATCACTCTCAGCAGATAATTGCTGCATAGACTCAGTGGCGTCTCCCATTCGAGTGGAAAGTTGCGAAATTTCGCCGACGAGTTGCTGACCGACATCGGCGCTTTGGCGGATAGACTGCACGACAGTTTCTGATGACTCCGATGCATTGTTTGCATAACCAGCGACTTCATTGATTGACGCACTCATTTCGGTGGCGGCTGTTGCTACCTGATTTGAGTTTGTTGCCTGCTGGTCGACTTCATTTCGCATGGAGTCAATATTGCTTTGAATGTTTTTCGATGCAGTACCAAGTGATTTTACCGTAGTATTAGCACCTTGAATGACGTTCATAAAATCTTCAAGCATGATGTTCATCGATTTTGAAAGTTCAGCAATCTCGTCTTTCCCCGAGGCGTTCAATCGTAGGGTCAAATCATGTTCTTTCGCAATGTGAGAAATACGTTTTGTGAGCGCCGTTATCGGTTTACTGATGCTTCCAGCGACAAACCATGCGAGAACCAAAGAGCCTAGAATCAATACACCGCCGATTGCGATGGCGAGTTGGTGTAAGGTGCCTTGCAGTTGATGCACTTCATAGAGCGATTCTGCTGTCTCAATCTCTGCAATCAGCGCCCATTCCTGTCCCAGTATCGAAATGGGACGATAGGCAGCAAATACATTTTTACCTACGTGATTGACGCCAGAAACAAAGCCGGTCTCTCCACCCAGTGCTGCGTTGGTATGCGCGGAATTGATCATCTGTTGTCCCGAAGACGACTCGGTGAACGCAATTCTCTCTACGACCGTATCCGGAATGCCGCTTTTTAGTAAGGTATCAAGATAGGTTTCTTTGTTTTCAGCAAGCATACGTGATTGAGAGCGTATTAATTTGTCTGGACCTACGAGGAAAGTTTCTCCTGTATCGCCCATTCCATCTAATTTCCAGTTTCCTTCATAGGTCATGATGGAATTAATGCTATCTATGGGCATTTGGAAGATAAGCACACCAACATTTTGGCCATTTTTGACGACGGGTGTTCCTACAAATGAAGCTGGGCTGTCGTAAGAAGGGTAGTACGGCGCAAAATCAACGAAACTGAATGCCCCTTTTTCCAGATCTTTGGCCTGAACAAAAGCATCAGCGAGACCGCTTTTACTGTAGGGGCCGCTAATCAAATTTGTGGCGTAATCGAGCTCTTTGAATACCGAATACACGACATTGCCGCCGTTATCCACCAAGAAGATATCGTAATAACCAAACGATTCTAAAAAGGTTCGATAA
The DNA here is from genome assembly GCF_028683095.1 of Enterovibrio gelatinilyticus. Classification (GTDB taxonomy): domain Bacteria; phylum Pseudomonadota; class Gammaproteobacteria; order Enterobacterales; family Vibrionaceae; genus Enterovibrio; species Enterovibrio gelatinilyticus. The sequence goes on along the minus strand of NZ_JAJUBC010000020.1, from coordinate 53,910 downwards.
TTACTATGAAAAACATCGTGGATCTCGCTATAAGTCGTTTCATCAGAGGCTTTATCCAACAAATGTTTGTTTCCAAGTGGGTGCTCATTCAGGCCAATGTATGCTTGCTGTAATAGTTTTCCATTGAGACCTATGGTGTCGAGATTTTGTAATACGTCGGATTGTTTGCCGTTTGTTTCGGTGTAGGTGCTGCCAAATTCGTTGGAGTAGTAACCTTTCAGGATCTCTGCTTGATTGGGGGCAAGCACGGCTTCAGTTTCTACACTTTGAAAACTCTGTGAAAACTGGAGCATGGCGTCTTCAGTCATGGTGGAGTTAGCGAGATTTGTTAATTGCTTAACGATAGTGTTGAAGTAGCGCTCAATTTCAGATTTTTTAACTTCTCTCGCTGACATCAACTGGTTTTTGATTTGATGCTCCATTGCTTCGCCGGAGGCTTTGTCTGCCGTGATTGTGAGCAGCGCTGCAGAGATGATGACAGCAGCGGCGCTCACGGTGACGAAAGCAGCTTTAATTTTTGTTGAGATGTTCATGCTGTTTGCTCCAAATTTTAGTCATTGGTTGCAAATTTGATTCTCATTAAGTGTAGGAAAGCTGGCATGATTTGTTACGGAATTCGATATTTTTCCTACAAAGCAAGGTTAACGTTATGAATTTGAACATTAATAAATTAATTGTATTAATTTCCATAGCTTGTCATCGATAGATTGAAGAGTAAGTCGTGAAATGACAGGTAAAGCCTCAATGTTTGTTTGGCTTTTTACGATGTTGAAAGCGTCTGACGAGACTAAATAAATAGACATGACCAAATGGTGTGATCATGTCTGTTAGAGTAGGGGTTGTATGGCAAAAATTCGTTGTTATTTTAATGATCTAGTGTGGTTTTTTCCAAAATAGCAACTGAGTAGTACTGCTCAAATTTGTAGCCAACATCTGTTAGGTATCCCACTTGTTTGAATCCAAATTTTTCATGCAAGCGTAGAGAGGCGGGATTGGGTAGTGTAATGACTGAATAGGCGCGTCGGATAGGGGACCTGTTCATTTTTTCCAGTAGCGCAGTCATGAGTTCTGAGCCCATTCCTTTTGCTTGTCTTTCATGATGTAAGTAGATAGTTATTTCACTACTGATTTTATAGGCGAGCTTTTCTCGAAATTCACCGTTGTAAGCAAATCCTACAATCATTCCCTGTGCATCTTCTTTGACCAGTACATGGTAATAACCATCGCTGTTTAATAGTTTTTCAAACCATGCTTGTCGGCGCTGTATCGACCAAGGGTCATAATCAAATGTAATTGCTGTGTTCAACACATAGTGGTTATAAATGGCATTGATAGCATCAAGGTCTAAAGCTGTCGCATATCTTATTGTCACTCGGTTATTCCTTTTACAGGGCGACTATTCTTCATTTATCGCTAGTTTAACGGCAGCAGAGGCATGTAACTCTGTGGTGTCATACAGCGGAATGGCTGTGTGTTTTTGTTGAATGAGCAAGCCGATTTCTGTACAGCCAAGGATGACCGCTTCGATGCCTTGCTTGTGAAGGTCATCAATCACAGATAGATATTGTTTGCGGGAATGTGCAGAGATTTTCCCTTGGCAGAGTTCTTGGTAAATAATCTCGTGAATAATGTCTTGATGCCACTCTGGTGGTACAGATACCTCGATACCATGCTCGTTGAGTCGCTCTTTGTAAAAAGGCTGAGACATGGTGAAGCGGGTACCTAGTAAACCAACGTGTTTGATTCCGTCATGCTTTAACTGCTGGGCCGTCGCATCGGCGATATGAAGTAAAGGGATCGAGATCACCGCTTGCACTTCAGAAGCAACTTTGTGCATGGTATTTGTGCCTATCAAAATAAAGCTGGCACCGGCAGTTTCTAGCTTTTTTGCTTCATTGGCGAGTATGGCTGCTGCTGCTTGCCAATCTCCAGCGCGTTGGAGAGATTCAATGTCAGCAAAATCAACACTACTAAGAATCATTTTCGAAGAGTGATGACCGCCAAGCGCTTCCTTTGTTTTTTGGTTGAGCATGCGATAGTAAACCGCTGTGGATTCCCAACTCATTCCACCGATTAACCCAATTGTTTTCATTTGCGTGATCCCTACAGTCCGTTGCTGAAGAAACGATGTTGTCTGCTTCCGCTAACTTACCAGTAAATACCATATAATCTGTGAAAAGACACTGTCGCTAACCAAATTGAAATCAATCCGATCAGTTTTGGTGTCGTACACGATGGAATATGAAATATGAAATATGGAACTTGATGTATGAAGTTGTGTGTTTGGCCGAAGGCTTGATCGTGCTTGGCGGGGGAGACGTCATCCAAATTGATTCGCCCACAGGCGGTTCGCTTAAGAAAGATCTTGAATGAGATTGCTCAAGAACCGGACGTTAGTCTTGAGCAGATCATTTATGCATTTGTTCATCGCTTGCCGAATCGCCATCACCGATCGCGGGCTCTGAAAAAATTCAGCGTGTCCGGTCCGCTGCTGTGGCGAAGTTTCTTGTTTTTAGTCGGGAACTTTTTTGTTTTAAGTCAGGAACAAGGGTGCTGTGTTTAGCTTAGCCGCTCGTTTTTGACGTAGCGCCGACACCTTTCAACCAACTGTTGTACCAGTTCTTCAAGCTTTCTATGGCTTTCGGTCGACAGATTAAAAAACCCTGTAGCAGTATGCCGGGGTATCTTGAAGAAAGATATTCCAGATCTTCAAAGTGTTCTATACCTTCGGCGACCAAATCTACATCAAATGAGTTTGTAATTTCAGCGAGTGACTGAACAATCACCTGACTGAATTGATCTTGATGAATGTGGTTGATTAAAGTTCTGTCAATTTTCACTTCAGTAAAAGGTAAATTACGAAGTTGATTGATATTGGTAAATCCCGTTCCAAAGTCATCCATTGACAACCCATACCCTCTTATCCTGAGCCGATTGAGTGACTCCATCTGTTCGGGCGTTTTCAGGGCATACTCTTCGGTGATTTCTAACACGATGCGTGATTTATCAATGTGTTTTTCTTTAAAGAGAATTTCGAGTCGATTGGGGATCTCTAAATCAGCGAGTTGCTGAGCGGACAGGTTGATGCTGACATGTACGTTGTCGCCAAAGATTTTCGAGAGTTCATTCATATCGTTGGCAGTGCTTTCTGCCAGTTGCATTGTTATCAGATCCATCAGGTCATGCTTTATTGCTGTGGGTATAAAGCGCCCTGGTAGCACAGCATCTGTTTCTCCTGGCAATCGAATACGTGCAAGGACTTCGAGGCTTTGGACAAGGTTTGTTTCAGGGTTTAATTTGGGTTGGTAATAGGGGATAACTTGATGACGTTCTATACAGTTCAAGAGCTCAGCTTTACCCATTTTCTTAAAGTGGGTAAAACGCCGTTCTTCAATTTGCTCCATTCTATCAAGTATTAGTTTCAAGGCATCGACTTTTATCGGTTTGGAAACGTTACCCAATAGGCAAATAGACTGTTGCCTTGCGACTTCAGCTGCGAGTTCAATGATCCGCACGTCAAGGTCGGACATGATGCAAACGCCACCTTTGAAATCAATCTTTCCTAGCTCTCTTATCACGCCCATTCCATCAATCTCAGGCATATTAAGATCGGTAAGGACGATGTCATACTTGGTAGGAAATTTATGTAATTCATCAATGACTTGAGTCGGTGACGAAAAGCTAGTGACGTCTCGATAGCCAAGCTCTTTCAGCATTCCCTCTACCAAGGCTAAGATAGCGATGGAATCATCGACAATCAGTATTCGCCTTTCTTTGTGCATTTCTATTCCCTTGAGAAAAGTGTATCACTATTAAAACTAGATGCATCTCAGAAAAACACAAACGTCAGTTGAGTATGAAAAATCATACAATGCGGAGTCGGACGTAAATTTTGAATCGGTTTAAGCGCTTAGTCATTGTTCATTGATTTGAAGCAATACGTTATTGCCGTCTTGTTGATATGGCCGATTCTGGCGAAAGAGATGCGCGAATGCGGTTAGTATGGTTTCCAAGGGTATCTCAACGCAGGATTTTTCATGGAAATTAACAGAAAAGACTCCTTGGAACTGGTGTTGCTCGCCGCACTTTGGGGGGCTTCTTTTATACTTATTCGTTACGCTGTACCCGAATTTGGGCCGTTTTCTCTCATTTTAGTTCGCGTTGGTCTTGCAGCTTCATTGTTGCTGCCAGTTCTCATTGTACGTCGTCAATTCCCTGTGTTGAAAGCGCATTGGTTCCACGCATGTGTTGTAGGTTTATTCAGTTCTGCCGTGCCTTTCTTGTTATTTGCCTATGCGATGATGAGTGTTACAGGAAGCTTCGCATCTATCGTCAATGCCGGAACACCAATATGGGGGGCAATCATTGCCTATTTGTGGTTAGGGGAATCCATGACCAGAAATCGCGTTTTTGGCCTTCTTTTGGGCGTGGTTGGCGTCGTGATTCTTGTTTGGGGGAAACTTGACTTTGGTGACCAAGGATTGGGTTTTCCTGTGTTAGCGGTATTAGGAGCGACCTTTATGTATGGAATCGCTGCGAGTTATACCAAACGCTTCTTACATGACATTCCTCCGCTTGTTACTGCGACGGGCAGTCAGATAGGGGCAACATTGTCTTTACTTCCTTTTGGTATTTACTTTTGGCCCGACGCAGCGCCGAGTGGTGCTGGATGGATTGCAGCAATGGTGCTGGGATTTGCCTCTACGGGCTTCGCGTATGTGATATTTTTTAGGCTAATTGCTAACGTTGGCCCTGCGAATACGATGACAGTGACATTTTTGATCCCCTTGTTTGCAGCAGTATGGGGTGCGATGTTCTTGGGCGAAGTGATTACCATAAGAATGATGCTCGGTGCGCTTACCATTTTCTTGGGAACTGCACTAGCAACTGGGTTTCTATCGCGAAGAAAAACGGGGTAGATGTGGGTGGTCAACAATGAGTAGCCATGATGCGCGGTGATTGAGCAGATAGCTATCGACCTGAGGGTTAATAAAGCTAGTCGACAAAGACCGGTAGAAACAAAAAAGAGCCCCAAAAGGCTCTTTTTTTGTCTACGCCTACGAGGCTATTGAGATTCTGACGTTGTTAACGCAGAAACTTCCAGCAGAGGCGCAGCATCAATATTGTCAGCATTCATCATCGAAGAGATTCGCTGTACGGAGGAGATGAGCAAGGATTGCTCCCACTCTTCCAGTGATTGAAAGCGAGAAATGAAGCTGTCCTGCAAAGGCTTAGGCGCTTGCTCAAGCGCTTTTTCACCCTCTGGTGTTAAATGAGCGTGCACCTTTCTTTTGTCTAAGTTACTTCTTACTCGAACGATAAGGTTTCGGCTCGCGAGGCGATCTAAGATGGTCGTCGCGGTGGCTTGGCTCATATTGGTATGGTTAGACAGTTGACGAATAGTCACTTCATCCAATTCGTGAATAGCACTCATTAATACAAGCTGAGGACCTGTTAGGCCTGCGACTTTGTTTAGCTTACGTGAATGTAGGTCAATGGCTCGGATAATTTGTCTAAGCGCAACCAGCACCTCTTCGTGCTTCTCCATCGAAGCGTCTCCTATAACTGCAGCAGGGTGAAAAACCGCGAAATTATCTGCGTAAAACGCAAATAATAAAAGGCTTTTTCAATAACCTTACACACAGGAAGCGAAAGATGCGATATCGAGTAGTCACAGAATCTCATTCGGGGTCGAAAACGATGTCATAGATGGCGCATTTGCAGCATGTTAACAATAATGCGCATTCAAATGATATTTTTTATCATTATCATTTGAAAAGGTTGATAGTGAATGTAATAATCATTCGCGTTTGTAATAACTGGTTACATATCAACTTTTCAAGGACAGATTATGATGTATTCCTCTCGTGCCATGGCTCTCTCTGTATTTTCACTTTCGCTAGCTTCTTTTCCCTCGTTGGCAGCGACGCCAGATCAAGTTGTTAGCCACTATGCCGATCTCGCTCATGCGGTTTATAGCGATTCGCATCGCACGGCAATACAGCTTGATACGGCAATCAACGCGCTGATTGATAAACCGTCAGCACAAACGTTGGCGACAGCGAAAACAGCGTGGCTTGCAGCTCGAGTACCGTATCAGCAATCTGAAGTGTTTCGTTTCGGCAATGCCATTGTTGATGACTGGGAAGGGCAACTGAATGCGTGGCCTTTGGACGAAGGTTTGATTGATTACGTGGCAACGGATTACCAGTATGAATTGGGTAACGAAGGCGCGGTAGCTAATATTATTGCTAGCAAGTCGATTAGTGTGGGCAATGAAACCGTTGATATTCAGCAGATCACGCCGGAGCTTATTGCATCATTGAATGAACTGGGAGGGTCTGAAGCTAACGTGGCGTCAGGATATCACGCCATTGAGTTTCTGCTTTGGGGGCAAGATCTGAATGGCACGAGCAGTGGTGCGGGTGAGCGTTCTTATACCGACTTTGCTTACGGTGAGTCATGCACAAGTGGAAATTGTGATCGTCGCAGAGACTATCTGAAAGCGGCATCTGAATTGCTGATCACTGATCTGGCGTGGATGGAAAACCAATGGTCAGCGGGTGTAAGTGGTAATTACCGTGAAACCCTGCTTAACGAAAACGTTGAAAATGGTCTGCGTAAAATGTTGTTTGGCATGGGGTCTTTGTCGTTAGGTGAATTGGCGGGTGAGCGTATGAAAGTGGCTCTTGAGGCCAACTCTTCAGAAGACGAGCATGATTGCTTTTCGGACAACACTCACAACTCCCATTATTACAACGAGCAAGGGATCTATAACGTCTTCACCGGCAGCTACTCTCGTGTAGACGGCTCTGAAGTGAGCGGTCCATCTTTGTATGACATGGTGAAAAAAGCGAACCCTGAAAAGGCGGGTGAGATCCTTGCCGAATTCGATTCAGCGCGCAGTGCCGTCTTCAAGATGGTGGAATCAGCTGAAGTGAACGGTGTGTATTTCGACCAATTGATTGCCACTAATAATGCAGATGGCCATCTAGTGATAAACAACGCGATTGCTGCACTGGTTGATCAAACTCGTGGCATTGAGTCTATTGCTGGTGAGTTGGGTATTAGCAATCTTAATCCAGATAGTGCCGATCACCAGTTCTAAGAAATAAACAATTAAATAGGGAGTTGCGGCAGGTCTGTTGCAGCTCCTTTTGACGTATTTGGAAAGTAGTCATGAAATACACGGTTTTACTGTTTAGTGTCTTTGCATCGTTGTCATTTGCAGGCGAAATAAAGTCGGGTGGAGACACGACAACAAGCAAGCAAGGCGCGAATGCTTTTTCTCAACCCGCCACCAACCTTCCCCTCAGCGAGCGCATTGACTTCAGTGTTGGCAACAGTTTTTTTCGAAACCCTTGGGTAAGCGCTCCAGCATCGACTGATGCCAGAGACGGCCTTGGGCCTCTGTTCAATACCAATGGATGTCAGAACTGCCACATTAAGGATGGGCGAGGCCACCTACCTCTGGCAGGCGATCAAAATACAGTATCGCTGCTTATCCGCCTAAGTATTCCAGCCATGACTGATGCGCAAAAAAAGCAGCTTATCTTGTCCGGGAATATTCCCGAGCCCACTTATGGTGGACAGTTACAAGACTTTGCACTTCCTGGCGAAAAACCCGAAGGTAGAATTGTCGTTAATTTCGATTATCACACTGAAACGTTTAGCGATGGACACACTGTTGAGTTACGCAAACCAAAGATAACGATTGATGACTTGAACTATGGCGCGATGCACTCCGAAACCCAAATGTCCGCACGCATAGCGCCACCAATGATTGGACTAGGCTTGCTGGAATCGATACCTGACGCGACGTTATTGGCCATCGCCGAGCAGCAACGAAAGGAAAATAAAGCCATTTCAGGGCGTCCCAACTATGTGTGGGACGTAGTGCAAGAGAAAACTGTAATTGGTCGCTTTGGCTGGAAAGCGGGTCAGCCAAATTTAATGCAACAAAATGCGGCGGCGTTTAATGGAGACTTGGGCTTAACCAGTACTTTGTTTTCTGATGAAAACTGCTCGGTAGCGCAAGACTTATGCCAGCGTTTACCAAACGGTGGTCAACCTGAAGTCACTGAGAAAATACTCAATTTTGTCGAGTTCTATTCGCAACACCTCGCAGTGCCGATGCGTAGAAACCTTGCCGATCCTTTAGTGCAACATGGTGAGGTGTTGTTCCAAGAAGCGGGCTGCGCAAGTTGCCATCAATCTACGATACAGACAGCAGAGCGAAAAGATAGGCCAGCACTTAGCCAGCAAACGATCCACCCCTATACCGATTTACTTCTGCATGATATGGGACAAGGGCTGGCAGATAACCGAGGCGAGTTTCTCGCGACCGGACAAGAATGGCGAACGGCACCGCTTTGGGGTATCGGTTATACCCAGGAGGTGAACGGACACACAGAGTTTCTGCATGATGGACGTGCTCGAACGGAAATGGAGGCGATTCTTTGGCACGGTGGAGAAGCAAAAAACAGTAAAGAAGCAGTGTTAGGGTTCAATGCGAGCCAGAGAGCCGCATTGATAGCATTTCTCAAGTCGTTGTAGGAATGGAATGTGATGATTGATTTAGCTAACAGAGCACACTGGCTATGTGGATTTTCCCTTTTGGTGACGCTGTCACTTATTTCTGGGTGTGACAGCCAAGCGACTAACATCTCCGTTTCAAATATGCAGCTGGGAGAGCAACTTTGGGGTATTCAAAAACAATCAACGTCATCATTTATACGTGAAGCCAAGGTGTTAGAATCTGAAATTGCTGCTCTGTGCGAAGTGAAAACGCATGAGGCACTTGCTGGGAGTCAGACGCAGTGGGTGAAAACCATCAAAGCGTGGCAGTCCGTGGCGGGCGCGAATTATGGCAACGAAGCGGCGATGTCCTTGAGTTGGCAAATTCAATTCTATCCTGACAAGAAAAACACCATTGGACGTCAGATCGGGAAATTGCTTAAGAGTGACAAGGACATGTCCGCGTTATCGCTAGAAAATCAAAGTGTCGCGGTGCAAGGTCTTGGGGCACTTGAGTGGTTACTTTTTGATGGCATGCAGAAGGGTGAATCTAAGATCGATATATTGGTATCACGCTGTCCATTGACTCAAGCAATTTCATCACATCTGGTGTTTTCGTCAGAGCTGATGGCTTCGGCATGGCAGGACAATCTTTGGAAGGGGGCGGCCAAAGAACAGCGCGAGAGGGATGCGTTGAATATCTTGGCTAGTCAACTGGACTCAGCCATTAAAACCCTGTCTCTGCCAATGGGAAAGCCTGGTTATCCTAAGCCATATCAGGCGCAAGCATGGCGTTCAGGTCAATCACTGGCGTTGTTGCGAGAGCGTATCGAAGCCTTACAAGCCCGCTATATCGGATCGGTTGATGGTGTTTTACGAGAACAAGGTAGAGAGGCATTAGCAGATCGACTGGTTAAACACTGGAGCTTTGCGTTGGAAAGCGTACCGAACGGCGATGCGATTAAGCCTTATCTATCAGAACCTGCCGAGTACCGCAAATTAATAACACTGTCGAATAACTTAGAGTATATCAAGATTGCTTTGGCTGACGAAGTCGCCGCGGCGCTGGGTATGGTCGTGGGCTTCAACTCGACAGACGGAGACTAGTCATGGTGAGCCAAAAACGACGACGCATGTTGTTATCAGCATTGGCGGTGTTGGCCTCTGGTGGCAGTGTTGCTGGTGGACTATATGCGCGGCATCGAGTGTCTAAGACCGCGACGCCATCTTACATAGGATGTGCTCGTCAATCAGACGGTCAGTTCAATGCGACGGCCATTGATGATACGGGAGAGGTCTGTTTTACCTCACCACTTCCATCACGTGGTCACGGAATAGCTGTTGATCACCAAAAGCGTTTAGCCTTTGTATTTGCTCGTCGGCCAGGCACTTATATCCGTGTGATATCAACAGAGACGGGTAAGGTTTTTTCTACTTATCATTCCGATCCTCAACGCTATTTTTATGGTCATGGCGATGTGCTGGGTGACGTGTTGCTGACAACCGAAGGTGTTGAAGGATCAAGCGAAGGTGTGATTGGTATCTACCGTATTGCTTCCAATGGCAGCCTTACCAAACTTCGTGAGATTGTTGGTTTTGGGATTGGCCCGCATGAGCTTAAAGTCGTCGATGAGCTTACTTTGGCTGTTGCTGTTGGGGGAATACACACGGATAAGCGAATACCAATGAACCTCGGCACGATGAAGCCCGCTTTGGTATTCATCGATATTCCATCAGGGAACGTCACTCAGCAATATTATCTAAAAGACCACCAATTAAGCATCCGTCATCTTGCGGTGAGTTCAGCTAAAGACGTGGTGATTGCGCAGCAATATAAAGGTGATACCGATAAAGTTTCACCATTATTAGCGATAAAGCGAAATAATGGTGACTTTGTAACTCTCAAGGGGAGTACTGAGCAGTGGACGCGTTTTCAACACTACATCGGCAGTGTGGCATGCACGGATAAACAAGTGATAGCTACCTCACCTCGTGGCAATTGTTTTGGGGTTTGGGATATTGAAACGGGCGAGCTCCAGTCACTATCAGCCTTGATGGATGCTTCTGGCGTCTCGGCTGAAGCTGACCGTTTTGCGTTAAGCGCAGGCAGTGGCAGGGTTGCATTTCAACTGGCTAGAAAAAGTATTAATTTTCATACATCTGGCGTGACCTGGGATAATCATTGGGTCATGCTATGACGTCATACTTTTCTAACTCTTTGTTTTTCTAGATTCATAAAAAATCCGCCAACGAAAGCCGCGTCCTTTGCCATACTAAGATCTCAATTGGGAGGTAGCGCATGTTTTTAGCTCGTACGTTTTTTAAGGCATTATGGGTGGTAGCCTTAATACCTATGTCCTTATGGGCATCGGAACCTTCTGATATGCAACAAAAGCCGTCGTTATCTGCGCTAACTTGGGTGAAACAAGCGGAGTCAGAAGTCGGGGTGGTTTCTCACACAAGCGATCTTGCCAACATCTATGAGTTTTTTTCTTTCTCCCCCATTTGGCATGATTATCGCGCTAAAGATGAACTAGAAACGCAGATCAACATTATTTCTCTTGCAGGATTGAGTGAAGATTTTGAATGGCGTGCGCTTATGCTGCGGGATCTAAGATCGAGTGGTGATTGGCGAGCATACGACGTGTTTGCCACCGACAGTCTGCTTGCGTTGACCCGTTATATCGATGGTATCCCAACTCATGGGAAAAGCTGGTTCTTTGGCACCGATATTACAGATGATTTACCGCCACCAACACTGACCAAAATCAACGGACTTGTTGCAGCTGGAAGCCGAAACCAACTTTTTGATTATGTGTTTAAACTGCGCCCAGATACGCCACAATATCGCGAAATGGCGAAAGCAATCGTTAAGCTCCAAGACGTAGAACAACGGTATTGGCCCAAGTTTGCGCAAGGTGGGCTGATACGGCCGGGTAAAGAACTCGATGACGCAGACAGTCTGATCACCAGTTTGGAAAGGCATGGTGTGTTGAGCGGCACTGAAGCTCAGCGACTAAAAATCGCACAAGTGAGTGACTACAACGCCACATTGGTTGGTGCTGTTAAGCGCTTTCAGGCTCGTCACGGCTTGAAAGAAGATGGTGTAATAGGCAATAAGACCCGCCAATGGCTGAATAAATCGGTAAATGCTCGCATCCAAATTCTTGCTTTGAATATGGAACGTTTGCGCTTATGGCCAACTGAGAGAAGCAAGATCATTCTGGTGAATATTCCCAATTACGAAATGGAGTTGTGGATTGACAGCGAACTCGTACTCGACAGCAAAGTGGTGGTTGGACGTCCAAGTAGAAGAACCCCATTGTTTGATTCTCGGTTGGATTCTGTTGTATTCAACCCTAGCTGGAATGTCCCTGTGACGATTATGCGCAAAGACATTCTTCCTAAGGCGCGTCAAGACAATGAGTATTTGTCCAAGCACAGCTATACGGTGCTGAGCAGTTGGGTAAATGGCGATGTGATCCCTCATAGCGATATTGACTGGGACAACGTCACGGACAGAAATTTCCCGTATCGTTTACAGCAATCCCCAGGCGATTTTAACGCACTTGGGCGCTACAAATTTAATACCCCTAATGGCAATGCTATCTACCTGCACGACACGCCTGCAAAGAGTTTATTCAGTAAAGAGAGAAGGGCGTTCAGTTCAGGGTGTATTCGTGTTCAAAAAGCGGAAACATTGGCGCAGGTATTGTTGAGTCGTTCTGGTTTGGAGTTTGGCGATTATGACTATTACCGTCAGCATCTCGAAACCAAATGGGTGACACTGAGGCAAAAAGTTGCAGTTCATACCATCTATCAAACCGCATGGGTGAATGGGGAAGGCAACGTTGAGTTTCGCAGTGATGTTTATCATTACGATGCAAGACCAAAACGCACCCTAACTTCGTTAGGGGCTGTCGCTGCAAATAATCCAACCTTTTAATTCCACATTCTTGTGAAATGAGATCGTCATACTCGAGTTGCGTGAGGTTGCTTGAGTAAAAATAGAGATGTGCGCCACACTTACACATTTTTACATTTTACTGACAAAGATAAAAAACCATCTAAATTCATCACGAAGCGGTGCTTTTTACAGCTGTTCGCTCATTTTAGAGACACTTGACCGTTTGATTCATATATCAACTGCCGTTAGATTCCTGTTTGTTTAAAGCGCCATTAGCTGCAACGTCAAAGCAGTGGGCGACTTATTTTGTGAATTTTAGTTTTTGGGAAATAGTTGGTTTTTATGAACGGTTTGGATACCCAACGTCGCCGCTTCTTGCTGGGTGGTGCGGCGTGTGTGGTAGCGGCAGCGTTACCGAAAAAGGCACTTGCTCTACCTTTGGCCTCCGGCGAACCTCGTGTACTGTCGATGACAAGCATAAACACGGGTGAACACCTAAATATTTGCTATTTCGACGGTCAAACGTATCTTGCGAATGAGCTACATGAACTTAATAATTTGTGTCGTGACCATCGTAGAAATGTCTCAACCGAGATGGACAAGAAGCTGTATGACCAGCTGACGGCTATTTATCAAAAGGTAGGGGCAAAGCATCCTATTAGTATGGTGTCGGGTTATCGTTCACCAGCCACGAACGAAATGCTGCGCAAAAAGGGTGGGGGTCAAGCGAAGAAAAGTTATCACATGACTGGGCAAGCCATCGATTTCCATATTGAAGGCGTGCCATTGGCAAGTATTCGTGATGCTGCACTTTCGCTGAAAGCTGGGGGAGTAGGCTATTACCCCAACAGTGGTTTCATCCATATTGATACAGGCCCAGCAAGAACGTGGTAGTGATCGCTAAAATACCTCGTTGAGTTGGAAGACAGTTGATGTGAAAAGGGCGTAGCTTTCGAGCTAGCGCCCTTTTTGTTTTTAGACGGTTAGACCGGGCTAGTCTGCTTATTTGATTGGCGTTTTGGGGCGAGTTCAGTTGATTGTTGACCATTGTTAGGACGCAAATAGCGTTGACGTTTCTTCTCTTTGAGCTTGCTCATATCAACCATAACTAAACCATCAATACAGTCTGAAAAATCGGGGTCTACGCCGAAATCGAGAAACTGAACGCCGCCGGTCTCACAAAGCTCGCTGTACTGTTTGTACAATGTCGGAATACTGGTGCCGAGATTATCGAGCAATACCTTCAGTGTTTTTAAATCTTGCTGGTAATCATTCCTACAGAAGTGATTAAGTAACTCATGTTCTTTCTGGCTATCAATATTAAATGGATGCTTTGATCGCGCCACGTCAGACGTCGCACCAAAATATGTACGATAGAAAAAGATAAGCAACTCTTTGGCGGCATGTGGCATGGCATTGCTGATGGTGACTGGACCAAACAAATAGCGATAGTGGGGGTGCTTAGAGAGGAATGCACCTATGCCAAGCCACAGATACTCTAAGCTGCGTTTACCCCAATACTTGGGTTGCACAAAGCTTCGCCCAAGTTCCAATCCTGCATTCAGGTAAGGGGTCATGCCTTCGTCGTAGTTGAACAAGCTATGGGTATATAGTGATTGAATGCCCTGCTGAGCGATGACGGCTTGGGTATCGCAGAAGCGATAGGCGCCAACGATGTCTAGACACGCAGGATCCCACAGCACCAAATGAAAGTAGTGTTCATCATATATATCGATGTCACGTCGCTGACCTGTCCCCTCGCCGACGGCGCGAAATGCCACTTCGCGCAGCCTCCCGATTTCCCGCATAACCGATGATTCGTTTTTGTAGCGATAGAGGTAAATGATCTTTCCATCGGGTGTGATGCCTAATGTCTCAGAGTTTTGCAGTTCTTCTTGCAGTGCTAACGGGTTTTCGGGAGGGGCGATGGCTGATTCGGTGGGAAACAAACCCACTTTACCTTTTGCAATATTATATAGGTGTTTTTTGACCAACTTGACCCGTGTTTTAGTGGGTAAGTTCTTGCTCGCGTGGTAGCTGGTATATGGGATGGCTTCGCCTATCGTGAAGGTGATATGGCTATTTTTTTGCCCAAACATTTCATTCACCAAAAGCAACGTAGATAGTGGTTTGTAAACCATAGAAGCGCCATAGAACACGGCTGAATTTCTGCCATCAACATGTATGGGGAGTATGGGTGCTTTGGCTTTGGTCGCCATTCTTAGAAAGCCGTTCTGCCAGTCAATATCTCTAACACCCGTAGGACCCAATCTAGATACTTCACCCGCAGGAAATATGATGATGGCCCCTTCATTGTTGAGCCAGTCATCAATGTTTCGCAGATTATCCTTTGGGGTCTTGCCCGACATGTTATTCACCGGTAGCAGACAGTGGTGCAACGGCTTAATTTGCATCAGCAAGTTATTGGCAACGGCTTTTACGTCAGGACGAATTTCTCTTACCAACTTGAGCAATGCTAACCCATCAAGTGAACCTATGGGATGGTTAGCGATGATCACAACACGGCCAGCACGGGGAATGCGTTCTTTTTCGCGATCACTCGTGAAGTAGCTAAAGTGAAAGTAGTCCAATACTTGCTCGACAAATTCGAAACCTTTCAGGTACGGGTATTTGTTAGCAAAATCATGAAATGCTTGCTGGTGGAGCAACTTGTGCAACGTTGATGATACGGGCTTTGCTAGCCAAGGCTTTTGCGCCAAATTCGGATAATGGTGAGTGATTACTTCATCGATATTGAACATAGTTTTCCTAAAATGACCTTTTTCAATTTGGTTGATCAAGCGGCTTCTGAGTCTTTATCTTCAGATTGATCGCTCTCAGGCTCATTGCTCATAAAGTCATGGTGTTCAACGTCAACGCTTTTAGGTGACATTGAAACTAATGAGGGGTCGACAAACGCGTTGGTTTCACAAATCAATTCTGGCTTTTCTGTCCAGCGGATCAGTTGCAGTGTGCCTTCGTGTTGTTCAATGAGTGCCGTGCAGTTTTCAATCCAATCACCGTCATTGAGATATAGCGTCCCGCCAATGTTCTTCATGCCCGGGTGATGGATATGGCCACATACCACGGCATCAGCCTCTTTTCTCAGCGCAAACTGAACCGCCGCGTTTTCAAAACGGGAAATGGCAACGTTCGCAGATTGGACTTTGGATTTGATATAAGACGCCAACGACCAATAGGAGAAGCCCATTCGCCGTCTTGACCACGCCCACCATCTGTTGAGAAATAACAAAAAATCATACCCGACATACCCAGCTAACTCCGTGAGTCGGCTGTGGCATACGGCGTTGTCGAATTCGTCGCCGTGAATGGCAATGATGCATTTGCCGGAGACTGTTTCATGTAGATAGCGTGCATGGACTTCGATGCGCCCAAAATCGAAGGATAGGTAATCGCGAATGGCTGCATCATGGTTGCCAGGCACATAAATTAAGCGGGTACCGGCGTGGGCTCGCTGAATCAGTAAGGAGATAACTTCACTATGTGATTCTGGCCAGTGTCGGTTTGATTTCATGGAATGGAAGTCAACGATATCTCCAACAAGAATGATGGTGTCAGCCTCATGGTGCTGGAGAAAGTCGAGAAGGTATTTTGCTTTGCAATCTTTGTTGCCTAGGTGAAGATCTGAGATCCACAGGGTACGCACTGAGATTGAATTCATAGCTTTCCATTTATTGGTCAAAACGTGTGATGTGACAAATGACAAGCTACGACGGTTAAATGAAAAAAGAACGTCAGTATGGTGACGTCTTGGTGTCAGCGAGTTGACAGCAAGATGACATAGCAGGCGCTAAATGCGAGCGGGATAGGATGACAACATTAAAATAGTGGAAATAGCATGGTATGCTTTGCGCGTTTTCGCATTTATACGGATTGTATTATGGCTTTGAAGTTTGAGATTGTCCCTGTTACCGCTTTTCAGCAAAACTGTTCCATCATCTGGTGTGATAAAACCAACGAAGCAGCATTGGTCGATCCCGGTGGCGATGTGGCTACATTGATTGCAAAAGTTGATGAGCTAGGTGTAAAAGTCACCAAAGTGTTGCTGACTCATGGTCACCTTGACCATGTGGGTGGAACGGTGGATATTGCAGAAGCGTATAAAGTGCCAGTTATCGGCCCTGAAAAGCAGGATGCATTTTGGCTTCAAGGGTTACCGAAACAAAGCGAAATGTTTGGCTTTGCGCTCACCGAGTCGTTTGAGCCAAATCAATGGTTGAATGATGGCGACACGGTAACCATTGGCGAAAGCACGCTGAATGTGATTCATACGCCAGGACATACTCCTGGGCATGTTTGCTTCATTAGTGAAGATGATCGTATGGCATGGGTTGGCGATGTACTGTTCAATGGCAGCATTGGTCGTACCGACTTTCCGAGAGGCGACCACGCAACACTGATTAGCTCAATCAAAGAGAAGCTGTTTCCTCTTGGAAATGATATTCGCTTCGTGCCTGGTCACGGCCCAACTTCAACGTTTGGTGTTGAGCGTCAACAAAACCCGCATGTTGCTGACAATATGCCGATTTGGTAAAGGAGTCCTACTTTACTCTGGTTTCTCTGCGGGATGTCGCCCCGCAGAGGCTAAATACCGACGCGTTAATCCCACAAAATCCTCTAGCGGCCGGTCTAATAAATCTTCACTGACAAACACGTCGTAGCCCAATAGTTCTCTTGTATATTTCATGCGGTTTGCCAACATCGCGACTAAACCTTTGTAGACTTTTCCACTCGCCCCAACATAGGGTGTGTCGTCGAACATCATGTCTTCGAGCTTAGTTTTACGCTGGGTTTCAGATCGTCTATAGGCTGTTAGCAATAAACCTCGTTGCTCCATAATGATGTGGCTAGCAAGACGAAAACTGATTCCGTCTAACAAAGGTTCATAGTCTTTGAGCTTGATGCCAAGCCATGGCATAGGTTGGTGCCAGCCTTGAGTAGAAACAGAGGGGATGCCAATTTCCCGGATATCACGCCATTTTACGCTCCATCCACCTTTTGGCGTGTGGTGTTGGAGGTGCATGTCGGACAGTGAAAATGAGAGGCGTTGTTGGTCGATGATACGAGCAATGTAAAAGCCTAAACCACCAAGAAGACTTACGCCTAGGAAAGCTGGAATTGCATTGATCTGTGGATTAACGATGACGAGCGTCAACACAATCATGATAAGCACTATGACTGCAATGGAAAAATATTTACCGAGCTGTTGGTATGGTGGATAAATCAGCAACTGCTTGTTCACTTCTTTAGAGATCCTTTATTCGATACATAATCAAAGCATAGTGCGATCACTCCGTTAACATAACATTCGAGAGATGCCTTAGTCATTCAAAGAGGCGCTGTTTAACTTTCAAACAAAATAACAAGAACTTTCCGACACTTGGCTCAACTTTCATCCGAAAACACGGTTAGCGCTATAAAACCCATGCGGATTTTGGTATAAAACGCGCTTTGTTTTTCACCCTGCTGTATCAGGGGATGCTTAACGCAGTGCATCGGAGTAGGACGATTTAATGAAGATCTCTCATAAACGTAAAGTTCAAGGCAAACTTCAAAAACACATTAAAGCAGTGAAATCAGCTTCAGTGGCGTCTTTGAAAAAAGAAAAGCCAGCGAAAGCCGTTGTAGCGGCAAAACCGGCTATTGAGCCAAAAACTGAAACAGCACCTAAAGTTGTGGCGAGTACTTCTCTGACTCCGAAACAACAGCAGGTTCTGGATATTGTCCGTCAAAATGCTGAAGGTCTTAATCCTAAAGGAATCGGTCTAGCGGCTGGCCAGGAAGAAGCGAAAGCGGCTTCATGGGCGAGCGCGGCATTGAAGAAACTGGCAGAAGAGGGTGTGGTTGAACGCCTACAAGTGGGTAGCAAGGTGCTTTACAAAGCGCTTTAATTTCTCCACCGCTTCATAAAGTTTTGGACCAGCTTTCGAGCTGGTTTTTTTGTAGGCAATTTTCGCTAAAAATTACACCACTGTTAACGTGCTGTAGCCGTTAATGATGGTGTTTTTGTTTATGAACAATGAATCGCTGATCAAGCCCAAACTTCTCGTTTATTTGCGAGATTACTCTCGAAAAATACATATAGTGAGTGGTAATTTGAATGTGCCTAGTTTGTTTAATACACCTGTTTATTAAACCAATGAGGGTTATACCAAGCAAGCCTACATCTTCAGGTTGCTTGGGTGTAGTTAGCATTTGGATGCGAATTGGATTGAAAATAAAGCAGCAGGATTTGCTATGACAGGATATGTTGGTGGAACGGAGAGTCATCTGAGTGGCGTAATCAACTTTGATTACACTCACTTTCTCTGTGAGTCTAGCCGCGAGAGCTGGACTTTTTCTCAAGCCCTAATGGTGCAAGTATCACGCTGGCGTCGTCGTGGCGCAATTGAGCCAGAGAATACTAACTGTGCCTTTCCAAGTGAGGCGTTTGCATCCGCTGTTAGCCATTCACTCTCTTCTTTGTACAGTGATGTTTCTAATCTGATCACCTTGATTGAAGAGGCAAAGAAACAGCACATTGAAGCGCTGAACATCATGCTACCTTACGCACTTGATGAGAGTGAGTTGGATAAAATTCGTCGTAAAACTCATGTTCAAATCACACAGCTGGAAGAAGAGCGTGATGTCCTTCAGGTTCAGTTTTAGCTGTGAAGTTTGTTTGCCAAATACCTAGCTAATTACCTCGCCGTTTATTTGCGTAGGTTTGCTCATTTGATGATGATTGTGAGTAGGGGTGAAAAACGGCGTTTCAATGGTATATCCCGCCTTAAAGTTTCACTCCGTTGGCAATCAGATAAACGGCAACAATGCCTGCAATCACAACACCAATAAGAATGAACTTGTTCCTTCCTTTGAATGCAGGCTCGCCGCTTTCGTGCTTCGCAAACAGATAAAATGCAATGCCGGGAAGATACAAGAGCGTTGCTAGAAGCAGGTGGTGGAACCCAGAGGCGTAAAGTAACCAAATGCCATAAAGTGTCGCTAGTGTTGCGATCATCCTTACTCGTGTGGTGCTCAGTTCGACACGCGATAATTTAAGAAGATAAGCTCCCACCAATAAATACGGCACCAAAATCATTTCCGATGCAACAGTGAGAAGGTCGTCATAACCTCCTCCAATGAGATACATAAAAATTAAACACAGTTGCACCACCGAACTGGTTAGCCAGAGCGAATGTGTGGGCGCACCGTTGCTATTGGTTTTCGCAAAGCATTTTGGAAACATGCCATCTTTTGCCGCCGTATAAGGTGTCTCTGTCGCCAGCAGAGTCCAACTTAGGTAGGCGC
This sequence comes from Enterovibrio gelatinilyticus, assembly GCF_028683095.1. Classification (GTDB taxonomy): domain Bacteria; phylum Pseudomonadota; class Gammaproteobacteria; order Enterobacterales; family Vibrionaceae; genus Enterovibrio; species Enterovibrio gelatinilyticus. The sequence goes on along the minus strand of NZ_JAJUBC010000020.1, from coordinate 34,175 downwards.
CACAGACCGAAATAATTAAACCTGTACCAATGATGACAACACCCGCCTTACCAATTAATGCCTCGAGAATTTTCGCTGTTGATGGGTTAGGGTATTTCGCAAGTTCAGGCGTTGAAACTACCCCCATTGCAAGCAAAGTGACTGACACGTATAAGAATAGGCAGGTTAATAGCCCCAGAATAGTTGCTCGACCAACATCTTTACGATTCTGTGCTCGGCTCGAGACCACGACAGCGCCTTCAACGCCAATAAATACCCACACAGTGATCAGCATGGTTTGTTTTACCTGATCAAACAGGCTGGGTTCGTTGGCGATAGTCACACCGCTAAAATCGAAGGTAAAGGTGTGCCATTTGAAAGCAAATAACGCAGCGACAATGAAGATGATGATAGGGATAAGTTTAGCGATGGTAGTGACATAGTTGACGATGGCTGCAGTTTGGACGCCACGCATTACCAATGCGTGGACGAGCCAGATCAGAATGGATGATAACCCAACAGATAGAAGGGTATTTCCATTGCCAAACAGCGTCATTGAGCTCGTGTCGAAGAACAAACCCAATGTGCTAAAAACGATAACGAGGTAAGAGACATTCGCGACGGCAGCACTTAGCCAATAACCCCATGCAGAAAAGAACCCACAAAGATCGCCAAACCCTGCCTGAGCATATCCAAATACACCGCCAGTAATGTCGGGTTTGTTCATGGTCAATTCTTGAAACGTCAGTGCGAGACAGACCATGCCAAAACCCGTAATCGCCCAACCAAGTGTCACGGCGGCAGGACTAGCGATGGCTGCCATGTTTTGCGGCAAGCTAAATACTCCCGCACCAATCATTGAACCAATGACGAGCGCAGTGAGCGCCTTTAAATCTAACTTATTACCCAAAATAACTGCCCATGCTATCAATCTAAGAAGTGAAAGAGTGAAGTGGCTGAGTATAGTTAACAAAATCTATGGGTCATTTGTTCAGAAATGGGATTTGAAAATAATGGATGCGATTGATGAATCAAAGAATGTAGAGGTGCAGGTCTAATTCATAAAGGTTTCGCGACAATCAGAATCGTTGATAGCTGATTGTCGCGAGGCAGTGTTTGTTGTTTATAACCATTGGATCAGTGCAGGCGTTCAGAAAATCCATTGATGACAAAGCCTTGGGCTTGAGTATTTTCTTCGCCTGACGTTATGCACTGTTGTTGCAAAACGGTGTCATTAAAATCTTCATACTCACCAAAAGCAATCACGGCAGACGAAGTATCTGATGCCATCGCTTTCTTCATCAATGCAATTGCATCATGTGTTGAAGTAGGCCTTGCAATACGGATTTGAGATGTCTGAATACCCGCCTGTTGAAAAAGAGACAAACAAAAACGAGACGGCGGGGCAATCAAGGTAATCCATTTTTGGCTTTCACTAAATGACTTTAAGACTCGAAGCAAGTAAGCCAATTCACTCATATTGTTTTGGTAAACGTTGACCGAAACCAATCCCCCATTTGAATTACCTTCCTGAGAAAAGGTATTTGAACCAGTATGACGATAGCTTTTTGCACCGGCAGCAAGACGAGCATAATGCTCACGCACGACTGGGCGTGAAAGCGACTGATGAGGTACTGAATGGGGAGTTGCATACGAGTGTTTCATCTCAAATTCCTGTATGTTTATCCAATACTGTATGCCTATACAGTAGTTATTATTTACACAAAAAACAATAGGGAATGAGAAAACATCGAGACGCTGATCACGAATATGGGCGTATTGATCCTTTGAAACTTACATGGCGTGCTCGGATATACGAGTTTTATTGTATATGTTTTGTTGAGTCATACCTTGAGGATGCAGTTCGTCGGCCAACAAAACCATGTTGTTTGGGTATATGATAGAGGCCACTGTAAGTATTTTTCTAGAGAGCTGAAGATGGATCAGGAATTTTGGCATAATCGCTGGGCAGAGAATCGAATTGGCTTTCACCTCACAGAGACAAACCCTTCTTTATTAAAGCATTGGCAAGCTCTTCATCCTCAGCGTCATGAGGCGGTATTCGTGCCGATGTGCGGTAAGTCGGTCGACCTAAGCTGGCTTGCGAGCAAGCATGATGATGTTGTTGGTGTTGAGCTAAGTGAGATCGCTGTTCGTGCGTTTTTCTCTGAGCATTTATATACCCCCTTGGTGACCGCAATCAGCCCAATGATGAAGCTGTATCAATTTGATGAAGTCTCCATCTACAGTGGAGACTATTTCTCTGCGCCATTGGCTCAGTATCCACTGATCTATGACCGTGCAGCACTGATTGCTATGCCAGGTAACCTTCGTCAGCGTTATGTGGCTCGTTTGCTTTCTTTGTTGAAGCCGGGTGGGCGTATTTTATTGGTTACCTTGGATTATCCTCAGGATCAAATGGATGGCCCTCCATTTAGTGTGACTGGCGATGAAGTGCATTCGTTGTTTGATGGCTACAAGATCACTTGCCTTGATCGTGATGAAAACAGCGATCGGCCACCAAAGGGTAAAGCGGCGAGTCATTTTGTGGAAGAAGTCTGGCTTATCGAGTCAGAGTAAGCCAGGTTACCGCTCCGTTAATTGTACGGGCTCAATAAACACGCCACCCATTAAGGTGGCGTGTTTGATTACGGCGGTTGTAGATTGAAGTAATAGAGAAACTACAGCTCAACTTTTACGGCAGAGGCTACAGCGACTGCTTTGCTTATCGCAGCATCAATCGTGTTGTCACGTGCTAGCGCAACGCCAAGGCGGCGTTGACCATCAATGTCAGGTTTACCAAACAAACGAACTTGCGAATCTTGGTGGCGCAGCGCTTGTGTTAGACCCGTAAATCCTATGTTGTTTGACGTGCCTTGGCCTAAAATCACTGCGGATGCGGAAGGGCCGAACTGCCTAATGTTGTTGATGGGTAGTCCTACAAAAGCGCGAACATGAAGGGCGAATTCTGACAAATCCTGAGAAATCAATGTCACCATACCGGTATCGTGTGGGCGAGGGGAAACCTCACTGAACAGCACTTCGTCACCTTTAACAAATAGCTCGACGCCGAACAAACCATAGCCGCCTAATGCCCCCACCACTTTTCTGGCAACGTCTTCCGCGGCAGCACGCGCTTTATCACTCATTACTTGTGGTTGCCATGATTCGCGATAGTCACCGTCTTCTTGGCGATGTCCAATTGGTGCGCAGAAATGAATGCCATCAATCGCGCTAATGGTAAGCAGGGTAATTTCGTAATCAAACTCGACAAAGCCTTCGATGATGACGCGTCCGGCACCTGCACGCCCACCTTCTTGAGCGTATGCCCAAGATGCCTCAATGTCAGCATCGGTTTTAATCACACTTTGGCCTTTGCCAGAGGAGCTCATCACCGGCTTAATCACACAGGGTTTACCCACAGATTCGACTGCACTGCTGAATGCTTCAAATGTATCGGCAAATGCATAAGGTGATGTGGCGACACCAAGGTCTTCTGCAGCTAAGCGGCGGATGCCCTCACGGTTCATGGTGAGTTGGGTAGCGCGTGCGGTAGGGATAACATTGAGCCCCTCTTTTTCTAGCTCAACAAGGCGGTCTGTTGCAATCGCCTCGATTTCTGGGACAACAAAGTCAGGTTTTTCTTGTGCAATGATCGCGGCGAGCGCATCACCATCAAGCATATCGACGACATGGCTGCGATGTGCGACTTGCATCGCGGGTGCATCAGCGTAGCGATCACAAGCGATGACTTCAATGCCAAGACGTTGGCATTCGATGGCCACTTCCTTACCTAATTCACCAGAGCCTAATAGCAAAACACGCGTTGCGCCCGGACGAGTAGCAGTTCCAAACATGATTATCTTCCAACAATGCAATTAACTGCTGGTGATTTTACCTTAAGCAAACGTTTGCGCAAGCGTTTGCTTTGGCGGTTGGTCCGTTATTGGTTGCTATGATTCTGATTGAGTATGGGCGTACTGAAACAAACGGCCACTAAAAGTGGCCGTTTGTATACGAGAGTTCTAGCGGCTTAAGCCGTTCTTGGTTTGCGAGTTTCCCAATGTGTAATGAAAAACACGGCAGCGACAATAATGGCAGCACCCAACCACAAACGACCTGGCGGTACCCAGCCAAACACTAAGAAACCAAATAGCACGTTGAGTGGCAGTTTTGCGTTATCAAAAGGCTGCACAAATGACGCATCTGCCGCCGCATAGGCTTTGGCTATGGCCCATTGCGCAATGGCAGTTAGTAAGCCAGCCCCGAGAAGCATGAGCCAAGCTGTGTTACCTGTTGGCAGCGTCCATTCGGGGATCGCCAAAACAATGTTGAACGGGGTAATAAGCAGAAGGAGATAAACCACCATGGTTGTTGGTGAATCTGCATGAGATAACTTTTTCACCATCAAGGAGTATGTCGCCCAGAAGAATGCAGCCCCAATGGGTAATAGTGTCGCCAAGTTAAAATCATCAGACCATGGCTCAAGAATGATCATTGCGCCGATAAACCCGCTTAACGTAGCTATCCAACGGGCAGGGCCAACACGTTCACCCAGAAATAAACCTGAGCCTATGGTGGCGAACAAGGGGGATGTCATTAGCAGCGCGATACCTTGCCAAATCGGTACGGGGTAGGCAAGCGCCCACAACCAAAGTTGTATCCCAATGACTGAGAAGAACACGCGTAAACAGTGCATGCCGAGATGGTCGGTTTTTAATGCTTCACGAATTCCCATGCTACGCAGCCAAGGGATCATCGCAACAAGCGCAATGAAGTATTGGATAAAGGCGACCGTCGTAGAAGGCAGTTGCATCTTGAAGCTAACATATTGGGCTAGACTATTGACCATCGCGAAGCAAACGCCAGCGGTAAGCATCCAAGAAGCGCCAATAATGGGGTTGTGAGGTTGGCTCATGCGTGTTCAGAATTTAGAAAAAGTGACGTGATAGTAGCTAACTTTTAACGCGGGGTATAACGAAAACGCCAGTGTTTGCTGGCGTTTTTCTTTTTTGGACGACAAATGTGCGTTATTAGCGCTAAATCGCCAAATAACCCAACGGAATGTCTGGGTTTAGTGCTTCAAGAATAGCTTGTGTATCTTGCAGATGGCTAACAACAGCACGGGCTTTTTCAACCAGAACAACCTCTTGGATGTCCTCCAATTTAACGTCAGCCAAGTTCATCGCAATGAGAGCAACTTGAAGTGGTGGAAGGCTTGGATTGAATGCCGCATTTTCAGCATACATGCCAGAATATACGTTGCCGTTGATGTCTCGAATTGCTGCACCACTCAAATTGTGTGAGTAGGGGGCATGGCTACGATTGGTTGCCGCGACGGCAGCTTGTACAAGTGGCTCGTCTTCACTGATAGTTAAACCGTGATCAACCGGCGCAAGCAGAGGCTGTTCGATACCGAGGTCTGCTGGCCCAAATGGCTCAGGCAAATATTCATGCAGCAATTTGGCATCACGGTTGGGCAGTTGAATGTTGAGCTTATCAGCGCCGTTAATTTCGTTCATAAACTGGCGGCAGTGACCACAAGGGCTGTAGTTAATTGTGATGTCTTTTAGTGCCGTTTCGCCTTTTAACCATGCATGACTAATGGCTGATTGCTCTGCATGAACAGCTTGGCTCAATTGAACGCCTTCAAACTCCATGTTTGCACCAAAGTAGAGCTTGCCTGATTCGCCACGAGCAATAGCACCGACATAAAATTTAGAGATGGGTGCAACAGAATAGGCTGCTGCCAAAGGCAGTAATGCAACGCGCAGGTCTTGATCTGACAAGCCTGTGATTTCAAGCAAGTTATCGTATTCTTGTGCGCTAATAGTCGCATCAAATTCTGGAGAAGCGCACAGCGTTTCTATGGCTTCTTTCAGTGGCGACGAAAGCGCTGAAATGGCTTGTTGAATGCTAACTCGCATGTTTGCTCCAAAGGCAATGGTATGGCTGAGTATTCTACGGGCAAACGCTGGATAATAAACGTGATCAAAATCACTAAGTCAGTGCAATCATATCTCATGTTTCATAAATATAGGTGACCTCACATGAATTCGATTTCATTTGAAGCAAGTCGTGATTGCGTTGCAATTAACAAATAACTCAACGATATGGAAGATAAATGGGGCAAGTATTGCACTGATAATGCCGCAAATAACCAATGCTAACGAACTGAACGCACCTTCCTGATAGTTTGTCTCTGCTGCTTTTGCCGTTCCAATTGCGTGAGATACTGCGCCAATTGATAATCCACGCGCCAACGGTGATTTGATCTTCATGGCGTTTAAAAGTGGGTAAGCGAACAGTGCCCCGAGTAGACCTGCAATAACCACCAGAGCGGCAGTAACCGCGGGTATGCCGCCAATACTTTCAGCCGTACTTAATGCAAAGGGCGTAGAAATCGACTTGGGCAAGACAGACGCCGCAATTTGTAAATCGCCGCCAGCTAGAAGAGCGATAACGGATCCAAGAATCATTGATAGAACACTTGCACCTGTACAAGCTATCAATATGATTTTCCATTGGCGTCGAATCACGTGCATTTGTTCGTAGAGAGGATAAGCCAGAGCGATCACTGCTGGGCCGAGCATAAAGTTTATGATGGCATTTTGGTCAAAATAGGTTTCATAGGTATTGTCCGTGAATACCAGTAATGGCATTAATACCAACATACTGAGCAGCATCGGATTAAAGACGGGATGGCGTAACTTCAGCGCAACCTGACGGGCAATAAAATACGTGACTAATGTAGCGAACAACCAAATCATTCTTCGCTCCCCTGAGATCTATCAACGAGTTTTGCCACAATAACGAACACCAACAGTGAGCTTAGTGCTGTGGCACTGAGTAGTGGAATTGAATCGCTGATGAGCAAATGGAAATGGTTCATTAATCCCATGCTGGCTGGAATGAAAAACAGCGGCATGATGGTGATGAGCAATGTACAGGAATCTTTAACCCAGCGAGCGGGTACTATACCTGTTGTGAGGCTCACAAAAAGTAACAGCATACTTACGATGCTGCTGGGTATGGGAAGATGTAACAGCTGAGTCAACAAACTACCAATCAGGTAGTAAACGGCAATGAGGACAAAGCCAAGAAGATGTTTCACGGAGAAAAGCCAGCAAGGTTGAACGTAATGCTATTTTAAACTGAGCTGGCTATGAAAATCTTGTTCAATGCGAGGTTATTCCCACTATTGCACATTAGTTAGGCAAATGTGTTCGTGTTACATAAAGTAGGCAAATGCAGCGGCCACCGTTAAGAGCGATATCAATGTGACAGCGATAATAGGAAGAATGTGACGATTGGTACCGATGTTATCAATCACAGGTTCGTCAATGTGAACATCGAGCGGATCTGGCACGGATGGATCCGGCGCAGGCATCGCCTGGCGTTGGTAGGTCTTTTGAGGCAAAGAGACGCGATAACCATGATCACCAACCACATCTAACGGAAGTGCTTTTTCGCCTTGTCGATATGACTTAGATAGCAGTGAGCACAGACTGCTTTGATGCTGAGAAAATGAAGAATCAGGCAGAGAAGTGGATGCATAGAGCACGCGAGCAGATAGCACCTCCCCCGCATGATAACAAAGCATTTCCAGCAACCGACATTCTTCATAGGTGAGTGTTGTCACAGAGCTGTCTTGCCAATACAAGGAGCGGCTTTCAGGCTCGAAATCGACGTCAGAAAATCGGTAGCATCGACTGTTAACTTTCGTGACCATTTAATCATCCATATCACTATCTCTTATAAGAAAAGTGTGGACTCAAATCACAGAATTTCAACCGTAACACCCCTGTTTATTCAGGGGTGTATAGCGCACATCACACGGTATTTAGGGAAAGTCAGTGATAAACACTAAGATACAAGCGATTCAACGTAATGATAAACGGACTTAAGGATGGACAATTTTTTTTCATCGCTTTGATGTTCTTCCACCAGATCTTCTAACCGCGTCATATATTCGGGCAAGTGAGTTTCGAAATAATCACGACGATGAAGGTGCCAGTTTTTCTGTTCGCTATCGGTTAGCGTCCATGAGAAGTTTCGAGCACGATAACGGAATAACAATGGCTTAATACGTTGGTCTGACACTTTAATATCAAGCGCGGCAAGGTTTTCAGGCTTAGTTTGACGAATGATATCCATGGTAGAGCGATCAGACGGTGAGAAAAAGCCATTGTATAACTCGGCGTCTACATTATTGGAGGTCGCATATTCTGGCTTCTCCGCATATAGCGCGACCAGTTTCTCTCGAACCTCTGGATGGGCTTGAAGTTTTTTGAGATTTTCCAAGCAGAACTGACGATCGATACCTAGCCTTTCTGCATCTTCAGGTCGCAAGGTCTTAGCTTCAGCAAGCACTGGGCATTTATTGATATGAATGAGCTTTATAGGGGCTGGAAGTTCATCATGGGCGAGGTCAGCGCGTTTGGTGTAAAGACGCTCGCGCAGGGCATCGGCATCGAGATCAAATAAAGGGGTAGGGTCTAACGCTAAATCGACAGCAATAACCGCATTCTTGTTGTCTGGGTGCCAAGCAACAGGCACAACCCAGCTTGTGTTACCGCGCTCTGTGCCGAACATGCCAGATACATGAACCAATGGTTTCATGGCAACAATATCAATTAGTGCGGTCAGCTTGTTCTTATTGCGGTGCGTATATAGGTAATCAAATAAGCGAGGCTGGGCTTGCTTGAATTTTTTCGCCATTTCGATAGTGGCAATCACGTCTGCCATCGCGTCATGCGCATTGGCGTGTTCAATACCATTAGCGACCGACAAGTGTTCCAGTTTAAAGCTGGTAAACCCCTCTTGGTTCTCGGGCCACTCAATACCGTCTGGACGAAGCGCATATGCTGCGCGCATGGCATCTAAGAGATCCCATCTTGAATTCCCGTTTTGCCAGCTCCAGCCATACGGGTCAAAGAAGTTGCGATACAAGGTATAACGAGAAACTTCATCATCAAACCGGATATTGTTATAGCCAACGGAGCAAGTTCCTGGCTGAGAAAACTGCTCATGGATCTTCGCAATGAACTCTGGTTCAGGAAGGCCTCGACTTACCGCTGTTTGTGGTGTTATCCCCGTGATTAGACACGCTTCAGGTTGAGGAAGGTAGTCATTCGGTGGCTGACAGTAGATCACCAAGGGTTCACCAATGATATTGAAGTCTTTGTCTGTCCTTACTCCTGCAAATTGGCAGGGGCGATCAAGTGCTGGACTGATGCCAAAAGTTTCATAATCAAAGAAGAAGAATGTCGGTTCGTTGGTGTGTGCCACGTTGGTATCCAAGGGTTTGAAAGACGAGGCGATGTTACCGCAAATCAAAAGAGAAATCTTGCGGAGGAAAGGAAAATAGGTCGATAGCACCCTATGCCAACGAGTGGGGGATTTGGCGTCCAACGACTTATAATATTGTGTGATGGGTTGATCTAAGGAGCACACTGACGTTTTGTTGAGTTGCTAAGGTGTATGATGAACGATAAAGACGCTTTGCCCGTTCTAATACGTCGACAACCTGCTCAATCATTTGGAAGGACAGATGCTAACAATCACGCCACTCACTCCCCATATTGGCGCCATCATTGATGGTGTCGCGCTTGCATCGTGCAGCGACGACGATTTTGCACAGATATATCAGGCATTTTTGAACGACAAAGTGGTGTTTTTCAGAGATCAGTATCTTTCTCCTGATGAACAACTCGCACTTGCTCGTCGGTTTGGCGAGTTGGAAGCGCCGCATCCATTTTTCCCCCATGTTGATGGCTTCCCACAAGTGAGTGTGATTGAAACGACGCCGGGTAATCCGCCAGGGAAGAGCTATTGGCATACGGACATGACATGGCAAAAAGCGCCGCCAAAATGCTCAGTGCTTTGCGCTCAACATCTTCCTGATGAGGGAGGGGATACAATTTGGACGTCAATGGAAGCGGTATATCAATCCTTACCTAACGCAATGAAACAATCTTTGCAGGGACTAACGGCAACTCATGCTGTTCACGGTTTTGCCGGTAGTCGGTTTGATAAAACCAACGCGAAGGGCGAAAGTAAAGTTGCGCAGATAGCTGGCAAAATGAATGGGGTACAACACCCATTGGTCGTTCGTCATCCAGAAACAGATCACCCCAGTCTTTACATTAACGAACAGTTTTGCCAGTACATTGATAACCTCGATTTGGAATGTGTAGAAATAAACGCTCTCAGTGAAAAAAACGGCAAAGACGGGGATAATTTGCTGTCTTCACTATTTTCTCTGAGTCGTGAGGAGGCGTTTCAGGTTCGATTTACCTGGGAAGCAGGGAGTGTCGCTATTTGGGATAACCGCTGCACCCAACATTTCGCTGTCACGGATTATGGTGATAAGCCACGTAAACTTCATCGTGTGGTGGTTAAAGGCGAAAAACCGGCTGCCATGCCAACTCTGGATGTTTAAACCACACGCTATCGTCCCGTTTTAACTCCCGTCGACGATAGCCTGCCATCTTGAGGTCGCGGAATACGTCGTCCACTTCTCAATCTATTAGTGCCTAACTATTCACTGTGGGCTATGGTTTGGGTCGTCGAGGGATTGTGCGGATCTCACGTTAACCCTAGACAATTTAAGGGCTTGTAAGCGACCATCTGTATGTGTCGCTACCCTCACATGCTCTCCCTTCATAAACATACCGCATGATTACCCATAAAATTAGCATTGCCATTGTGATGCTTAATGTTTATTGGTGTAACCAATTGAGCTGTAAGTATTTAAATTGTTAAAAATGTTTAAATGCGACCTGTTCGGGCATTTTCGTGATTTATTTGTTCTTTCTGCATGAATTGTAAACAATGTGCAGTCGACAATAATCGAAACATATGTTTAACATTGAAGGCATATGCGCAATTTTCAACTGCATTTAGTTTTGGGGCTAATGAAACCACCTTAATTGCGCATGATATTTGGGTAACGGAATTTCCCCAGCTGCATACAAAGGAACTGATAAAATGAAGAAAACAATCCTCGCATTGGCGATGGCAGCACCTCTTGCGCTTTCGGCTGCATCAGCAAGCGCTGAAACCCTGAAAATCGGTATGTCTCAATACCCTGAAGGCTTGCACCCTATTCTCGTATCAAACGTTGCAGCTTCTTATATTCTTAGCACGGCGCATCGCGGCACCGTCATTTATGGTAAAGACTGGCTGTTACAATGTAACGCCTGTGTGGAAGTGCCAAGTTTTGAAAATGGTCTAGCGGAACGTATAAAGCTAGATGATGGAAGTGAAGGCATCAAAATGACCGTCACAATTCCTGACGATCTTTTCTGGGGCGATGGCGTTCCAGTCACCAGTAAAGACATTAAGCTGGGTTACGACATTGAAACGGACGAGCGTGTTGGAAATCCGGGTTTGCAAGAAGCAAAAACCATGGAAAAACTGGTTCTGCTTGATGACAAAAATTTCGAAGTGTACCTGAACAAGATTACGTTTAAGTACAATACCTTCATCCCAACGCCGATGCCTGCCCACGTGGAAGGCGAGCTATATGAGAGTGACCCAACCAGCTACTCGAAAACGACCAAGTACGCGACAGAGCCTACGAATCCCGGTCTTTACTACGGCCCATTTGTCATCGCCAAAGTAAATCCGGGCAGCTTTATTACTGCAGAACAAAACCCGCACTGGAAAGGTAAATCCCCCGTCATTGATGAGCTTATCTTTAAAGCAGTTGAAAATACGTCGGCGCTTGAAGCCCACTTACTTTCTGGTTCAGTTGACTATTTACCGGGCGAACTTGGCCTTTCTCTTGATCAAGTGCTTCAACTAGAAAAACGCCACGGCAATAAATTCAACGTTCACTATGAGCCGGGTCTGCTTTACGAGCACCTAGACACAACAATGGACAACCCGCATCTTGCTAAAAAAGAAGTGCGTCAAGCGCTGCTTTACGGCGCAAATCGCCAACAGCTAGTTGATAAATTGTTTGCGGGCAAACAGCCTGTTGCCGATACCAACGTGAGCCCGCGTGATACGACGTTCTTTGCTGATGTTAAGCGTTACGAATACAACCCAGAAAAAGCCAAGCAATTGCTTGTTGATGCGGGCTATACCCTGAAGAACGGTGTCATGGTTGATGGCGATGGTAATGAACTCCAAATTGAACTGATGACAACGGCGGGCAACAAGACTCGTGAGTTGGTACAGCAAGTGCTGCAATCACAGTGGAAACAGATTGGTGTGAAGGTGAACATTAATAACCAGCCAGCACGCGTCTACTTTGGTGAAACGTTGAACAAACGTAAGCACAAAGGCCTTGCAATGTTTGCTTGGTATTCATCACCAGAAAGCCCACCACGTACAACCTTGCTTTCAACCAACATTCCGACTGAAGATAACGGTTGGTCTGGCCAAAACTACATTGGCTACAAGAACCCAGCGATGGATGAACTGCTGAACAAAGTTGAAGCGGAACTGGATACTGAAAAGCGTAAGAAGATCTTCCATGAGATTCAGAACATTTACGCGGAAGATTTGCCGGCGCTGCCATTGTATTTCCGAGCAGATAGCTTTGTGATGCCGAAATGGCTAGAAGGTGTGACGCCGACGGGCCACATGTACCCGTCAACTAACTGGGTTGAAGAGTGGTACACCACTAAGAAGTAGGAGCCGTCAATGGAACAGACGATATTGGATGTTCGTCGTCTGCGGGTAGCCTTTAAAGGCTACCCAGCGGTTAACGATATCAGCTTTCATATTAAGAAAGGCGAGATTCTTGGTGTTGTGGGAGAGTCAGGTTGTGGTAAGAGCCTTGCTGCACTTACTTTGATGGGGCTTCAACCCAATGTCATGAAAGCCAGTGGTGAGGTGGTTTTCCGTGGTGAAAACCTTCTCAACAACAGTGATGCGGATTGGCAAAAAGTACGCGGTGAAGGCATCGCCATGATTTTCCAAGAGCCGATGACAGCGCTGAATCCTGTTGTGACTGTCGGCGATCAAATCGCGGAAATGTTTGAGCTTCACCGTGGTAGTAATCAAGCCGAATCAAAAGAACGTGCGATAGAAATGCTGGAAAGGGTGCATATCCCTGATCCGGTTCGACGCGCAAAAGCCTACCCACATGAACTCTCCGGTGGGATGCGACAGCGTGTAATGATTGCCATGGCACTGGCATGTGAACCGGAGCTGATCATCGCCGATGAACCGACAACGGCATTGGATGTGACGGTACAAGCGCAGGTTCTCGATTTGCTCGAAGAACTGCGCGATACCACAGGTACAGCGGTTCAGTTCATCAGCCACAACTTGGGCGTTGTTTCGCAGCTCGCAGAGCGCGTTATCGTGATGTATGCAGGGCGTATTGTAGAACAAGCGACAGCTGAAGAGCTATTTGCAAACCCGCAACACCCGTATACCCAAGGCTTATTGGCAACGTTACCTAAAATTGGTGGAGCACGTGATGTGTTGCCAGCGATTCCTGGAGCAGTGCCACCTCTTGATCTGCGAGGCAATGGATGCCCGTTTGCAGATCGCTGCGGTAAAGCAACGCCAACGTGTGTATCTACCATGCCTGAAACGGTTGAACTTAATGCCGTGCACACCGTTGCGTGTCACCATATCTAAGGACGGACCTATGACATTATTAAAACTAGACAATGTCTGTCAGCGCTACCCCATTGGACAAAAAGGGTGGTTTGGGAAACCTGCGCAAGAGTTGAAAGCCGTAAATAAGATTTCCCTTTCATTAGATGAAGGGGAAACCATTGCAATTGTTGGTGAGTCTGGTTGCGGAAAATCAACGCTAGGGCGCATGGTGGCGTTACTCGAACACCCTGTGGAAGGGACCGTAGAGTTAGCCGGTATTAAAACCGCAGATCTAAAAGGCGACGACCTCAAAGCGCTTCGACGTAAGCTAGGTTTGGTGTTTCAAGACCCATACTCAGCACTAAACCCTCGCTTACCTGTTTCTGAACTGGTGGGCGAACCGCTTGAGGTTTATAACGTTGGAGACAAGGCATCACGTAAGGCAAAGGTCATTGATGCTCTCATCGCGGTAGGGCTCAGCGAAGATGCTTTAGATCGTTACCCGCATGAGTTCTCTGGTGGTCAACGTCAGCGCATTTGTATTGCTCGTGCATTGGTACTTGAGCCTCAATTGATTATCGCGGATGAGCCTCTTTCAGCGCTCGATGTATCAGTGCAAAGCCAAGTCCTCAACTTGTTTGCAGAATTGCAGCGCGAACGAAACCTTTCTTTTTTCTTCATTAGCCATGACATGGCGGTGGTCGATTATCTTGCCGATACCATTGTGGTGATGTACTTAGGCCAGATTGTTGAGCAAGCGCCGCGCGATGCATTTTTTGCTAATCCCGCTCACCCTTACAGCCAAGCCTTATTAGCGGCAGTACCAGAAGTGGGCAGAGGAAAACGACGCAAAGGCTTATCACTGCAAGGTGATGTGCCAAGCCCAATCGATCCACCTAGTGGTTGTGCGTTTCACCCTCGCTGTGCGAAAGCGACAGACAAGTGCAAAACGGAAGCACCTATCGCGTCGCTATACGGCGGAGACAGCAAACACATTGTTGCGTGTCACTTTCCGAGTGAAGTGATAGATGCAAAAAAGTTTGATTGCAAGGAGGCCACGGTATGATGCAGTTCGTTATTGGCCGGGCATTACAAAGCGTATTTGTTCTGTTTTTGGTCTCATTTGTTTCTTACGCACTTATTGGTCTGATGCCTGGAGACCCGATTGATTTAATGGCAACGTCTGATCCGAACATGACAGCGGAAGATGTTGCCATGCTTAAAGCACTGCAAGGTTTGGATCAGCCGTTGGTTCAACGGTATTGGAACTGGCTGGTGGCAGCGGTGCAGGGGGATTTCGGTTACTCTCGTTTGTATTATCAACCCGCAGAAGATGTTCTCATTCCGGCGGTTTGGAACACCGTGAAACTGGTTGGTATTGCGACGGTTCTTTCACTGGTTATCGCGATACCTGTTGGTGTCATCGCAGCATTGAAACACCGCACTTGGGCGGATTACGTCATCAGTTTTGGTGCGTTTGTTGGCTTTTCAACGCCAGCGTTTTGGTTGGCTTTGATGCTGATCCTCGTATTCTCTGTGACACTAGGTTGGTTACCAGCAGGCGGAACCGGAGAAGCGGAAGGTGGCGGTTTTTGGATTGAAATTAAACACCTTATTCTTCCTGTTATTTCGCTGACCGTATTGAACGTGGCAAGCCATTCTCGTTACGTTCGTGGCACCATGCTAGAGGTGATGCGTCAGGACTACATTCGAACTGCGGTAGCAAAAGGGGCGTCAAGAACGCGTGTTATTTTCCGTCATGCGTTGCGTAACGCCATGATCCCTTTGGTCACCATTATCGCGTTGGATATTGGCTTTTTGTTGTCGGGTGCACTTATCACCGAAACCGTGTTCGCATGGCCGGGAATGGGCAAGCTAATCTTCGATGCCATCATGGGCAATGACTACAATCTTGCATTGCTTGGTTTGATGGTGATTACCTTTACCGCGCTATTGGGTAATTTGTTGGCAGATATTGCTTACGCGAAATTGGACCCACGAATCAGTCTGACAAAAGGAGCTTCAGCATGACACAAGACATGACAAATGCTGCTCCGGTAGCAGCGCCAAAGCGCCAAGCATCTTCACCATGGGTTTTAGTGTGGCATCGCTTTTGTAAGCACAAAGCCGGTCTGGTCAGTGGTGTATTTATTCTGCTATTCGCCATTCTTTGCTTTAGTGCGCCACTGCTTGCGAGTTGGTTTGGGCATGACCCATTTGAAGTAGACTTCTTTGCGCGTTTTGAACCCGCGAGTGACACGCACTGGTTGGGTGCTGATGAACTTGGGCGAGATGTCTTCCTTCGCTTGCTTTACGGCGGTCAAGTGTCGTTGTCTGTGGGCGCGGTTGCAGCACTCATGACCGCGGTTCTGGGTACATTGGTAGGTGTGTTTGCAGGTTACTTCGGCGGAAAGTTGGATGCGGTATTAATGCGTATTGCTGATTTCACGCTGTCTCTGCCTACACTGCCTCTGATGATCGTCATGGCAGCTGTAGATTTGAGTAAACTCGGTTTGCCTGAAAGCTGGGCGCAAGGCGAGAATGCAAGCTTCATTCGCATCATCGTTATTGTGGCTTTGTTTGGTTGGCCAACCACCGCGCGTTTGGTTCGCTCGGGTACGCTGTCGCTTCGAGAGCGCGACTATGTAAAAGCCGCTGTGGGCTATGGTGCATCACCATGGCGTATTATTCGCCGCCACGTACTTCCAAACGTTCTGTCACCCGTGATCATTGCGACCACGATGGCATTGGGTGGGGTAATATTGCTGGAAAGTGCATTGTCGTTCCTAGGGCTTGGCATTCAGCCACCAATGCCTTCTTGGGGCAATATGCTGCAAAATGCTCAGGAGGTTATTTGGCAGTCTCCGGGTTTGGCCATTTACCCAGGTATTGCAATATTGGTGACTGTGATGGCATTTAACTTTTTGGGTGATGCGCTGCAAGATGCGCTTGATCCTAAGTCAGATAACTAAACGTACTCTCACTTCCAAAAGCCAGCATCTGCTGGCTTTTTTGTTTTCCGACATATGAAATTTTTCTGGTTGGATCGACGATTCGTCAGTTACATCCAGAGTCTTCTTTTCAATTCACCTTAAACATGTAAAAATAATGCATGTTTTAAGATTCCATCTTTTAGGTGAATGCTATGATGCTCAATATCGTCGATAAACAAAAAGAAGAACAGATTCCACCCGTCCTTCGTCTCGGTTTTAGACCCTTCTTTCTTGTATCAGGTATTTACGCTGTGTTTTCCATCGCGGTATGGGTGTGGCTATTTACGAGCGGCAGTCCATCACCACTAAGTGTTCCGACTATGTGGTGGCATGCTCATGAGATGTTGTTTGGTGTCGCGATGGCCGTTGTTGCCGGCTTTTTACTGACAGCAGTACAAACGTGGACGGGCGTAAAAGGCACGTCGGGAGTCAAGCTCGCGTTTATTGTCATGCTTTGGTTAGCAGCGAGAATCCTGTTTTGGACTGATACGCCTTTGTCAGTGATAGCGATTGTGGATACCGCATTCCTTGCAATGACGGGCTGGGAAGTGGGTTATCGAGTAATCGTCACTAAGCGTTGGCGTAACCTGTTCTTTATTCCTATGTTACTTGTGGCTGCAAGCGCTAATTTGGCAAGCTACGCCACAGTCAAAGGTATGCCGCCGTTTTCATCCAGTGCATTGTGGCAGGCGATGTTGTGGTGGTTCATGATATTGATCTCTGTGATGGGTGGTCGAGTGATCCCATTTTTCACTGCGAAGCGTTTTCAACTTGAGCCGCCAAAACCGATGTTGTGGCTCGATGTTGTGGCGATCCTTCCACTGCTGCTGTTGGCGATAATGAGCTTCTTCCCTTTGCTTCCTGTATTGGTCAGTGCTGTGTTGATGGGTATCGCTGGTTTAGCGCAGGCTTATCGTCTTTATCGTTGGCAGGGGTTGAAGTCGATGGGTGAGCCTTTAGTGTGGTCACTGCATTTGTTTTATTTGGCGCTTCCTGTCGGCTTAATTGCAAAGGCCATTTTTGTCAGCAACCCTTGGATTTCCCACTCCTTGATTCATCTGTTCGCTATGGGGGCTTTAGCTGGTGTCATACTGGCAATGATTGCTCGGGTGAGCATGGGTCATACAGGTCGTGCGATTTATAAAGGACCCAAGTTCAGATTCGCGTATTTGGCATTGGTGTTCGCCACGTTAGTGCGGGTGGTGGGTGCGATACTTTGGCCTGAGTATTTGCAAACATGGGTCATTGTAGCGGGAATAGGATGGGCCGTTGCATTCGGTGGCTTTGTGATGTGCTTTGGACCGATGCTGTTGAAAGCGCGCGTTGATGGTCATCCTGGCTGAGCCGCGTTTCGTGCTTTTGTGGCACGTCGCACTGCAATAAACCGAGATTGCGTCATACTACTGATATGATAATCAAGGAGTAATTGTCGTGTGTAGATGGCTGGCGTACCAAGGTAAACCGTGTTTTCTGGATGAAATGCTACATCAGCCTAATCATTCGTTGGTGATGCAAAGCATGGAAGCGTCAAAAGCGGTGACAGCAGTAAACGCTGACGGTTTTGGTGCGGCTTGGTACGGCGAAAAGCCAACGCCTGCGCTTTATCGCGAAGTGCTTCCCGCTTGGTCTGATGCTAACTTACGGTCTCTCGCAGAACATACTCGTTCACACCGATTCATGGCGCATGTTAGAGCATCGACTGGCGCAAATACATCTCGAGAGAATTGCCATCCGTTCAACGTAAAAAATTGGCTCTTTATGCACAATGGGCAAATCCCAGAGTTCGAAAGAGTTCGGTATCAACTTGAGCGACAACTCGATGAGCCTTGTTATTTAAAGCGTAAAGGTACAACAGATAGCGAGCTGATATTCCTCCTTTTAATGCAGCACGGGTTAGAGCAAAACCCCAAATTGGCATTAAGACGAGTGATTAGCATGATTGAAGTAGAGATGGGCAATAAGGGCATTAATGATCAGCCTTTCAAGGCGGCATTGTGTATCAGCGATGGTCATCAATACTGGGCTTTGCGTTACGCCTCGTTCGGTACGCCACCAACCATGTTTTATAAAAGCGTCGACAGCGGTGTTGTACTTGCATCTGAGCCGTTTGAGCTAGACAGACATGAGTGGAAAAGTATTCCAGCTCAAAGTTTTGTTGAAATGGTTGGTGAGCAAGTGACAGTGACGGAGTTTAGCCTTAGCGCTGAAAGCACGGAATAGGAAGCAGTGATTTCGACTGTAGAAAGCGTAAAGCATTAACATGCAAAAAAATAAGGGCGCAGAGTGCGCCCTTATAGTTTTTGAAATGCACTAAATGGCAATACCGTACGGTTCATAACCTTGCCATGCATGGTCATACAAGGCACGAGACTCTTTTCGTAGCTTTTCAATTTTTGCCACTTCATATTGGCTCAAATCACGAGCATTCAACGTCGCATTGCGCTCGATGGTTTGTATCTGCTCGTAGTTCTCATGCTCCTTACCATTTTTAACCGCAGAAATGGCTTTTAAGTGAAGTTGAACTTCAGCAATCAGTTTGCTTTCTGGCAAAGCCACCAAGACTTTAATATCTCGATATCCAGATGGGCGAGGAGTATGGAAACGATTGATGACTTCCATTGTTTTCGCTGACGCAGCTAATTGCTCATAAGCGATATTCAAATCTTCTATTGAGTCCGTTTCCACGGTGATTCGAACGATGTCAGTGAGGCGTGATACATCACCATCGAGTTCTTTATCGACCTTTTCGGTTGCGCGATCCAGTCCTTTCAATCCAGCGGATAACACGTTGCCGTTACTTTGTTTGGCAATGTCGCTGGCAAGTTGTTCTAGTTCTGCCTGAGCAGCTGGGGCTGCGGCATAAAGCTTGGTTAAATCGGCATGTGGTTGTGCGATGGCTTGGGCACGGAATGAAGGAATAGAAAACAGCTCTGAAAGGCTCGCTTCGTGACTTGCTTGTGGCTGCTGATATGAAATGCTCTGGCTAATTTCGGGTGTTTTTACGTCGAGTTGCTCTGCGTAAGCAGGTACACGAATCACCAAAATAGGAACGATAATCAGCGCTTTAAACATTCTTCCCATCTAAATACCTCTGTTGGTTGAGGGTCACTCGGTTAGCGTCCTGTGAGTGACTACAACTTCATCATATCGACTGAAGATGAATGTTAGCTGAATGGAAGGACGAGGTTCTAGGTGAAGTTCTCAATCTGTGTTTTTACACGAGGCTCAGATCAAATTACGCAAATTATTATTCTGACATTTGTTATATGTATAGTTTATCTGTGCGTATATCCCATATCGATTAATTAATCACTCTGTATAAATTTGTCAAAACTGATGCGGTGGCGTTAACTTTATGTGAAGACTGTTGTCGTGTGCTTCTTATCCGAAACACATGACGTTCAATCGAAATGGAGGACGTATCATGTATCATCCAGACTATCTCATGCAGCTATGTCATATCAGCGACCAAGCGGTACGAGAATTAGAACCAACCTTTGAGCATTTGCCAACTACCCCGTACGCCGATGGTCAATACAGGCTAAGACGCTATTCCATTGTGCAATGTCATGACGGTTCTGTGCGCCACATGCCGCAGCATACCTTTGTGCAAAGTAAGTCAATTAATCAGCATCAAGGTGGAATTGTTCGCCAATTTGAAGATCTATCCGACAACGTGCTTCACTCAGAAGGTTTTTTTGAGCTGTGCCGATTGTTCAAAGACAACAATGAGTTGGATGATCACCAAGATATTGAGATACATCAGATGCGTGTGATTACACTTAGCGACATGACGCCAGTGTCACCGGAAGGTGTCCATCAGGATGGGTTTGACCATATTGCGATTGCGGCGATCCATCGCCAAAATGTGCAAGGAGGCGAAATTCTTGTCTATAAAGACAAAACGCAAGAGCCCTTTTTTTCATTGGCAATGAATGATGGGGACGTCGCATTGCTTGACGATCACGCAGTGTGGCATAACGCGAACCCCATACGCCCCATCAACCCTGCTCTCATTGGGCATGTCGATCTCTTCGTGTTAACGGCGCGAGAACACTAGTCGCAAAAGGGAAAGGGTGGGCAAAGTAATTGCTTTTCCACTCTTTTTTCGACCTCTCTGTCCGGAAAATAAACTGAGTTAGGTTACAATAGAGCCAATGTGAAATTATCGTTCTGTTTTCTAATGCCGAGCTTATCTAAATCTGTTGCTTTCGCTACTGCCATACTTGCGCCGCCTAGTTGGGGTGATACTGACGTTCAAAATACGCCTATTCTTGCTGTATCCGAATCCTCACCAACCGAAAGTGTTGACTCTCTGCGATTAAAACGAAGTGAAGACTGGGGCATTGCTGCAACAGTAAGAACGGCAGGGGTTCCTTATACTGAAGGCGGAAGTGCGAATGTATCTAGCTTTGTGCCGATGATGTTTTATGAAGATGAAGCTTTTTTTATTAGAGGTACAGAGGGTGGTATCCGTTTGTGGGAAGATGGTGATTGGCGAGCGAATGCAATCCTTCGTATGCGTTTCATCGATTTACCCACCGCTGTTCAGAACGATGTTGGTGGTGATACCGGTGATTTTGGCTTCCAACTCACACGTCAGTTAGGTGATGGTTGGTATGCAGATATCGACGTGCTATCAGATAAAGACTCGCGCTTTCATGGTATTGCCAAACTTGGAAAGCAATTGTTGACGGATAATGCCGATATCGAAGCAATGGTGTCAGCGCGCTATAAAGGCGCTAACTTTAACAGTTTCTATTACGGGCTGTCAGAATATAGAAATGAAGGCGAGCATATTGGTGCTGGAGTTGATGTCAAAGCGGGTATGAGCGCACGATATCACGTGTATTCGAACCTGTATTTGGTGGGGGCGGCTTATGCGACTTATTTCGATGAGAATGTTCGCCACGCTTCGACTATTGATACGGATTGGCAGGGCGAAGTATACGCGGGCTTTGGCTTTTTCAATGACAATAAACGCCACGGAAAGAAAGAGATATCAACAAGACCCTATTGGCGATTGGCACAAGGTTGGGCGACGCCATCAAACATTGGTGAGATTATTGCGGGTGATTCACAAAAAGACCCGTATGGAAACACCCTGACATCCTTCTTCTATGGGCATCCACTCAGTGATTCTTTGTTTGGCATTCCTTTGGATATTTATCTTACCCCAGGCATCGTTTGGCACTGGAGTTCGGAAGTACAGGCTTCGTCGCCTGAATACGTTATGGCGATAAAGGCCTATTACACGTTTGATTGGCCAACAACGTGGCGATTTGGTGTGGCAGAAGGTCTGTCCTATGTGAATAACATAACTCATGTTGAAAGATCGGAGATGGAGCGTAAAGGGTATGAACCCAGCCATCTTCTTAACTACTTAGATTTTTCCGTGGATGTGAATGTAGGTGACCTGATTGGCAAAAAGAGTTGGAACAACCTCTGGCTTGGATATTCCATTCATCACCGCTCAGCCATCTTTGAGAAAGCCAGCCAGTTTGGACGAATAAAAGGCGGCAGCAACTACAACACCATTTACTTACAAATGGATTTTTAACTGATCTAGTGGCTGCTTTATGTGGTTGAGAGCATTCAGTGGAGCGATACGTAGGCGATAAAAAAACGGGCGATGTTAGCCCGTTTTTTTATGCCTGTTTATACCCAATCAACCTGACGCCCTCACTGAGGGCGAGCTTTACTGAGGTCTTGATAATAACGTCAGTAAAGCTTTCTGAATCCTGTATCTTCAGGCGGTTTGGCTATATCAGTAATTACGCTGTATAGGGCAGGTAGCCAGTGAAACCGACAATCTTCCAACCTGATGGCGTTTGCTTTAGATAATAAAGCGTTTGCCATTTTAGGATTTCAGGTTCTTTTCCGACAACCTGTATGGTGCCATCGAACTGCTTACGAGCGATCGCTTTGCCGTCTTTCACTTCGATTTGTTCAAGTGTGGTCAGCGTGTGAATGGCGTCTTCGAGCGGTTCTGCATATTCAGTATCAAGACTGGCTCTTGCCGCTTCTAACCATGAATCGCGGTAATCATCGAATCGAGAGAAGGCAAGGTTCCAGTTTCCTGGGTCTTGGTCAAACCCAGCGTTAACAGCGAAAAATTCTTGTTCTAGAAAATCGTTCTCAACCATTGACCAGTCCGCTTGGGTGTAAGCCTTAATATCTTTGGCTACTAGCATGTCCCAAATTTCTGCGCGGTCAGAATCTTTACCCAAAAATGGATTGCTTTTAATCACTTATAACTCCAAATGAAGGAATGTTAGATGCGTCATGAAACGGGATTTTTAGATAAAAGAAAATGACGGTTGTATCAGGCTGAGAGGGAGATCGATATTCGTTCTTCGGACCGATGAAAAAAAGGGCGATTAAACGCCCAAAACAGATAAAGCAAAGCGCAAAGAGATGACTCTGCAGCGCTTTGACGTTGGCAATCTATGAAGTTAAAGACATCCGATCGGAAAGTTCGTTTGATGCTTGTTCCAATGATGCCGCAGCAGAGGCTTCACCCATCGCAAGCGCTTCACTGTAAACAAACTCAATGTCACTAATGCCAAAAAAATTCAATAAAGTAATCAGATAGTTGGTGATATGGTGTTTCGGTGTGTCTTTGTGTAAACCACCACGTGTGGTAACAACAATGGCTTTCTTTCCGGTTAGTAGGCCTTTAGGGCCTTGTTCTGTGTAGGTGAAAGTAACGCCTGCTCGCGCGATAAGATCGAACCAGTTTTTAAGTTGCGTTGGAATGTTGAAATTGTACATGGGCGCTGCGATTAACAAGGTATCACAGGCTTGGATTTCATTGATCAATTGGTCGGATAATGCCAGTGCGTCTTGTTGTCGCTGCGTTGGGTTTTCCGCGCCACGCAAGCCAGCCATTATTTCACCATCGAGCATAGGCACAGGGTGAGCCGCTAAGTCGCGATCGATAACGAAATGGTCATTACCGAACTGTTCAATTGCCCCGTCGATCAGTTTTGTCGATGATGAAAACTCGCCGAGAATGCTCGATTTCAAAACTAAAACACTTGCCATTAGACGCTCCGTAAATTCTTTATAAAATACTGATTTCTTTATTGATGATAACTATAAGCAAAACGTTGGGCATGACAAAGCGTAAATTTCCGTCGCTATCATTCGAAAAAATCGAACAAGTTGAGATGCAAGGCTTTCAGGATTGGAGATCACTACATCGGCAAAGGGACGCCTAGATCATAACGTCAGTAAACCTCGCTGAATCCTGCATCTCCAGATTGTTTGGGTATAGATAGGCAGATAACAAAAAGGCTTCCTAAGGAAGCCTTTCTCTAAGATGACACTAGGTGCATTAGCCGCACTTAGAATCGCCGCAGTTCAGACAGGTTTGGCAACCGTCTTTCACAATCACGGCTTTGTTGTGGCATTTGTAGCAAAGGGTCGCACTAGGTGGAAAGCTGGTATTTACAGGCTCTTCTTCCTTCACTTCTTCTTTTGCCGCATTTTCAGCGCGTTTGGCTTCAAGAAATGCTTTTTGGTGCTCATCCATTTCAGGGTTACGCAACATGCCGATTTTCATTAGGTGCTGTTCAATCACATTGCCGATTTCAGCAATCAGTGATGGTACGTATTTCCCTTTGTTCCAGTAGCCACCTTTTGGATCGAACACTGAACGTAATTCTTCAACCAAGAAAGTGCAGTCACCACCTTTACGGAATACCGCAGAAATGATGCGTGTTAGCGCCACAATCCATTGGTAGTGCTCAAGGCTTTTGCTGTTGATGAAGATCTCGAATGGGCGGCGAATCTCATGATCCGTGCCTTCGTTCAGAACTACATCGTTGATCGTGATAAACAGCGAATGCTCAGAAACATGCTCTGGTGTTTTTAGCTTGTAAGTGGTGCCAAGCAAGATTTCTGGACGCGGCATCTCTTCATGCATCGTCTCGATGGTTGGCAGTTCTGGCACAAGCGCAACTGGCGCAACGTCAGCAGAGTCTTTGCTCTTTACTTTGTATGAAACAATTTTGCTTTCAATTTTACGTGTCATAACGAATTACTTCTTTCATAGTGGATGGCTTGATCTCAAGCCATCCCAACAATTGTATTCCGGTGTGATTAGAACTTACCGTAGTAGCCTTCTTTCAGCGCATCGTAAAGGTTCGCTGCCGAGTGGATTTCACCGTCGTACTCAATCTTTTCGTTGCCCTTCGCTTCGAAGGTAGAACCGTCTTCTAACGCGAATACATACGTGGTGTTTTCAAGATCTTCTTCTTTCACCAATACGCCTTGGAATACTTCTGGGTTGAAGCGGAAGGTCGTACAGCCTTTCAGGCCTTTGTCGTATGCATCCATGTAGATGTTTTTGAAGTCCTCAAATGGGAAGTCAGTTGGTACGTTAGCTGTCTTCGAAATCGAAGAGTCGATCCAACGCTGCGCGGCAGCTTGAACTTCAACGTGCTGACTTGGCGTAATGTCATCAGCAGTAATGAAATACTCCGGCAATTGCTCGTCTTCTTTCGTGCTGTAAGGCATTGCTTTGGTGTTGATCAGTTCGCGATAAGCCAGCAATTCGAAGCTGAATACATCAACGCTTTCTTTCGATTTCTTGCCCGGTTTAATTACGTTACGCGTGTAGTGGTGAGCAAAGCTTGGCTCGATACCATTACTGGCATTATTCGCAAGAGACAGTGAGATGGTTCCTGTCGGTGCGATAGAGCTGTGGTGGGTAAAGCGACCGCCTTTTTCTACCAGTTTTGCAATCAAATCAGGGCGAATGTCGCCAATCTGCTGCATGTAACGGCTGTATTTTGCGTGAAGTACTTTACCTTTCACTTTGTCGCCGATCTTAATGCCATCTGCCGCCATTTCTGGGCGTAGACGTAGCATTTTTGCGGTAACAACAAATTCTTGGTCCATGACAGGTGCAACGCCTTTCTCTTCAGCGAGTGCAACAGCTTGTTCCCAACCCGTAATCGCCATTTCTTGAGAAACTTGCTCAGTGAATGCGATAGACGCAGCGCTGCCGTATTTGTGACGCAGCATGGTTAGGGTTGAGCCTAAGCCCAAGAAACCCATACCGTGGCGACGTTTGGTTTCGATCTCTTCACGTTGTTTTGCAAGCGGCAATTGGTTAATTTCAACCACGTTGTCCAGCATGCGTGTGAAGGTCGCTACAACCTTACGGTACATCTCCCAATCGAACTTCGCATTCTCAGTGAATGGGTCACGAACGAATTTGGTTAGGTTGACTGAACCTAGGAGACAAGCGCCATAAGGTGGGAGAGGTTGCTCGCCACACGGGTTTGTCGCACGAATTTCTTCGCAGAACCAGTTGTTGTTCATCTGGTTCACTTTGTCGATCAAGATAAAGCCCGGCTCAGCGTAGTCGTAAGTTGACGTCATAATGACGTTCCAAAGATTACGTGCTGGCATAGTGCGGTAGATCTTACATGCGATGCGGCCAAGTTCGTCTTCAACAAACCCTTCGCTGCTCGGCCAGTCTGCCCATACGATGCTTGCATCGTTGTTTAGGTCAGTTTTGTCCTGGCGTGCTTCTTTTTCAGTCACAGGGAAAATCAATTGCCATTCGCCGTCATTCTTCACGGCTTCGATGAATTCTTCGTTGATCAGTAATGACAAGTTGAATTGGCGCAGACGACCGTTTTCACGCTTCGCGCGAATGAATTCCATCACATCAGGGTGACGGATATCCATGGTCCCCATTTGGGCACCTCGACGTCCGCCAGCAGACGACACGGTAAAGCACATCTTGTCGTAAATATCCATGAACGACAGTGGGCCAGACGTGTATGCGCCTGCACCAGATACGAATGCACCGCGTGGACGAAGGGTAGAGAAGTCGTAGCCAATACCACAACCTGCTTTTAGCGTTAGACCCGCTTCGTGCACCTTACCCAAAATGTCATCCATTGAGTCTTCAATGGTGCCACTTACCGTACAGTTGATGGTTGATGTCGCAGGTTTGTGCTCGAAAGCGCCAGCGTTAGACGTGATACGCCCTGCTGGGATAGCACCGTGACGAAGCGCCCACAGAAATTCTTGATACCATTTATCTTGTACCGATTTTTCTTCGAGATCAGCTAGAGCACGAGCAACACGCTTGAACGTATCGTCGAGTGTTTCGTCGATTGCGTCACCGTGTTTGCTTTTTAAGCGGTACTTGCTGTCCCAGATTTCCATGGACGTATCTTGGTATGGAATTGCTAGAACACCAGTAAGTTCGATTTCAGAAGCTGACTTGGTTTTGGCCATTATAAATTGCACCTCGAGAGTAATGCCGACTTGTTGAGCGAAACTTGTCCAAAGACACTATATTGTGTCTCTGATTGGCAAGGGCGCAGATCAAACCACTATATCGTGTGATCTTCAAGTCTTGACAAGCACACTTTATCGAACAAATTTTACTTCTCTTTCTGTCACAGCGCGTTGTGTGTTCAAACTGTTCTGATAGTAAAGTCAACAAGCGAGACGGTGCCCATAATTTGGTCACTTTCGTCACATCAGATACAAACATTGTTGTGTTAACAATATGCTATTGAAAGGTTGATTGAGTGGGCTGCCTCTGATCCGCTTCTATATAGTCATGGCGTTCTATTCGGCCTCTCATTTATACAAAAAACACAACGCGCAGTTTTCAACAATTTGTCGTACACATCCACTCTTTTTCTTACCGTAAGTTATTGTCTATTTTCGTGATTTACAATACGGGGTGCACTGAGTATCAAGACAGTCTACTATCTCTAAATATGCATATTAGAGTTGCCAATGGACTGCGTATGTAAATACAATGTTTCGTTTGCGTGTCTGGGAAATGCCAAGCGTGATATCAAATCAGCCTTGAGTAGAGTAATGACAAGATTTGAGGAAAGGCGCTAATGAACCTGTTTATGTTAGATGTCGATGGTACGCTTATCGATAGTTATGATTTTGACTCCGATTGCTTCCGATCTGCGGTTGAAGAAGTGATGGGTATAGAGTTAACCGATGATTGGGGGGCATTCACCAATGTCACCGACGTCGGTATTTTAGAAGAACTGATTGAGCAACAAGGAATGCGACATGAAAGGATGCGTATTCTAAGAGAAGTGAAAACACTATTTCTGAAAAAATTGCGTTTATATATTGCCAGTAACGCCACAGAAGTTGCGGCAACGCCTGGCGCTATAAAATTTGTTAATGACATGAAATCTCACCCGAACGTGATTTTAGCGATTGCGACGGGTGGTTGGGAAGAATCAGCGAGAATGAAGTTGAAAGCGGCTGGGTTTGACGTTAGCGGCGTTAGCTTTGCATCTTGTTCTGATGCGATGACGCGCAGTGAAATCATGGCATTGGCTGCATTCCGAGCCAAGCAAGATACTGGCGCTATTTTCACTCGTCGTGTCTACTTTGGTGATGGTGAATGGGACAAGATGGCAACGAGTACCTTGGGGTATGAATTTGTCGCAGTGGGCACGAAAGTTCAACATCACACACGTATCCCTAACTTCGCTCACTATGACGCTATCTTCGGAAAACTCGGTCTTAGTGACATGCTCAATGCTAAAACTGCGTAAGCTCGCTTGAAGCAGTCATCGCATCAAAAAAAACAGCGCCTCTTGGGGCGCTGTTTTTTTGTGCTTATCTTCTAGCTATCTTAGTTAGGCAGTCTCTTAGCGATAAAGCCTATTGCTAAACATTGATACGCGGACACTTGTCTGGCTGATTGGAAAGCTTCGTTTTTAACATTTCGAAATACGCATTGGTTTCATCTGCGACTACATGGCGAAGCATGATCAAACCGATAAGGTTAGGAATCGCCATTAAGCCATTGACGATGTCAGCGAGTAGCCAAATCATGTCGAGTTTGATGAACGCACCAGACAAGACTAAGGCAACAAACACCAATTTGTAGGGTAAGACTGCACGTTGCCCAAATAAGTAAACGACGCAACGCTCACCGTAGTAGTTCCATCCCAAAATCGTCGTGAACGCAAAGAACATTAAGCCAATAGCGACAACGATAGGCCCAAAATCTTGGTTAAGGCCAAGTGAGAAGGCTTCAGTGGTCATGCGTGCGCCTTCAATGTCCATTGACCATACACCTGTCAGTACAAGAGCTAGACCTGTCATCGAACAAATTACAATGGTGTCTAGGAAGGTACCCACCATTGAAATCAGACCTTGGCGAACACATGAATTGGTTTGTGCAGATGCCGCAGCCATGGGGGCGCTACCCAATCCTGACTCGTTTGAAAACACACCGCGAGCAACACCTGATTGAATCGCTAACATAATGCTTGCGCCAACAAAGCCACCCGTTGCTGCTGTGCTGGTAAATGCAGATTCGACAATCAAACTGATTGCGGAAGGAATCGCGCTTGCGTGATTAAACAATATGCCGACACAAGCCGTGACATAAACCACCGTCATTGTGGGGATGATTTTGCTAGCGATGCCTGCGATCGAGCGAATGCCACCAATGGTGACGGCTGCTACTAACAAAGTGAGTACGATTGCAGTGACATGTTGAGGGACATTGAATGCGATAAATCCAGCGTCAACAATGGCATTCACCTGAGGGAATGTTCCGATACCAAAGCAGGCAACACCAATCGTGAAGAAAGCAAAAAGGCGAGCAAGCCACTTTTGACCTGCACCTTTTTCAAGGTACAGCATAGGGCCACCCAGCATGTTGCCGTTTTTATCCTGTTCGCGATATTTCACAGCAAGTAGGCATTCTGCGTATTTGGTTGCCATGCCGAATAGGGCTGCCATCCACATCCAAAACAGAGCGCCTGGGCCACCCAATTTTATTGCAGTCGCCACACCAACTATATTGCCGGTGCCTATGGTGGCAGAGAGGGCTGTGCACAATGCGGCGAAGCTAGAAACATCACCTTTGTCTTTCACGCCTTTTTCTTTGGTGAAAAGGTACGTGAGTGCAAGAGGGAGTTTAAAAAATTGAATTGCACCAAGACGGAAGGTGAAATATACCCCCGTGCCTACCAGCAAAAGCAGTAGAGGTGGACCCCAGACAAGATTGTCGATGGTTTGAAGAAAGTTATAAAGTGAATGGTTCATGATTCCCCCTTTCATGCCAAGCTTTCAATGAAAAGTAATGAAAGTGTGGGCTTAAATTAAAAGGAGGAGAATAGCTGCACAAAGCAGCACTAAAGCGCAAGCTATAGTGCAGTTTTCTCCTCTGTCCTTTTGCCTGAGAGTTTCACTCAAAAATACGTTCATTAAGAAATGAGGGTAAATTGAGTTTGCTCCTTCGGCGGATAGGTCGTGCCTATCTCTCTCCAGAGGCTCCTCCAACAACAGTCCTTACTCAGGTGCAAATGCACGGTATGAGTGCCTGAAAGATTTACTTCTTCGGCGGATGGCAAAGGCCATCTCTCTCCTGCTGTCTTCAACGGAACGTCAAATTGTCGATAGCATCATAGATCACAAAAAATCGAATGCAATGAAAAATCGTGAGTTGGATTAATTTTCACTCTGAGGTGGGTGAAATTGATGATTTCTGTTAAGTAAATGTGCCAATATTGATAATTAAAAACGAGGCCAAGCACAAAACTTCATCAATTGAATGCGCAGAACTATGTGGAAATTACTATCTTAATAGTGAGACAAATAGAGGCTGGCATTTCATCGCAACACTTGAGGGTTCCCCCTAAAACACTCAAGTTTTCTCTGCCGCTGCCGATAAATCTTTATCAAAGTAATCAAATAATTAGAAATGACTACGTTTAATGAACTACTCGGTACCAAGCCGGGTGACACTGAATCGACAGTGAAGCAAAGGTATAAGCTGCTTTCAACACGAGTTCATCCTGACAAAGGTGGGTCGAAGGCATTGATGCAGCTTGTTAGGCATGCCTACGACAATATCGTTAAAGGTCGAGGTGAGAGCGCCTTATCGATTCCTGCTTCTGTGTCTGCTAGTGGAGCGAGCTCTTTAGCGTTAGAGCGAGAACTCCTACGCGCCAAGAAAGAGCGAGACGAATTTGAAGCCTTAAACCAACTTCTTAAAGTACAACTCACCCAAGCTCGAAAAGGGCAGGGTATTGGCATCAATACAAATGCAAACGCTGATTTCTCACGTAAGGTGGCCCAACTGGAAGGTGAGCTCGTACTATTAAAAGAGGAACGCAATCGCCTTGCTCTTCAAAAAGAAAGCGCGATTGCCGAGCAAAATAAGCTCGCGGGTGAACTACGTCGAGCTTTGTCTGACAACGAAGTGATGGAAACGGAGTTGGACAGGAAGTCTGGCATGAAAATGCCTGGTTTGCTTATTTGGGCTCAAAAGTTTTGGCTTCCAGCCATGGCGATGTCTTCGCTCGTTATCGTATTGGTCTTGAGTGTGAAAATGCTTGATTGGTCATTTGTAACCGGATGGTTTGACGAAACGCCCCCTGAGGCGGCTGCGCCCATCGTACGAGTGGTTCATGCTAAACCCAGTGAAGAACAGGTGGCATTGGCTGTCAGCAACGTGTTGGACGCCGTACAGACAGAAACTGAAACACAAGCATTGCCGTTTTTGAAGCTAACTCAGCAAACTGGTATATGGTCTTTGGCATCGTACACCGAGTCAAACAAGCCTTACATTGCAATACGCAGTGATAATGGCTCATACATAGTGAATGATTGTTCTGGCGATTTTAGTTTGTATCTGAATGAACCTTATAAGCCACTTCGTGTTGCGGCAAACTTGATATATCAGCATCAAAATCAACATTTCCATGTCTACAGAATCCCTTATGGACAAGGATCTTCTGCAAAAAGTTGGATACAAAGTAGAAAGCTAAAAATCAATGAAGAGTTTTTCACGAGTAAGTCATTTAAGTCCAGTCGATTGGAACTGCTAGATCAGTGTCAAAAAACAACGTTGTAATGAGCAAGGAAGAACAATTAGATATAACCTTATGAATATTGGATAGAAAAGGATCGTTGCCAACGATGTCAGAAGAGAGTTACTTTCTAAAAGCATTGAAACCTATTCGTCAAGATGTCCCATCAGGGGTTATATCTCGTCAGCGACTGGTGGTGAGCGATTGTGTGAGTGTCAAAGGCTTGGTGACAGGGATTGGCATTCCTGAATGGTCTGATGGACATGCGCCCGCTAAGAACGATGCCAGCGTGGTGACAACATTGATGCATTCTGGTTGTAAGCTGTTAGGTAAAACTCAGTCAGATGATTTTGGTACGAGTATTAGCGGGCTTAACCCGTTCCTAGCAACGCTCACAAATCCCATACTGCCTAATATTCGATTAGGTGGCTCGTCATCAGGAGCGGCAGTTGCGGTAGCAAAAGGCACTGCGACTATCGCCATTGGCAACGACTGTTGTGGGGGGGTGTTGATCCCTGCATCGTATTGTCACCTTTTTGCATATCGTCCATCGCAAGGCATGGTTGACTTGAGAGGAGTCGCTGCATTGTCTCCTTCATTTGATGCAATTGGCTTTATGACAAAAAAACTTCCAGTCCTACAACAAGTGGCTGAAAAATGTTGGACGAAGCCAGCTAAAGCCGTGCGCTTAAGAGCAATGAAATACGCGACATCTCTATTTCAGGATCTTTTACCCATAGAAGCCATGCTTGAATGGGAAGTGACAATGAATAAAGCGAAAATCTATGTTGAGCATGTACCTAATTTTAGCAAGTTAGCTTTGACTCAGGCTCATAACATTCATTCTGTGATGCTGGGTCGAGAAGTCGATTTACAATATGGTCAGTGG
The DNA here is from genome assembly GCF_028683095.1 of Enterovibrio gelatinilyticus. GTDB lineage: Bacteria > Pseudomonadota > Gammaproteobacteria > Enterobacterales > Vibrionaceae > Enterovibrio > Enterovibrio gelatinilyticus. The sequence continues at coordinate 1,905 of NZ_JAJUBC010000020.1, read as the reverse complement.
CTTGATGTCCATAACCCCAAGCTTTCTGATGAGACGGCAGAACACTTAGAACGTATTCGCGGAAACAGCTTTAAAGAGTTTGTTGTGACGAAAAAGAAAAGAGAGCTGTTTAGCGACAATATGCAGGGCTTTTTTTCTTCCGGTGAAGTTCTGATGATTCCAACGTCTCCAGGACAAGCGCCAGACAACATGTTTGTTGATAACACCTTTCTCTTAAATCAACGACGGCTGTATGCGATAGCCGAAGTGGCTGGATTAGCACAACTCACGATTCCGTTTGTCACCGTTGGCGGCGCACCGATGGGGATTTCTTTTCTTGCTCACCCTGGCGAAGATCGCCTACTTTTTGAAGCCGCTAGTCGGTGGCTTGTGTAGATATTCCTCCGCCATTTCCCGCTGAACTCTTTTCTTTCACTTAGGTGTAACACCGTGATGTGCATACAGTTTAATGCCTCACTATGCACTCATTTTTTCCACGATAATTTACCTGCAAATAACTTTGTAGTTTGGCATTAGGTCAAGAAAAATTTATTTTTTTGTAATTATTCTCATAACATTATGTTTTTAATGGTAAAAATAGCTTTTGCCTTGCTGCTGACCTATCAACAGATTCTGTGGATAACCACGTGAATTAATTGGGGGGTTGATTTTTAACTTGATGAATTTTAAGTGGTATTTTCGCAGTTTTTAGACGTAACGGACAATGCTTGGGTTGTGTATGACTTAGTGTTAACAAATTGCACGTAAAGTGATGATGGCTTGTTTCAATTTGCCGGAATTTTGGGGCGTTTTTACTGCCAAAGAAAAAGAGAGGAAAGTGGTCAAACTGACCTCTCTATACCCAATCAACCTGAATCCTGCATCTTCAGATTGATTGGGTACATAAGTCTTCGACTGACATTTAAAATGAATTAAAGATCCAATGAAGCCCCTTGTTGCTGCTCAATCAGGTCGTCCGCGCCGTTTTGGTTAACATCATTTCCACCAAACTGATCTTTACTATTTAATTGACCGTCTTCATTAGTGTCAAAGGCGGTAAAGCGAGTACTGCTCAGGTCATAATTAGTCCCATCGTTTGAAGCATTTTGACTTTCCAAATCTAGATAGTCGGGAATGCCATCGCTGTCACTGTCAGGGGCGTATGAAAGAATGCCTTCGAAGTTAGGGTGATCAATTAATAGGTTCCCATCGAAATCGTTTAGACCAATTTCAACGATATCTGGAATAGAATCGTTATCGCTATCAAGGTCTAGGTCATTGGATATCCCATCACCGTCTGTATCGGTGGTGAAGGCCACACCTGCTAGAGGGGAAACAGGGATTAGCTGGAAGTCCCCCAATCGGATCCCACCACTGTGGAAGCTACTATCAACATAAAAGTCAGGTGTTTGACCAGAATAGAATGTTGTTCTGAGTATCGTTCCATTATTACGATAAATGATAACCCCTTGTTGGACATCGATGGAGAGCGTATCGTCGATGGAGACCGAGCCAAATGTTCCAAGGCTAGAGCCATTTTCATAGATATATAACGTCGAGCCCACAATATAAAAGGCATAGTCGATGTCACTGAAATACGCAGATGACTCAGTGCTTCCGAGGCCAATCATATTGTTACTACCCAATGCCCGAATTTCGAAGCTCAGGCGATAGTTATCGGTAAACCCATAGTGCGAGAACAGCACTGAGTTAGCCTGCAAAGACCAGCTACCCCCGTTGGCGTTAAGTTCACCGTTTGTCACGTTTACATTACCTGTGAGTACTGGCCACTCCGTAACAAGCACGGGCACTCTTAGTTCACCAATGTTGGACAGACCGTCATTGTCACGGTCTAAGTCAGCATTGTCACCGACGCCATCGCCGTCAGTATCGGTTGTCTCAGTGGCATCCGTTGGGAAGGCATCA
>NZ_JAJUBC010000002.1 GCF_028683095.1 Enterovibrio gelatinilyticus | reverse complement strand
AATCTGTCTATTTTCAATAGACGGGTTATATAACAAAGCAGTATTCAGTAAGACTTTGTTGAAGAAAAATTCGCTGATATAGCTCAGTTGGTAGAGTGCACCCTTGGTAAGGGTGAGGTCCCCAGTTCGAATCTGGGTATCAGCACCAGCTTTAAAAATTTTTCTGGCAGCCATAGCGTAATGGTACCACCTGATCCCATGCCGAACTCAGAAGTGAAACGTTGCTGCGCCGATGGTAGTGTGGGGTCTCCCCATGTGAGAGTAGGTCACTGCCAGATACCTCTTCAAACCCGTAGCGGAAACGCTGCGGGTTTTTTCGTATATGCACGCCAAATTCAATTCTCATAAATAGTCTTGAAGAGATGTTTCGGATGATATAGGGTTAATGGAATTCTAGACGTCTATACATCTTAAGAAGGGAGTGCTTTAAGATGCCCATTAAAATTCCTGATCAACTGCCCGCGGCCAGTACATTGCGTCAGGAAAACATCTTCGTGATGCCTGAAACTCGCGCTGCAAACCAAAGCATTCGTCCTCTTAAAGTTTTGCTACTCAATCTCATGCCAAAGAAGATTGAGACTGAAACGCAGTTCATGCGTTTGTTATCAAACAGTCCACTTCAAATTGATGTAGAGCTTCTACGGATAGATGACAGGCCAAGCAAAAATACACCAACGGAGCACCTTGATACCTTCTACCGTCAATTTCAGATGATCAGAGAGCGTAACTTCGATGGGTTAATCGTAACAGGTGCACCGTTAGGTCTTGTTCAATTTGAAGATGTTATTTATTGGGATCACCTACAAGATATTATGACGTGGGCTAAAGACCATGTGACGTCGACCTTATATGTCTGCTGGGCAGCTCAAGCGGGATTGAAGTTACTGTACGACTTGCCAAAGAAAACCCGAAAAGAAAAACTGTCTGGTGTGTATTGGCACAATACCAATAAAGAACACAGCCATAACCCGATTCTTCGTGGCTTTGATGATGCATTCTTAGCGCCACACTCTCGCTATGCAGATTTCTCTCCAGACTTTCTTGTTGAACATACGGATCTTGATATTTTGGCGACATCGTCAACGGCAGGAACGTATTTGGCAGCGACAAAGGATAAGCGTAATGTGTTTGTCACGGGTCATCCAGAGTACGACCCACTGACCTTACATAATGAATATGTACGAGACGTGGGGGAAGGAATGGAGCCACCTATTCCTGTCAACTATTACCCTGATGACGATCCATCAAAAGACCCGTATGTGAGCTGGCGCAGCCATGGCTACATGTTGTTTTCCAATTGGTTGAACTACTGTGTTTACCAGCAAACACCATTCGACCTGGATCACTTCTCAGAAGACGCATTCACCAAAGACGAAGACGCGTAAATTACCAATCCAACGATCCAAAAAAAGCCTGCTTAAAGCAGGCTTTTTCGTGTCTATTTTGGAGCTTGGAGAGAACGGTTATTCCACCTTCTTCTCTACGGCATCTTCATTTTGTGTTGGCACGCGCGGCTTAATTTCCATGTCCCTTTCCGCCACTTTCGCTTTCTCAATCATTTTCGTGATCGTCGAGCCCTGCACGAGAATTGAGAACACGACCACGGCGTAAGTCATGACAAGAATGATCTCTCGTACATCGATATCTTTCTCCGGCAGGACCATATAGCCTGCGGGTACCGCCATTGCCATCGCAATGGCCAAGCCACCACGCAGCCCCCCCCAAGTAAGAATTCGCACGGCGAACGGGTTGTAATCGCGATAGCGGTTAAAACCAACATAGCAAAGGCGAACACTCAAATAACGTGCGAGAAGCACCAAAGGCACTGCGAAAGCCATGATGATCCAATCTTCTTTGTGGAAGCTAAAGGTCAACATACTCAGGCCAATTAATAAGAACAACACCCCATTTAGGAACTCATCAACCAGCTCCCAGAAATGATCGAGGTGGTCTTCGCTTTCCTTGGAGAAACCAATATAGCGTGTCCAGTTTCCAATCATGATACCGGCAACCACCATGGCCAATGGACCAGATACGCCAATCAAGCCTGCGAATACATAACCAGCAGTTGGAATACCGAGGGTTAGCAGTAACTCCATAGAATGGTCGTCGGTGTTTGAAATAAGATAATGGAACAAGAGCCCAAGTAAGAATCCGTAAACAATGCCGCCAATCGCTTCATGCAAGAAGAGTTCAACAACACCCAATGCCGTTGGTGTTTCTGTACCGAAGGCGATCGTAAATAAGGTGATGAAGATGACCAAACCAAATCCGTCATTGAATAATGATTCACCTTCAATCTGAGTCGATATACGTTTTGGCGCGTCTAGTTTTTTAACGATGGCAAGAACAGCGATGGGGTCTGTTGGTGAAATCAAAGAGCCAAAAAGAAGGCAGTAGATAAAATCAAACTGAATCCCGATGAGCTGGAAGAACAACCAGGCAGCACCGCCGATAAAGAAGGTGGAGACCAAGGTTGCCCCTAGGGCAAGAACCGTGATTTCCCATTTCTGATCTTTTAAGTTTGGGAGTTTGACTCCGAGACCACCTGCAAACAGAAGAAATCCAAGCACACCTTTTAGCAAAAAGTCATCAAAGTGCACTTCGTTGAGAGTCTCTGCGGCCAAGTCTTTTAAATCAAACCAGTTGTTCTGGCCTGAAATCACGATACCGAGAGAGAGAATCAGTGCGCCAGCAGTGATTGCAATGGTTGTTTGCATTTGACCAATTTTGCTATTGATAAATGCAATAGCCATGGCAGCGGCTGCGAGAAAGCACAGTGTTGTATAGACGGTCATAGGTGACCTCATGTTAGCGAAAAAAGGAGAACCCAAAAATTTGTAACGAAATATAGATCTATGCGAGCAAGAAAACTACAACAAATCCGAGTGTTTTCAGGGATCGGCTGAGAGTGAGAAGCGAATAGACGTCTAGATTTCCAATTAAGCTATGTTACTATGCAATTAGCGAGCAATTTAAGAAGGAATTTGTGGCTGTGAGTAGTAAGGACATACTAAAAAAACTGTTGGCTGAGCGCATTCTCATTATTGATGGCGGTATGGGCACCATGATCCAGGACTACAAACTGGATGAGTCTGATTACCGTGGTGAGCGTTTTTCTGATTGGCATTCTGATCTAAAGGGTAACAATGACCTTTTAGTCCTGACGCAGCCAGCGCTCATTAAACAAATTCATGCTGAGTACCTGGAAGCGGGTGCAGACATTCTTGAGACCAACACCTTTAATGCCACCACGATTGCCATGGCCGACTACGACATGGAATCGCTTAGTTCGGAAATCAATCTAGAAGCGGCAAAGCTTGCCCGCGAAGTTGCTGATGAATGGACGGCAAAAAATCCCGATAAACCGCGTTTTGTTGCTGGCGTACTTGGTCCAACGAACCGCACCTGCTCTATTTCCCCTGATGTGAATGATCCGGGCTATCGAAACGTTACATTTGATCAATTGGTTGAAGCCTACTCTGAATCCACGCGTGCGTTGATTGCTGGCGGTGCAGACATCATCTTGGTCGAAACTATTTTTGATACCTTGAACGCCAAAGCGTGTACCTTTGCTGTCGAGACGGTATTTGACGAAGACGGTATTGAACTGCCTGTTATGATTTCAGGCACGATCACTGATGCATCCGGTCGTACCCTGTCTGGTCAAACGACCGAAGCTTTTTATAACTCCCTACGACACGTTAAACCTATCTCCTTTGGCCTTAACTGTGCGTTGGGTCCTGATGAATTGCGTCAATACGTTGAAGAACTGTCACGTATTTCTGAGTGTTCTGTGTCTGCTCACCCCAATGCGGGTTTACCAAATGCATTCGGTGAATACGACCTCAGCCCTGAAGACATGGCTGAACACATCGCGGAGTGGGCACAAAGTGGTTTCTTAAACCTGGTGGGGGGCTGTTGTGGTACGACACCTGAACACATTCGAAAAATGGCGGAAGCTACTCGTAATGTGAAACCGAGAACGCTTCCGGATTTGCCAAAGTACTGTCGCTTGTCTGGCCTTGAGCCATTGACGATTGCGCCCGACACCTTATTCATCAATGTGGGTGAACGTACTAACGTGACGGGTTCGGCCCGCTTCAAGCGCCTCATTAAAGAAGAGCTTTATGATGAAGCATTAGAAGTCGCGCGTCAGCAGGTCGAGGCGGGTGCACAGATCATCGATATCAACATGGATGAAGGCATGTTGGATGCGGAAGCAGCCATGGTGCGTTTCCTCAACTTGTGTGCGACAGAGCCTGAGATTTCGAAAGTTCCCATCATGGTTGATTCATCAAAATGGGAAATCTTAGAAGCTGGCCTGAAGTGTGTGCAGGGCAAGCCTATTGTTAACTCGATTTCCATGAAAGAAGGTGTCGAGAAATTCATTGAACAAGCCAGGCTCATTCGTCGCTACGGCGCCGCGGTTATCGTGATGGCATTTGATGAAGTGGGCCAAGCGGACACGCGCGAGCGTAAAACGGAAATTTGTACTGAAGCCTATAACATTTTGGTGAATGAGGTGGGCTTCCCACCAGAAGACATCATCTTCGACCCGAACATCTTTGCGGTGGCGACGGGCATTGAAGAGCACAACAACTACGCGGTCGACTTTATTGAGGCGGTCGGTGATATCAAACGCACCCTACCACATGCGATGGTTTCGGGCGGCGTGTCGAATGTGTCATTCTCATTTCGTGGTAACAACCCTGTTCGTGAAGCGATTCACGCTGTTTTCCTTTATTACTGTTTTAAAAACGGCATGGACATGGGGATCGTCAACGCAGGTCAGCTTGCGATTTATGACGATCTTCCTGATGAACTTCGTGAGGCAGTGGAAGACGTTGTATTGAATCGACGCGATGATGGTACAGAGCGTCTTCTTGATATTGCAGACAAATACCGCGGGACGGGTGAGGTTAAAGAGGATCGCACGGCGCAAGAGTGGCGCGGTTGGGACGTTGAGAAGCGTTTATCGCATGCCTTGGTGAAAGGGATCACCGAATTTATCGTTGAAGATACGGAAGAAGCCCGCGCGAAAGCAAGTAAGCCCCTTGAAGTGATTGAAGGCCCATTGATGGCAGGCATGAACGTGGTGGGTGATTTATTCGGTGAAGGTAAGATGTTCTTGCCGCAGGTGGTGAAATCCGCACGCGTGATGAAACAGGCGGTTGCCTACCTCGAACCTTATATCAATGCTGAAAAACAAGCAGGGCAAACTAACGGTAAGATTCTCTTAGCCACAGTGAAAGGCGATGTGCATGACATTGGTAAGAATATCGTGGGCGTGGTGTTGCAGTGTAATAACTACGAAATCATTGATCTTGGCGTCATGGTGTCTTGCGACAAAATCTTGCAGGTTGCCAAAGAAGAGAATGTCGACATTATTGGCTTGAGTGGCCTGATCACTCCATCGCTTGACGAAATGGTGCACGTTGCCAAAGAGATGGAACGCCGTGGTTTTGATTTACCACTGCTGATTGGTGGAGCCACCACCTCAAAAGCGCACACGGCAGTTAAGATTGAAGAAAACTACCACGCGCCTGTGGTGTATGTGTCTAATGCATCCCGCGCAGTGGGTGTTTGTTCGGCGCTGTTGTCAGACGAACATCGTCCTGCATTTGTCGAGCGTACAAAGGCTGAGTATGTGACCGTACGTGAACAACATGCGCGTAAGAAGCCGCGTACGCCACCTGTCACTCTTGAAGAAGCACGTGCAAATAAAGTGCCGATTGATTGGGATGCTTACATGCCACCCGTGCCTAATAAGCCCGGAGTGCATGTGTTTACTGATTTCCCAGTCTCGAAAATTCGCAAATATATCGACTGGACACCATTTTTCATGACCTGGTCGCTTAGCGGAAAGTACCCAACAATTTTGCGCCATGAAGTGGTGGGTGAAGAAGCGCAGCGTCTGTTTGATGATGCCAATGCAATATTGGATGACATAGAACGCACAGGCATGATCAAAGCCAATGGCGTGTGTGGCTTGTTCCCAGCCAATAGCGTGGATGACGATGTTGAGGTTTACACCGATGAATCTCGTACTGAGGTTTTCACCGTGTTGAATGGCTTGCGTCAGCAAACGAAAAAGCCAAAAGGTCCTAACTACTGCTTGTCGGATTACATTGCGCCGAAAGAGAGTGGTAAGGCTGACTGGATTGGCGCATTTGCCGTAACAGGTGGTATTGGCGAATACGACATCGCAGAGCAGTTCAAAGCGAAAGGCGACGATTACAACGCCATTATGGTTCAAGCGGTTGCTGACCGTTTGGCGGAAGCATTTGCTGAGTACATGCATGAAGCCGTGCGTAAAGAAATTTGGGGCTATGCACCTGATGAAGCATTGGCAAACGAAGATCTGATCCGTGAAAAGTATCAAGGTATTCGCCCTGCACCGGGTTATCCTGCATGCCCTGAGCATACAGAGAAAGGCAAGATTTGGAGCTTGTTGGATGCAGAAGCAAACACTGGCATGATCCTTACTGAAAGCTATGCAATGTGGCCAGGTGCTGCGGTATCGGGTTGGTATTTCTCGCACCCTGAATCGCGCTACTTTGCGGTTGCACAGATCCAAGAGGATCAGCGAGACAGCTACGCCGATCGTAAAGGATGGGATTTGATCGAAGCCGATAAATGGCTAGGGCCGAATCTGGGCTAGTGTTCGTAACCTAACTTATTATGAACGATACAAAAGGCGCTCATTGAGCGCCTTTTCTGTGTCTACTATTGTCTTTGTCGTCTACCACATGAAAGAGGCGATAAGGTTTAGTTCTCAAACAACTCTTTATGAAGGGCTTTCACCACGTCTTTCGAATCACTGGTGCTGGTTAAAAAGCACAGGTTGTGACTACTGGCACCATAACAAATCATGCGAAGGTTATAGTCCTCCAGCGATCCAAAGATCTTCGCTGCCGCACCGCGAGACTCACCCATATGATTGCCGATCAGCGCGACGAGGCACATATCTTGTTCCACGGTGACTTTGCACAGTTTAGCGAGTTCTTTCTCTGCCCCCTCAGGTAGCGTTGGCGCGCCCCCTTTTGTATTGGTTTGATCCAAGGTTAAGGAAACACTGACTTCCGATGTCGTAATGAGATCGACAGAGACTTTATGCTTAGCCAGAATATTGAACACTTCGGCTAAAAAGCCATAAGCGTGGAACATGTTCAGGCTGGTCAATGTCACCATGGTTTGGTTGCAACGCAAGGCTAACGCGCGAAATAGCGGAGAGTGTTTCGCGGTATGTCGAATCCACGTACCGCCCTGGTCTGGAGCTTTTGACGAACCGACAAAAACAGGGATATCGTGTCGCATCGCCGGTACTAGGGTTGATGGGTGCAAAATCTTGGCACCAAAATTTGCCATTTCGGACGCTTCGCTAAAGCTAATTTCAGCAATAGGTTTTGCTGCGGGCGCAATGCGAGGATCCGTACTGTAGATCCCCGGCACGTCCGTCCAGATCTCCAAGGATGTAGCTTGCACGGCTTCAGCGAGCAAGGCGGCACTGTAATCAGAACCACCACGTCCTAGGGTCGTAGTGTTGCCATCGTTGTCAGCACCGATGAAACCTTGAGTGACGACGACTTTTGTTTCGCATAGCGGGCGAAGAATACCTTGTGCGTGAAAAGCGGTCTCAATTAAATCTGGCGTCGCTTTACCAAAGACATTGTCTGTTTTCAGAATTTGTCGGACATCGACACGTTCGGCCTCGAGGCCTTGCGCATTAAGTAAGTGCGCAAAAATATGGGTCGACATCAATTCGCCACAAGCAACAAGGCTGTCGGTGAGGCTATCTGAAGGAGCATTTGCTGCAGCCGTTGCAAAAGTCGCCACTTCATCAAGCACTTCATTGACGGCGTGAGCGACCTCGGTGCTTTCAGGCAATTGCTCCAAAATGTTGAAATGAATATCAGCAAGCTTTGCTAACACTTCTTGCTGACGCTTCGCATCGGCAACGCCATTTGCCAATTCAACCAGTAGATTAGTAACGCCTGAACAGGCGCTAATAACAACCAATCGAGTGTCAGAATTCCTTTTGATCACCGATGCGCTGTTAGACATAGCAGCGTAATCGGCGACACTCGTGCCGCCAAACTTTGCGACATTTAATGCGTTCACTTCCTTTTCTCTCCCACAATCGCGAATGGAGTTATCCAAAAATAACGAAATTTAAAATAGTTGAAATGCAAAAAAAAAGCAGGAGGGCGTGTAGGGAAGAAAAGTGACTTCTCCAGAAGCGCTCCATCTCATCAGAGATGACAATCCGAAGGATTCAACCTTCTAGACCGACAACCCTAACCCCCAAGGTTAGGTGTTATCTCGGCGTCATATCCCCTGATCGGTTTGCATAGGAGTTGGGGCTCCGCAAACAGACTGCCTGATAGACGCGCCTCTTCTGCGTTTATACGATGAAGATTTCAACGTATAAAATTTGCTCTCTATTGATAATGTTTTGTAATGACTTTGTCAATTATAGATTGCGAGCTTTTGCCGCTCTTTTCGATCTTGTCGAGTAACTGGACCATGATCGAGGTAGAGATAATGCATGCTTAGGGGTTTGGCAAACACGCATCCAGTGATAGGGTAAGGCTACGAATGGAAGCTTATGGAGAACTAACAATGACAATATCCAGATTTATTCCGCCACAACGGACTTTGATGGGACCGGGCCCTTCAGACGTCTCGCCGCGGGTATTACAAGCCCTATCACAGCCAACCATTGGGCATCTTGACCCCTTGTTTGTGGGGATGATGGATGAGGTCAAAGCGTTACTTCAATATGCTTTCCAAACTGAAAACCCCTTTACGATAGCAGTCTCTGCCCCTGGCAGTGCAGGGATGGAAGCGTGTTTTGTTAATCTGATTGAAGCGGGCGATACCGTGATCGTGTGCCGTAACGGTGTGTTTGGCGATCGCATGCGAGAAAACGTTGAGCGCTGCGGCGCAACTGCAGTCATGGTAGACGATGAATGGGGCAAGCCCGTTGACCCAGCCAAAGTCGAACAAGCATTACGTGATAATCCTCAAGCCTCAGTATTGGCATTTGTGCATGCGGAAACTTCTACGGGTGCACTCAGCGATGCGAAGGCATTATCAGCTTTGGCGAAAGAGCATGATTGCCTGACCATCGTTGATGCGGTGACCTCTTTGGGGGGCGTCCCTTTGTTGGTGGACGAATGGCAACTGGATGCGGTTTATTCTGGCAGCCAGAAATGTTTGTCATGTGTGCCTGGTCTGTCGCCTGTTACTTTTTCACCTCGCGCGGTCGAAAAAATGCAGAAACGCGAGCAGAAAGTACAGAGCTGGTTTTTAGACCAGAGCTTGGTGCTGGGTTACTGGAGTGGAGAAGGCAAGCGAAGCTATCACCATACAGCGCCGGTAAACAGTTTGTATGCCCTTCACGAGTCACTGTTGATGTTACAACAGGAAGGTTTAGAGAATGCATGGCAACGTCATCACGATATGCATGAATTGCTCAAATCAGAACTGGAAGCGTTGGGCATTGCGTTTCTTGTTGAAGCGCCTTATCGCCTACCACAACTGAATGCGGTCGCTATTCCTGATGGTGTTGATGATGCCAGTGTACGCAGTCGTTTATTGAACGAGTACAACCTAGAAATTGGTGCAGGGCTTGGCGCCTTAGCAGGCAAAGCTTGGCGTATTGGCTTGATGGGACATACCGCGAGAAAAGAGAATATCGCGCTGTGTGCCAAAGCACTCAAGGATGTGCTGGGTTAGTCAGTTCTTTGCTGTGATAACTTCATCAAGTACGAAGATGTGCATAAAAAACGCCTAAGAAGGCGTTTTTTTATGCTCGCTATTTATCACGCCAATGGTGATTACTCGCTAAAGGTTGGTTGAAACACGCGATGGGGGAACAGCGCATTCGCCTCTTGCTGAATATGCATTGCCATTGTCTTGTTGCCTGTCAGCATGGCGAGCTCGATCAATGACTGGTAACCCTCCGGACTAGGGATTTTGGTTAATCGACGAACTTGCTGATGTAAATATGCTTCTTGGGCTTGTTTATCTCTGCGTTCAACACTGCGAAGAAATGCGCGCTTACCTGCCTCTTCCTGAAAGAAGTCATTCCACCAAGGGTGAATTTGGTATTGGCGGAGCTTTTTGTCGTTGATTTGATAAGTATGAAGCGCTTGCCCTCCTAAATAGACAGAGCTCAGCACCAGCGTTGATGCCACAAGGAGAGTGGCAGAACCAAGCAGTTTTATTGAGATAGCAGAGCGAATCGAGGTGCGTTCATAGCGTGTGGAAAGGTTGTCCACCCAATAGATCTGTACCATCAACAGTAAGGCGAGGGTCGGATTCACCGCGATAAAAGGCGTCAAGGTGATGCCGACGAGAGATGGCAACATGATGGCGGTCAGCATAAGGCGAGTACCCCATGGTGCGTCCATCAAACGGCGAACAATCAAGATAACAAACAGACTAAAACTTACAATAAGTGCAAGGCCACCTTCGGCAAGTAGTCGGGCTAACCAGCTTGGTGGAAACGGCTGAACGGGCAGTACATTCTGAGTGCTAATACCAAAAAGCAGTTGTGATCTCACTTGCTGGCCTAGTCCTATTCCCTCAAATTGTGCGCTCTTTAATACCGCTAGCAGTTGTTCTACCGCACTGAATTCTTGTGCTGAGTAGCGAGGTGCGAACAAAGCGCCAGAACTTAGCCACCCTGCATAGCCTGCAATCAAAAAGCCCAACAACAACGCGCAGTTCCAAAGGCCATGGTGAAGTTTGCGACTAAAGCGATAGAGAAAAGGCTGAGTCAGAATGATGATAAGCAGTACGACTGTCACAAGCCAAGGTTGCCCAAGTGCCATCAGTGTTGGCACGACGATAAGTGGTGTAGCCAGCAGGATGACATGGACGGGGACTAAGTTGCGTTTGTATACCCGTGTTCTAGCAAGTAAATAGGCCGACAATGCGAGTGAGGTGAGCAAAACAATACTTGCTGTATCTTGTTGAAGGTTATTGGCTTGTTGCTCTGCTTCTTGCCAACCGAAGTGGCTTACTAGTGATGGCATAAAAAAGAGCAAAGCGATCAACCAGCCAGACATTAATGGAAGCCACAATAAATATTGACGTTGTAGATGGTTAAAACTGAATTGCTGCAGGGTGCAAAAGAATAGGAGAGCAATAACAATGCTGGATGCGTGCCACAGCGCAGCATTCAAGTCGGCATGCTGATAGAAAGCTGGCAGCAAGGCAATGAATGCGCAAAGAGACAACCACCGAGTCAGTGATGTCGTGGATATCCGTTTTTGCCGTGCAACTTCCCATAAACCGAAACAAACAATGGCGACAGCTGATAATAATGTCAGTGCGATCGACGGATGCTGAATGCCAGAAACAACAAGCTGGATCTGATTCAAGGGAAGACAAAACAGAAACAGGGCAGCCATGGCGATCAGCACGGGCTTCACCAAAGGTTTTTTGGCCACCAATGATGGCCAATGAAACTGGAATCGAGTTGTTGGCATGGTTAACTTATCTTGCACCTGTCATGAGTGATTGTCGGCTCACCGTCGATTCTAACTGAGTAAAGGTTTCAAGAAACGGGCAGTGTGCGACTCTTTCGATTTTGCCACTTGTTCAGGTGTGCCTTCAGCAATGATCATACCACCGCCACTGCCACCTTCAGGGCCTAAATCCACAATCCAATCCGCGGTTTTGATTACATCTAAGTTATGTTCGATGACAACGATAGTATTGCCATGGTCACGTAGTCGATGCAATACATTCAACAGTTGCTGAATGTCATGGAAGTGAAGACCCGTTGTAGGTTCATCCAAGATATATAATGTTTTACCTGTATCGCGTTTAGACAGCTCTCTTGCCAGTTTAACACGTTGAGCTTCACCACCGGATAAGGTTGTCGCTGCTTGACCAAGGCGGATATAAGACAGACCCACATCCATTAAGGTCTGGAGTTTTCGGGCTATTGCTGGCACAGCGTCAAAGTACTCTCGAGCATCTTCAACCGTCATCTCTAGGACTTCGTCGATGGTTTTGCCTTTGTAACGGATTTCTAAAGTCTCGCGGTTATATCGCTTACCCTTACATGCGTCACACGGAACGTAAACATCAGGTAGGAAGTGCATTTCCACTTTGATGACACCATCACCTTGGCAGGCTTCACAACGGCCGCCTTTAACATTGAAACTAAAGCGTCCGACTTTATAGCCGCGCGCGCGGGATTCTTGTGTCCCTGCGAACAGCTCTCGGATTGGTGTGAAAATACCGGTGTACGTCGCGGGGTTAGAGCGTGGGGTACGACCGATCGGGCTTTGGTCAATGTCGATGACTTTGTCGAAGTGATCAATCCCTTCGATATCTTTAAATGGCGCAGGTTCGCCAGTCGTTGCGCCGTTTAAGCGCTGGTGGGCAATCTTATAAAAGGTGTCATTGATGAGTGTGGATTTGCCTGAACCAGACACGCCAGTGACACAGGTAAACAGACCAACAGGAAGTGTTAGATTGACGCTTCTCAGGTTATTGCCTGATGCTCCTTTTAACTTTACGACTTGTTTTTTGTCATAAGGGACGCGTTGAGTTGGGATCTCGATCCTTTTCTTTCCACTGAGGTATTGACCCGTCAGTGAATTTTCGTTGGCAATAATGTCGTCATATGTCCCTTCCGCCACGACAAAGCCGCCATGAACGCCAGCACCTGGGCCAATATCAATGATGTGGTCTGCGGCGCGAATGGCGTCTTCATCATGCTCAACAACCAGCACGGTGTTGCCAAGATTACGGAGGTGGTTCAGGGTACTTAATAGACGTTCATTGTCGCGCTGGTGGAGGCCAATTGAGGGTTCGTCCAATACATACATGACGCCCACTAAGCCTGCGCCAATTTGGCTCGCTAAGCGAATACGCTGCGCTTCGCCACCGGAGAGTGTGTCTGCACTGCGTGATAAGTTGAGGTAGTTTAAACCGACATTGACCAAAAAGTGCAGTCGGTCGTGGATCTCTTTCATGATCTTATCGGCAATCTGAGCACGTTGTCCCGTCAGTGAAAGATCAGCAAAAAACGTCAAGGCATCATGGATACTCATCTCGCTCACAGCAGGCAAGTTGGTATCGCCAATAAACACATGACGTGCTTCTTCGCGAAGACGAGACCCACCGCAGCTTGAACAAGGCTTATTGGCGATGTATTTCGCCAGTTCTTCTCTAACCGCCATGGATTCGGTATCACGATAGCGACGATTGAGGTTATTCAAAATACCTTCGAACGGGTGCTTGCGTACAGTGAGGTCGCCGCGATCATTGACGTATTTAAATGCGATATCGGTTTTACCCGAGCCATCGAGTACGACATCACGAATGGCATCAGGCAAGTCTTGCCATGGCGTTTCAATATCGAATTTGTAATGTTCTGCCAGCGAGGTCAGCATTTGAAAATAGTAGAAATTACGACGATCCCAGCCTCGTATCGCTCCACCAGCCAAACTTACGGCTTCGTTTTGCACGACGCGGTTTTCATCAAAATACTGCTGAACACCAAGACCGTCACAGGTTGGGCAAGCGCCTGCTGGGTTATTGAATGAGAACAGACGAGGCTCTAGCTCTTGCATGCTGTAGCCACAATGTGGGCAGGCGAAGTTGGCAGAGAACACCATATCTTCACCGTCACCATCCATATGGCTCACGACGGCGGTGCCGCCAGTTAATTCTAGCGCTGTTTCAAAAGATTCAGCCAAACGCTGCTGCAGATCATCGCGAACTTTAAAGCGGTCAACGACCACTTCGATGGTGTGCTTCTTGTGAAGTTCTAGTGTCGGAGGATCGGATAAGTCGCACACTTCACCGTCGATACGTGCGCGGATAAAGCCATGGGCTACCAAATTCTCGAGTGTTTTAACGTGCTCGCCTTTACGCTCCTTCACAATGGGTGCCAGCAACATGAGCTTGGTGCCTTCTTCAAGCTCAAGCGCCTTATCGACCATTTGGCTCACTGTCTGCGCTTCTAGCGTCACATCGTGAGTCGGGCAGCGTGGATCACCAACACGGGCGAAAAGGAGTCGTAAATAGTCGTAGATTTCGGTAATTGTCCCCACAGTAGAACGTGGATTGTGTGAGGTCGACTTTTGCTCGATAGAAATCGCAGGGGAGAGGCCATCAATGTGGTCGACGTCAGGCTTTTCCATCAGCGACAAGAATTGACGCGCATAGGCAGACAGTGACTCTACATATCGACGCTGGCCTTCTGCGTACAAGGTGTCAAATGCGAGAGAGGATTTCCCTGAACCAGAAAGCCCCGTGATGACAATCATCTTGTCACGAGGAATGGTTAGGTTAATGTTTTTCAGGTTATGGGTGCGAGCCCCTCTGACGTCAATTGTATCCATGTCTACCTTGCCTGCGAGTCAGAGTTGATTCTGACGAAAAACGGATGAAAGAAAGTATCCCACAATATTGCATAATGAAAAAGAAGAAAGCTGTATAAATATACAGCTTTCTTTGGTTCTACATTGATACTTTTAAACGTGAAGTGAATGAGAGACGATCACTAGCACTTTACTGTTTTTTGAGGTTGCTTTGGTGCGTCAGATTGTAGGTAGATGTTTTGATAGCAGTAGTTGGTCGCTTCAATAAACCCTTCTACACTGCCACAGTCAAAGCGTTCACCTTTAAATTTGTACGCAAGAACACATCCGCTCTGTGCTTGTTGAAGCAATGCATCTGTGATTTGGATTTCGCCATTCTTACCTGGTTCAGTTTTTTCAAGAATGTCGAAAATGTCAGGGGTCAGAATGTAGCGACCAATTATGGCAAGGTTGCTAGGTGCGGTGCCGGGCTCTGGTTTCTCAACCATGTTATCAACACGGTACAAGTCATCTTTGATCTCTTGTCCTGAAATCACACCGTATTTGTGTGTTTCGTCATCTGGCACTTCTTCAACAGCCACGATTGAACAACGAAACTGCTTGTAGAGTGCAACCATTTGAGACAGTACACCTTCGTCTTGGTTAACACATAAGTCATCAGCCAGAACGACAGCAAAAGCTTCATCACCGACCAAATCACGTCCTGTCAGGATAGCATGTCCTAAACCGCGCATTTCTTTTTGACGGATATAGGTAAATGATGCCGCATCGATGGTGGCTCGGATATCTTCAAGCAGCGTTTCTTTGTTGGTGCCCTTGATTTGATGCTCAAGTTCGTAGTTTTTATCGAAATGATCCATCAGGCTGTGCTTTCCTCGGCCTGTGACAATGCACATGCCGTCAATACCCGCTTCAATCGCTTCATCTACACCGTACTCAATCAATGGTTTATTGACGATAGGCATCATCTCTTTAGGCATTGATTTGGTGGCAGGCAAAAAACGAGTTCCGTAACCCGCAGCCGGAAATAGGCACTTCTTAATCATCAGATATCCTTAAATTTTACGTCCAACTAACTGTAAGTCATATTATTTTTTCATGAGCGATGGAATGTTACCACTAACTCATGGTGATTTGTTGCATTCTTGGGTTTGAAAATTGGTTAGCCAATAGGCCAAAAACCAAGACGTTGTTTAACTTTACTTAATGCCAGCAAGTTTTGCGTACTAACACCAACACTGACTGCTACCGCTGCACCGAGTATTCCCCATAAAGACGTCAATACAAGCATTAATGTCACTGTGAATATTCCAGCAAATACGGTGACATTCTTCATGTCTTTCTCATGGCCACACATGGTGAGCAAGAAACCGACTGAGCCGGTCATGACATTAATAGTCTGACCGATAGCGAGAATAACGAGCAATTGTCCTGATTGAGAAAACTCAGCTCCAAATAAAGACATGATGGCATCTGGCCAAATCAATACAAGCGCCAATACGGGAAATGAAAATGCAATCATCATTCGCGTTGACAGTTGTGCGAGTCTTTTTAGTTGCTCAAATTCCCCCGCATTGTACAACGCAGAAAAACGCGGTGCTGCGACGAAGTTTACGACCATGAGCATAAAACTGATCAACATGGATGTTCGTTGAGCTGCAGAGAAAAATGCCACTTCTTCGCTTGAGGCAAAATAGCCAACGATCACAACCGACGCCCAAGGTATGGCTTGCCCCGTTGCTGATATTAACCAGAGATTTGGCGCCGATTGCCAAAGCGAGGGCATGCGCAGGTTATCAAAGCTAACCTTACGGTCGGCTACCTTAAACCACATCCTGAGCCCTGAGATAACGACGATGGCAGAAGCGATAACATAGAGAACTGCTGCACTGCTTGATAAGGGTATCGTTTGGTAATGGGGGAGGTACAGAAGTGCGGGTAGAGTTAATACGGTGACGCCAAGCTGCATAGAGCAGACTGAGGCAATAACGTTTCGAGTCGCTTGTAGCGCATAGCCATTTAGGAAGAAAAGACTGATGAATGGAATGGCAAAAGCAAAATACTGCAGCGTAGCCGTGGCTTCGGGTTTGTTGAAGACGGAATCAGCGAGCCAGGGGGAGCTAAGAAAAACCGCGATAGCTGCGAGGGTTGAGGTCGGTAAGACCGCGACATAGGCATTCGTGAACACTTGGTTGGTTTGAGTGCTATCACCACTAACATGTGATTGACCGATAAAGCGAAGCAAGGCGTTATCCATGCCGAGCAAGCAGAGTGTTCCAAGTAATATAGCGAGACTCAAGCCAAGGAAGAATAGCCCTGACTGTTCTGCACCCAACACACGAGCAGCAACGACGCTAAGTAGAAAGGCTGCACCTGCGGCAAAGACGCGAAACAGAGCAGCGAGGGCGGCATGAACGAAAAACTGCCGACGCTCAGGTGCTAAGGATTGATAACGATTTATGAGAGCGGAAAACATGACTCGATCCTTACCAAGGAAATGCAAGTGGAACAAGAGTGATGACGCCAAGCCCGTAGACAACTGAAAGCGGTGCTCCCGCTTTCAAGTAATCTTTTGTTTGGTAGCGTCCTGCGGTGTAAACCATCAGGTTGGTTTGATAACCAAAGGGAGAAAGGAAGCTGGCACTCGCTGCAAATGCAACTGTCATGATAAAGGGCATAGGGTCAACGTTATATTGCGCAGCGATAGCCAGTCCAATGGGAAAGGCAATAGCGGCTGCGGCGTTGTTCGTGATGAGCTCGGTCATGAGCCATGTGGCTAAATACAAAATGACTAGCGCACCAAAGGGGCCGCCATTCTGGCTCAATATCATCATGGTAGATGCAATGCTATCGGCGAGCCCTGTTTCACTGATGGCTTGCGCTAAACCAAGGGCAGAGCCAATCACCAGAACCAACTCAAAGGGAAAACGACGGCGAAGATCATGCACCGATATCAACTTGAAACCTATTGCGGCAGCAAGGAGCAAAATAAGCCCTTTATGCAATGGCAGTATGTCGGTGAAACCTGCGATCAAAACAGCGACAGCACCGAATAAAAAAGCCATGGACTGTCGCTGGCTTAGAAAGGTGCCGTGCTCGCGCTCCCCCACTAAAACAAAGTTCTGTGCAAGGTTACCGCGACGATAAAAATCGTCACCGACAGCAAGGACGAGTAGGTCGCCACCCTGTAAACGAACCTGACCTAAGCCTCCACGAAGTTGGTGACTACCTCGCTTTACTGCTACGACGGCAGCACCAAATTGAACCCGAAAGTTGAGCGATTTGATGGTTCTCCCCGACACCATGGCATTGGGGGTCACCACAACATCGATTAAATTGTCGGATGGCAACTTTTCACCTTGAGTATTGAGCGTCAGTCCATTGAATCGGGTTAGCAGAGGGGTGGCATCGAGATCGCCAGAAA
Source organism: Enterovibrio gelatinilyticus (assembly GCF_028683095.1). GTDB lineage: Bacteria > Pseudomonadota > Gammaproteobacteria > Enterobacterales > Vibrionaceae > Enterovibrio > Enterovibrio gelatinilyticus. Next base: position 307,796 of record NZ_JAJUBC010000002.1, on the reverse strand, counting down.
AGACCAGTACATCGTTAGCTTGTAGCAGTTCACTGGGTGATACGGGGGAAATGACTCGGCCCCCACGAATGATTTCAACCAGAAATAACCGCTCAAGGTGTCTAAGACCACTGGCTTCGACACTTTGATTAATCATGGAGGAGCCAGCGTCGAGGCGGGACTCTAAAAGATACTGATGTGTTTCCCCTTTTGTGCTGGCATTGTGACTAGGAAGCAGGGGGAGAGATACGAAAACGATCACGATGATCCCTAGCAAAAATAGGGGGGCACCCACTAATGTGAAGTCAAAGAAGCGGATCCCAGCAAGACCTGCATTCAGCGCGAAGCCATTCACCAATAGGTTGGTTGATGTGCCAATGAGCGTCATGGTGCCACCTAAAATAGCAGCATAAGAGAGCGGAATGAGAAGTTTGCTACCTGAGTGCGTGCTTTGAGTCATGCTCCTCATCAAGGTAGACACCACGGCAGTGTTGTTGATCACCGCAGACAAAAAGCCCGCCGATATCGTAGATTGCAGCGCGACTCGTCGCAAACTGCCTCGTGTGCACCATTGCCCCAAAACACTGATGAGCACAGTGCGCTCTAATACCACTGATACCAGTATCAGCAGCACTAAGGTGATCAGGGCTGGGTTGGTGAAATTATTGAATAGCTGGGTAGCAGGGATAACATCTGCGATTAATAACGCAGTGAATACACCTCCAAACACCAATGCAGGACGAAGGCTGGTGAACAGCAGTGCCACCAGTAACCCTAATATAAGTAGTGCCACCACCCAACTCACTGACTACGCCCCGTAAATGGAAAGTAAAGCAGCGCGTTGTTTTTCCTCGCTGAAGTCGTGGTTTATCTCACTCAACGCGGCTTGGTAGTTTGGGTTATCTGGCTCTCGGCAAAATGTGACGATGTGTTCTGCCATGTTTTGCGGTGTTTGCGCTAAGTAAGGGAAGCCCAACGTTTCCGTGGCGCCAATAATGCGCAGAATCATGGGGACTTGCATGCGCGAAGCTTCTAACAGAGTCAGAGGCATGCCTTCCCACGCGGCAGTGTGTAAGTATAGATCTGCGTTTTCTAACGTCTGCATGAGTTGTGAGTGAGGGATCATTCCTGTTACGTTAACTCCTGCTTGTTTCAGGGCATCCTCACTTTCAGTGTTACCTCCGCCTAGCCAGGTGATGGAGATTTGTTCATGCTCAGGAAACGCTTGCAAGCTTTTCATTGTGTCTAATAAGAACTGAGGGTCTTTTTGTGCCGATACTCGTCCTACCACCACCAATTGGAACGGTGGACGTTGCTTTGGTGACGATTTTTGTGGGGTGACCACATTGCTACCACTAGAATCTTCACTGAGATTGGCATAGTTATTGAGATGTATGGCACGTGAAGCGCCCAACCTCAGAGCAAGTTCACACTCTCTAACACTGCAGCCAGCGATCACATCAATGCGAGACAGCTCCAAAGACTCCAGGCGTTTGTAAACCTGCTGCATCAAGGGGGAAATGTCTTGGCGTTCAAAGGAGTAGCAATGAGGGGTGTAAACCATCTTTGCATTGCCCTTTGGTAAAAAGCGACCGAGAAATCCAGCAAAGCTTGAATGCAGGTGAATCACATCGGGCTGAAGTTCTTTGACAGCGTCGCGAGCAGCTAGATAAAACGTGAACAATCCCCCCTGAACGGTTTTCACGTCTGAAAACAGCGAGTGAATCGCCATGCCTGTGTCATCTGTTGGGCGAAGTCGAGCGAGTAATATGTGTGTGACTGGGTCGTCTTTCGATGAGCGAGCATAGCTGCAAAGGGCGGTTTGTATGCCTCCGCCAAATGCTTCAGTGATGTGAAGAATCGTTTTCATCACGTGCTCCATTTTCTTTTGAAACCTACGATTTCTTCTTCGCTATAGATAGCCTTGTAAATTGGTGCATCGTAAAGGCTAAACAAACGCTCAAACGAATAGGTTTCTTTGAAGCGTTGATATAGCGCGGAATACCATTTGTTCGATGCTTCGTTGCTTGATTGCAATAAGAAATCGGATTGACCTAAGAATTCACCCAAAACGTCAGCAGATTGGTTGATGGCTTCACATTTGAGCAGCAGCACCTCACAGCCACCTTGTTGTATGTGCCAGTGGGTTTGTGTTGGGTCTGCGATATGTGAAAGAACATCAATGCCGAACTGGCGTTTAAGCTCACGATCAAACCATTCGGTGAAGTACGTCAAACGCATTTGGTTCTCAAAAGCGTTGGTTAAATGTTTGAGGGTTGTGTCCATGTCTCCATGGATAGAAAGGTTTTTTTTGCCTTCAATAAACTGAATGTGCAAATCTTGGAAAAAACGTGATACCACCGTTGCAACAGGATCTCGCACTAAGGTAATGATTTTTAGGTGGTCGCGTTTTTTGAGTACACGAAGACGATGTGCCAATGTCAGCTTATAGGCAGTATGGATAGGCCAATCAAAGAAACACGCCACATCTTTCGTATTCCGGTACATTTGGAATTCTTCATTGTCATCAAATGTGTGGATGTGCCAACTCGGTATATCAGCATGCTCCAGTGATGCCTCGATAGATGACGAGCCGACTTTGCCCATTTGGTAAACCAGAACGAAATCCTTTTGGCGTAAGGTTTGGTCGAAGGCGCGTTGGCGCGCCAGACTGAATTTCATTACTTATCCTTATGAATAGCGACGTTTGATAGCGGCGTTTTTGATGCAGCCTGATTGAGATATCGTACGTTTAGCGATGGAGGCACTGCGCTTGGCTCGTTGAGAACCCGAGTGTTGATAAAAAATGGCAGTAGAAACATCAACATGATCGTGCTGTTGATGGCAACAAACAGCACCATGGCCAAAATATATACCGCCATTAAAAACGAAATAGGATTTTGGAAGCGCTGTGAAAATAGACGATGCATGCTGAGCAAGAAGCCGCCAAACAAAATGGTAAGGCCAACGAGGCCATATTCGATGGCCACATCGAGTGCGAAGTTATGGGTATAAATAGCGAGTTCTTGATTTTGAAAGTAATCAACAATGTGCTCAGGCAGCATCTTTGGGCCGACCCCAAGGATCGGGTTCTCTAGAAAGAGAGAGAAACCATTGGCGAGTAGCAGCTTGCGCCACAATTCTGAATCCCAACGAGCTTGCTGTTGGTCTGCATATAAAACATCCAAAGGGGTAAACTCTAAATGATTCAATATGGCTGAAATCCCCAATAGTGACCATGCTGAGAGCAACGCGAGTATTACCCCAAATAACACCGTGAAGCCTAGTGCATTAACAGTTTTCTGGGTTCTTAGATCATGAGATTTACGACAAAATACATAGTCGCAGGCAACCATCAAAATGATGCCAAGGAAGGCCTTGCGCTCATCAGACATCACCAGCAATACAATGGATAAACCAAGGAAAACGTAGCTAAAGCGAATATGGTCACGCATCAAATACAGCAGAAGGCACGAGAAGCCAAACAAGTACTTGGTGTTACCGAGTTTTTTGAAATTCCCTAGGTCGGGGAACACAATGAAGTGCCATATGGCGGTATACACAGCGCCGGCTAATGCATAGAGAGCGACGGTGGAAAGAAATCGAGGGGAGGCCAGCAGTCCACTTTGGTGAAGCACACCTAGAAACGCTGTAATTGACAGCCATTGAATGACCTCGATGATGACCAGTGTTGCAGGGACATTACTGACAATACCGGCTATCACGATATACACAACAAACAACAAGACGAAACCCGCGGCCTTGATTGTTGACAGCAACAGTTGACCTCGAGCGGCTATCAGCCCGATAAACCCTAGTGACGCAATACCAAGCAAATCAGCAAGGTAAATATCTATACCCGATACGCTGAGTTTCATTGGCACAAAGAACAGGATGACGGCTGCGGCCGCCAAATGCTCAAGAGGTTTTACCATTCACCAACCTCTGCTTGTCATTTACTAATGCTTGATAGGCTTGATAGTACTGCTCACGAAACGCGGACAAGGTGAAGAGTTGGCAGCGCGAAATTGAGCGCTGTGTTGCCGCTTGGTAGCTTGCTGGGTCTTCACAGACGTTAGAAATCATAGAAGCCAATGCCTCACTATCGCCAACGTCAAACATGCTGGTTTCGCAGTCGATAACTTCGCGGATCCCTGGCACGTTAGACGCGAGCACGGGGAGCCCTGCTGCCATCGCTTCTACGGCGGCAAGGCCGAAACCTTCAATGATTGAGCTTTGTACATAGAAATCCAGACCATCGAGAAAGTCGGGGATATCTGAACGAATACCATGAAATATCACACGACTTTCAATGCCCAGTGATGCCGCGAGCGATTGGTACTCTTCGCGTCTGTCACCTTCGCCCGCGAAATGAAGTTCATATCTTTCGGGTAGAAGCGCTAAAGCTCGGATCAATGTGGGCTGATCTTTGTAAGGATGAAGGCGACCCACCATGCCTATACGCACCGGTGCAGTGGGCTGTGGAAACGGCTTTTCAGTTAACGAAAACTTGCTTAAATCGACGCCGTTGTAAATCACCTGATAGTGACTTTTCCACTGAGGAATAAAGGACTCCAACTCCTCTTGCACTTGTTCGGTGATGCATACCGTGGTTTGGTATCGCCAATAAAGGAGATATTCGAACGGTTTCATCCAAATATGATCGCGGCGGCGGTTATGGCTGTTGTGCTCGGTTTGAAGGCGTTTTTTTCCAAAGGCCGCCAAGGCGATATAAATGGACGGAAACAGGTGTCCGTGAACCACGTCAGGCCAGCGTAAAAGTTGCCATTTTTCTTTGAGCGATAAGTGACACCAGGCGTAATACGTTACGCCTTGTGCATCGAGCGTGTCACAAAACTCGTTGGTGTCATTCAATGTGATGATTTTGATCTCATAGCCTGCTGGTGGCGGTGAAACCAGATCAATCAAAAAACGTTGTGCACCGCCATTGAGTGACAAGTCATTGATAATATGCAAAACCTTGACTGACATGTGTGCGTCACTCTCCTGACCAGCATGCAAAGACACCGTATTCATGCATTTCTTCCTTGCCGACTATTCGACGGACTGAGTGCCCCATTCAGGGTAGTGATCGCGAATGTAGCGATTGAGTGCAATTTCAGCGGCGGTATAAGTGCGATTTTGCTGGGTATCGAGTGCCGAATGAATATCTTCAACCATACCCGCAGCAACCGTGATGTTGCTGAGCCGGTCGATCACAATGAAAGCGCCTGTTTTACGAATGTCTGAGTAGCGATCAACCGCGACGGGTGAGTTCAAATGGATCTCTGCAATGCCAATTTCGTTGAGCGCAAGTTCTTGCGTATCAAGCGTATTGAAATTATTGATATCGATCTTATGTGCAATGTCGGTGATGCGTCCGGTGACGTTATGGCTTGCAAACTTAAAGTCATAGTCATGCTGGGCTTTTAGCGCATCTTGTGACATCCAGACCAAACTGGCGGTGACTCGGTCGGTGGAAACCGGTGCGGTCGTGGCGTGCACCAGCATGTCGCCACGAGAAATATCAATTTCGTCAGCTAGGGTGACTGTGATGGCATTATTGGGGGCAACGGCCTCCAATTCACCATCGTAAGTGACGATGGAACTGACGGTGCTCTTTTGGCCCGAAGGGAGGGCGATGATTTCATCACCTTGGCGCAAGATGCCGGATGCGAGCGTGCCACAATAGCCGCGAAAGCTATCATCCGGACGGTTAACGAATTGAACGGGAAAGCGCATCAAGTCGAGGTTTTGATCGCGACTAATCTCGACGCCCTCAAGCATACCCATGAGTGATTCACCCGTGTACCAAGGCATGTTTTCACTTAGGCTAACGACATTGTCACCAGTTAGTGCAGACAACGGCACATAGCTAACATCTGGGATGCCAAGTTGTGATGCCATGGCTTGGTAGTCAGCCTTGATAGATTCAAAGACTTTCTCGTCGTAATTCACCAAATCCATTTTATTAATAGCAACAACAACATGGCGAATGCCAAGCTTACTAACGATGTAACTGTGACGACGTGTTTGAGTCAGCAAACCTTTGCGCGCATCAACCATTACAATGGCTAATTCGCAATTAGATGCACCGGTTGCCATGTTACGGGTGTACTGCTCGTGACCTGGGCAATCGGCAATAATGAACTTACGCTTTTCCGTAGAGAAATAGCGATAAGCCACATCAATGGTGATGCCTTGTTCACGCTCAGATTGCAGGCCATCGACGAGTAATGCGAGGTCAAGTGCATCACCAGCATTCCCAACGCGTGCGTTGTCTTTGTGTAACGTTGAAAGATGATCTTCAAAGATCAGCTTTGTGTCATAAAGAAGGCGACCAATTAAAGTGGATTTACCGTCATCGACGCTGCCGCAGGTTAACAGGCGCAGCAGATCTTTGTTTTCATGTTGGTGCAGATACGCTTCGATATCTGACGCTATCAGTTCAGAGCTATGGCTCATGAGTCTTCCTTATTTGCTAATAGCAAATTCCATCTGGGAGCAATTGAGGCTTTTAGAAGTAGCCTTCTCGTTTTTTCTGTTCCATTGAACCGGCCTGATCGTGGTCGATCACTCGGCCTTGACGTTCAGAGGTTTTGGTCAGCAACATTTCCTGAATAATTTCGGGGAGTGTTGCCGCCGTAGATTCAACAGCGCCTGTGAGTGGGTAGCACCCCAAGGTACGGAACCGAACTGACTTCATTTCAGGCTTCTCGCCTTTTTCCAAAGGCATACGATCGTCATCGACCATGATCAGAGTGCCGTCTCGCTCAACAACAGGGCGCTCTTTTGCAAAATACAAAGGCACAATGTCGATGTTCTCTAGGTAGATGTATTGCCAAATATCTAGCTCAGTCCAGTTAGAAAGAGGGAAGACACGAATGCTCTCGCCTTTATTGACTCGGCCGTTATAGACATCCCAAAGCTCAGGGCGCTGGTTTTTCGGATCCCAGCGATGATGTTTATCGCGGAAAGAGTAGACCCGCTCTTTGGCGCGGCTTTTTTCCTCGTCACGACGAGCCCCACCAAAAGCCGCATCAAATCCATATTTGTCCAAGGCTTGTTTCAGGCCCTGAGTTTTCATGATGTCAGTGTGTTTTGCACTGCCATGCACGAAAGGACTGATGCCCATGTCGACACCGTCTTGGTTGATGTGAACTTTTAGGTTTAGGCCATGCTTTTTGGTGAACGCATCGCGAAAGGAAATCATTTCTCCAAACTTCCACGTGGTATCCACATGCAACAGCGAGAATGGTGGCTTTCCTGGATGGAATGCTTTCAATGCCAAGTGCAGCATAACGGCTGAATCTTTGCCGATAGAGTAAAGCATCACTGGGTTATCGAACTCAGCAGCCACTTCACGAATGATATGAATGGATTCATTTTCGAGCTGCTTGAGATGGGTTTGGTTTACGGAAATCTTGTCCACCATTATCGATCCTTTTCTTACGTTGCCAGCGGATAACGCTGGTGGAACGCTTTAATGAATTCAGGGAGTAAATCTGCGGGCAGGGTATTAATGCCGGCTGCAGCTTTCCTGCCGCCTCCAGTTGGGAATGTCGAGGCGAGCTCGTCTGCACCTACACGATTGTTAAGTGGCGCTCGAATGCTGACGAGATAGTTGCCATCAGCTTTGGCTGTTATCACAGCGTTTGCGACATTCGGATCGCGGTTAGCCAAATCGTTGGAGTACACACCACTAATTCGGCGTGCCCATGCCTCATCAGGCAACATGTATACACATGACCCTTGTTGCTGTGAGTATGGCGTGATAGAAGCGGCTTGTTCGCTATCGCTCATAAAGCCATTCTCAAGGGTTGCGTAAACATCAGGTCGTTCAGTGATGAAGTTAAACGGTGAAGGGTAAGGTGCCATGAGCTTATAAATCTCGGATGGCGAGAACAGCAAATCAGCGAGAGATGACCCATAACCGTTATAGTTCAGGTAAGTACCAAACTGCTGGAGTGTTTTTTTATCTTGTTCACACAGACCTGCTTTGTTTGCTAGCGTATCTGCCACTGCAAACAAATTGTCGCCATATGCACCGACTAGCGCCCATTCTCTGTATCGTCCATCGAGTAGCTTATCGACAATCAGGCTTGTACACGTATTCGCAGCGGTGTTGATGTGTGTGGTTAACGCATTGTGCTCTGGGATCTCGTCAGGGTTGTGATGGTCTGCATAGAACACTCGCACACCCTGAGACAGCAAATTGTCTAGAGCCGCACGGTTTTTACCCATTGCAACATCTAGTACGGTAACGTCTTGCGCAATGGCGGGATCAACTTGTTTGAGCAAAGCAATGTCTCGCTTGACTCCCGTGATAAGTACGCTGTTTTTAGGCGTGGCCAATCGAAGTTGCAACAGTGCGCAGATCCCATCGGCATCGCCGTTAAATACATCAAAACTTGTCTTCATTTATATTGCGTTTCCTTTTTTGGCACTCATGCTCTAACTGGCTTCGAGTGCTTTATCGCCTTGCTTGTTTGCGTTGTAATATTCGTAATGCAGCTTATATTTTGCATCTGAAAATTTGCCTGAAACTTGGTTTAGCACCACTCCATCAATGGCAATGTCATGGCGTAACATTTGCCCGACTGAGTCATTGATTTGTTTCTCTGTCGTGGATTCTGCTTTGACAACAAGGATCATTCCTCCGGCCAATCGTCCGAGGATCAAGCTGTCACTCACTACGTGTACAGGAGGAGTGTCGAGAATGATTCGGTCATAGCTCTGCTTCAGTTCAGTGAGCAGTGAGGCAAATTTTTGTGAGCCTAAGAGTTCTTGCGGGTTAGGTGGCAATAATCCTGCGGGCAAAATATCGAGCGAAGATTCGTCATCATGATAGATACATTCACTTACCGGTGTTCCCATCACTAACGCGTTGGTTAGCCCTGTTTGATTGCGAGGTAAGCCATAACGTTGCCCGATGGCAGGCATACGAAGATCGCAATCAATGAGCAGGGTACGTTCCATTTTAGCAAGTGACTGAGCCAGGTTAAGTGCGACGGTCGTTTTGCCCTCAGAGGGAAGAGACGAAGTCACGCAGAGCACTTTTCGCTTACTGTTTGTTAGCGTGAGCAGTACAGAAGTTCGTATAGTCCTGATTGACTCGCTGAATTGTGTCGCATCGGGATCAAGATATAACGTGTGATCTAGTGGCGCATTCTTGAAGCGCTTCACTTTCACTTGAGGGATAAAGCCTAAATGCTGCAATCCGAGTTTCTCCTCAACATCATCGGGTTTTTCAATTGTGTTGCGGTAAGCATCCGCTAAAAACGCGCCGACAATTCCGAGCAATAAGGCGAGTGCGATGCTGATCGCAATTAATTTGCTTGTTTGTGGGCGAAACGGATCTTGTGAAGTTTTTGCTTTGTCGATGAAGCGAGCGATGACGGATTCGAAATCACTGGTTGCTGTGGTTTCTTTTTGTCGGTTTAGGAATAAATCGTAAAGCTGGCGGCTTGAGTCAACATCAAGTTTCAGTGACTCATATTGGGAACGTTTTGAGCTAATGTTTTGATAGTCTTGCTTCTTGCTATCAAGCGCAGCAATCAGTGATGCCTCTTGTTTTCGAGCATTGGTGAGCTCTTTTTCTATACCACGCGCTAATTCATTGATCACAGAATTGGCTCGACTACGAACCGCACTTAGGCGTGCACGAGCCTGAATCATCTTGTCATGCTTATTGCCATAGCGCTTTGAAAGCTCAGAGACATTTCTTTCAGCATCGATTTCGGCATTTTTAACATCACGAACTTGCGGGTGATTAGATATTTCGGGAACGGATAACAAGGCGGCAGCACCGGCCCCACTTCCTTGCATGAGTGAATATAAACTTTCCGCGGCGACACGTCTTTCTTTGGCCTCAGCCACTCGAATTGTCAGGCTGGTGAGCTCTGTGCCCGCGAGTTCGTTGATATTGTTGAGCTCAATCAGCCCCTCGTCTTTCAAAAATTGCGTGAGAGCAGCTTCGGAGATATCAAGATTGTCTTTGAGCTCACCGAGGCGATCGGTAATCCACCCAGCGGCTGTTTGCGTGGCCACCAGTCTCGCTTCTAGGTTGGACTCGATATAGGCTTGCCCTAATGCATTCGCGACGCGTGTTGCGAGCTCAGGATTGACAGAATCAAAGTGAACTCTGACCATTTGTGTGTTGCGAATGGGCTCGATGGTGAGATGAGATTTGAACGCCTTCAGCACTTCTTGGTTGACAGTGTCGCTGTCGACGATCGCAGTTAGCGGAGTGGGCTTAGGCAAAAAGGTCTGCAGAAAATCAATGTTATGGAGCAAAGTAAGCAGCTTATCTCGGCCGGAAGGCTTACCCACTTGACTGTTAAACTCATAAATCTGCGCGATACCTAATTCATCGATAACTTTTTCCGATAAGGAATCAGACTTGAGGATCTCGAACTGGGTTTGATAATACTCTTTTTTTGTTGTGTCTAGCGCATACACCTCTTCAATAGAGATAGTTTTGCTTGCTTGAGATTCAATCAGCAGTGTTGCCGTTGCACGATACTTAGGCGTAATGGAAAGAATAAGCAGTGTTGCAACAAGGGTAAAAACAGTGACAAACAAGCCAATTGGAATCCAATAGCGACCGATGACGTTGAAGTAACGTCTAAGATCTAGGCGTGCTTGTCCACTGGCCGGGTTAGGCTCGATAAGTTTCATGCTGATTACTTCCTTTTATTCTCGCAGCGCTAACTAAAAAAAGCTCTGGTCGACTACGATGATGTCGCCGGGTCCAACAGCTTGTGACAGGCCAACGTTATTTTGAGTTGTTCCATTCTTGGCTTCTGTCTTTTGAATATCATTTCGTGATGCTCTGTCGGTAAAACCGCCAGCAATGGCAATGGCTTTACCAATGGTTAAACCCGGCTGATAGTCATATCCGCCTGGGTGGTGCACCTCACCATTGACATAAAATTTGCGGAACTTAACGACATTGACGGTCACTTTAGGGTCAATTAAATAATCGCCACGAAGTCCACTTTCAATAATACGTTGTAGTTGGCTGACAGACTTTCCTGCCGCTTCTAAACGTCCCAAGTAGGGGTAGTCAAAACGTCCTCGTGTGCTGAGTAATATTTGCATGGAAAGATCCTCTTCCCCATACACATTAATGGAGATGTAATCACCATCATCCAGCACATATTGTTCCGTTGTTGCAGCGCCACTTGCGAAAGGCAGTAATAGTGCAATAAGCAACAAAAATCGATGAATCACAAACTTACCTCCATGCCAATAAATAGTCGTGTTTGCTCGTAGCTATAACCGACTAAGCTAGAATCACGTTCAAATATGCTCACTCCTAAAGAAACATCCCACCAACGCTTCAGGCTATAAACGAGAGTGAGTTCGTATGTTGTATCGTCGTCTTTTCGCACGCCGAGAGGGTACTCATTTGTACCGTAACGAGCGCTAGCAATTGACATGAACCTAGGTGTCCAATTGTGTTCCCAATCCAGTTGTACTGAACGGTCTTTTACGTAGTCAGCATTGATATTAGGATCTCTCGCGTAGTCACGACCTTCTAGCTTAAACGTACTGTAGTCGGTCGGAGCCCAACTCATATTGGCTCGCCAAATGAGCCCTTGGAAGTCTTTACGCCGCGAGTCAGAGAAATCCTTATTCTGTATCCCAGCGAGCAGTTTCCCTTGGGTTTTACCCGTGATGTCCCATTCCAATCCGCCATACAGTGCCGAGTCTAGGCTATCTCGTGAGATACCAGGCGTCGGGTCAATAAACTCATAATTACGGTCTTTTACGCTTGCGACGGCGACGGCATAGAAATAGTTGGAAACGGCATAATAAAATTCGCTAGCGAGATAAGGTTGCTTCCAATTGAAGTAGCGAGTTTGTTGAGTTCGACCATTACGAATATATGTGACATCGTCGTACTCTTTACTTTCATATCCCGCAATCCCAACTAATCGACCTTTTGTACCTGCTGCGCCATAGGTATAGCGACCCTTTAAATTATGACGTTGAAATCGAATGGGTTCGTTCACTGCGAGGCTGAACCCCTCTGTAAGACCTGTTCCTCGAGGCTCATGAGTGATGTTGTAGACATAATCAACGAGCAAGCGATTACGAACGTCAAAGACAAAGAATCCCGCACCATGTGCTTGGTGATCGATGTAGTTATCATCGCTACTATCGCTATAGTTGACCGCGTCAAAACGATAATCAAACTGATACGCTGAGCGATTGGTTTTTAATAACGCCATCACTTTGGGTGAGACGATACTCTCGGGTGAACTCACCGTGTTATCAGTCGTGCGTCTAACATTGTCATTACTGCCCGCACTCACTTTTAGCGTGGGAATGATGTCAATGCCGTTCTCTGTTTGATATGCCAAAGGTTCAACCGCTGCCACTGACAGAGGAAAAAACAAATAAATACCAACCCATAAATGACTGCGAATCACGACAATCCCTAGTAAGCACTTTTGCCTACAAAGCCTTTGAATACAGTTGCAATAACAATCTTAATATCCATCCAAAGAGACCAGTTTTGGATGTACTCCAGATCGAATTGAACACGCTTTTCCATTTTATCTAGGGTGTCTGTTTCTCCGCGGTAACCGTTGACTTGTGCCAACCCAGTAATACCCGGCTTCACTTTGTGTCGCAGCATATAGCGGTCAACGATGTCCCTGTATTGTTCGTTGTGTGCAACCGCGTGAGGACGCGGGCCAACGATTGACATAGAGCCTCTCAGTACATTGAAAAACTGAGGGAGTTCGTCCAAAGAAGTGCGGCGAATGAAAGCACCAAAGCGAGTGACACGTGGGTCATTTTTCGTGGCCTGTTTGACAACATCACCATTGTCGGTGGTAGACATTGAGCGAAACTTCCAGACATTAATTTTGCGGCCATCAAGCCCATATCGATGCTGTTTAAAGATAATTGGCCCAGGGGATGACAGCTTCACTCCAATAGCAATAACCACCAGCACCGGCGATATCAGGATCAGGATCAGTATGGAAAGAATGATGTCTTCAAGGCGCTTAGACCAAGCCGAAAAACCACTAAAAGGGGTATCGTGTACGCTAAGCGTATGGACGTGGCCGATGGTTTGCCAGCGGCTGTGCAGTAAATTGTAAGTGAAAAAATCTGGAACTAAATACGTGGTAGCTGTGGTGTCTGCAAACTGATTGAGGTAGCGCGCAATGCGGTCTTTGGCATGCATTGGCATCGCGATATAAACATGTTGAAGCTTACCTTGCTTAGCCTGTTCTAGCGCCTCATCCGCTTTACCCAGCATGGGAGCAGGAAGGGTACCTTCAATACGATCAACATTTCTGTCTTCGTAGAAACCGACAAGCTTAATACCCAGAGCATGGTTGCGTTGAAACTCTTGAGCAAGGTCGATTCCGTTTGCTGTGGTGCCAATGATAGCGGCGCAACGCGTATTGATACCGTGATTACGAAGTCTGCTGAGTGCGATACGTGCAAGGAAGCGCCATAGCACAAGTCCTACTGCCCCAAACGCAAACCACATGGTCATGACAACGCGTGAGAATTCAATACCGCGCTGCGTGAAGAAAAAGTAAGCCACTAAGGCAAGACAAGCTCCAAGCCATGGGAGCAATGTCGCTACCACTTGACCTTGGAAATTACTAATACGCCACGAGCGATAAAGGTGTGAACTTTCTGCAAACAGCAAGTAGCAAATTGATATTAGTGTGGCTAGCAATAAGTTGTCTTCGCTAATAGCTCCCAAGTATAAGAAGCTTGCTAAAACGAGTGAACCGCCAATGACCGCAAGATCGCAAAGCCTATACATGATCGCGGATTCGGTTCCGTGTGTGCGAATTTTTCTGCTGTCCATAAAATTAGAGCTCATATATTTGAGTGATCTGTATTGAGTGATCACTTTTTTTGTTTCTTACTCTTAAAAGTAAACTACGCTACCCAAGGTCGCTAGGTTCTCTAACACTGATGGCATTCATAATGGCGTTTTACCGTTATTGAGTATTGGATAAGTAGAACAGGCCGAGAGCAAAGAAAGAAGATGAAGTTTGTCGGATTTTTACGTGCAATGTGAATACTGCTAGATATTTATGCACGAATAGTCTTGTAAACTGGCTTAAAATGCAGGTCTGTAAGTGTTATCTATGTCTCTTTTTTCCTTGTTCATAGCTCAGAAAGTAGATGTACAGCAACGTTTTGGCTTCGTGCGCTCAGTCTAAATTGATTTGGGTACTTTCAAGTCTCATGCATAAATACTAAGTAAGCATGAGGCTTGATGACCACGTTCACTCTTCGCGAAATGCGCGATTTAAACTTTCCGTGAGAGGTTTCGCCAGATACTCGATGGGAGTGCGGGGCTCAGTGAGCAACATGACTTCCGCTTGCATACCTGGGTACAAAACGATGCCATTCAGAAGATCGGTGGCACTGTTGATGAGTTCTACTCTGGCAAGGTAATAGGCTAAGCCGGATTGCTCATCGACCAATCTATCTGCTGAAATCGTGAGCAACTCTCCATCAAGAGGCTTTATACTGCGCATGCTAAGTGCTGTGAGGCGGATCTGCGCTTTCATTCCTGACCGAACTTGATCAATGTCAGAAGGGTCGACACGCGCTTCAATGACGAGGCTTTCGTTATTTGGAACAATATCGAGTAGTGGTTGACCGGGTGAAATTACCCCTTCCTCTGAGAAGACTTGCAGATTTAATACTGTCCCTGAGAGTGGTGCGACAATCTTGGTGCGGTTGAGAATATCTTTCGCTGCCGCGACTTGCTCATCGAGTTCGTAACGTTCTTGTCGCGTTTCGCGTAGCTGCTCCACAACTTCTTTAATTCTCTCCAACTCCTGCTCTTTTATTTGAGCTCGGCTTTCCGCGACGTTTTGAGCTAAACGACTGGCGTTAGATTGCAGTTGGCTGATGGTGCTTAATATCTGGCTTTCTTCCCGCTCTAAACGCAACACTTGGGTTTTGCTTACGTAGCCCTTTTCTGCGAGCTGTCGGTTACCCGAGATCTCTTCCCCAATGATTGATAAGCGGCGTTTTTCTATCTCAAGGCGCTTTTTTTGACCGTCTAATTCAGCTTGATTCTGGGCGAGTTGTGTCTTGATCACTTCTTGTTGGGACGCATAAAAATTATTTCTCGCTTTGAAAATTCGCCGTTGGTTGGTCAAAATTTCCTCTACCCGTGAATCCTGCGTATTTGACTCCAGTTGCTCAGAAAACGTAATGAAGTCAAGATTGTCACGCTCGGCGATCAAGCGCGCCTCACGTGCAAGCGCATTGCGTTGACGACTAGTGTATTGTTCAAGCTGACCGCTAGCCTGTGTGTCATCAAGCAGAATCAGTGTTTCACCTTTCTGTACATTCGCCCCTTCTGTCACCACGATTTTGTCGATGATGCCGCCTTCAAGATGTTGAACCGTCTTGCGTTGGCTATCTACGGTGACAACGCCTGGCGCAATAGATGCGCCTTCCAATGGGCTAAATACCGCCCAAACGCCGAATGTGCCAAAAAACAGGATAATGACACCAAAACCAAACAGGGCGAGTTGTCGAATAGCAGGAATGGCCATTATTTTTGCCCTCCTTTGGACGAGATTGCAGCGCTTTGTTCTAGTAATGGCTTCAGCACTTCATCACGCTCACCGAATGCGCGAACTTGACTGTCTTGTAATACGAGTAGTTTATCCATGGATTGCATCATGCTTGGTCTATGTCCTACCAAAATAACAGTCGCCTTGCGGGATTTTAAATAGGCAATAGCGCGTTGCAGCGCGACCTCTCCGACACCGTCAAGATTGGCGTTTGCTTCGTCAAGAATAACGAGGCTGGGGTCGCCATATAAAGCTCGTGCGAGCGCCACACGTTGGCGTTCACCGCCAGAAAGGCCTAGGCCGCGTTCACCCACTACCGTGTCGTAGCCTTGTCGTTGGCGCAGGATTAACTCGTGGCAACCTGCGAGTTTTGCAGCTTGTATAACAAGCTCGGGCTCGCCATCGGACATGCGAGCAATGTTTTGCCTTATGGTGCCAGGGAATAGCTCAACATCTTGCGGCAAATAGCCACAATGAGGGCCGAGATCATCAGGGTCCCACTTCGCGACGTCCATATTGTCTAATCGTATCGTGCCTGCGTTTGCGGTGAGATTTCCGAGCATCAACCGTGCAAGTGTTGATTTACCTGTGCCAGATGGGCCGATAATGCCTAAGGCCTCACCTGCGTTAATTTTGAATGTGATTCCATGCAAAACAGGTTCGGGTTGCCCTGGGTGAAAGTAGGTGACCTTCTCGACGGATAGAGACCCTTGAGGTTTTGGCAAAGGCATGGACTTTGCGCGCTCAGGGAAAGCAGGGATTTGTTCTTTCAGGCGTTGGTAGCTTTGTCTTGCTGAAATTGCCGTACCCCACGCACTGATTGACTGTTCAACAGGTGCGAGCGCACGCGCCATGAGAATTGAGCCAGCTATCATGGCACCAGCAGTTAGCTCACCTTCAATGACCAACCATGCACCGACACCAAGCATCGCGATCTGAAGCAACATTCTTATAAATTTTGATGTTGCAGTGAGAAGAGCCCCCTTTGAGTTTGCGGAGACTTGGCTATCGACGCTTTTGTTGTTTAATTCAGACCAATTTCTGATGAAGTTGGGCATGATGCCCATGGCTTCAATTGCATCAGCATTTCTTGCGGCAGATTCTGCTTGCTGCATGGCTAATATGGCTGACTCATTGGCGGTTTTGTGTGCCTTTCTAGTGATGGCGTCATTGAGAATAGCAATGCAAAACAAGACGATGGCACCAGCTGTCGCAATGATGCCAAGTAGGGGGTGCAAGAGGAATATGAACGCCAGAAATACAGGTGTCCACGGCGCATCTAATGCAGGGATCACTGCATTGCCACCAATAAATGCTCGAATAGCGGCAATGTCTCTTAAGCTTTGCACGGAAGCTGATAGCCCCTGTCGTAGCTGCAAAGCAATGCTACCACTGAGAATCTCTGGCGATAAACTCTGGTCAAACCATGCGCCAATTCTGACCATGATTCGGGTTCGCACATTCTCCAGCACTGCCATTGTGAGCAGTGCGAATATTGTGATAGCTGTGAGCAGAACAAGCGTATCGATAGAGCGAGAACTAATCACACGATCATATATTTGGAGCATGTAGAGCGGCACACTCAATACTAATATGTTGATAACAAAACTGAATGCAATCACAAACAACAATGCTTTTTTACATTGCTCTATGGTCGTTTGAAGTTGTTTTTCTGTAGAAAGAGACATGTCGTATCCATTGACGTTGGATCATTAGGTTGTTGATACTGCAACCATGCGACTACACAAATGATCTCTAAAAAAAGGCAACCAGCTCATTGACCGATTGCCTTGAGTATAGCTTGGTTACATTAGACGATATGAAAGTCGTCAGCGGAGAGCTCCGTACTGGAGACATTGTTCAAAATGACACTTGAACCGTCGGCAAGGTCAATCACCGTATTGTTGCCAACCTGAGTCAGTGCGAGTGAATCAAAGTCAGTATCTCCCGTTGCGCGGATGAATATAGTGTCGATACCCACCTCAAAGTCCACAATGCGGTCATTGCCAGTGTGAGTATCGAGGATGTTGTCGAACATGAAGGTGTCAGCGCCACTGCCACCAAACAAAAAGTCGTCACCCGTGCCACTCACTAACTTGTCATCACCCGAGCCACCATACAGTCGATTGGAGCCTGAATTACCATAAATCGTGTCGTTGCCAGTGCCGCCTAAGACATAATCATTGCCTACGCCAGCATAAAGCGTGTCGTTGCCAGTGCCGCCGCGTATTAGATCATCGCCACTTCCGCCTCTGACTACATCATCACCTTTGCCACCAATGATGAAATCGTCACCCTTGCCACCAAAAATTGTGTCATCACCGCCGAAGCCGATGATGCGATCATCACCATCTAAGCCATAAATGAGGTCTTCGTTGTTGGTTCCATCCAGCACATCAGCGTCTATAGTTCCATTAATGTCCGTCATTACCACTTCCTTCTCTTTAAATTGTGTGCTCTTACTTGAGATCATTACTGTTGGCAGGTTCGATAACAGCGATTGTTGAACGCGCCAAGTTAAGCGGGTAACACTTTGACTGAGTTGACATAAAAAAGGTGTCTTAGTAGTGAGCGACAGAGTGAAATAACGCACCGATTCTAGGGAGGGCTGGGGGGGTGAGCGAAAATTATTTCAATTACAACGGGATAAAATAGGCAATAAGCTTATTGCTTATTGCCTAGGTGATTGTTGCTTTTGTCTTAAACGATGTGGAAGTCGTCAGCAGTTAGATCTGTTGCCGTGATACCGTTAAGGATAAAACTTGAACCGTCAGCTAAATCCACCAAGGTGTAGCTTCCGACTTGGCTGATAGCCAGAGAGTCGAAGTCAGTATCACCTGTTGCTCTGATAAAGATTGAGTCGATACCTACTTCAAAATCAACCACTCGGTCGTGACCTGTTTGGGTGCCCAGGATGTTGTCGAATCTGAACACATCAGCTCCTGAACCACCGAACATGAAGTCGTCGCCGCTGCCGCTAATTAGCCAATCGTCACCGGCTCCGCCATATAGCTTGTCATTGCCTGACACCGCATACAGTTTATCGTTGCCAGTACCGCCTAAGACGACGTCATCGCCTTTGCCGCCTAAAAGGATATCGTCACCGCTACCCCCAGCCACGCGATCGTCACCTTCGCCGCCCGCAACACGATCATCACCAGCACCACCAGTGATTCTGTCGTTACCACGACCCCCCCAAATGAAATCATCGCCATCATAGCCGACAATGACATCGTCTTCGAAGAAGCCAATGATTAGTTCACTTTCATTGGTACCGTCTAGTGTATCCACTAGGTCAGTACCTAATACAATAGCCATAATGCTAACCCTCTATTATTGAATATACCTAAGTCTTAAAGCGAATAGATGGGATGCGGACATCGACACTGAATTTGTAGTCCTCGCACCTTTGCATACTGCAACGCGGCAAGCTACTTATGAGGAATTATTTGAAACGGCTTGCTACGCATTGCGACTAATATTATGAGATGAAAATGAGAACGGGATCGTCTCTTTTATGACGATGTACGAGGGAATTTCTATGGGGAAATTAATTATTGATGCATCATCCTTGGTAATCAAGCCCGATGACGGAGAGGTTGTTTTTTGCCCAAAAGACGGCTTGGACTCGGTTTTTTACATTTATTTTTTTGAAAATATTATACAAATGCGACTTTACCGTATGCTCTGATACAAACAGGCCATCTGCAATCTCGCTGTTTGAGGCACCAGTGACAAGTTTGCGTAATATCTGCTGCTCACGATTTGTTAAGCAGATTTCAGAGTAGTCGATGGTATTGCTGTTGTTCTGTTGATAGTAGTGAATCAATTCCGCCAGTTTTTGCCTTGGCAACCAATACTCACCTGAAAGCATTTTTTCGATACCGTGGCAAAGGTGCTCAAGATCATCTTCTTTTCTAAACACACCCTTAATAAACGGCCAACTAGCCAGCTCTTTTGCTGACAAATCATGTGCGTTAAAAAGCGCAAAAACATGCTGCTCGCTAAATGGAGAGAGACTTTGCTTAACAAAATTGACGGTATCGCCTTCAAAAGCACTTAAATCGATCAAGACCAGTCCTGATGACGTCGCTAAATCGTCAGCGATGCCCTGCTTCTCGACTAAAGACACACTACTTTTAATCTCTTTTTCCAAGCATGAAATTAACGCGGTGATCGTCATGCTTGGTTCCGACACGAGAAGAATCGTGTATTTATCAGAAGTAGTCTCAATGGTTTGCATGTGTATCCCTAAATGCTTTTGATGAAGATGTTGCGCTTTTGTGTAACATGTCAACAGTAACAGATTAACCATGTTTTCCGCAGCATTCTAAAGCGCAATCAGAAAGCCATTCGTATCATTTTTTGAACTTACTAACGAAGCGTTGGCAACGGCGACTCTAGCAAGCTCTTTGTAAGTCTAATACAAATTGGTTGATATCGCTGATTTCTGTCTGGCCCGTTTCAACAATATTGCGAGGTTTTCATCATGTTGCGACACAAGCAATACGGTGTTCTAAGTTTCAATTGAAAGCCTGTGAACAATGCTCAGGCTTCTGTTATCATCGCGGTCTAAATATCGTCTTTGCGCGTATCGCCGCAAAGAAACTGATAACGCAATGAAGAAGGTTTGGGAGCAAAATATGGCCAGCCGTGGTGTAAACAAAGTAATTTTGATTGGCAACTTGGGTAACGATCCTGAAGTTCGCTATCTGCCAAATGGCGGTGCGGTTGCCAATTTGACTGTTGCGACCTCAGAAACGTGGCGTGACAAGAACACTGGTGAAAACAAAGAAATGACAGAATGGCACCGTGTGGTGATGTACCGTCGTTTGGCTGAAATCGCGGGTGAATACCTGAAAAAAGGGTCAAAAGTGTACTTGGAAGGTCGTTTGCAAACGCGCAAATGGCAGGGTCAAGATGGCCAAGATCGTTACACGACTGAAATCGTTGCGAATGAAATGCAAATGCTAGATAGCCGTTCTGGTGGTGGCATGGGTGGCCAAGGTCAACCTGCGCAGCAAAGTTCACAACAAGGCAACTGGGGTCAACCGCAGCAGCCAGCTTACCAGCAGCAACCAGCGCAGAAAGCGCCGCAGCAACCGCCTCAACAGCAAGCGCCGCAACAGTACAACGATATGCCTGACTTTGACGACGATATTCCGTTCTAATTGTCAGACAAACCGATTCAAAAACCCCGCTTTTGCGGGGTTTTTCGTTTCTAGAGTGTGAGCTTTTCGATACAAGGACTAAATGAAACGAGTATCAAGAATGAGCCGCATGATCTCGGCTATTGCAGCAATACTCTTGTGGCTTTATTTGCCATAGCCGGAGAGATGATATGAACCGTTTGACTCAACATTGCCTGAGTGCCGCGATATCCCTTACGTGGCTTTCCATAAGTGCATCAGCCATGACATTGGTCAGCCCTCAAGTTGTTGAAGGTGAGACGCTAAAGTCTCAGCAAATATTCAATCAATGGGATTGTCAGGGAGAGAATATGTCTCCTGAATTGACGTGGACAGATATCCCCGAAGGAACCAAAAGCTTTGCCGTGACGATGTACGACCCTGATGCACCAACAGGGAGCGGGTGGTGGCATTGGGTGATGATCAATATTCCTGCGGGTGTTAACCAATTGCCACTTGATGCTGGTAATGAAGATGGAAAATTAATGCCAGCAGGCGCACAAATGCAGAGCAATGATTTTGGATTTCATGGCTTTGGTGGTGCTTGTCCTCCGCCGAAAGCATCTCCTCATAATTATCAAATTACCGTGTATGCTCTGGATGTTGAAAAACTCGGTGTGCCTGTTAACGGCTCTCCCGCGTTAGCGGGGTATTACATTCTTCAACACCGAATAGGAGAAGCGCAGTTAATCGCGCCAACCAATGCGCGTAAGTAGTGTCCTAATTCGCGTAAGTGGTGTCGCCTGATCCTGCGAGTCAGTAAGCTCTCATATCGAGCCAATCAGGCCAATTGGCGGGTGATTACTGCACGACTTTTTGCTTGATGAAATCGATGAACAAGCGGGTTTTCGTGTGATTGTATTCGAGCTTTGGGTAGTAGGCGTAAGCGGGGCTTTTGGGCTGGCGCACATCGGACAAAACGGGAACAAGCAGCCCTTGGTCTAGCTCTTTTCTGATGGTGACATCTCCAACCAGAATGATCCCTAACCCCGCGACAGCGGCATTCACCAAAGCTTCTGGGTTTGGCGAAACAAAGTTACCGGTTAACAGTAAACGTCGGCCGTGCTCAAACTCATGTTCCTGAGGGTGACTCGTCGAGCCATAAAGCAAGCAGTTATGTTGCAGTAACTGTTCGGGTTCGATAATTGGTGGATGCTGCGCAAGGTAAGTGGGCGAGGCAAAAAATCGCGGCTGAAAATCAAACAATTTCGTTGCAATAAAGCTGGCGGAGTTAAAGTCAGCCAGTTCACGGGTAATCACAATATCCAAGTGAGGATCGGGCAGTTGCCCTGGCGCCAGCGTATGAAGTTCTACCTGTATGTTGGGGTAAGCAGAAAGAAACTCCCCTATGTTGTTCACCAATAGCCGACTGCCTGTCGCAAGAGGTGCGCCAATGCGTAATACACCACTGACTTCGCCATACGTGGACGTCGTTTCAGACACCAACTGTGTCCAATCGTCGAGTAACAATTTTCCGCGTTGGTAAAACAAGCGTCCAGCATCCGTCATCGTGAGGTTGCGCGTCGTTCGTTTCAGTAGCTGCACACCCAGTTGGTTTTCTAACCAAGCCAAGCGCTTTGATAGTGCAGAGCTTGAGGTGTTGAGCTTCGTGGCGGCTTGTGCCAATGACCCCATGTCGACAACGGTAATGTAGCTTTTGGCGCAGGTTATCCAATCCATCTCTTGATTCTTTTGGTTGAGTATCGAGTTTGCGTTCACTTTCGTTCCGTGAAGCACGATAATAACTAATTACGCGGCGTAAAAAAGCGTCATACCCAAACTACCTGATTTCTCCCTCTTTTTTGGTGGTTTGGATATACGTTTTTAACATGCTGAATACTGAACGGCACACGCCTTGAGTTGGATATAGAATGAGAAAAGTTGCAGGGATGAAGCTAACCAATCGGTTAGTCGCTTTCGTTACGTTAATTGTGGTCTGTGCCATGTTCGTCTTGTTTATCGGCGGGGCAGTCAGTTTCCGCAAATTAGGCACGGATTTTCTTTCTCATTACCTTGGTAAAGTGGTGGCTGAAATTGATCACGCTATTGCCAATCCGACATCGAACGAAAACATCGGTTTATGGTTACCTCAATTGTTAAAGGCCAGTGATGTTGTTGAACTGGAAATTAGCAGTAAAACGGGCATGCTCTACCGTTATGAGCAGGTCCAAACGGCGGTTAAACCGCTGGAATTGATAGAAAACCACTATGACTTGCCGAGTAATCCCGGCTTCTACATCAAAATTCGTTCTGTGCCGCCTTATGCGGATTTCGCCTACTCCATTGGTGCAATGTCTTCGTTATCTCTCGCTGTGCTTATTATCGTGTTGGCACTGACGTGGGGGATAAAATGGTTAAGGATCCAGTTGCTAGGTGCGGAATTACTTGAACACCGTGGACGGTTGATTTTAGCGGGACGAGCGGAAGACGTTCAAACCGGCGACGACCGGGAATGGCCGTCTACGGCCAGTATTGCGCTCGATCAAATGCTGGTTGAGCTTCGAGATGCTCGTCAAGAACGTAGCCGCTTTGATACCTTCATTCGAACCAATACCTTCTTGGATAAACTCACCGGTGCAGCAAACCGCGTGATGTTTGATAACCGCCTACAAACTTTGCTGCAAGACAAAGGTGCACAAGGTGCCGTGTTGATGTTGCGTATTGGCGACTGGGAAAGTCTTACACAGGAAGTCGGCAAGTCAGGGGCGGATGAATGGGTCAAGGAAGTGGGCAATGTATTGTCAAATGCGGTCCAACGTTTTCCTGATGCCGTGTTAGCACGATATTACGACACCGAGTTTGCCCTATTGCTGACGCACCAGTCAGCAAAAGACACCCGTCTTTTTGCCAACCAAATGATGAAATCACTGGCTCGTCTGTCGCCCCCTGAGCCGTTAGAAGAAGATAATTGGGCGCACATGGGCATGACGTTTTTCAGTACTGGAGAGCGACGTGGGCGCTTGATGGAAGAAGTTGATATGGCCAAGCGAAGCGCCGTGTTACAAGGAAGCAATGGTTGGCATGCGTTTAAGAAAGACGTGGCTGCGGATGACGCACGAGGTAGCGTGCGTTGGCGTACATTGCTCACCCGAGTGTTCGAAAGTGGTGGGCCAGAGCTCTATCGACAAGTGGTCAAAGATGTACACGGCGAACTACTGCATACGGAACTATTGGCCCGAATAAAAGATGAAAATGGACTCATCATTAAGGCTTCTCGTTTCTTGAATGGTGTCGAGCTGGTGGGAATGAACACCACGCTTGATCGCAATGTCGTCACCAAAACGCTTCATCAATTACGTAACGGTGATGGTCGAGAAGTACTTTCATTGAACATTTGCGCAGAATCTTTGCGTCAACGCGCCTTCCAGAGATGGCTTCGAGATGTGTTATTGCAAACGCCTCGCAGTGTGCTTAATCGCATGCAAGTTGAAATATCTGAAGGGCCGCTGGTGCAGCACTTTGATGCGGTGAGACCAACCTTGCGAATGATACGTGCCTTAGGCTGCGCGTTGGTGGTCGATCAAGCAGGTCGTTCAGTGGTGAGTACCCACTACGTTAAAGACATTCAACCTAAGTACATCAAACTTCATCGAAGCCTCATTCGAGATATTCATCAACGTCCAGAAAACCAGCTTTATGTACGTAGTATGCTCGGCGCTTGTGAGCCGACATCAACGGAGGTATTAGCCGTAGGCGTAGAGTCTGAACATGAATGGAATGTCTTAATGCAACTCGGTGTACAAGGGGGTCAAGGCCGCTTCCTTGGTGCCGAGCTTTCCTCAAGCCCCGCCACCTTAAAACGCCAGCGTTGGCGTAAAAAATGATCTAACTCGCGCGGTGTTTACAAATCAGTCAATTGCGTCATGAAATTGTCGCCGCTGCACTTATTTTTTGGCGGGAATTTTGATAGAGTATGCTGTATGCCAAGTTGATTTGGCGCCCACATTTTTATAACAGTATTGAGTAACTATTAGTCGTAAATGGCCGCTTCCACTCTTCTTGCGCGTTTTTCTTCATCAAGGCAGCGAAATGTTGTTAGCCTTGTCGTATCTGTCAGTCAGGTCGTCATTGGTTATCAAAATAATGGCGTCGCGCAGGTAGACGCTCAATCAGTCACAGATACTGCCCCTTGGTCTGCAGCATTGCAGCTGCTAAATCGCCATGAAATCACCAAATCTGATATTCATTTAGTCTTGGGGCATGGCCTTTATCAAACGCTATTAATTGATGACCCGAAATTGTCTCAAGAAGACATTCGAGCAGCGTTGCCATTCAAGCTCAAAGACTTCCTGTCCGACTCACCGTCCGACATTGTCGCAGATGGTTTTTCTTCTCCGATTGCTAACCGTTTTCAAGCGTTTGTTTGTCATAAACAACCTTTGCTTCAATTCAATGCTGCTCTTGAAAAGCGCCAGTGCAAACTGACAGCGGTATCGCCTGAAGATGTGGTATTACGCCAGTGGACGCAATTAGACAAAGCTGAAATGGTCCTGACGCGTGATGGTCAGGGAGTGTTACAAATAGCGGTTTTTGACCAAGGAAAACTGTGCTTTCAGCGCCAAGTGCGAGGCATGATGATTGAAGGGGATCAGTTACCCCCTTTGGTGATTGACGATTTGGCACTAGAAATACAGCGCTCATTAGATTATCTGCGTTCGCAGCTAAAGCATGCCAATGTCAGCGGTTTAGTTGTTGGCGTACAAGGCGTTGATGATACCGAGCTTGCTTTTCAGCTTTCTTCTCGACTATCGGTGTCTGTTCGTCCTCAAACATTGTTTGAGACGGGTGAGCACCAACAGCATATTGCATTGGCGTCTCTCAACCGCGATTGCTCGCCTGATATTAACCTTTTCAGTGACGATCTCTCACCCAGTCGTGCGTTTCTTACCTTTGAAAAAATGCTGCTGATTTGGGGGCTGACAGGGCTATTGATTGTGTTAGTGGCTGCTTACCAACAGTGGCAAGTGTCCCAATCGAATAAGGCATTAGAAACTGCCACGCAGTCGCGTAGCGTGGCGGAGTCTGCGTCGAATCATCTTAACGATCAGTTAGCGCTGCATGTGCCATCGCTCAATATGTTGAATGACGTTAGCCGAGCCGAAGCGGCGATCACATCAAGACAAAAAGCGCTAGAAGCGGTTGCGGTTCATGACGCCGCGTTACAACAAGGTTATGCCTCGGTTTTTCGAGCGCTATCTGATCTTTCACGTCGAGATATTTCCGTGTCTGAGATTGCAATAGGGCGAGACACGCTTGATATCAAGGGACTTGCTGCCACGCCTTCCTCTGTTCCTGCATGGTTACAAAGTTTCCAAACACAAAAACCGCTGTCTGGACGTGTGTTTGAAAAAATGGCGCTAACCCGTGATGAAAACGAACGTCTTGCATTTAGCTTGAATGCTAAACGTGAGAAAGGAGAGGCCGAGAAATGAACGCATTGATTGAACGCTTAAAGCAAGGCTTCGATGCGCTTTCTCCCCGCGAGCAGTGGCTTATTGCATTGGCAGGCTGGGGGGGCATTTTAGCCATTGGCATGTTGTTGTTTATTGAGCCGATGACTAAAACCTTGAATCAACTGACTGGCCAAATCGCGCAACAGCAGCAAAGTACGCAAGATTTTTTAACGCTCAACCAACTTAAACAAGACAAGTTGAGCGTGTCGCCGAATGCTGAGCTTGAACAAAAGTTAGCCGATTTATCGCAAGAACTTGCCGACCTTGACGTGCGCATGGCTGACAAAGTGGAAGGCCTAGTGAGCGCAGATAAAATGGCAGGTTTGATGGAAAGCGTGCTGAAGCAATCGGATCGTTTGACACTGCTATCCATGACTTCACTGCCTGCACAACAGCTGACACATACCGATGATGCGGGCTATTTCATCCATCCCATTGAATTGACACTTAAAGGGCGATATTTCGACATCGTGGAATACTTGGCGGCGCTTGAAGCCTTGCCGGTGAAGTATTACTGGAAGCAGGTTGATTATCGTGTCACCGAGTACCCGTGGGCTGAGGTGACTCTGCAAGTTTACACCTTGGGTGAAAGCGCCGTGTTTATTGGAGGTGCCAATGAAAGCGTTGAGTAGATGGGTTGCGATTGTTGCGTTCACCTCACTGTCTTTTGGCGTCTTTGCACAGAGCGACCCGACGGCGCCGCTGGGTTATGACGCTCCCAGCAAAGCAACCAAAACCAAGACGTATCGTCTACCCCGTTTGGATGCCATTTTGTGTGGTGGTAACAATGCGTGTTCGGCAGTCATTAATGGCCGAAGTGTCAGCAAAGGACAGTCAATTAATGGCTATTTCATCAGCGCAATTCATGACAACAGTGTGACGCTAAAACGCGGTGAGCGTCGCTGGTCACTGACAGTATTTAATGAGCAGGTAGTACAGTGAATAAGATGAATTTTTTGAATAAACCATTGATAGTCTTCATCACTAGTCTGCTTTTGTCTGCATGCCAAAGTGTTGGGCATAACCAACCGACAGAAGTGCAAGAAGCGCTAAATCAAGCGTACGCCCAAAACAGTGGTCAGCCTCTTTCTGATCTCCCTGATGCGGTGTCTCAAGATCTTATGGGCGATTTTTCAGATGTGTCCGGTAGCGGCGACATAGTGGAAAACCGTTTACGTATTAATGCCAATCATGTCGATGCGAAAGCCTTTTTTGGTAGCTTGGTGCAAGGTACTGACTACAACCTCGTGATGCATCCGGATGTTAGCGGCAAGGTGACGGTTTCGCTGAAAGATGTGACGGTGACAGAAGCGCTGGATGTGGTGTCGGATATCTACGGCTATAACGTGGAAATTCATGGGCGATTGATCCAAGTCTTCCCTGCCACGCTTCGCTCCGAAACCTTCCCTGTTGATTATTTGCAACTGCAACGTTCAGGTGTCTCGCTCACCTCGATCAGCACGGGGGCGATATCTACCGATTCCAGTTCATCAAATGGTGACAGCGAAAGCACCGAGCGTACATCGGTGCCCACGGGTGGCACAGTCATCGAAACGCGTTCAGAAAGCAGCTTTTGGGTGCAACTAGAACGCGCCGTCGGCGCCATGATTGGCACGGGTGAAGGGCGCAGTATCGTGGTGTCGCCGCAAGCGAGTCTGATCACGGTAAAAGCGTACCCGAACGAATTGCGTGAAGTGAAACGCTTCCTTGATGCATCCCAAAAGCGACTAAAGCGTCAGGTGATCCTTGAGGCAAAAATTCTGGAAGTGACCTTGAGTGATGGCTATCAGCAAGGTGTCAATTGGTCCAACATCAGCCAATCGATAGGCAGTGGTGGCATCAGCGTTAGTCGTCCTATTTCTGATCTTGCCGGTGATTTGATTTCCAATGTGATTGGCGGTCAAACCAATGTCACTATCACTGACGGCCACTTCGATGCCGTGCTGAGTTTCCTTGATACCCAAGGTGATGTGAATGTGCTCTCTAGCCCTCGTGTTACAGCAGCGAACAATCAAAAAGCGGTGATCAAAGTGGGTGGTGACGAGTATTTCGTGACCGACATTTCGTCGAGTGATTCTTCGGGCGACAACTCTGAATCAGGCCCTAACATTGAATTAACCCCGTTCTTCTCTGGTATCTCGCTGGATGTGACGCCACAAATTGACGACGACAACGGCGTATTACTGCATGTTCACCCTGCGGTGATTGATGTGGTGACGGAAGAGAAAACCATTCAGCTAGGCAGCGCTTCTCAGCCTTATGTTTTGCCGTTGGCGAAGACCTCGATCCGTGAATCAGATTCTATTATCCATGCCCGCTCGGGCGATGTGGTGGTGATCGGTGGCTTGATGAAATCAAGCTATGAAGAGATGGTGTCAAAAGTCCCGTTGCTTGGTGATATTCCAGGGCTGGGGCATTTCTTCCGTAACGTGAACCGTATGAAGCAAAAAACTGAACTGGTTATTTTGCTGCAACCATCGGTCGTCGGCGAGCAAACGTGGCAAGAAGAAATTCAGCGCTCACGTGATTTGCTTAATGATTGGTTCCCGGAAAACTAACTGTTACTGAATGCTCATGTATTTGGAACACTTTGGCCTCAATGCCTCTCCATTCAGCTTAACGCCGGACACCCGAAGCTTTTTTGGTGTCCGCTCGCACGTGGACGCCATTAATACGTGCGTCTCGGCGATGGAAATGGGAGAAGGCTTAGTCAAAGTGACAGGTGAAGTGGGTACTGGGAAAACCATGGTGTGTCGCCTGCTGGTAAAAGCGCTGTCGATGTCATTCACGTTGGTATTTTTACCTAACCCCGCCAACACCGTCGCCAGCTTGCATCGCATGATCGCCGATGAACTTAGCATTGATAGCGATTTGCCATCAGACAAATTATTGAGTGCTATCCAACGTGCTGCTATCGACGCAGCATATCAAGGCAAGCGTGTGGTGATCTTGTGCGATGAAGCGCAGACACTGCCCGATGATGTGCTTGAAGCCATTCGATTGCTCGGCAACTTGGAAACGGAACAACACAAGCTGATCCAATTGATCATGCTGGGTCAGCCAGAGCTTGATGAGCGCCTATCTCAGCACAACATGCGTCAATTGTTACAACGAATTAGTTTCAGTGCACAGTTAGAACCGCTGACCTTTGCAGAAGCTTCTGCCTATATCGATCACCGTCTGAAAGAGCAGGGCGCGTCACGCCGCTTGTTTAGCGTTTGGACTAAGCGACGAATTTGGGTTGCAAGCCACGGTATTCCTCGTTTGGTGCATCAGCTTTGTCATAAAGCATTGCTGCTTAGCTACGGGAAAGGACAACGCAAAGTGTCTAGCCATGCTGTGCGCTTAGCCATTAAAGACACTCCGCTCGCCAAGCAGCACACCGCGCTGCATGCGTTGTGGGGCTAGGACATCACATGAGTGAATTAAACCGAATGCTGAGCGATCTTTCCTCGCCAGAGAACCATCCCAACCGCGTCGCCCCTGTTGCGATCCCTTCAGTGTGGGGATTTCGCTTTGCACGTGTTGCGTTAGCGTTGGTTGCCACCTTGGTAGGGGCAACGGGAATATCTTGGGCTTTGGTGAGTGGTGAAGATAAGACAGCTTTAGGCTCGGCACAGCTTTTGCCAACAAAACAGAATGTGGAAACGCCTGAATCAAGCGTGGCAATGATCCCCGCTTCTAAAGTGCAACCTTCAATGCCATCACCGACGCCATCACCGACGCCATCACCGACGCTAAAAGTGGTGACGCGCGAGGTGAGCTTTGTGGAAACGAAAAGACCTGCAGCAGTGGCATCTCAGACCAACGCTGTCATGACAGAGAAAACAACGGTGACCAGTGAGCCCGTGTTACCAGAACCGATCTTGATTGCACAAGTTCAGACGACGCCCAAGCCCGTTTCGATGTCGGAACCCGTCAACACTGTATCAGACGTCAGTGACGCTTCGGCGGTAACCCTTGAGTCGTCACTCTCCGTCGAAACCATTGAATTATCCGGCGAAGAGTTAGCGGCGATTGCCTATGACAAAGCCCAAAAGCGCGCACAAGTAGGAGACACCAAAAAGGCGACGTCTTACCTGCGTGATGCCGTGAAATACGACGCCAACCATATTGCCGCGACCAATCAACTTGCAGGCTTGCTCTATGGTCGCAATCAGTTGCGTGATGCGGAATCTGTATTGCGAAAAGGCATCAGTGCCAACCCGTCTTCAGCATCATTAAAGCTGACACTGGCGCGAATGTACCAGCAAAGTCAGCGTGAAGAGTCCGCGCTCAATGTGCTCATGGCACCTGCGAGCGTGTTAGACAGTGACCAAATTCGTTACGTGTCTTTGCGTGCATCATTGGCACAAAAATTAGCGAAGCATGATATTGCCAAACAAAGCTACCAATGGCTTGCAGAGCGCGAGCCGACGGATGGGCGCTGGTGGTTGGGGCTGGGTATTTCCGCTGAACGCGAAAAAGACTATGCCAACGCAGAGCGTGGTTATGGCAAAGCAATCACTGTTGGTGGCCTGAGCAACGAGTCGGTGCAATTTGCCCGTCAACGCTTGGCCTATCTAAAAAGTCAGCCGCAGAAAGGAGCAGACAATGGCCGTTAAACTGCGAAAACGTCTCGGTGACTTGCTGGTCGAAGATAGCATTATTACCGAGGCGAATCTGACTGCGGCGCTGAACCGTCAGTCTGAAACCGGCAATAAGCTTGGCGATACCCTGATTGAAATGGGTATCTTGTCAGAAAGCAAAATGCTGAACTTTCTTGCCCGCCAACTCGGCGTGCCTTTGATTGATCTTAGCTTGACCCAAGTTGATCCGAATGCCGTCAGTTTGTTGCCCGAAGTTCATGCTCGCCGCTTACGCGCCTTAGTGATAGGTCGCATTGGGAACACAGTGCGTGTTGCCATGTCTGATCCTGCTGATCTCACGGCGCAAGAAAGCGTGCTTAACCTGTTACACCAATATCAGGTCGAGCTATTGATCGCGGCTGAGCAATCGCTGATCAATGCGTTCGATCGTTACTATCGCCGTACCAGTGATATCGCGTCATTTGCCGAACGGTTGCAAGCCGAGCATGGCGTTAAACTCGAACAAAACTTCGGAACTGAAGACGAGCAGTCTGATGAAGTCACCGTTGTTAAGCTGATTAACTCTCTGTTTGAAGATGCGGTGCAAGTGAATGCATCAGACATTCATATTGAGCCCGATGCCGATGCACTGCGTATTCGCCAGCGTATCGATGGTGTGTTGCATGAGACGCTATTGAAAGAGCGCGCCATTGCTTCTGCATTGGTGCTGCGCTTGAAGCTCATGAGCGGCATGGATATCTCCGAAAAACGCTTACCACAGGATGGGCGATTCAATCTTAACGTTCGTGGCAATGCCATTGATGTACGTGTTTCCACGCTGCCTGTGCAATATGGCGAGTCTGTGGTCATGCGTTTGCTCAACCAATCGGCAGGCGTATTACAGTTGGAAGAAGTGGGCATGGACGCGCACATGCTGCAGCGTTTTCGCGCTCAGCTTCGTCGTCCACACGGCATGATTTTGGTTACGGGGCCAACGGGTTCCGGTAAAACCACCACGCTATATGGCGCACTAAACGAACTGAACGTGCCGGGGAAGAAAATCCTCACCGCGGAAGATCCGGTGGAATATCGTTTACCGCGTATTAGCCAAGTTCAGATCGCCAGCAAAATTGGCCTGACATTCTCGTCCGCGCTGCGCACCTTCTTGCGTCAAGACCCCGATATTATTCTGGTCGGTGAGATGCGTGATTTGGAAACCGTTGAAATTGGTCTTCGCGCCGCACTGACTGGTCACTTGGTTCTCTCGACATTGCACACCAACAATGCCATTGACAGTGCATTGCGCTTGTTAGATATGGAAGCACCGGGTTACTTGGTGGCGAGTTCTGTGCGTGCCGTGCTGGCACAACGACTGATTCGCCGCATCTGCCCAGATTGCAAAGTGCCCCATGCCACAGAAGACATGGAAACCATGTGGCTGACGGCGATTCAGCCAAACATGGTCAATCAAGGTTTTTACCAAGGTCGCGGCTGTCAGACCTGTAACTTTACCGGCTATAAAGGCCGAATCGGTGTATTTGAGCTTCTCGAAATCACGCCTGATTTGATGGATGCGCTTCGCGCTAATGATACTCAAACCTTCGCCATGCTGGCGGAGCGACAGGCGGGCTACAAACCGCTGGTGCATAGCGCATTGGAGTTTGTCCAGCAGGGTCAAACGTCATTGGAAGAGGCAATGAAGCTTTCTGAAGCCGCATCATTGTCGATGGCGAGTGCGTAATGGCGCGTTATCGCTACACGGCGCGAGACGCCAAAGGCAAGCGTGTTACGGCAGTCTTAGACGCCGCAACCGAAAGTGAAGCCATCGCATCAATTGGCGATTTAGGCATGATCTTGCTGTCTCTTGAGCCGACCAAAGCGAACGTAAAAAAAGCATCAACCCCGCTGTTTCAGCGCAAGGTAAAGCTGGAATCTGTGGTGGTGTTCTGCCGCCAAATGTACAGCCTGACCAAAGCAGGCGTGCCCTTGCTTCGCGCCATTAAAGGCTTGTCGCAAAGCACCACAGATAAAGCCCTCAAAGAGGCGCTTGAAAGTGTGGGGACTGAGCTTTCCAACGGTCGTCCAATGTCAGCGGCGATGCGCGATCATGGGCATGTGTTTAGCGACTTGTTTGTGTCGCTAATCCAAGTGGGTGAAAACACGGGTCGATTGGATGACGCCATGTTGCAGCTCGCGGAATATTACGAACAAGAAATGGAAACCCGTCGCCGCATTAAATCGGCGCTGCGTTACCCCACGTTCGTGTTGATGGTGATTGTGGCGGCAATGGCGTTTTTGAACGTCAAAGTCGTGCCGCAGTTTGCGGGCATGTTTGCCAAGTTCGGCTCAGATTTGCCGCTACCCACCAAGATATTGATGGCGACATCGAGCTTCTTTGTCGATTTCTGGTGGTTGATTGTTTTCTCCTCTGTGTGCCTGTTTATGGGTTGGCAGTTGTGGAAACAAACCGACAAGGGGCGCGTGAAGTGGGACCAATTTAAACTGCGCATTCCCTTGGTAGGACCTTTGGTGAACCGCGCACTGATGTCGCGTTTCTCTCGTACTTTTGCCTTGATGCTACGCGCCGGTGTGCCGCTTAACACGGCATTGCAGATGTCAGGTGAAGCGCTGGATAACCATTTCCTTGCGGGGGAAGTGGACAAAATGAAAGCGGCGATTGAATCCGGTATTAACCTCAGTTCGGTCACCGCAGACAGCAAACTGTTTACGCCGTTGGTACACCAGATGATCCAAGTCGGTGAAGAAACGGGCCAGATAGATAATCTGCTGTTGGAAGCGAGCGATTTTTACGATCGCGAAGTGGACTACGACCTGAAAACACTGTCGGCACGCATGGAGCCTATTTTGCTGATGATCGTGGCGGGCATGGTGTTGATCCTCGCATTGGGTATTTTCTTGCCGATGTGGAACATGCTTGATCTGATCCGCGGCGGATAAATGCGATTTCTTAGCTGGGATCGCACCCCGGCAGAGTGGGGGATTGTCACTCTGATTGTGGGCGTTTTGGCATTGGCAGTGCTCCCTGTACTTGATCGGGTGATGCAGTTTGCCGATGACGTGGAATTTCGTTATCTGGCCAATGCCTTTGAAGGTTCAGCCAGAAACGTACAAATGCGATCAGTGTTAAAAACAGAGAATAAACAAAGCGATATCGTTACTGTCGATAATGTCAGTTTCAGAATGACACACAGTGACAACGCACTCAGTGGTTTTCCGTTTGCACTGGAAAATGGCGCAAAACAGCTCAGTAACCTTACCGCGCAAGATTGCGGAGCGTTACTGAATCATTTTACTGATCAGTCTTACTGGTTAGAGAGAGATACACGGCCGGGGGCACTAAAACGCCCTCAGCCAAAAGTTCGCGCAGTAGTGATGCAGGATAGCGATAACTTGCAACCCTATTGTCGATTTGAAAGACCGGTTCGCACCGGGTTCTGGAGTGATGGTGAGCCCGACTTTTTGGATCACCATGTTTTTACTTACTACCCGGTGACTGGCCGCGTAGAGGTTTTGAGAGAAAATCAGGAGTTATAAGATGAAACGTCAAGGCGGTTTTACACTGATCGAAATGATCGTGGTGATTGTGATTTTGGGTATTTTGGCTGCAACAGCGGCACCTAAGTTTTTCAACTTTAAAGACGATGCAACCAATGCAGCATTACAAGGCCTGAAAGGTGCTGTTGATAGCGCATCTGGCGTTGTTTACGCTAAACATCAGCTTTCAGGTTCAGTTCCAGGTGTGAACACAACAACGGATGGCTATCCTGATGCTACTGCAGAAGGTATTGGTGCGGCTGTAACGGGTTTAGGGGCGACAGATTCTGCATCAAATGACTGGGTTGTGTCATTTAGTGAAAACGCTGCTGGAACCTCAAAGTTCACCGTCAAAGGCGGCACTATTGCTGAAGGAAACAATTGTGTAGTTTATACGGTTCAGGCTACTGGCGAACCAGTGACCTCTATAGAGGCTTGTGTTGCTAGCGCTGGCTAAGAGGCTCACTGGTGAAAGGCTTCACCCTAATCGAGCTGGTCACCGTCTTGGTGATCCTCGGTATTATTAGTGTGCTTGCCGTACCGCGCTTGTCGGGATCTGAAGCTTTTTCAGTGAACGGGGCACGGGATGCTGGCTTGTCTGTCGCTAGGCAAGTCCAGATCAGGGCGATGCAGCAGGAAGACCCTTCTGCAGACTGCCATGCCCTGACCGTTGCTGCCTCTCGTATGGGGGGCAGCGCCGCTTCTGGCTGTGGTTTCAATACCGATCGCAGCGATGTGATGGATTTATCGGATTCTTCCGTTCGCATCTCATCAGAACAAACGATTCATTTTGATTTGTTGGGGCGACCTGTAGCCGCCAATAACAATCGAATGTGCATCGCGTCTGAATGCAAGATCACCTTCTCGCAAGGTTCTAGCTCTGCGAGTATCTGTTTAAACAGCGAAGGTTACTTCTATGCCTGCAGCTGAAAAAAAAACACAAGCTTCAAACCCAATTTCTCGCCATCAGCGTGGCTATACGCTGGTGGAGCTGATTATTGGCATCGTCGTCTTTGGTGTGGCGATGGTGCTGATCAGCACGACGTTATTCCCCATGTTTGCCAAATCCGCCAACCCGCACTTTGAAGCCCGTGCCGCTGCGCTTGGCCAAGCGGTGATGAACCAAGTATTAGCGCGACAATTTGATCGCAATTCCGATCCCAATGGTAGCCGTTGGCGCTGTGATGAAGGCGCCGATGCGCTATTGGCGCAAGGCATTATTTCCCCGAACCCTGTGCCGACATGCACACCTACACCACTCTCAGCGAACGAAGGGTTTATTGCCACAGAAGATTACATTGGCTGTTGGGGTGACAGTAGCGTGTGTACTCGCCCATACCGAGGCACGTTGAGTCATTTAGTCGGTGGCACTGCTGACGACTACCGTGGTTTCACGGTAGATATTAACGTGGTGTATGACAACAGTACGTTTGATGATTCGACAGGTAACAGCAAGCTCTATAAACGCATTGATATGGCTGTCGATACCGGACAATTTGGCCGTTTTGATTTCACAGCGTATCGGAGTAATTTCTGATGTCGGGCCTGCGATTTCCACGGCAACGCGCATTAGCATCAAGGCGCGTAAACCAAGGTTTCACGCTGGTTGAACTGATCGTCACCATGACCATTTTGGCGATTGTCTCTGTTGGCATCTTTGGCTTTATTGAATCAAGCGCCACGGGTTACGTGGAATCCCGTGACCGTGAAGCGCTGCAATCCCAAGCCCGTTTTGCTGTTGAACGCTTGGGGCGAGAGCTTCGTCACTCAGTACCAAACAGCATGACGGTGTGGGATGGCGGTTCATGCCTAACCTACACCCCAATTCGTTATTCTGGTGTGTATAACCAGTTAGAAGAAAATACGAAGACACTGGATGTTGCGCTTTCTACCGAGCAAACAAATTGGCAAGACGCAGTCAAAGGTGGTGATCATCGCTTGGTATTTCTGCCAATGACACCGTCAGATCTTGTGGGTGGTGCGGCAAACAGTTTTGCGATTACTGGTGCGTCGGGGAGCACTCTGACGCTTGATAAACTTCCCGCTGCTGAATGGCCGGCAGCATCGCCATCTCAGCGTGTTTACCTTTACAGCCATTCAGTGACGTTGTGTTTTGATAATGGCGAGCTTCGTCGACGCGTGAACGATGGCGCGACGCCAAAAAATGTCACGCTGGCACAAAATATCGCGACCGGTAGTCGTTTCAATCTGTCTGGTGAATCACTCTCAAGCGGTAACCTGATCAACATTTACTATCGCTTCAATCAATCCGGTGAAACCTCTATCTATAACCAACAAGTGCAGGTTCTCAATGCGCCTTAGTCCTTCGTATTCTTTGCAACGCCAACAAGGCAGCATGTTGATTGTCGCTGTATTCGCGATTACCGCATTGGCAGCACTCGGCGCTGCCTTGATGCAAATCACTTGGTCACAAAGCGACACCACCACCCGAGAAGTGTTGGGTACACGCGCTTGGTTGGCTGCAAATAGCGGTACAGAAATGGCAATGGCGCAGCTGTTTCCATTAGCAAAAGATTCAGAAAACCTCCCAGAAGCCAGTTGTAGTGCGACTGCAATAACGACGAATTTTAGTTCCGCAGGCCTGACGGGGTGCTCTGTCTCTGTCACCTGTAACACTGTTGGTGTCGCGCCTTTGGCGCAATATCGAATAGAGAGCAAAGGTGAGTGTGGCAGCGGGCATTTGAAAGTGGTGCGCGTGCAAGAGAGTTGGGCGAGGAGTTTGATGTTATGAGGCGAATTTTTGGCTTCATTCTGTGCATGATTTCATCACTATCGGCATTTGCAGGTACAGAGACACTTTTTCCTGGGCCAGCTCAATCTCCGAAGGGAATGGATAATACGTTGTTTGACTTTCGTTCTGATAGCGGACTGGTGTTATGGGACGGAAACAGAGATGTACGAATTGGGTTTGAGGTATTCGATTTCCAGTCAAATGGTGTGGATCAATACTGCTCAGATGGAGAAGAACGCTTTGCATGTATTCATGATCCGAATTTTAGGGCGAAAGATCTTCAACTCCAAGAGTTGGTTATTGGTGATGGTGAGAATGACTTGGTGTTGGCAGATGAAACTTGGCTGACAGACTGCGGTTATAATACAGAGTGCCTCATCAAACCTTCAGAGCCAAATTATTCCAGCTATACCGTGGGTTCACAAAGCACGCTGTATATGGAGGAAGGGGTCTATTATTTTGGTACATTTACCCTTAGTGACTCTGCTCGCTTGATACCGCTGGGTAAAGTAGAACTGCATGTTAACGAGTTTCTATCATATGGTGCTAATAGCATTAACCCTTTAGCAGATCCTAGACAATTCATTGTATACCACCACAACCAAACGATTGATATTGATGACCGAAATTCCAAGTTGTCGATAAACTTTCCAACAGCTACACGAGCGTATTTTTATTCATCGGGGTTAGTGCACCTGCAAGCGAATGCTGAGTTATATGGTTCTGTAACTGCAAGGCAGATCCACATGAACGACAATGCGAAAATTTTTTATGCGGGGGAATACTACAACTACGAACTGCACATGGATCCGCTGCAAGCTCAAACAAACACCTGCTCCCGAATTCCAATTACCTTTAAAGTAACGAATGACAAAGGTGAGCAACAAGCTGGTATCTCTGGTGACTTAACGGTCAAAGCAACCAACCACTTAGACACCGCGTGTTGGGCAACCAGTGAGGGAGGAAACTGCGTTGGCCCTGATAGGTCGGTAACTTTGACTGCTGGCAGCACCAAACTTTGGCTTCAAAACAAAGCCATAGGCACCGTTAATGTCGAAGCAACGTTTAAATCCAGTGACACGGGTAAACTCACCTCCGAACAAGGCAACTACACCTTCAAAGCGGGTGGATTTCGTTTCTCTCCTTCACCGCTGAAAATGGTGGCAGGAAAGCCAGAGAAGCTCTCCATTGAAGCCGTTTATGGCGATTGCGACCCTACCCCAATACCTGATTATGAAGGGACGAAAAGGCTTAAGTTTGGCGAAGCGTCTTATCTGCAACCAACATATACGGGCGGAGCTGCGCCGACAAAGCCTGCGATCAATGATAAATCAGGCGAGCAAACGCTCAATGTTAACTTTGTCGATGGGCGAGCCAATAATGCGGTGACGGTGAGGTATGCAGACGCTGGGGCTCTGAGCATTCCTGTGGAAGAAGTATCGGCAGGAAAGAGCGGTGATGGGGATGAGACAGATATACCGGAAGCTCCGGAAAAGAATGCTGAGACAGAAAAGCTTCGAGGTGACGCAACCTTGCATGTTCGCCCATATACGTTCGCGATTTGTGACGTAAAAGCTCAAGACAAAGGGCAGTCAAAAGCTGCTGATGCGTTTACTTACGCCGGTGCGCCGTTTTCGGCGTACTTAAGGCCAGTTGTTTGGTTGTTGGGTGATAAAACAGATTCGTCCTTGATTGATCTTTCCGGAAAAGAATACTGCTCTCGTCTTTCCACGCCGAGTTTTTGGCATCCTGATGCGCCTGACGCCAGAGTTACGATTAATAATACGGCGCAAGTTGTGACGCCCACTGGTGGTACGTCAGCGTCAGTGAGTGGGGCGACAAATCAAAACCACACCGAGGCGATCAACGGCAGGTATGAATATCCATCCTTATCGTTGAATAATGTTGGCACGTTCAAACTGCGTTCTCGTGTTGTTGATAGCTACCTTGGGATGACGGTCAATCGAGCTGACTTACCTGTTGGGCGTTTTTATCCGTCTCATTTTATGGTTACGCCAGAGTTTGAATCTGGGGTATCTCGCAGCCACGATAGTTTGCATCAAGGGTTTACCTACCTAGGCCAACCGTTTTCTGGTGTTTACGTTATTAACGCCGCTACCACGTTTGAGACCCCTGTCAGCAACTATCATTTGCGAAGTGATAAAGCAGTATTTGATGGCTGGGTGATAGACCCTGTGAGTGGCTACCCGTATGCCGGGACGGATTTAACAACGCGTTGGGCATTTACACCCGACCCCTCGGTGGGGCAGCAAGGGCAATGGAAGGCGGGGAAGAATGGTGAGAGTGAGTGGGTTATTGATGGCCAAATGTCGATTGTTAAAGACGCTGTACCCGAAAGTCCTTTTACCCCTCTTAGATTTGCCGTAGGGGCTATCTCGTTCGATCAAGATAATACCGACTTTGTGTATTGTGCAGATGCCTCTAAAAGTGAGTGTGAAATGCGGGTTATTAAGCCTCAGGGGGACGGTAACCTTTCGTTAAGTGGTGTTCAAATCGCAACGGATGACTTCTATTTCGGCCGTATGCGCATAGAAGGTTTCACTGAAACTCAAGATTTAACGAATGAACAAACCCTGCCTGTTGCAGTCGAAGTCTTTAACGGCACGCACTTTGTTACCAATACACGAGACAACGCGACAATCGTTTCTACGGAAATTGGTAAGAAAGACGTGTTGTTCAGTGATAAAACCAACAACGCCGCTTTACAGGCTAAGATAGAGCTGCGTGATGATGCAAAAAAAGTCGTGAAGACAAAAAACGTTAAAGAAGGCCGTGCAGAGTTCCATGTTATCCCTCCTGACCAAAGCGCTGGGTTAAACCGCGAGCAGTTTCGGTACTGGCAGCAACTTGATAAAGCCGTGAGCGGTGTTGTGCCTCAAACTTGGTTGCAACACAATTGGCAAGGTAGTGCGTTTGACGATGATCCTTCCGCCATTGGCGTTTTTGGTTTTTATCGAGGAAGTGATCGAGTTATCTATAAAGGTGAAAAAAACATCACTTTGACAGGGGAATGAAAAAAAAGACTGATCTCATTCAGGTTTGTAGATCATCACCTTGCCGCGCCCCGTCTGCATTGGTACATTTAGCGGAATTTGAAAAATTTTAACGCTTGCAGGATTAACCGAAGATTATGTTTAAGAAACTTCGTGGTATGTTCTCCAACGATCTGTCTATCGATCTGGGAACCGCTAACACCCTTATCTATGTAAAAGGGCAAGGAATTGTTCTTGATGAACCTTCCGTTGTCGCTATCCGTCAAGATCGTGCAGGCTCTCCAAAAAGCGTTGCGGCAGTCGGTCATGAAGCAAAACAAATGCTGGGCCGTACGCCAGGTAACATTGCTGCTATCCGTCCTATGAAAGACGGCGTTATTGCAGACTTCTACGTGACTGAGAAAATGCTTCAGCATTTCATCAAAACGGTGCATGACAACAGTTTCATGCGTCCAAGTCCTCGCGTGTTGGTGGCTGTGCCTTGCGGTTCAACCCAAGTTGAACGCCGTGCGATTCGTGAGTCGGCGCTAGGTGCCGGTGCGCGTGAAGTGTATTTGATTGATGAGCCTATGGCCGCAGCGATTGGTGCAGGTTTACCTGTGTCAGAAGCAACCGGTTCTATGGTGGTCGATATCGGTGGTGGTACAACAGAAGTTGCTGTTATCTCTCTGAACGGTGTTGTTTACTCATCATCTGTTCGTATCGGCGGTGACCGTTTTGACGAGTCTGTAATTAACTACGTGCGTCGTAACTACGGCAGCTTGATCGGTGAAGCAACCGCTGAGCGCATCAAGCACGAAATTGGTTCTGCGTATCCTGGCGATGAAGTCTTAGAAATTGAAGTTCGCGGTCGCAACCTTGCTGAAGGTGTACCACGTAGCTTTACGCTAAATTCAAACGAAATTCTGGAAGCGCTGCAAGAGCCGCTAACGGGTATCGTGTCTGCGGTGATGGTTGCACTCGAGCAGTGTCCACCAGAACTAGCATCTGACATTTCTGAGCGCGGTATGGTATTGACGGGTGGCGGTGCATTGCTTCGCGATCTTGATCGTCTGCTAACAGAAGAAACCGGTATTCCTGTGGTTGTTGCTGAAGATCCGCTGACATGTGTTGCACGTGGTGGTGGTAAAGCGCTGGAGATGATCGACATGCATGGTGGCGATCTGTTCAGCGAAGACTAATCGTCTTCCATCAATTCCAGTAAAAAACAGGTTGTGACTGAATGAAACCAATGTTTGGCCGTGGGCCATCTTTACAACTACGCCTGTTTTTCGCTCTTTTGATATCAGCCAGCCTTATGCTGGCTGATAGTCGTCTTGGTGCATTCACCAACTTTCGCTATGTGCTCAACTCTGTGGTTGCGCCGCTGCAATATGCGTCCAATGTGCCACGAGATCTCCTTGATAGCTTGTTCCGCCAATTCTCGTCTCATCAACAGCTTTTGATCGACAACAGTCAGTTAAAAGAAGAAGTGTTGATGCTACGCAGCAGCCAGTTGCTGTTTGATCAAATGGAACAAGAAAACCAACGATTGAGAGAGCTACTTGGTTCCCCTTTCGTGCGAGACGAACGCAAAATGGTGGCCGAGGTGATGGCGGTTGACTCTGATCCTTACAAGCATCAGGTCATGATCGACAAAGGGCGAACAAACGGTGTTTATGAAGGGCAACCCGTTATTAATGAACGCGGGATTGTCGGACAAGTTTCCTATGTTGGCGCGCACAATAGCCGCGTGTTGCTGATCACTGACCCCACCCATGCGATTCCTGTGCAGGTGGTACGAAACGATGTTCGTGTGATTGCTGCGGGTCGCGGGCAAACGGACAATATCCAATTAGAGAATATTCCAAGCAGTGCAGATATTGAACCGGGCGATATGCTGGTGACATCTGGTTTGGGAGGCGTGTTCCCTGAAGGGTATCCTGTTGCAAAAGTGACGTCGTTTTCATTTGATAACCGTCGCCCATTCGCGCAAGTTGACTCGAAACCCGAAGTACAATTTGACCGACTTCGCTACCTGTTGCTGGTGTGGCCGAGCAATGTGGAAAAGCAGCTAGAACAGCAGAAAGCTGAGGCAATGCTAGACGATGAGATGGATCCTCTGACGCCAGAAATTGAAACACAAACGCCTGACGTTGAAGCGCAAAAGCCTGACACTGACGAGCAGCCTAAGCCTGATGCACAAAAAGAGATAACCAATGGCTAATTCTACCTTTCGCGGTCACGCGTTGATCTGGCTATCGTTCATTGTTGCCCTCATTTTACAAGCTGCGCCGTGGCCGGGAGAGCTCGCGCCTTTCCGTCCATCTTGGGTGTTACTCGTGGCATTTTATTGGGTGCTGGCATTGCCGCATCGCGTCAATGTGGGTACGGCGTTGGTCGTCGGCCTACTTTGGGACCTCATGTTAGGCTCTACACTAGGTGTACGTGGCTTAATGATGTCTGTGCTGGTTTATATTGTGGCGCTTAATTTCCAAATGCTTCGCAACATGTCTTTGTGGCAGCAAGCGGTGATTTTGTCTCTGCTAACCTTGGCGGGTAAAGTTTTAGAGTTTTGGGCTGAATATCTTGTATCAAATGTTCAGTTTGATCCCACACAGCTGTGGGCGGGTGTGCTCAACTTCTTGTTGTGGCCTTGGCTCTTTTTACTGCTAAGACGGGTTCGCCGTCAGTTTTCGATTAAATAGTCTGGAGAAGCAATGGCAGATATTCAGCTTTACCTTGCGTCTGCTTCACCTCGCAGGAAGGCATTGCTTGAACAGCTCTCTGTTCGCTTTTCTGTTTTGCGCGTTGACGTAGAAGAGCAACGAGAATCTCATGAAGAAGCGGCGGACTATGTCCGCCGTTTGTCCCTTGATAAAGCAATGGCGGGTGTTGAAGCCGCCCCCGAACCTCTGCCCGTTCTGGGCTCAGACACCATCGTAGTCTGTGATGGAGAGGTGCTAGAGAAGCCGCGTGATCTGAATGACTCTCGACGTATGTTGAGTATGCTATCGGGTCGTCAGCATCAGGTGATGACGGCAGTGACCATTGCTGACAGGAACCATTCATTGACTACGCTTGTCACAACTCATGTATGGTTTAAATCACTGCTTGATAAAGACATTGATGCTTACTGGCAAAGTGGAGAGCCTTGCGACAAAGCGGGTAGTTATGCGATTCAGGGGCTGGGTGGCCGTTTCGTGACACGTATTGATGGTAGCTACCACGCGGTGGTGGGGT
The DNA here is from genome assembly GCF_028683095.1 of Enterovibrio gelatinilyticus. Classification (GTDB taxonomy): domain Bacteria; phylum Pseudomonadota; class Gammaproteobacteria; order Enterobacterales; family Vibrionaceae; genus Enterovibrio; species Enterovibrio gelatinilyticus. The sequence goes on along the minus strand of NZ_JAJUBC010000002.1, from coordinate 264,480 downwards.
TACCCCTTTACGAGACTGAAGCTCTGTTGAACGAATTCCAAAAATTATGTGGTGAATACCTATGAACGCAGAGTTATTGATTAACGTTACGCCAACTGAAACCCGTGTTGCCATGATTGAGGGTGGCAATCTACAAGAAGTGCATATTGAACGTGAAGCGAAGCGCGGTATTGTTGGCAATATCTACAAAGGTAAGGTCAGCAGAGTGTTGCCGGGCATGCAAGCGGCCTTTGTTGATATCGGCCTAGATAAAGCGGCCTTTCTTCATGCTTCGGACATTGTTCCACACACCGAGTGTGTGTCTGAGAACGAAAAGCAGCAATTTCAGGTGCGCGATATTTCTGAGCTAGTGCGACAGGGCCAAGATATTGTGGTGCAAGTGGTCAAAGATCCACTGGGCACAAAAGGCGCACGTCTCACGACAGATATTACGTTGCCATCCCGTTACCTTGTCTTCATGCCAGGAGCTTCTCATGTAGGTGTATCTCAGCGCATTGAAAGCGAGGAAGAACGAGATCGTTTGAAAAAAATCGTTTCGCGCTATTGTGATGATCTTGGTGGATTTATTATCCGAACGGCTGCCGAAGGCGCTTCAGATGAAGAAATGAATCAAGATGCGGCTTTCCTTAAGCGTTTGTGGAACAAAGTTATCGAGCGCCGCTCAAAGCGCCCATCTAAGTCGATGCTTTACGGTGAGCTAGGTTTGGCACAGCGCATTTTACGTGACTTTGTCGGTACAGAGTTAGACATCATTCGTGTCGATTCTCGCACGGGTATGGAAGCGCTCCGTGAATTTACCGAAGAGTTTGTGCCTGAACTGAGCCCGAAGCTTGAACTGTATACGGGTGAGCAACCGATCTTCGATATGTACGATACGGAGAACGAAATTCAACGTTCGTTGGATCGTAAAGTTGAATTGAAGTCAGGCGGTTACATCATCATCGATCAGACTGAAGCCATGACCACCATTGATATCAACACGGGTGCGTTTGTGGGACGTCGTAATCTCGAAGAGACGATTTTCAACACCAACACGGAAGCGACAAAGGCGATTGCTCGTCAGCTACGTTTGCGCAATCTTGGTGGCATCATCATTATCGATTTCATCGACATGATTTCAGATGAACATCGTCAGCGAGTCGTGCAATCGCTTGAACAAGCCTTACAAAAAGACCGCGTAAAAACCAACATCAATGGCTTTACCCAACTTGGTTTGGTTGAGATGACGCGTAAGCGCACTCGCGAAAGTATTGAGCATGTGCTGTGTGGGCAATGCCCAACGTGTGTGGGTCGAGGCTCTGTGAAAACTGTAGAAACGGTATGTTATGAAGTACTGCGCGAAATCACTCGCGTTAATCGCGCGTATGATGCGGATAAATTTGTCGTTTATGCATCGCCAGCTGTCGGTGAAGCGTTGGAAGGTGAAGAGTCTCACGCAGTGGCAGAGCTGGAAGTGTTTATCGGTAAGCAAGTTAAGGTACATATTGAGCCGCTATACACCCAAGAACAATTTGATGTAGTGATGATGTAATCAGGCGCTGATACTGGCGTGGTGTATGTAGCTTCATGATGAATATAGTTAAATGGTAAAGGTTGCCCAGCGATTGGCTGGAATTCTCACGTGGTTGGTGGTTATCGTTTTGGTGACCGCCGCGGTTGTGACGGCTTCAATGCGCCTAGTACTTCCCAACTTGGATGCCGCGAAAGCGCCAATTCAACGTTGGGCAAGTCAAGAAAGTGGATTTCATGTTGAATTCTCAACCTTTCAAGGGCATTGGCGTTATCTTCTTCCTTCGCTTTCCCTCCATGATTTCACGCTCTCTACCAATGAGGGCGGACACAGTGTGTTGTCTGCAACAAGCATTGAAATGCAGTTCGACCTTTTGGCCAGTTTTCAGCGCAGAGAACCCACGTTTACCAATGTCAGTATTGATGGTTTAGCGGTCGACCTTACTCAACTTCCTGAACGAAATACCGCATCGGACAAAAGCGGCAGTTTAGCCACTCAGCTAGAAAATTTGTTCTTAGTCGGCCTTGGGCAATTTGCCATCCACGATGCGAGCGTCACCGTATTGTCGCCATCTGATGAGCGAAAGACCATCAATATAGAATCACTGCGTTGGGATAACCAGTCGAGCCAACATCGTGTGCAAGGTGTGGTGAGTGTGGAAGGGACGTCGCTCAATCAAGTTGATATTCGCGGTGTTTTCACTGAAAGCGATGGTCTCGCATCTTTAAGTGGCGATTTTTATCTAAACGCTGAGGATGTGTCACTCAAGGCGTGGATCGCTAAATTCATCAATCCGGATGTGGCTTTGTCTAAAGCGAAAGTCGCAGGGCAAGCTTGGTTGACGGTTGAGAATGGCATGCCTAAAACGGCACTGGTGAGCTTGACCGACAGTGTCATTGCTTGGGGAGCCAAAGCACCAACACTTCAAACGCACGATACCTCGCAATCTGTTTCGATCCGTAGAGGTCAAATTCTACTTGAGCGTTCGGGAGATAATAATTGGCGGGTTGCGACCGAAGATTTTGCTATTAAAACAGGTAAAGTCCTGTGGCCTGAACCTAAGTTACGTGCCGATATTTCCCGCGATGCTTGGGCAGTGAATTTGGCTGCGCTGGACTTATCGTTGCTATTGCCGCTACGACATATGTTTGTGATTCCGGATGATGTCGAGCATGCACTGACGTCACTATCACTGACGGGCAACGCCTCAGATATTCGTCTCGCTAAACCGAAAACGTCAGACATTGCTTACTCTGTTGATCTTGATGACGTCGCATTTCAGCATTGGAGCTACTTACCGGAAGTTCACAAACTACACGTCTCGTTGGCGGGAGTAGGAACAAACGGTAAAGCCACCTTAGTGCTCGAAGATGACATCTTGCCGTATGGCGAATTTTTCCAAGCGCCGTTACCCATAGAGCAAGGTGATGTCACTGCCTACTGGGATTACACCGATGAGCGTGTCGTTGTGTGGTCGGACAATGTCGCGGTGCGATCGCCCGATCTTAACGTTGTGGGTGAGTTCCGACTCGATATCCCTTTTGAAGGGAGCAGTTGGCTATCGTTTTATGCCGAAGCTAATGCGAAGAATGCAGGGGAAACATGGCGCTATTTACCAACCTTAGCGCTGGGGTATGAGCTTACGGATTACCTGTCGTCAGCCATTCGAGGCGGTCAGGCCGATCACGCCAAATTGGTTTGGTATGGTGATTTCAACACGTTCCCTTACCCTCAGCATGAAGGTATGTTTCAAGCCTATGTGCCATTAAAGAATGCAAAGTTTAGTTTTGATACTCAATGGCCGATGCTCACTGACCTTGATCTAAACCTATTGTTCCAAAACGACAGCTTGTTTTTGGATGCGAGCAATGTCGGTTTGATGGCGGCGAGAGGCTATGATCTCAAAGGAGAAATACCGTCATTAAGCAATGAAAATGGTCAGTTGTTGATCGATGCAAAAATTGCTTCTAACGGTAACGACTTACACGAATACATGCTGGCCACTCCTTTGGTGGACTCTGTGGGAGCAGCATTAACACATGTGCAAGTCAACGGAGAGGTCGAGGGTGAAATCTCCCTATCTATTCCTTTAAATGGCGATGATGTGGATGTGCAGGGCTCTGCATCCTTAGGTGGGAATCAGGTTGCCATTGCAAGTCCGGAAATCGTCCTGAACAACGTCACAGGAACCATGTCGTTTGACAATGATGTGGTGTGGGCCAAAAAGCTTAAGGCGCAGCTTCTCGACCAGCCCGTTAATATTGGCTTTAAAGGGGAAGCTGAAGCAGAAAACTATTTGGTCAATATAGATATTGATGGCCAGTGGGAAGGTGACAAGCTGAAGGCAGCATTGGAGTTACCCGATCTTCAATTCATAGAAGGGCGTTCGGCATGGGATCTTGGTGTTGATATTGCACTAAAAGACATTGGGTTTACCTACGATGTTTTACTGGATGCCGATCTGACTCACGTCGATATCAATTTGCCTGCGCCGCTGAATAAGCCTTCATTGGTTGAAAGTCATGGTCGCTTAAAGGCCTCGGGAAATGAACGAGGCTTGGTGGGGCAAATTGAGCTACCTCAGCTTAAATATCAAGCGGATGTTGATATCAGTGGAGACAGGCCGACCGTCATTCGAAGTCGTACTGTCGTTGGTGATGGAGAACTATCACTCAAGCCACTATCTGGCGACGCTGTTAGTGTCGATGTGCCAGTGTTGGATGTCATGGCGTGGAAAAACATAATTACTCACTATGAGTTAGCTCAAGAAGGGAAAAAGCATGATTTCCCCGTCAACATGTCACCGCCATCAAGAGTGAATGTGAAAGCGAGTAAAGTGCTGGCAGACGAACTCACGTTTAACCAATTCTCACTCGCGGCGCGCCGGAAAAGCGATGGCTTTCATATTTTGGTAGGCAGTGAGGAGTTGTCGGGTGATGCGTGGTGGGATGAAGATGATCTGCTAACTGTGTCCATTGAGCACTTGTTTTTGAATGTCGATATTGATGATGACACCAACGAAAAAGCGGTGACGCCCGCCACTGCAGGGCGAAAAGCGACAGACATTGACCGTATTTTGATGTCTAAAATCCCGTCGACAGATTTGGTGATAGATGAGCTGTGGCTACAAGGTTACCGAGTGGGGCGTATTGAATCGCAGTTGCTGAAAACCGATCAAAAACTCACCTTGTCGAAATTTAAACTCGCCAGTGGGAACACGCGTTTAACCGCGAATGGCGGCTGGGAAATCTCGCATGATGGGATTAACAAGAGCCACTTAGCGTTTGGTATTCAAGGCCACAATAGTAGCGACTTAATGGGACGCTTTTCTGTGACGGGCGGGATCCAAGATGCCAGTGTCAAGACGAGTGGCAATTTGACGTTTGATGGTGCGCCTTGGTCGTTGGATATCACCACGCTAAATGGTACGTTGGAAACACGGCTTGAAGATGGCTATGTCAGTGGTGTCGGCGGGGCAGGTCGTTTGCTGGGCCTGTTTAGCTTGGATTCAATCTTGCGAAAAATGCAGCTCGATTTCACTGGTGTATTTGAGGATGGTCTAGCTTTTGATGAGATCAGTGGCAGCGCTTCAATCACTAACGGGGTAATTGTCACGGATAATATCCAGATGAAAGCGCTAGCAGGTGATATGTTTATTAAAGGGATAGCGAATCTAGAGAAAAATCAGGTGAATGCCGAAGTGCGATTTATACCTGATCTCACCTCGGGTATCCCAATATTAACCGCGTTTGCCGTCGCCCCCCAAACAGCGCTATATGTTTTGGCTGTGACGACAGTGCTTTCTCCAGTGGTCGATGCATTTACACAAGTTCGCTATCAGGTTACGGGGTCCATTGATGAACCCATTGTCAGGGAAGTATCGCGAATCACAGGCGAAGTGACCTTGCCAGAACAGGCAACGGAACGCCTGCGCAATGAGCAGAAAGGGAGTAATGAGTAATGACCAAGTTTGGTGTTGTACAGATGAACTCGGGGATAAATGCTGAAGAAAACCTTGATGTACTTGAAGGTCAGCTCAGGCATTTACGCTCTCAGGGGGCTCGCCTCATTCTCACGCCTGAAAACGCATTGGTTTTTGGCCGTAAAGAAGATTACGAAAAATACGCCGAAGAGCTGGGGCATGGCCCATTGCAAAAGCGTCTGTCAGAAATCGCGTTTGAGTTGGGCATTTGGCTAGTGATGGGATCCTTTCCTATTCGCAACCATGATGGCACCTTGAGCACCACATGTTTGGTGTACGATGCCGCAGGGAACTTGCGTGCTTCTTACGAAAAACTGCATATGTTTGATGTGGATATTGCCGACAATCACCGTAGTTATCGTGAGTCTGATACGTTTCGTGCGGGTGAAAACTTAGCACTGGTCGATACCCCTTTTGGTACGCTCGGTCTCTCAATTTGTTATGACATCCGCTTCCCTCAACTCTACTCTGCACTTCGCCAACGTGGCGCGGACATCATCATGGTTCCGGCTGCTTTTACTAAAGTGACAGGTGCTGCGCATTGGGAAGTGCTACTTCGTGCTCGCGCTATTGAAACACAGTGCTGGGTGCTTGCTGCTGCACAATGTGGCGAACACCAAGGTGGACGAGAGACTTACGGGCACTCGATGATTGTTGACCCATGGGGGCAAGTTGCGTGTCAGCTTAATGATAACGTTGGGACTGCATGGTCTGATGTGGATCTGGCGTCCAATAGCGCAATACGCAGCAAAATGCCGGTATTACAACATGCTCAGTTGCAATGCGTGATGAAATAGCGCAACCTCAATTCATTATTCATCCGGTAGTGGAACTTGCTACCGGACATGTCTTTTTTCAGCGCTAAAGAGCAATTTATCCATGAGTCTGGAACACGTCGAAGAAACCATGCTTCACCTGTCAGGTGTAAGTAAAAATCAACTCAGTCAAACGCTGGAGCATTTGGCCGCAAGAAACATTGATTACGGCGATGTTTATTTTCAGTCGTGCTGGCATGAGTCGCTCGTCTTGGAAGACAGCATCATCAAAGATGGTTCATTCAACATCGATCGTGGTGTGGGTGTTCGTGCTATTACAGGCGAAAAGACAGGCTTTGCTTATTCAGACCAAATCAGTGCTGATGCACTTATGCAGAGTGCGACAGCAGCGCGTGGTATTGCAGATAAAGGCGGCAAGCTTAAAGTTTCAGCGTTTTCGAACCGCGCTTATCCAATGATTTATCAAGCCATTGACCCGCTTCAGAGTATGTCAAAGCAAGATAAAATTGCCTTATTGAAAGAAGTGGATGTTTACATTCGTGCGAAAGAGCCATTGATTCAAGAAGTGTCAGTGAGCATTAGCGGTGTATACGAGCAGGTATTGATTGCAGCAACGGATGGTACCTATGCGGCAGATGTTCGCCCATTAGTGCGTATGTCTGTGAGTGTGCTGGTAGAAAAAGACGGTCGTCGTGAGCGCGGTGCTGCTGGTGGTGGTGGTCGCTTTGGCTATCAGTACTTTGTATCGGATGAAGATGGAAAAACCATTGCGATGCATTACGCCGATGAAGCGATACGCCAAGCGGTGATCAATCTACACGCGAAAGCGGCGCCTGCTGGCACTATGCCTGTTGTTCTTGGTGCAGGCTGGCCGGGTGTATTGCTTCATGAAGCGGTTGGTCATGGATTGGAAGGTGATTTTAACCGTAAAGAGTCGTCTGTTTTTACCGGACAAATTGGTGAACAAGTGACGTCTACGCTGTGCACTATCGTGGATGATGGCACGCTACAAGATCGACGTGGCTCGCTGAATATTGATGATGAAGGTGTGCCGGGTCAATACAACGTATTGATTGAAAATGGCATTCTGAAAGGTTACATGCAGGACAAGCACAATGCGCATTTGATGGGCGTTGCGCCAACGGGGAATGGTCGTCGTGAATCTTATGCACACCTTCCTATGCCGCGCATGACCAATACCTACATGTTGGGTGGTCAAAGTACGCCAGAAGAGATGATCAGCAGCGTTGAATACGGCTTGTATGCACCAAACTTTGGTGGTGGTCAGGTTGATATTACGTCAGGCAAATTTGTATTTTCAACCAGTGAAGCGTATCTGATTGAAAATGGCAAAGTGACGACACCAGTGAAGGGCGCGACTTTGATTGGCAGTGGCATCGAAGCGATGCAGCAGATTTCCATGGTGGGTAACGATCTTAAACTGGATCGCGGCGTGGGTGTTTGTGGTAAAGCTGGCCAGAGTGTCCCTGTTGGTGTTGGCCAACCCACAGTAAAAGTGGATGCCATGACCGTTGGTGGCACTGAATAACCCAACTGTCGGTATGCGGAAATCGAAATAAAAAAACCGGGAATCTCCCGGTTTTTTTATAGGTCGCAACAGCACATCATGGATGCTACGCCGAAAAGATCACTCGCCAGCTTCCGCTTTAAGGGCTCTCAGGATTTGGAAAATCTCACGAGAGGCTTTAGGTGGCTTGTTACCTTCTTGTTCTTTCTTCGCTTGGCGCGCTAGCTGGCGAAGCTTTTGACGGTCTGCATTTGGGTGCGCTTCCATCACTACGTTGATGGCTTCATCACCGCTTGCAATCACACGATCGCGCATTTTCTCAAGCTTATGCAATTCGATCGTTTGTTGATTGTGCTTGTTCTGCAGAAGATCTAGTGCAGCCTGAATCGGTTCAACGTCGCGGGTACGCATCATTTTTCCGATCAGCTGCAACTGGCGACGTCTTGCTTCTTTTTCGAAGCGCTGTGCGTCTGCAACGGCAGTGCGCAGATCGTCATCCAGTGGAAACTTGGCCAGTACAGAAGGTCGAAGTTCGACAAGCTGTTGACCTAGCTTTTGCAACGCTTCCATGTCACGTTTCATCTCGGATTTACTGACCCAGATGATCTCTTCTTCCTCTTCCCAAGGCTCACGTTTGTTCTTACGGCCCATAATCTTTCCCGAGGTTATCGCTTACTTTAGCGCCTTAGTTTATACCAATATCATCAAATATTCGCTCATTCTTAGTGCTTAAAACTATCGAATATTATGTCGTAACCCTTGATAGGAACGTGCTCACTCTATTCCATGAGTACCTGGCCCATGTGATTCTCCGCCTTTGGCTGACCAATGAAGACTGAGATTACATATATAGGGAGGCAGAATTGCCAAGGCATGACTAAGAAAGTCGAATTTTGCTGGCGTTTTATAAGTACGCTAATGGCTTCGAATGGTATGCTTATTGGTAACACACATCAATTTAAGACTTTATGGACGTGAAACAACAGGTTGCTCAGCAACGTGCTGAATTAGAAGCAGCGGTTACCCGCGCTTTAGAATTAGCGGGTAAGAAAGCAGATGCCGCTGAAGTTGCGATCACCAAAACCACGGGGATCAGCGTTGCCACTCGTATGTGCGAAGTGGAAAGCGTCGAGTTTAACAGCGATGGTGCACTGGGGATCACGGTTTACCGTGGTCAGCGTAAAGGCAGTGCATCGACGTCTGATCTTTCTGAAAAAGCCATTGCACAAACTGTTGCTGCTGCGTTGGATATTGCCAACTACACGTCAGAAGACCCGTTCTCTGGACCAGCTCCTGCTGAATTGATGGCCTACGATTATCCCGATTTGGATTTGTTCTACCCAGACGAGCCAGAGCCGGATCATGCTGCCGAAAAAGCGATCGCTGCTGAGCGCGCAGCGCTAGATTACGACAAGCGCATCAAGTTTAGTGATGGTGCGAGTTACGATAGTCACTATGGCGTACGCGTATATGGCAATAGCCATGGCATGTTAGGTAGCTACGCCTCAAGTCGTCATAGCATCAGCTGCAGTGTGATTGCGGAAGACAGCAAGGGCATGGAGCGTGATTACAGTTATACCGTATCACGTGACAAGAACGAGCTTTGGGCGCCGGAGAAAGTCGGCATTGAAGCAGCACAGCGCACGATTGAACGCATGGAACCTCGTCGTTTAACGACACGCACGGTGCCAGTCATGTTTTCTGCTGATGTTGCGACAGGTCTGCTCGGCCACCTCGTCATGGGGATCAGTGGTTCAAGCCTCTACCGTAAATCTTCTTTCTTACTGGATAAACTGGGCCATCAGATCTTACCTGAATGGTTTTCGATTTATGAGCGTCCTCATCTGCTTAAAGGCATGGCGAGCGCCCCCTTTGATAGCGAAGGTGTGATCACCAAAGATCTTGATATCATCACTGATGGTGTACTTCAGACGTATCTTGCGACCAGCTACGCAGCACGTAAGCTAGGTATGCAGCCAACGGGTCATGCTGGCGGCATTCATAACTGGTTTGTGGGTAACACGGGTCAATCTTTCGCTCAAATGCTGAAAGAGTTAGGCACGGGTTTATATGTGACAGAGTTGATGGGGCAAGGCGTTAACACGGTGACGGGTGATTACTCTCGTGGTGCTGCTGGTTTCTGGGTTGAGAATGGCGAAATCCAATATCCAGTCAGTGAAATCACTATTGCGGGCAATCTTGCTGACATGTACAAGCAGATTGTTGCTGTGGGAGCGGATACTGAATACCGTAGCCAAATCCAGACGGGTTCGATTCTGATTGAGTCAATGAAAGTGGGTGGCGAGTAAACAAGGGTAGATTTTCTCTCACTCATTATCCACTTCAAATAGACAAAGCCACCGATTCATCGGTGGCTTTTCTTTTTCTGGCTAGGCACTGGATTTAATACCCAATGATATAGCGAGACTTAATTTTACCAGTGAGTATCCGATTGAGAGCTATTGATATCAATACACTTAGTGAGATAACGACGAGGCAAGTGACCAAGTAGTAGGGGACATTCGTTGACTCTGGATGCTCAAGGAAAGGCAGCCTTTTGATCGTTGTTAAAACCCATGGGTGGATAAAAAATATAGCAAAGCTTGTGTCTGAAATGATGTCTGTCAGCTTTGTTTTGAAAACAAAGGCTTCAAGAATAAAATATAAACCTGTAGATAAGAACATTTTCTGGAAGAACATGATGTCAATCCCACCATATTCGAAAAAGTTTTTTGTGTAGCTACCTTCATGTCCTTGGGTGTATTGATAGAATGCAAGTAAAATTGCTGCAGATAAAAATATAACCCCTTTTTGGGTACAGTGTTTGTTGATTTCTTCTCGGTACAATGAAAAATATATCCCGATCAAATAGAACGGTGTGTAATACACGAACATTTGAAGAGGGTTAATATTTTCATATGATCGATGAAGGAATACTGATATCAATGAGAATGCTGCAATTGTGAAAATTTGAGTGTTTTTCGATAATTTAATGAATTTAAAGTGAAGGGGAGAGGCAAGGAAAAGAAGAATGGCAAATGGAATATACCAATATGCTGTTAGCATTCTTCCGGTTAAATAGTATTTTATTGCCGTAGACAACGAACTGTCTTCAGGCGAGAAAAAGACGATCCCAGAATACTCAGGACTGGAAGAGTAAAATCCTGACTTAATGATGTAAACAAGAATGATAGCAAAGGTCGATAAGATGAGATAGGGGACAATAATTCGTTGAAATTTACCCTTCATGAATTTTTTGTATTCAAATCTTTTGTAGAAAATATGGTGGAACATATATCCGGAAATGAAAACAAAAAGCGCCGTACATCCTGTTAATATTGTTTTTATAACGGAAATAATTCCAGTTGTATCTTCAAGACCATAAACATAAGAATGGCTCATGACAATCGCAATGATAGCTACGGCCCTGTAATTATGGATGGATTGCAAAAACATTATAAATTCCCTGACACCTAACAGTTGTTTGGTCTAATATTCTACTTTTATTATGTTAAGAATAGTGTCTAACTTTTGATTGTCCAACTCATATTGAAATAACAACATTTACTTAACATTTAGGGTCGGGATTACACATATAGATGTAGGATGCCATTGATAAAGGTGTTCTGGATATCTAGGTTGGGTTGCTTGGGTATACTGTTGTTAGATCGAAAAAGGCTTCCCAATGGAAAGCCTTTTCAAATGTGTTCTCTGAAATAATCAGACCAGAAATAGCGTTGCAAGTCCTAAAAAGACAGACAATCCGACCATGTCTGTAATAGTCGTTAGTGCCATACCACCAGCAAGGGCGGGGTCAATTTTCATTTTCTTGAGTAAAATGGGAACCGTTACTCCAGCAATACCCGCGATCACTAGGTTGGTGAGCATGGCTGCCGCGATGATCGCACCCAACATCCAGCTGCCTTTCCACAACACGACTACACCACCAATAATACACGCCCAGATGACACCATTGAGCAGGCCGACCAGCGCTTCTTTATTCAAGAGCCAGCGGGTGTTGGAATCGCCGATATGCCCTACTGCAAGGCCACGGATCACCAAAGCCACCGTTTGGTTGCCTGCCACACCGCCCATTGAAGGGACGATGGTCATCAGAACGGCAATGGCGGCCATTTGGTCGAGTGTGTTTTCAAACAAGTTGGAAACAGATGCGGCAGCAAGGGCGGCAAGTACGTTTGCGCCTAGCCAAACGCTTCGGCTGCGCGCAGATTTAAGAACGGGGGCGAAGGTGTCTTCTTCATCGTCCAAACCCGCCATGCTCATCATGGAGTGCTCAGCATCTTCACGGATAATATCGACCACGTCATCGATGGTGATACGACCCACAAGATGCTGCTCTTCATCTACGACGGGGGCAGAGACCCAGTTACGTCGTTCAAAAAGGCTTGCGATGTCGCTGTCATCCATATCCACGGGAATCGCTTCGTCAGCGTCTTCCATGATGTCGAGGATCTCAGTATCTGGCTGTGAGGTGATAAGCGCAGTAATAGGAAGAGAGCCGATCAGACGACTATTTTCATCGACCACGTACAAAGTATCGGTAGCTTCTGGTAATTCGCCTTTCATACGCAGATAACGTAAAACCACATCCACGGTGACGTCGGAACGAATGGTTACCACGTCGGTGTTCATCATGCCGCCCGCGGTATCTTCTGGATACGCTAGCGCTTGTTGAACACGATCTCGGTCCTGAGCGTCCATTTGCGCCAGAACGTCTTGAGAGACGCTATCTGGCAAGCTTCGCAGTAGATAAGCAACATCATCGGTGTCCATGCCCTCTGTGGCAGCGGCGAGCTGCTCAGGTTGCATGCGTACCATGATCCCATCTTTGACATCTTCTGAAAGCTCTTCGAGTATCTCGCCCTGTTCTTCAGGGTCGGTCAACTGCCACAGAACTAAACGGCTCTTTGGTGGAGAGGCCTCAAGAAGATGCGCGATATCCTCAGGCTCCATGTCTTCCAGCATTCGGCGAACGTGGACAAACATGCCGTTTTCGAGGGCGCGGCTAACTTCCTGTAAGGTTTGATGGGTCTGGCTGGACGGTTCTACTTCGTAATTCTCTGCCATGGATATATCCGTGTAACGGCGAGTGGCGCAATGACATGAATATTAACGCAATCTGAGTAGGCTGTCTTTTTCGTTTTGTTGGCAAGAAGCAATGCCAAGCAGCTAGAAGGAGTTTACGGTGAGATTATTAGTTAGTTTTCTTCATCAAATCCCGCTTCGATGAGCCCAGTGACGGCGTCTAATGCTTGCTGTGCCTGTTGCCCTTCGGCGGATATGAGGATCTGTTCTCCTTGACTGGAGTCGAGCAGCAAGATGGCCATGACGCTATCCGCGGTGACGGTTTGGTCATCTTTGGAAATCATCACTTCTGCATCGTAACTCTGTGCCATTTCAACCAGTTTGACTGCGGCTCGCGCATGAAGGCCGAGTCGATTACGGATCAAGACTTCTTTACTGACCTGTGTCATATATTCCCTTCAAGCGTACGGTGTCTTATTTGAACTTGGTGATGATGGGCGGCGAAATAATCAGCGAGAAATTGTGCAATGTAGACAGAACGATGCTGGCCACCTGTGCAACCAATGGCGACAGTGAGGTAGCTACGATTATTTTTTTCAAGTGAGGGGAGCCAAGACTCTAGGAAACTTTTGACTTGGGCAATGAGCATGGCGACATCTTGCTGCGCGGCGAGAAACATTTTAACGGGTTCATCAAGGCCAGTAAGAGGACGAAGAGCCGGTTCCCAATGTGGGTTTGGAAGAAAGCGTACGTCAAACACAAAGTCTGCATCTGAGGGCAATCCATGTTTAAAACCAAACGATTCGAACACCATCACCAAATCGCGGTTAGTTCTGCCTAACACCAGCGCACGAACGGCTTCACTGAGATCATGGATGGAATGTTTGGAGGTATTAATGACTTTGTCAGCGCGTTCTTTTAGCGGGGTTAATAACAACTTTTCTTGGCAGATGGCCTGCTCAAGAGAAAGGTTATTTTTGGACAAGGGGTGCAAGCGTCTTGTTTCACTAAAACGCTTGATCAGTTCGTTGTCATCCGCGTCGAGAAAGAAAATATCGACATCAACATCATTGGGTAGTTTTGCCAGTGTTTGTGTGATTTCTTCAGGATCGGCAGGCATATTGCGGATATCAATACTGACTGCGATCAAGCTGTCATCGCCATTTTGAGCGGCAACAAACTGTGGCAATAGATCTACGGGAAGATTATCAACGCAGTAGTAGCCAAGATCTTCTAGCACGCGAAGCGCAACAGACTTTCCTGAACCCGAACGACCACTGACGATTTTCAACTGCATGATGTGTTCCTGTGGTGTTATCCAGTGATAATGTCGTAAAGCTCTTGATCTGAGCTTGCATGACGTAACTGACGGCAGACCTGCTTGTCACCCAATTTTTGGGCAATCAAAGACAAGGTCTTCAAATGCTCTTTGCATTGGTCATCAGGGACGAGCAGTGCAAACAACAAATCCACAGGCTGGTTGTCAATGGCGTCGAATTCAATGGGTTCTTCACATTGAATTAATACGCCGACAGCATGGTCGCTGTTGAAAATACGGCCATGGGGAATGGCTATCCCATTCCCTATACCCGTACTTCCCATTTTCTCTCTGCCCAACATGCACTCGAAGAGTTTCTGTGGGTTTTGATCCAATTTAGACGCAGCGAGTTCGCTGATAAGTTCAAGTGCGCGCTTCTTACTTGAACAAAGGACTGCACTTTTGGTGCAGTCCAAATTGAGTACTTCTTTAAGTTCCATGATTAATGGTGATTCATCTTTTCTTTATGTTTATTTAATTGCTTTATCAGCTTGTCTGTCAGCGAGTCGATGGCTGCGTACATGTTCTCTGAATCTGCTTTTGCGAATATCTCGCCATTATTTACATGCAGGGTCGCTTCAGCAATCTGTTGGAGTTTTTCGACGTTAAGTACGACGTGAACGTTATTGATGTGATCAAAAAATCGTTCCAGCTTATCAAACTTGGTTGTCACATATTCCCTAAGGGCGTCGGTGATCTCTACGTGGTGACCAGTGAGATTGATTTGCATAAACATCTTCCTTTTGATTGGACGCCTAAATTAGGCGTTTACGCTGATTTGACGGGGAAATACCCAGTGATTCACGATATTTAGCGATAGTTCGCCTTGCAACCTGAATCCCTTGTTCCGCCAACAGTGTGGCAATCTTGCTGTCGCTAAGTGGCTTAGCCTGATTTTCGGCTGCAACCAACTTCTTAACCAGAGCGCGAATTGCCGTAGAGCTGCATTCACCGCCATTGTCAGTGCTGACATGGCTCGAGAAGAAGTATTTCAATTCAAAGATACCCCTTGGGGTATGCATGTATTTTTGGGTGGTAACCCTAGATATCGTTGATTCGTGCATTTCCACAGCCATGGCGATATCGTTCAATACCATTGGCTTCATGGCTTCTTCGCCGTATTCAAAGAAATCTTGTTGGTGTTCAACAATGCACCGCGCAACTTTCAGTAAGGTTTCATTGCGGCTTTCTAAACTTTTGATGAGCCATTTAGCATCTTGTAAATGGCTGCGGATAAATTGGCTATCAGCAGCGCTGCAACCGTTCTTGGTCAACGCGGCATATTGCTGATTTACCTTGAGACGAGGCACGCTATCAGGGTTGATGTTGACGACCCATTTGCCGCGATCTTTAAGCACGGACACATCGGGGATCACATACTCCGCCTCATTGGTGACAATGAGATTACCCGGGCGAGGTTCAAGGGTATGAATGAGTTGCATGACTTCTTTGAGCTCAGGCTCACGAAGCTTGCTCTCTTTCATGATTTGCCTGAAGTCACGGTTCGCCAACGAGTTCATGTGCTCTTTCAACACCATGCGTGCCTCGGCAAGCCAAGGGGTATCTTCGGCAAACGCGGCGAGTTGAATCAACAAGCATTCTTGCAAGGAGCGTGAAGCAACACCAAGAGGGTCAAACTGTTGAACGCGTTTTAGAACGGCTTCTACCTCGTCGAGTTCAAT
This sequence comes from Enterovibrio gelatinilyticus, assembly GCF_028683095.1. GTDB lineage: Bacteria > Pseudomonadota > Gammaproteobacteria > Enterobacterales > Vibrionaceae > Enterovibrio > Enterovibrio gelatinilyticus. The sequence continues at coordinate 248,638 of NZ_JAJUBC010000002.1, read as the reverse complement.
TTCATCGTCTTCCGCACCCATGCTTTCGAGGATGTCTTCACTGGTGACAGTGAGGTAGCCTTTGTCATCTACGGCATCAATGATGGCGGTTGCTATTGCAAGGTCGACTTCAGTAAATGGGGTGAGTTGGACTTGCCACATCAGGTAATCGTAAAGGGTTTCTGTGGTTTCCCCCTGATACACCGGAATGTCATCACCGAGTGCAATGCCGGTACTGCCTGTGTTAGCGCTGTACATATCATCCCACGTTGTATCAACGGGGAGATCTTCTGGCATCTCGTGCTGTTCCATGGCATCAGAGCTGTCCAAAGTGTCTTGCTTGCTTTCGGCTGACGCACTTACGTTTTCATCACCGTCATACGCCTGATCACTCTCTCCATCAGCGTTATCTGTCGATTCTTCCTGCTCTAGGAGAGGGTTAGCTTCCAACGCTTCCTGGATTTCTTGTTGCAGATCGAGCGTCGACAATTGCAATAGGCGGATTGCCTGCTGCAATTGGGGCGTCATCGCAAGTTGTTGGCCAAGCTTTAGCTGAAGCGAGGGTTTCATAGTGATTCTGGCACCTTTCCTAATTATTTTATCAGTGCGTATCTATTTGGTCGTTCGCCAACCGAACTCTTATAACTATAGTCTGAACTGGTCGCCTAGATAGACTCGTTTTACGTGCTCATCGTTGAGCACTTCATCAGGAGTACCGTGCGCAATCAAGTGGCCTTGACTCACAATATAGGCGTGCTCACAGACACTGAGTGTTTCACGAACGTTATGATCGGTAATTAATACCCCCAAACCACGATCGCGAAGGTGCTCAATGATCTTCTTGATGTCGATAACTGAGATTGGGTCAACGCCGGCAAATGGTTCATCCAGCAGAATAAACTTTGGATTTGCAGCTAGCGCACGAGCGATTTCTACGCGTCGACGCTCACCACCAGACAATGACATACCCATGTTGTTGCGAATATGCTGAATGTTGAACTCGTCGAGTAAGTCCTCAGCTTTATCCTGTTTCTCTTCTTTTGATAAGTCAGATCGTGTCTCAAGTACGGCCATTAAATTGTCGTAAACGCTAAGTTTACGGAAAATAGACGCTTCTTGTGGCAAGTAACCGATGCCCATGCGAGAGCGGTTATGCATCGGTTGAATGCTGATATCTAAATCATCAATCTGAATGGTGCCTTCATCACGAGCGACGAGGCCTACTATCATGTAGAAAGAGGTGGTTTTACCTGCACCATTCGGCCCGAGTAGACCGACAATTTCACCTGACTTCACTTCTAGGCTGACGTCAGTGACCACTTTGCGTCCGTTGTAGCTTTTCGCGAGATTTTTAGCGGTTAGTATGGCCATTCAGGGTTATTTCTTATCTTGTTTGGTTTGTGGTTGTAGAACCGTCGTGACTCGGCTGCTTTCATCACTTTCTGCAACGAGAAGCTGTTTATCAATGTTGTAGGTGATCTTCTGACCTTCAACCTGATTTCCGCCTTCTTGGGTCAATACCGCTTTATTTGTCATGGTCAAAAAGCTTTTGACGGTTTCATAGCGAAGATCAAACGCTTCACCATTGATCTTTTTACCATCATCCATGGTCTGCTCAAACGTCGCTGGCTTGCCATACGCGTCGATGATCTCAGCACCTTCTTCACCCGAAGGTCGAGTGACAACCACCTTGTCTGCGTTTAGGCGAATAGAGCCCTGACGAAGGTAGACATTCCCCGTGAAAATAACCGTATTGGTCGTCATGTCGAGGTTCTGTGAGTCAGAATCAATGTAAATAGGCTGCTCAGCGTCTGTTGACAAAGCTAGTGCGTTGCTTGACACCAGCATTAGCAAGATGGCAAAGAATTTAGTTCGTTTTTGTTTCATACCTGCTCTTCACTTGTTCAATCAGTTCCATCTGATGGGAGCCAAAATTGCCTTTTGCCCTGAGTCCTCGAGTTTGTAATCCAGTTCCAGTGATTTCAGTTTCTGTGTCAGACCAGAAATCACGAGAGGAGAGATCGAGGGTAAGTTTCTCAGTGGTGACAACTTTAATTTGTGCATCTGGTAACAGGTTAAAGATCCTTACGCGACCTGTCATCACCAGAATATGGTTATTCTCAAGAATGGCGAACTCAGAACTCATACGCCACTCTTCTTCCGTGCCATTACTGTAAGTCCATAGTACGGGTTCATTGAAGTGGGTTTCGTCTAGTTGTTGATAATGCTCGAGATGTGTTGAATCCAACGTGTAACTGCGAATACCTTGTTCTGTGTAGGACGTCGATTTGACGTTCTCGGCGGTAAACAGTGGTTTTTCGGCATCAGGTGTTATCTGTACATCGTCTTGCCAGTAGTGTTGATTGAGCAGGTAATAGCCTGCATAACCGCACACAGCCAGCAATATCAAGACACCTAAGCGTTGCAGCGTCATATGCTAAGTCCCTTGTGCGCATCAAGTTCACCACGTGCTTCTAGGATGAGGTCACAGACCTCTCGCACTGCGCCGTAACCACCGGGTGTGCGTGTCACCCAGTCGGCACGTTGTGCAAGCAGTGGATGGCCGTCATGAACGCAAAACGACACACCAACTTGAGACATGACAGACCAATCAATAAGATCGTCACCGATATATGCAGTGTGTTCTGCTGGGATGTTCAATTTCGCCACAAGGTCTTGGTAAGCTGACGCTTTATCATCTTGGCCTTGATAGATGTGAGTGATGCCTAACGCTGACATTCTGCGCTCAACGATGGCGGACTTACGACCAGTAATAATGGCAATCTCGACGCCAGCGGCCATCAACGATTTAATGCCATAGCCATCACGAGTGTGGAAGGCCTTTAGCTCTTCGCCATCATTCCCCATATATATGCGGCCATCAGAAAACACGCCATCAACATCGCAGATAAGCAACTTCACTGATGCCGAGCGCTCGACAATCTCAGTAGGGACTGGGCCATATAGCGTTTCTGTTTGCATTACATGACTCCTGCTTTAAGAAGATCATGCATGTTGAGTGCACCGATAAGACGAGAGTTTTCGGTTACCAGTAACCCATTAATTTTGCGTTCTTCCATTTGCTTTAACCCTTCGGCAGCGAGCAAATCCGCACTGACAGAGGTTGGGTTCTTACCCATGACATCGCCAATACGAGTCGTGTGCAGATCAAGACGTTGGTCGAGTAGACGACGTAGATCACCGTCAGTGAATATACCGCTTAGCGTACCATCATGCTCTACTACGGCAGTCATCCCTAGTCCTTTTGCTGAGATCTCGAGCAATGCATCTCGAACCGTGGCATCCGGCGGAACAACAGGCAGCTTATCGCCAGTGTGCATGACATCAGAAATGCGTAGTAGCAATTTTCGACCAAGCGCTCCGCCTGGGTGAGACAAGGCAAAATCATCTGCTGTGAAGCCTTTGGCTTGCATCAAGGCAATGGCGAGTGCATCTCCCATCACCAATGTCGCCGTCGTGCTTGATGTTGGTGCTAGACCAATAGGGCAGGCTTCTTTTGGCACCTTAATGCACAGGTTAACTTGTGCCAGACGTGCCATGGTGGAAGAGGGGTTACCTGTCATGGTGATGAGTGTGATCCCGCGACGTTTGACGACAGGGAGCAATGTGATGATTTCTGAGGCTTCACCCGAATTCGAAATGGCCAACACTACGTCGCCTTTTTCGATCATCCCTAAATCGCCATGACTGGCTTCTCCCGGATGAACAAAAAATGAGGGTGTGCCAGTGCTTGCGAACGTTGCCGCAATCTTGTTACCAATGTGACCCGATTTCCCCATCCCCATCACCACGACCTTTCCGGTTGCGTGTTGGATGAGCTGGCATGCTTGCTCGAAATCTTGGTTGATGTATTGCTCAAGCTGGGCAATTGCATCAAGTTCAATGTTTAACGTTGTAATGCCAGCCTGGCGAAAATCAAAGTCAGTCATAGATAGTCCGATCAGGATGCGATGTTAGTGAATAGGAAGCCTTGGTAGCCCACAAAGCAGACGAGCAGTGCAATGCCTTCCCAGCGCTTGATGGTTCGGTTTCGACCGGCGGCAAATAAGAAAAGCAGAACAGACAACGCAAGCATGACATAGAAGTCACGGCTCATCGCTAGCGGATTCAGGCTAGATGGTGCTAGCAGGGCTGGAATCCCCATGACGGCCAAAATATTGAAGATGTTTGAACCGATGATATTACCGACCGCTAAATCGTCTTCACCTTTCAAAACGCCAGCAACGGATGCCGCGAGCTCAGGAAGACTGGTACCAATCGCAACAATGGTAAGGCCGATAACCAAATCACTCATACCAAATGATTTTGCGATTGTGACTGCGGATCCAACCACCATGTCGGCACTAAAAATGAGAAGAGCCAAGCCGACGACAACCCAAACTGCCGCAGACATATTACTCACGCCTTTAGGTATCTCAGCTTCTTGCTCGGTGAGCATTGGGTCTTCTTTATCACTCTCTTTACCAAACTTCATCATGATGAGAAGGAACAGCGTAAAGAGAACCACCAAGGTAATGCCTTCATAGAAACCCAGGTAATTATCCCACAGCATTGCGCCTGCAATAACGGTTACACCCAGCATCAGTGGAAGCTCGCGACGAAGAATACCCGAACTAATTGCAAGCGGTTTGATCAGCGCAGTCACACCCAAGATAAGTGCAATGTTGGCAATGTTTGAACCCAGCACGTTTCCTACAGCTGTGTCAGTTTTACCGTTTAACGCGGCGGTTGCAGAGACCACCATTTCAGGGGCTGAACTTCCCATTGCTAGAATGGTCATACCGATGACAAGCGGTGAAATCCCAACATTACGAGCTAGAGCGGCAGCACCGTAGACAAGTCGGTCGGCACTCCATACCAACAAACACAAGCCAACGACGAGAATGGCGGTCGCTTCAAACATTTTATTACCTTTGATAGAGATATAGCGGAAGAATCAAAAAAGTAATTTTGACTGCTAATTGAGTAAATGTGAAGGGAAACGGCATGATAGTTGCGACAGGTCGATGACTTAAGAGAATGTTTAAAAGAAATGAGGAGTCGATTAAGCCACTGTAGATCACAGAATTGGTTGAAAATGCGTTCCAAATCACGCGTTTGATGCTGGAATTATCTAGCCTAATTGGTTGAGTGATCTTTGTTCAACAACGTGCATTTATAAAAAGACAAGGCTATTGAGGATATTGACAGTTTTCTTACTGAGAAATTGCAAATGAATGCTGTTCAATTACTTGTTTTGACTGTGCTATCCCCTTATGATCCGTCGCTTAACATTCAAGGACGTTAATATCAAAGGCCATAGATGACAAAAAATAATCTGGTTGAAATCAATAGCCTGAGCTTCTCTCGAGGAGAGCGCCTGATATTTGATGACGTGAGCTTGACGGTTCCTGTGGGGAAAGTTACCGCCATTATGGGGCCATCAGGAATTGGAAAAACCACGTTACTGCGTTTGATTGGCGGACAACTGCCGCCAGATAGCGGTACTATCGAGTTTGCTGGACACAATATTCCTACCCTTTCTCGTAGCAAACTGTACGACGTACGCAAACGTATGAGTATGTTGTTCCAATCTGGAGCACTATTCACTGATATGACGGTGTTTGATAACGTTGCCTTTCCTTTGCGTGAGCATACTGAATTACCTGAAGCCTTAATCAAGACCATCGTGCTATTAAAGCTTGAAGCTGTGGGCTTGCGTGGCGCCGCTGATTTGATGCCAAGCAGCTTGTCAGGAGGCATGGCGAGACGAGCTGCGCTAGCAAGGGCGATTGCACTTGATCCCGAATTGATTATGTTTGATGAGCCGTTTGTGGGACAGGATCCGATCACTATGGGTGTATTGGTATCCTTGATTCGAAATCTCAATCAAGCGCTAGGGCTCACTGCTATTGTCGTTTCTCACGATGTGCCAGAAGTGATGAGTATCGCCGATCACGTTTATCTGCTGACTGATGGCAAGATCATTGCGTCAGGCTCTCCGCAATCACTACGTGACAATCCTGACCCTAGAGTCAGTCAATTTCTTAAAGGAGATGCCGATGGCCCCGTGCCATTTAGGTATCCAGCCCAAGACATCACACAGGAGCTATTTTCGTGATTGTTAACCTAGTTCAAGATCTGGGTGCGCGCGCGATGGCGGTGTCGCGAACAATGGGGCGCGCGACCTTTGTTTTACTTGGGGCGTTAATTGGTAAGCCACAACCCAAGAAAATGTTTCCTTTGCTTATTACCCAGCTTTATTCGGTGGGTGTTCGTTCACTTGCGATCATCATGGTTTCGGGTTTGTTTATCGGCATGGTTCTGAGTTTACAAGGCTACCTAGTTCTTGCTGATTTTGGTGCTGAAAGTTCTTTGGGCCAAATGGTCGCGTTGTCCTTACTTCGCGAGCTTGGCCCTGTGGTGACGGCATTGTTGTTTGCAGGGCGAGCAGGCTCGGCGTTAACCGCTGAGATTGGCTTGATGAAAACCACAGAACAATTGTCCAGCTTGGAGATGATGGCAGTCGATCCGCTACGGCGAGTGGTCGCTCCACGTTTTTGGGCTGGGGTGATCTCTATGCCGCTACTGACCATGATATTCATGATTGTCGGGATTTGGGGCGGTCAACTTGTTGGCGTTGATTGGAAGGGAATTGATTACGGAAGCTACTGGTCTGTGATGCAGTCCTCGGTCGAACTGGGTTATGACATTGGGCAGTCATTTATAAAGAGTTTGGTGTTTGCCATTACTGTTACCTGGATTGCCTTATTTAATGGCTATGATGCTATCCCCACGTCAGAAGGGATCAGCCGAGCAACGACACGTACCGTCGTGCATTCGTCTTTAGCAGTGTTGGGATTGGATTTTATCCTCACAGCACTGATGTTTGGGAGCTAAGTAAATGCAACAAAATCGAAAAACAGAATTCTGGGTTGGTACGTTTGTCATCGTTGGGCTCGTTGCCGTCTTACTGTTGATCTTCCAAGTGGCAGATGTGAAGAGTTTCTCTCGCACCGATCACTATCGTTTGGAGGCGCAGTTCGAGAACATTGGTGGATTGAAAGTTCGCTCCCCAGTGAAAGTCGGTGGCGTGGTCGTCGGTCGTGTGAGTAGTATCAATTTGACCGTGCCTGATTACGTGCCGTCGGTCATTATGGAAATTGATCGTCAATACGGCTATTTCCCTGAAACCAGTTCAGCCTCCATTTTGACTTCCGGGTTACTCGGGGAGCAATACATTGGTATACGTCCCGGCTTCGTCGATGAAGACATTGAGCTATTACAAGACGGTGATTTATTGGAAGACACACGCTCAGCAATGGTCTTAGAAGATCTGATAGGTCAATTCCTATATAGCGTTGGGGATTCGAAGGAGTAATCGAATATGAAGAAATGGATCACTGCGGCACTAGCTGTTGTCAGTATGATGATATCGAGTGCGGTCATCGCGCAAACGATTGATGCCACTAATCCGTATATCTTAATTGATGGGGTGGCTGACAATGCATTCAGCCGCTTGAAAGATGACAAAGAGGCGTATCAGGCGAATCCAGAACTGTTACGTGACGTGGTTAAAGAAGAATTAATGCCGTATATCAATGTGCGCTATGCCGCGTTGAATGTACTTGGGTCGCAAGCCAAAAAGGCAACTAAAGAAGAGCGCGATCTATTCACCGAGGCTTTTTATGACTACTTGGTGATGTCTTACGCGCAAATTCTGACGCAATATACCGATCAGGAAGTGACGGTTGAAGCGCCAAAGACCATTGCAAAAAACCGTTCAGTTGTCTCAGTACGTGTAGATATTGTCGATAAATCTCGACCACCCATTCGTTTAGATTTTAAATTGCGTAAAAATCGCAAAACGCAGGAATGGCAGGGTTTTGATGTTCAGGTTGAAGGCGTAAGCATGCTGAGCACAAAAGCCAGTGAATGGAGCGGTCAATTGCGCAAGAACGGTGTAGAAGCGGTCGCTCAAGAATTGATTGAGCGTTCGAAAGCGCCGATTGCCAAAGAAGAGAGCGAATCGTGAGCGAACAGCTTGCGTTTGAAAAGCGCATAAATGGTGATTACTGCTTGTCAGGCGAGCTTGATCGTGACACAGTTCCTCCATTTTGGAGCCGGCGCGCAGAGTGGCTGCCAAGCGACTCTCATGTCGTCTTGGATTTGTCTTTGGTCAAGCGCGTAGATTCGGCCGGAATGGCAATGTTGTTGCACTTGCAGCAACAGCTCAACGTGAATCAGCAAACGCTGATACTCAGTAATACGCCTTCACAGTTGAAGGTATTGTTACAACTGAGCAATGTGGAAAGTCTTTTTACTGATGATACCTCATCGGTTCGCGGGGAATAATTGTGGAACCAACAGAAATTAAAGCGCTGCTTGAAGACGCTTTGTCCTTGGACGAGATTCATGTCAAAGGCGATGGAAGTCACTTTGAAGTAGTTGCTGTCGGTGACATCTTTGACGGTATGTCACGCGTCAAGAAACAACAAACCATCTACGGGCCTTTGATGGAGCAGATTAGAACAAACGCTATCCATGCTCTTAGCATCAAAGCGATGACCCCTGCTGAGTGGGCTCGCGACAAGAAACTGATGCAACCGCTATAAGTTCACGAGGAACAGCATGCAAAAATTCCGTGTTCACGGTGGTGGCCCACTTCGTGGTGAAGTCACAATATCTGGTGCCAAAAACGCCGCATTACCTATTCTATTTGCTGCACTATTGGCGGAAGAGCCAGTAGAAGTTGCCAATGTCCCCAAATTGCGTGATATCGACACCTCCATGGAGTTGCTTTCTCGTTTGGGTGCAAAAGTATCGCGTAATGGTTCGGTTCATGTAGATGCGAGCAATATTACCGAATACTGCGCACCTTATGATTTGGTGAAAACCATGCGCGCATCAATTTGGGCGTTGGGTCCTTTGGTTGCTCGTTTTGGTAAAGGTGAAGTGTCACTGCCTGGTGGTTGCGCAATTGGTGCACGTCCAGTCGATTTACACATTCATGGACTAGAGCAACTCGGTGCGACAATCACGCTTGATGAAGGTTATGTGAAAGCGCACGTTGATGGTCGCCTCAAAGGCGCGCACATTGTGATGGATAAAGTGAGCGTAGGTGCCACGGTGACCATCATGTGTGCTGCAACGCTAGCCGAAGGCACGACGGTCATCGAAAATGCCGCCCGTGAGCCTGAAATCGTTGATTGTGCGAAATTCCTCAACATGCTGGGTGCGAAAATCACCGGTGCTGGCACCGATGCGATTACCATTGAAGGCGTTGAGCGCTTAGGTGGTGGTTACCACGAAGTTGTCGCTGATCGCATTGAAACTGGCACATTCCTTGTTGGTGCTGCGGTTTCTGGCGGTAAGATCCTATGTCGCAACACATCGCCAAAATTGCTTGAAGCTGTGTTGGCGAAGTTGGAAGAAGCTGGTGCGCTGGTGGAATCTGGCGACGACTGGATCTCACTCGATATGACAGATCGTGAGCTTAAAGCGGTAAATATTCGTACTGCGCCTCACCCAGGCTTCCCAACTGACATGCAAGCCCAGTTTACGCTTTTGAATTTGATGGCAAAAGGAACGGGTATCATTACAGAAACGATTTTTGAAAATCGTTTTATGCATGTTCCTGAGTTGCAACGTATGGGTGCACACGCAGAGATTGAAGGCAACACAGTGATCTGTGGTGATTGTGATGGCCTAAGCGGTGCTCAAGTCATGGCAACCGATCTACGCGCTTCGGCAAGTCTTGTGATTGCAGGTGCCATAGCGAGCGGTGAAACAGTTGTTGACCGCATCTATCACATCGATCGTGGCTATGAACACATTGAAGATAAGCTTCAAAAGTTGGGTGTACACATCGAACGCTTTAGTGACTAAAACCCCTCTAGGTTTTTAGAATGCTAAATGACAAAGGTCACCGCAAGGTGACCTTTTTTGTATCGTCGCAATTTGATGAGCGAACAGAAAAGCGTTAAAGCGTCGGCTCTTCACCAATGGTGACGAGCAATTCGAGAGGCTGGCCTTCTCGGATCACTTTGAATGGTACTTTCGAACCAGGGCGATTATCCGCTACGACATCCAGTGCGCTTCGGAAACTGCCAATGGGTTGATTATCAATTTCGATGATCAAATCATTCACCTTCAGACCTGATCGATCTGCGGGGCCGTTAGGCTCAGTGCTTGCGACCAATACGCCACGTAATTGCTCCGCATCTAGCAATCTTGCCATAACGGGATTCACTTCACGTCCCTCCACGCCGATGTAACCGCGGATCACTCGTCCATCAGCAATGAGCTTTTGCATGATTTTTACTGTCAGCGAATAAGGGATAGCGAAGGAGATACCATAGGTATCAGTATCAGTCGCTTGTTGGAAAGAGGCGGTATTAATACCGACTAATTCTCCGCGGCTATTGACCAAGGCGCCGCCAGAGTTACCTTTATTGATCGCAGCATCCGTTTGCAGAAAGTCTTGCTGACGGTTAAAGCTCATGCCTGGACGACCCGTAGCAGAAATGATCCCAAACGTGGTGGTTTGTCCAAGGTTATAAGGGTTGCCAATTGCCAGCACCACATCACCAACAGCGGGATCATAACTTTCGTTGAAGGGGATCACGGGTAAGCTGTCGAGATCGATTTTCACAACTGCAAGATCTGTACGCTGGTCTTTGCCAACGAGCTGCGCTGTGCTAATTCGACCATCTTGCAGCGCGACAATAATTTGGTCTGCTCGAGCAACAACATGGTAGTTGGTGACGATGTAGCCTTTATCACTCATGATCACGCCGGATCCTAGCCCTTCGGCATTGAGCTGGAGCCTGTTTTCACTGCTGTAGCGACGGGTATAGATATTAACAACAGCGGGGGAGGCTCGACGGACGGCGTAATTGTAAGAAAGTAACGAGGCCTCAGGTTCAAACTGCGCAAGGGTTGCGTCAGTCACCAATTGACCGGTTCGTAATGAAGGAAGTGTTAGCAGTAAAACGGCGGCCACGACGATACCGTAAACCACAGAACGAGCCCAAAAAGCTAGCATGCCACTCCTCAAAATTGCCACTATTGAAAACCACGAGCATATCATCGAAATGTAGACAAGAGTAGAGATTGACGAGGAGAAGAAATGGAGCCCAACAGCGTCAGGCTCCTGTTTTGTGGCTAATTAATTAGCGAATGACGAGGTACATACTCGCCCCATCACGAATAACGTTCAAGGCAAGGACGTTGGGCTTGCTTTCAAGTTGTTTACGAAAATCACCGAGGTTTTTCACCTTGTCGCGATTTAAGCCAACAATGACATCACCCATTTTGAGTCCATATCGAGCAGCAATTGAGTCTTTCTCTACACTTGCTACACGCACGCCACTAAGTTTGCCTTCAGTGAAGTTCTCTAGTCGGGCACCTTTTAATGCTTCATGCAGTGTTTCAGCATTGGCTTTTGCCAGTGTGGCTTCTTTTAGTTCTGCGGTGACTGTTTTTTCTTTACCGTCACGGATAATGCCGAGTTTTACTTTTTTGCCTGCACCGAGGGTGGCCACTTTGGCGCGTAACTCGCCAAAAGTGCGAATATCTTTGCCGTTGACCGAAACGATAATGTCTCCCGCTTCGAGTCCTGCTTTCTCTGCGGCAGAGTCAGGGACAACTTGGCTAACAAAGGCGCCATGGTTAGTCTCGTAACCAAATGCTTCAGCCAGCTCAGAAGTGAGTTCTCCCCCCTGAACACCAAGAACACCACGTTTTACTTCACCGAACTCAAGAATTTGCTCAGCAAGGTTTTTGACCATATTCACGGGGATAGCGAAGCCGATACCGACGTTTCCGCCATTCGGGCCAAGAATCGCTGTATTGATACCGATGAGTTCGCCATTGAGGTTGACGAGCGCGCCACCTGAGTTACCACTGTTTATTGCAGCGTCAGTCTGAATGAAGTTTTCGAAATTCTCGAGGTTTAGGCCGCTACGGCCTAGTGCAGAAATGATGCCTGATGTGACAGTTTGCCCCAACCCGAAAGGGTTACCAATCGCGATAGCAAAATCACCAACTCGCAGGCCGTCGGAGTCAGAAAACTTAATTTCGGTGAGGTTATCTGCCTTTTCTAGCTTTAACAAAGCGACATCTGACATGCTATCGCTACCAATTAATTCGGCATCGTATTCACGTCCATCGTGGAGTTGAACCAAAATTTTATTGGCACCATCGATCACATGGTGGTTGGTGATGACGTAGCCTTTACCAGCATCAATAATGACACCAGAGCCAAGGCCGCGAAAAGGTCTCTCTCGGGTTTGTTCAGCGTCGAACTCGGGACCAAAGAAGAAGCGAAAAGATTCAGGGATGCGTTGTTTGGAGACATGACTACCCTCTACCGAAATGCTAACAACCGCCGGGCTAACAGTTTCAAGCATAGGTGCGAGGCTAGGTAGACTCTCACCAGCAACAGCAGCGGGTAGTGCTGCCGTGGCTGGTAAGGTCGTCAAGGTAGTACTAAGCGCTAATGTCAGCGCACTTAATGTAAGCAAAGATTTTTTTTTCATATACACACTCCCCTCAATAGGTACGTTTTAAGAGTGGGGGTAGTTCAAAAAAGTTCAATGCTTATAGTGAGTAAATTTTCGACTAAGTTAACTCGCTTTGCTCGTTTTTTCAGCGTCTTTGAGTAGGCCTGATGCACCATCAGAGTAGTCTCGAGGTGGCCCTTGCTCGGTATCTTTGTCTTCTGTGACCTCAGACAATTTACTAATACGCTTTGCAAATGGGTTGTCTTGATCCGGCAGGTTTGGCATTAACTCCGTGGACGTCGTCGCCATATGTTGATAAAGCTTACTGTAGTCACGTGAAATGTTGTCGAGTAACTCTGCACTTTGTGCGAAGTGATCAACAAGTTCTTGGCGATACTGTTCTAGCTCATAGCGAGATTTATCGAGTTCTTTCTTTAAATCTTTTTGTTGCGTGTTTTCGCGCATGGTCAAACGGGCGATGATGAAGCCAATGACAACGCCGATGATCACAAAAACAAGTGTATTGATCCAAGCCATAAGTGCTCCTTAACTTTTTATAACAGGTTGGACTTAAAGCAATTCTCTCCGTCAAGCGGTGAGTAATTAGGAAATGGCATACCCCTTAATGCTCTGGTTTTACTATACATGGCAAAAGTTACGCGTGGTACTATTGATTTTGAGAACAACTTTATTGTCACTTGCATACGGTTAGGTTCAGGGAATGACACCTTTAGAACAATACAAAAAAGACTTACTACGCTCAGATTTTTATGAAGATACATCTCAGAAGCATGCTGTGATGATGCTGGATGATTTGTATCATCGTCTGATTACACGTGCCAATACGCCTGCATCAAAGCCAAGCTTCTTAAAGTCTTTCTTTAAAAAGCCAGAGCCTGTTTCTCTGCCTGAGAGGGGATTGTATTTTTGGGGAGGCGTAGGGCGAGGGAAAACGTACCTTGTCGATACATTCTTTGAAAGTCTGCCGTTTGAAAAAAAAATCCGTATGCACTTTCACCGCTTTATGCACCGTATACATGATGAACTCAAAGGACTGGATGGTCAGCAAGACCCCTTGTTGAAGATTGCGGATAAGTTGGCAGATGAAGCACACATCTTATGCTTCGATGAATTCTTTGTGTCCGATATTACCGATGCCATGATCCTCGGTACCTTAATGGAAGCGTTATTCGATCGCGGAATTTGTTTAGTGGCAACATCTAACATCGTGCCGGATGAACTCTACCGGAATGGTTTGCAACGCGCGCGCTTCTTGCCAGCCATTGCGTTGATTAATCAACATTGCGATGTGGTCAATGTTGATGCGGGCACGGATTATCGACTCCGGACTTTGGAGCAAGCGGAAATCTACCATTATCCGTTGGACAATACCGCAAACTCAAATTTGAAAGACTATTTTTATAAGTTGGCGACAGAGCCTTGCTTCGAGGCACATGCTATCGAGATTAATCATCGTAAACTGCATGCGATCCGTGAAGCTGAGGGGGTCGTGCAGTTCGATTTCACCACCCTGTGTGATAGCCCAAGAAGTCAGTCTGACTATATTGAATTAGCGCGCTTATATCACACGGTACTTTTAGCGAATGTACCGCAAATGGATGTATCAAAAGACGATGCTGCGAGGCGATTTATTGCGATGGTGGATGAATTTTACGAAAGACATGTAAAACTCATCATTTCTGCCGAAGTGCCCCTGCAATCACTGTATGTCGACGGAAGGCTAACTTTTGAATTTAGGCGCTGTTGTTCGCGTTTGAAGGAGATGCAAAGCCATGATTATCTGGCATTAGAGCACCTTCCGTAACGATACGTCATTTAACCAATGAATTTTTCAGGTAAGCGAAGAGAAAAAGTCGCGACTTTTTTTTAAAAAAAGGTGATTTTTTCTCCACCCTTCCTTATAATCCTGCGACCCACCGTTACTGTTGAAAGGCTTAGGCCGAGGGAACCACCACTCGAAGGGGTGCTGAATGGGCTCTTATACAGTGGGAGCGAAAGCTCCTTAAGTGAAATCTTTAATTATCGGGTAATTATTAGCATGAAAACTTTCGTTGCTAAACCAGAAAGCGTAAAACGCGACTGGTATATTGTAGACGCAGAAGGTAAAACTCTGGGCCGTATCGCAACTGAGATCGCATCTCGTCTGCGTGGTAAGCACAAGCCGGAGTACACTCCGCACGTTGACACTGGTGACTACATCGTAGTTATCAATGCGGACAAAGTAACCGTAACTGGTGCGAAATTCACTGACAAGATCTACTACAGCCACTCTGGCTACATTGGTGGTATCAAGTCAATCAGCTTTGATAAGCTGCAAGTGAAGAAACCAGAAATGATCATTGAACTTGCCGTTAAAGGTATGTTGCCACGTGGTCCTCTAGGTCGTGCAATGTTCCGTAAACTGAAAGTTTACGCGGGCGCTGAGCACAAGCACGCGGCACAACAGCCGCAAGTACTGGACATCTAAGGGGATTATAACAATGGCAGAACAATACTACGGCACTGGTCGTCGCAAGAGCTCCACAGCTCGTGTATTCATCAAGCCGGGCAGCGGTAACATCGTAATCAACAAGCGTGAGCTGGAGCAGTACTTCGGTCGCCCAACCGCTTGTATGGTTGTTCGTCAGCCGCTTGAGCTGGTTGAAATGACTGAGAAGCTAGACCTTTACATCACTGTTTCTGGTGGTGGTATCTCTGGTCAAGCTGGTGCTATCCGTCACGGTATCACCCGTGCACTGATGGAATACGATGAGACTCTTCGTCCTGCTCTTCGTGCAGCTGGCTTCGTCACTCGTGACGCGCGTAAAGTTGAACGTAAGAAAGTTGGTCTACGTAAAGCACGTCGTCGTCCACAGTTCTCTAAGCGTTAATTCGCTTCCGAATATTATTCGGGAACTATGGATCAAAAAGCCTGGCTTATTGCCAGGCTTTTTATTATCTAAATTCAAATCATTACCACGTTTAATACACCTACTTCCTTCCCCTCTGTCACCTTTCCTTATATTGATATTTTCCTGAATTTTTTCTTTTTTAGCAGTTAGTTAAAAAAACGGTGCATACCTCACATTTGTTACAAAAAAGTAGCTTTATCTTGTCAAAAAGTGGGGTTTTCCTTATCATTTAAGCCACGTATGCCTGTGCTATCTTTAGATAATCAATAGGCTGTTTACGTAATAAATACTTTTTTGAGTTAGCCGTACGCTCCAGGGACGCATAAGGACAGTTATAAAAATCCATGCGGGAGCACATGGGAGAATGTTGGATGAGCAATGCGCCAGTGAATTCCGGCCGACGCCGTTTCCTGACTCTATCAACCGCTGTGGTTGGTGGTGTGGGTGCAGCAGCAGTCGCTGTACCTTTTATTAAGTCTTGGAACCCTAGCGCCAAAGCAAAGGCTGCCGGAGCCCCGGTCGAAGTCGATATTAGTAAAATTGAGGAAGGCCAATTAATCAGGGTGATTTGGCAGGGTAAGCCTGTATGGATTGTTCGTCGTAGCGAACTAGCCTTGCAGCAATTGAATGAGATCGGCGATAAGCTTCGCGATCCTGAATCTCTTGAACCACAGCAGCCTGAGTATATTAAGAATGCCTACCGCTCCATCAAGCCTGAGCTTTTTGTTGCAGTGGGATTGTGTACGCACCTTGGTTGCTCCCCAACATATTTACCAGACAGTTTTGGTGAACAAGTTGAGGGCGTCACATCAGGTTTCTTCTGCCCGTGTCACGGTTCGAAGTTTGATATGGCGGGTCGTGTATTCCAGAGTGTACCAGCACCACTTAATCTGGTTGTCCCGCCTTATACATATCTGAATGATAAACGTATTCTGGTAGGTGCCGATGAGGGAGCAGCGTAATGGAAAACTTGCTTAACTGGTTCGAGAAACGCCTGCCCGTGATGAATGCTTATAAAAAGCATTTGTCTGAATACCCGATGCCGAAAAACTTTAACTTCTGGTACTTGTTTGGCTCCCTTGCCATGCTGGTGCTAGTTAACCAGCTACTGACAGGCATTTGGCTGACCATGAGCTACAACCCTTCTGCTGAAGGGGCGTTTGCATCAATTGAATACATCATGCGTGATGTAGAATACGGCTGGCTATTGCGTTACATGCACTCTACGGGTGCGTCAGCATTTTTCGTTGTGATATATCTGCACATGTTCCGCGGTCTCATTTATGGCTCGTACCAAAAGCCTCGTGAGTTACTGTGGGTGTTCGGCATGCTGATTTTCTTAGCTCTGATGGCCGAGGCTTTCATGGGTTACTTGCTACCATGGGGACAAATGTCTTACTGGGGTGCGCAAGTTATCATTTCACTGTTTGGCGCTATCCCTGTCATTGGTGATGATTTAACACTATGGATTCGTGGTGACTTTGTCCTTTCAGGTGCAACGCTAAACCGTTTCTTTGCCTTACACGTTGTGGCATTGCCAATCGTGATTTTGTTGCTGGTTGTGCTGCATATCCTTGCGCTGCATGAAGTCGGCTCAAACAACCCTGACGGTATTGAAACTAAGCTGCCTAAGGGCGCTAAAGGCGAAGGTTACGAGACACAGTTCCCGTTCCACAAGTACTACACCAAGAAATACGACATCATTGATTCGGTTCCTTTCCATCCATACGGTACGGTGAAGGATCTGATTGGTGTTGCTGGTTTCGGTATTTTGTTTGCTTACGTCATCTTCTTCAATCCAGAAATGGGCGGCTATTTCCTTGAGCCACCTAACTTTGAAGCGGCAAACCCAATCAAGACGCCTGATCACATTGCACCTGTATGGTACTTCACACCGTTCTACGCCATTTTGCGTGCGGTTCCTGATAAGTTAACGGGTGTTGTATTGATGGGCTTGTCCATAGCCGTGCTGTTTGTTTTGCCTTGGCTAGACCGCTGTAAAGTGCGCTCTTACCGCTATCGCAGTAAATTGCACCTTGCGAACATTGTTCAGTTCGTTATCTCCTTCATTGCTTTAGGTGTGTTGGGCACATTGCCTGCAACAGGCCTGTACACGCTGCTGGCACAAATCTTTAGCTTTGGTTATTTCATGTTCTTTGTTTTGTTGTTTGTCTACAGCAAAAACGAAGTAACAAAACCATTACCGGAGAGGGTGAACTACTAATGAAGAAGTGGATTGTAATTTTGTTCGCGTTGCTGCCTTCTCTCGCTATGGCTGCAGGGTCGAACGTTCCGCTGGATGCGGCAAATAATGATTTGTCAGATAAAGCATCACTGCAAAACGGCGCTAAGTTGTTCATGAACTACTGTTTTGGTTGTCATGCAACTCAGTATCAGCGTTATGAACGTATTGCTGATGATCTCGATATCCCGAAAGATCTGATGATGGCAAACCTGGTTTTTGACGAAAACGCAAAAATCGGTGATTTGGTCAAAAATGCAATTACGGTTGATGACGCAGCGACCTTCTTCGGTGGCCCAGCTCCTGACTTAACACTTGTTGCGCGAGTGCGCGGTACGGATTGGATTTATACCTATCTACGTGCTTTCTATGAAGACCCATCACGTCCATTTGGTGTGAACAACACAGTGTTCCCAAGTGTTGGTATGCCACATGTACTTGAAGAACTTCAAGGCACGCCCGTTAAACAGTACAAATCTGTGCTGATCGATGGACAGCAAGTTGAAGAGTTTGTTGGTATCGAATCATTGGGTAATGGTGAGCTGAGCCCAGAAGAATACGATGATGCCGTACGCGATTTGGTGAACTTCCTCGAATATTCGGGTGAACCGAATAAACTGGAACGTCAACAGATGGGGTATTGGGTCATTGGCTTCCTTGTCGTTTTGCTTATCTTGACCATATTGCTCAAGAAAGAGTATTGGCGTGACGTTCACTGATCGGTTAATCTAGTGAGTTGCTGATCCACAATGGGAGCAGGTGCTCCCATTGTTTTTTCTATAGATGAAATATTCTGGAGGGGTTAATGGCTGTTGCTGCCAATAAACGCTCGGTGATGACGTTGTATTCTGACGCATCAGACATGTATAGCCATCAGGTTCGCATCGTTCTTGCTGAGAAAGGTGTAACCTACGAGATTGAGCTTGTTGATCCTACTAACCTACCAGAGGATTTACTTGATCTGAATCCGTACAACTCGGTACCGACGTTGGTTGACCGTGAATTGGCGTTGTATAACGCGAATATCATCATGGAATACCTGGATGAGCGTTTCCCTCACCCACCGCTAATGCCGGTTTACCCTGTTGCCCGTGGTAACAGTCGCCTGATGATGTACCGTATCGAGCGTAACTGGTACACCTTGGCTGAGAAAGTCGAGAAAGGCAATGCTGAAGAAGCTGATAAGGCTCGCCGTCAGCTACGTGAAGAGTTGTTGGCTCTGGCACCTGTGTTTGCAGAGTACCCGTTCTTTATGAGCGAAGAGTTTAGCTTGGTAGATTGCTACTTGGCACCTTTGCTATGGCGTTTGCCAGTCATGGGTATCGAGCTTAGTGGTCCGGGTTCGAAAGAAGTGAAGACTTACATGGCTCGCGTATTTGAACGTGATTCATTCTTGGCTTCATTGACTGAAGCTGAGCGCGAGATGCGTCTGGCCCAGTAATGACTGAAGAGACTTTGAAGCCTCGTCGCCCGTATTTATTACGGGCGTTTTACGACTGGTTAGTTGAAAACGATCTGACGCCACATTTAGTGGTTGATGCAACGTTGCCCTACGTGAATGTGCCGCTTGAGTACGTTCAAGATGGTCAAATAGTTCTAAACGTTGCGCCAAGAGCCGTTGGCAATCTTGATCTTGGTAATGATGAAGTTTGTTTCAATGCGCGTTTTGGTGGTCGACCTATGCTCGTGTCGGTGCCGCTATATGCAGTGCTTGCGATTTATGCACGAGAGAATGGTGCAGGTACCATGTTCGATCCTGAACCTGCTTATGAAGCAGAGCTTGAGCGACTTGAACTGGAACCTGAAACTGAACATGAAGGTGATAACCTCACTGAAATTTCAGGGCAAGCCGATGTGGAGGAATCCACTGAGGTTGCGCCAGATTCAGAGCCTGACAATAGATTCAAAGGTCGTCCAACACTGACGGTCGTTAAATAAAAAAAGCAGCCAATGGCTGCTTTTTTCTTATCCTTTCAAACTGAATTATTCAGTTTCGGTTGGAGTCGTAGGTTGTTCATAGTATTGAAAACCTTTGATGACCTGCTTGACACCGCTTAGATTTCGCGTGATCTCTGTGGCTTCGTTAGCTTGCTCTCGAGTGACGTACCCCAGCAAAAACACTTCACCATCTTCAGACAACACTTTGATATTAACGTTTCTAAGCTTCTTACTGCCAATGATCGCTGACTTAACTTTGGTTGTCAGCCAAGTATCTTTGCTCACTTCCCCCAATGACAGTGGTTCTTTAATGCGAATTTGGTCGTATACCGTTTCAACACCCTTAAGTTCGCGTATTTTTGCAACCAGAGATTGCTTGAGAGCGCTTGTCTTCGCTTGTCCTATTAGCAGCAGGTTACCATCGTAAGAAACGGCATTGATGCGTGTATCGCCTTGATAGGGGGCTTTATTGGCGATTCCTGCAACTTCCATAGATAGCTGAGTGTCTGCCCATTCTGTTTTGGCGTTTCGAGTGTCCTGCTCATAAATAGCCGAACAGGCACTTAAGCCAAATACCGTGGCAAGTAAAAGTGCCTTCTTCATCGCTTACTCTCCGTGTGTCGGGAAAAGAAATTGGTCAATCAAATCACAAAGGGTATGGAGGGTAACGAGATGAACTTCTTGAATACGCGCAGTGCGTTGCGATGGGACTCGAATTTCCACATCAAGTTCACCAAGCAAACCGGCCATTTCACCACCATCTTTACCCGTTAAGGCGACGATGGTCATATCTCGTGTTACTGCTGCTTCCATGGCCTTGATGATGTCTTTGCTGTTTCCGCTTGTGGAAAGGGCTAAAAGTACATCGCCAGCTTGACCAAACGCGCGGACTTGCTTTGAAAACACTTCGTCATGGTGATAATCGTTAGCCACGGCTGTTAAGGTGACAGTGTCGGCTGTCAACGCTAAGGCGGGTAAGCTCGGGCGCTCGGTTTCAAAGCGATTAAGCAGGCATGAAGCAAAGTGTTGGGCATTTGCTGCAGAGCCACCGTTACCGCAACAAAGGATCTTGTTGCCGTTTAACAAGCATTGAACCATGACCATTGCGGCTTTTGAAATTGGCTCTGGCAGTGCTTCAGCGGCTGCGATCTGAGTTTGGATGCTTTCGGTGAAGCTCTCTTTGATGCTGTCTAGCATTGATTACCCTTAAATATATATATTCTTCATCCAGTTTACAGAGTTTACATCACCTTCAAAAGCCACAGCATCAAAGCGAAATTCGGCGTGGGTCGCGGAAAGCCCTTGTTTAGCAAGCCAGAGATAAGCTGATTTGAGTAGACGTTGTTGTTTTTGATGAGAAATAGTTACTGCTGCGCCACCGAAAGCCGACTGTTTGCGAAATTTAACCTCCACAAATACGATGCAGGTGCCGTGACGCATGACAAGGTCTAATTCGCCCACTTTAAAGCGGGCATTTTTATCCAAGGTGACCAAACCCTGCCGTTCTAAATAACGGCAGGCTTGTTGTTCGTAGAGATCGCCAGTTTGTTTTTTATTTAACTGAAACAATCCCTTGGTCTCCAAACACTGCCCAAGACACAGAGCGGTTCACGGTACAATAGTCACCGAGAGATAGCTCTCCGGAATGTCCTTCATAGCGATACTCAGGTAAGGCTTGCATTTGAGGGAGCGCTTCGATGAGGGCATAAGCATCCATACCTAAGGCATATAGGCGAGTCATTCCGTTGTCGAGTTCAGGCCAAAGTTGGTTGAAACGGGCAGCGGTCGGGTCGTTGGGTTCGACAAGCAAAGGAACATCACTAAACTCAATGCCACGAAGCTCTCCAATTTCGCCAACGCCGTTCACGCGATTGTTACTGCGTGAACTCGCGTAGAGTTTCGGAGGCTTAACATCAGGGTTGATTGCCACTTCAATGAAGGGCTTGAGCAGTGTGAGTTCGCCAGCATTCGCCACCAAGTACACGGAGTCTACATCACGACGACTGCGTTGCTCTGATTCCATGTCCAAGCCAAGCAATTGGTTCATTTGCTGAATACGGCCTTGGCTTTCTGTTAAACCAAATACACGTTTCACCGTTTTTTGCATTGCTGAACGATTTTTAAAAAATTCGACTTCAGCGGGCTCGCCTGTTTCGGCTTCCCATTGCTTCGAGAATGCATCACTCACTCGGCGACCGAAACGGTTATCTGGTGCGATAACCAAAGGAAACTCATGCATATTTTGGGCAATGTGCAGTGCTGCCTGTTCCGCTTCTTGTTCTGGCGACAAGGTGAAAAAGCAAGTATTGGCTTCGCCATCTTCATTGAGGGGAATATTCAATGCTAATGTGGGAATGCTATTTGCGCTTTTCGTGAGGAAGTCATCGACCTTGTCTTTTTGCAATGGGCCAATGACAAACTGAACACCATCTGCGCGCATGGTATTGACGATATCCATCATAGGCATGGCATTCGTGTCATAAAACATCACTGAAGGCACAGTGTTACCGGAGCTATCGTCCAATAAAGCTTGCAGGATACCGTTGCGAATCGCTTCACCTTGGGTGGCAAATTTGTCGCTTAGGGGTAACATAACGCCAATGCGGTCTGGGCGAGTGATCTCCATTGCCTGCAATGTCGCCAAATTCTCTGGTAAATACTGATTTGCAGGGTGTGATGGGTTTGCTGTTAGCCATTGATTCAGTGCTTCTTGCTGTTGAGCAGGGCGCCCTGCGTAACGACGAAGGGTATCAACGAGTTCAATCCATCCCACCAAGGTTTGGTTGCCACTAGCAGCGAGGGCATTGAGATCAGACTGTGGCATTTGTACCAAGAGATCCCACACTCGGTTCCAGTTTTGCTGCTTATCATAGCTGTCAGTGAGATAAGGCGACGCTTCAGCATAGGATAGGGCGGCACCCGCTTTATTCCCCACTTGCTGATAGAGTTCGCCTTTTAGGATGTAGTAGCGCTCAAGTTGAATGGCGGGCAATTGCCATGTTGGCAAGAAATTGAGGCTATCTACCGCTGCTTGTGCGTTGCCTTTTTGCGCCAAAAGTTGTGCACGTCCAAGTTGCCACTCAGAAAGCTGCAAATTCGTTAGTGGCATTTTTGCGATTCGGCTCACTAAAACATCGGCTTGCGAAAATTGCTGTTCGGCAATAAGGGCTTTCAAAGCAAGCAAATACCAATCTGCTTTTTCTTCACCCGTCGTGGTTTCAGCTTTTAGCAAGTAGAACGTTGATGACTCACGCGCAGGCGCTGTGATGTCATATTGAGGCCCTTGCTCAACCGGTGGCGTTGTTTGACACGCCGAAAGCACCAATGCTAGGGCGATTGGAGAGATAACTCGTGATACACTTTTGCACTTATGGGTTATTTTACGCATGAACATCTTCTGTCCGTAACTTGTTGCCCTCTATATTAATCGCCGAAGGGTTGTGAAACAAATGACTGATGAAACTTCAACCGTGGTTGACGTCTCAACTTTATATATCGTGCCGACACCGATCGGAAACCTGGGAGACATCACCCAGCGTGCACTGGAAATATTGCAGCAGGTTGACATCATTGCTGCCGAGGATACCCGCCACACTGGCAGACTTTTGTCCCATTTTAGTATCACGACCCGAACTTTTGCGCTTCATGACCATAATGAACAACAAAAAGCGGATTTCTTGATAGAAAAACTGGTCAATGGTCAGTCGATTGCGTTGGTCTCTGATGCTGGCACGCCGTTGATCTCTGATCCAGGTTACCACTTAGTGACTCGTTGTCGTCAGGCGGGTGTTAAAGTTGTGCCCCTGCCCGGTCCTTGCGCGGTGATCACCGCACTAAGTGCGTCGGGTTTGCCATCTGATCGCTTCAGCTTTGAGGGTTTCTTGCCGCCAAAGAGTAAAGGTCGACGCGATAAGTTTACTGAGATTGCCCAAGATCCGCGAACCATGATTTTCTATGAATCACCACACCGTATCACCGATACGCTGGAAGACATGCTTGCAGTGCTTGGCACTGAGCGCCAAGTGGTGTTGGCTCGCGAACTGACAAAGACTTATGAAACCATTCATGGTGCGCCGTTAGGTGAATTGGTTGAATGGTTGGGACAAGACAGTAACCGCATTCGTGGCGAAATGGTTTTGTTGATTGCAGGTCATCGCGCTGAGAAAGACGATCTGCCGATTGAAGCAACCAATGCTGTTACCTTGATCGCGAAAGAATTACCGTTGAAGAAAGCGGCGGCGATTGCTGCTGAACTTTATAGCGTGAAAAAGAATGCCTTGTACAAGTGGGGCTTAGAAAACCTCGGTTAGCAAGAGCCGTTATACCGTGTCCAGTACCTATAAATGGTTTTTAATGCGCCGATTATAGGTAAATGTACTCGTTTGGGCTTTTAAATTTGCGGATAAGCGCGTCTTGAGGTTGCTCGGGTATAGAGACTTCTATATAATCCGCCGCCTGAGTTGGCTGGGTAACCGCTGCTTCGTTGATGTCCTTTGGGAGACTGACGGGGGGGAGGAAAGTCCGGGCTCCACAGGGCAGGGTGCCAGGTAACGCCTGGGGGGCGCAAGCCTACGACCAGTGCAACAGAGAGCAAACCGCCGATGGTTTACTATTTATAGTATTCACAGGTAAGGGTGAAAGGGTGCGGTAAGAGCGCACCGCGCGTCTGGCAACAGTTCGTGGCACGGTAAACTCCACCCGGAGCAAGACCAAATAGGTCCCTAATGGCGCGGCCCGCGTTGGGGACGGGTAGGTTGCTTGAGCCTGTGAGCGATTGCAGGCCTAGACGAATGGTTACCACCGTTTTTACGGTACAGAACCCGGCTTACAGGCCGACTCACTTAATACCCAGAAGGCGAGCATTAGCTCGCCTTCTTTAGTTTTAAAGATAGGAAAAAGTGTTTTAGCTTCCGCTAAATCACGAATATCGTCGCTAGCATGGCGTACGGTTAAAAAAACAGCATGGCTGTAATCAACGACAAGCTGTTGAAATAAAATATGGTTCACGAAACTGTGACCTATGTCGCCCAGCAGGGTTGCTTGACTTTCTTTTTGCCTGATACTTACACTTCTTAGTGGGAAATTGTGGAATAAAGTGGGTTATTCTGGTGGGAAAGGGAATTAAATGACATGTTGAGAGGGGTGAGCGCCATTTCTCTCGACGGAAAAGGTCGGGTAGCATTGCCAAAGCGATATCGAGAAGAACTTGATGCGCTATGCGATGGCGTGTTTGTATGCACCATTGATCATCAGTTACCATGCCTGCTGCTTTATCCGCTACCTGAGTGGGAACGGATTGAAGCCAAACTTTCCCGTCTTTCTAGTCTCAATCCTGCAGAGCGTCGATTGCAACGTTTGTTGCTCGGGCATGCGTTTGAGTGCGAGATGGACGGACAGGGTCGAATTCTGATTGCCCCAACGCTGCGTGATTACGCGGGGTTAAACGGGAAAGCCATGTTAGTTGGACAGTTGAACAAGTTTGAACTGTGGAACAGCGACAAATGGCAAGAGCAGATCGACCAAGATATTCAAATTCAAGCCGAATCAGCGGAAGCGTTGAGTGAAAGGCTCAACAATTTCTCGCTTTAGGTACCCAAGATTATGTCAGAGCAGTTTTCACATATTTCCGTCCTTCTCCACGAATCCATTGAGGGTCTAGCTCTCAAGCCTAACGGTATTTATATCGATGGTACGTTTGGACGTGGTGGTCACACCCGCGAGATCTTGTCACGTTTAGATGAGAATTCTCGTCTTTACAGTATTGATCGTGATCCTCAGGCGATTGCTGAAGCGGGCAACATTGATGATCCGCGTTTTAATATCATTCAAGGCCCTTTCTCTGGTATTCAGCAATATGTTGAAGAGTTAGGTTTGAGCGGAAAGATCAATGGTGTTTTGTTGGATCTAGGCGTTTCATCGCCTCAACTTGATGATGCAGAGCGTGGTTTCAGCTTTATGCGTGACGGTCCGTTGGACATGCGCATGGACCCAACATCCGGTATTTCAGCGGCTCAATGGCTTCAAGAAGCTGACGCAGATGATATTGCGTGGGTATTGAAAGTCTTTGGTGAAGAGCGTTTCGCTAAGCGTATTGCTCGCGCCATTGTTGAACATCGTGAAGATGAGGAAAAAGAGCCTCTGACTCGCACGCTGCAACTGGCCAAGCTGATTGCTAATGTCGCTCCGTCGAGAGACAGAAAAAAACACCCAGCGACGCGCAGCTTTCAGGCAATTCGTATTTACATCAACAGCGAGTTGGATGAAATCGAAACCGCATTGCAAGGTGCATTGAACATCCTTGCGCCGGAAGGGCGTTTATCGGTGATTAGCTTCCATTCTTTGGAAGATCGCTTGGTGAAGCAATTTATTCGTAAACAAAGCAAGGGGCCAACTGTGCCTCATGGTTTGCCGCTGACAGAAGAGCAAATTCGTGCATTGGGCAGTGCAAAGATGAAGCCTGTAGGTAAAGCACTTAAACCAAGCGATGGTGAAGTTTCAGACAATACACGTTCTCGCAGTTCAGTGTTGCGAGTAGCTGAAAAATTAGGTGACTAATGGAACGCGCACCGGGTCTGACTAAGCAAATATTTCATGACCTTACCACTGTGGGTAAGGTGCCATTGGTGTTGCTGGTACTGGTGCTGCTTTCCGCGTTATCTGTGGTGTATGTTACGCAAAAAACACGCACTGAAATTGCCCATCAAGATCGGTTATTGATGGAGCGAGAAAGGCTTGAGGTTGAGTGGCGAAATCAGATCCTCGAAGAACATGCATTATCGGAACATAGCCGTGTCGAGTCCATGGCACGGAATGATCAGGACATGATTCGTCCTGACAGCAGACGTGAAATCATAGTGAGTCAATAGTGTTTAAGGGAAAGAACAAACCAACGAATCAACGCGCCAAGAAGCCAGCGCCAACACTGATTAAGTGGCGTTTCGTGACGGTTTGCGTGTGTATTTCTTTCGCTTTGGTTGCCCTGATATCTCGTGCTGCTTATATTCAAGTGATAGAGCCTGATCGCCTTCGTTATGAAGGCGATTTGCGTTCTGTTCGCGTCAAAGCCCTCCATTCTTCCCGCGGTATGATCACTGACAGAAATGATGAATCTCTGGCAGTAAGTGTGCCTGTTGAAGCGGTCTACGTTGACCCCGTCACCGTTTATAAAAACGGGGGCCTGAAAGAAAAAGATCGCTGGTATGCGCTAGCTGATGTACTGGGGCTAGATCGTGAGAAGATGCTCACTCGCATTGAAAAGAACCGCAATAAGCGCTTCATCTATCTTCAGCGCCAAGTTGGCCCTGCTGTCGCCAATTATGTGGCAGGACTGAAACTGCCGGGCATTGGTATGAACGATGAATCTCGCCGTTTTTATCCAACCGGAGAGGTTAGTGCTCACTTAGTTGGCGTCACTGGTATCGATGGTCGCGGCCTAGAAGGCATTGAGCGAGGCTATGATGGTTGGCTTAGTGGTGAACCAGGTCGTCGCACCGTGCGCAAAGACAGATACGGTCGTGTGGTGGAAAACATTTCTTTGGAAGCCAAAGAAGAAGGTAAGCCGCTGCAGTTGAGCATCGATCAGCGCCTTCAAGCCATTTCCTATCGCGCCATCAAGCAAGCGGTTGCAGACTATCGAGCAACATCGGGATCGTTGGTGATGGTGGATGTGCGCACTGGCGAAGTGTTAGCCATGGTCAATGCCCCGTCATACAACCCTAATAATCGCGCTGATCTCAAAAGTTTTAAAATGCGTAACCGCGCTATCACAGACGTTTTTGAGCCGGGCTCAACCATCAAACCTTTGGTGGTATTAGCTGCGCTTGAGAATGGCGTTGCAGATGAAAACACTATCATTGATACCGGCAATGGCGTGATGTCCATTGGTGGTGCACGAGTGCGTGATGTGTCCAAAGCGGGCAAGGCCGACCTTCGAAAAATTCTTCAAAAATCCAGTAATATCGGCGTCAGTAAACTTTCGCTCTCTATGCCAGTTGAAGCCTTGCTTGGCCTTTACAGCAGTTTTGGCATTGGTGATGCTACTGGTGTGAACCTGATTGGTGAGTCGTTCGGCTTATACCCTAACCGCCGTCGTTGGTCTGACTTTGAGCGTGCGACGCTTTCGTTTGGTTACGGATTATCTATTACCCCTGCGCAATTGGTTCGCGCCTATGCCGTTCTTGGTGGATTAGGTGTAAATCGCCCGCTGTCGATTTTGAAAACCGAAGCGGTTGTGCCGGGCAAGCAAGTTGCTTCCCGTGAAAACACCCGCAAGGTGCTAGACATGCTTGAAGCCGTTACCCAGGAAGGTGGCAGTGCGAGAAGGGCCGCAGTGGAAGGCTATCGTGTTGGTGCTAAAACCGGTACAGCAAAAGTGGCTGTCGCCGGCGGCTATGGTGATGAATATATTGGTTATACAGCGGGGATCGCACCCATCAGCAATCCGCGCATCGCTATCGTGGTTGTGATCAATGAACCGCAAGGCGACAAATACTACGGTGGTCAGGTTGCGGCCCCTGTGTTTTCAGACGTAATGAAGAGCGCGTTGCAGATATTAAATATTGCACCGGACGCTCAGCAACCCTCGTTACAGATTGCTAAAACGGACAGGCAAAACTGATGCCGAATACCAGCTTTAAAGAACTTCTAGCGCCGTGGTTTGACGCTGCGCCAGATATCAAAATTTCCGGTTTGAAACTGGATAATCGCCAGATAGTTCATGGTGATGTGTTTGTTGCCGTTCAAGGGCATAGCTTGGACGCGCGTCGTTATATTCCTGACGCTATTGCCGCAGGTGCTGTCGCGATTATTGCCGATGAAGGCGATACCAGCGGGCAGTTTGGGGTTTCACTCCACGCTGATGTTCCTGTAGTGGCTTTTCCCCACCTAAAATCTACGTTATCAGATATCGCCGCACGCTTTTATCAGGCACCAAGCCTTGCGATGACGACGATCGGTATTACCGGCACAAACGGTAAGACAACAGTCAGCCAGTTGATTGCCCAATGGATTGATTTGTTGGGTGGGAAAGCAGCGGTTATGGGGACCACAGGGAACGGTTTCCTGTCGTCACTCGAAGCCGCGCCGAATACCACGGGCAGTGCGTTGGATATCCAGCAGCAATTCGCACAGTTTAAAGGCCAAGGGGCGACCCATGTGGCAATGGAAGTGTCTTCGCATGGTTTAGTGCAAGATCGCGTGAAAGCTGTCTCTTTCGATGCGGCGATCTTCACCAATCTCAGCCGTGATCACCTTGATTATCATGGCACGATGGAAGCCTACGCTGAGGCCAAACTGCGTTTGTTTACGCATTATGGCTCACCAGTGCCAGTGATTAATGTAGATGATCCTATTGGCGCGGATTGGGTGCGAAATATGCCTGAAGCCGTTGCTGTCTCTATGTCAGAACATACAGTCAGTGCCCATCAAGGCAAAAAACTCTGGTTGACGGATGTGACCTATGCGACCAGTGGTGTGACCATCGCTTTCTCCTCATCGTGGGGGGAAGGAGAATTCACTGCGCCTTTGGTGGGTGAATTCAATGTGATGAATTTGCTACTGAGCTTGGCAACATTGCTCGGTCTGGGGTACGACAAAGCCACTCTTCTGGATGTCGCCCCACAACTTCAAGCCGTTATCGGTCGAATGGAAGTCTTTCATCACGCTGACAAACCCATGTTAGTTGTTGATTATGCTCATACGCCCGACGCCCTAGAAAAAGCACTTCATGCACTGCGCCGTCATTGCGACGGTAAGTTGTGGTGTCTGTTTGGTTGTGGTGGCGACAGAGACACGGGCAAACGTCCAATGATGGCTGAGATTGCAGAGCGTCTCGCCGATGTCGCCATTTTAACGGACGATAATCCTCGCTCGGAACCTCCAGAAAGCATTGTTGCCGATATGCTCAAGGGCATGGCCTCGCCAGAGAAAGCCGTTATTCTTCATGACCGCGCGGAAGCGTGTCGCTATGCTTTTGAAAACGCGTCAGAAGATGATGTGATTCTGGTGGCCGGGAAAGGCCACGAAGACTACCAAGTATTGGCCACAGGTACAGTTCATTATTCCGATCGTGAAACGGTTCGCGATCTGCTGGAGGTAAAGGGATGATCCCGGTTTCGCTGCAAACGTTGCAGTCTGTTTTAGCGGCTGACCTGCAAGGTGAAGACGTCATCATCAATGCCGTATCAACCGATACACGTTCACTCGGTGAAGGCGCTCTGTTTGTGGCGCTGGTGGGTGAGCGTTTCGATGCGCATGACTTTATCGATACCGCAAAAGCCAATGGTGCTTCTGCATTGTTGGTGTCGACACCAGTAGACTCTGACTTGCCACAGTTGGTGGTTAAAGACACCAAACTGGCATTGGGTCAACTTGGTGCTTGGGTTAAAGCCCAGTGCGATGTGAAAACCATTGCGCTAACAGGCAGTTGTGGCAAAACCACGGTAAAAGAAATGTTGGCGGCGATTTTATCTCAACAAGGGCAAACCTTGTATACCGCGGGTAATTTCAATAACGACATCGGTGTACCTTTAACCTTGCTGCGTTTAACGCCTTCAGACACATTTGCTGTGATTGAGCTGGGTGCGAATCACATCGGAGAAATTGCTTATACCACACAGTTGGTTAAGCCAGACATTGCGATGGTGACGAACTTAGCGGCCGCCCATCTTGAAGGTTTCGGTTCGCTAGACGGTGTGGCTAAAGCCAAAGGCGAAATCTTCGAAGGTCTGGAAGATGGCGCGCTGGCGATTGTTAACCTCGATAGTTTCGGTGGTGAACGTTGGGGTGACGCACTGAAAAGTAAGCAGTTACTTACCATGACGGTTTCAGGAAAAGATGCTGACTACCGTCCTGAGAATATTCGACAAACTGACAACGGTTGTTTCGAGTTTGATTTAGTGACGAACGAGGGTGTTTATCCTTTGTTTGTGAATTTACCCGGACAACATAATGTCGCGAACGCGATATTGGCAACCATAGCGGCACTGAATGTTGATGGTGTCACCATGGATGATGTGGCGCGTGGTCTCGCTTCCGTGTCGCCTGTTAAGGGCCGAGGCGCGATAAGCTTCCCGCGTCCGGGACTTCGCCTGATCGACGACAGTTACAACGCCAGCCTTGCCGCCATGAAAGCCGCTATAGATTTACTAGATAGCTTTGCGGGCGATAAGGTTATCGTTTTAGCCGACATGGGAGAGATGGGAGAACACTCTGCGGCGGTACACCAAGAAGTGGCAGACCATCTTAGCCAAGCCTCCATTCAAACCGTGATCACTCATGGGCCAGCCAGCGAAGCTATCAGTGCTCGTTGCGGTGGTCAACATTTTGAAAACAAAGACGCCCTGATGGCGCATGTAGTAGAACTCATGAAAACAAAACGTGAAGTATCCGTTTTGGTCAAAGGGGCCAACGGAATGAAAATGTCAGAAGTGGTAGCAGCAATCGAGGAGAGCGCGTCATGCTAGATTGGCTATCGGATATTCTTGCCCAGCACATTCCCTTCTTCAGGCTATTTGATTACCTGACGTTTCGCGCCATTCTCAGTGTGTTGACCGCTTTGGTGCTTTCCCTTTGGATGGGGCCGCGATTGATCGCCCGTTTGCAGATGTTGCAGATTGGCCAGGTGGTTCGCAACGAAGGCCCTGAATCTCACTTCAGCAAGCGCGGAACGCCGACAATGGGCGGATTGATGATCCTCACTGCGATTACCGTCACTGTGCTGCTGTGGGCTGATTTGTCCAACCCGTATGTTTGGGCGGTGTTGTTTGTCACTTTAGGTTATGGCGCCATTGGTTTTGTCGATGATTATCGCAAAGTAGTGCGTAAGAACACCGATGGTCTTATCGCGCGTTGGAAGTACTTCTGGCAATCTGCCATCGCTTTGGTCGTGGCGTTTGCGCTGTATGCTTACGGCAAAGATACCGCCGCTACTCAGCTAGTTGTGCCTTTCTTTAAAGATGTGATGCCGCAGCTGGGCCTGTTCTACGTGGTGTTTACCTACTTCGTGATTGTTGGCACTAGCAACGCGGTTAATCTCACCGATGGTCTGGATGGCCTTGCCATTATGCCGACTGTGATGGTCGCGAGTGGTTTTGCATTCATCGCGTGGGCAACAGGCAACGTTAACTTCGCCGAATACCTGCATATCCCTTATATCAAAGATGCGGGTGAACTGGTGGTGGTTTGTGCGGCAATTGTCGGCGCTGGCCTGGGATTTTTATGGTTTAACACCTATCCAGCACAAGTCTTTATGGGCGATGTGGGCTCACTTGCACTGGGTGGTGCGCTAGGCACTATTGCTGTGTTGGTACGTCAAGAATTCTTGCTTGTGATCATGGGCGGTGTGTTTGTGATGGAAACCTTGTCTGTGATTTTGCAGGTGGGTTCTTACAAACTGCGCGGACAACGTATTTTCCGCATGGCGCCTATCCATCATCACTATGAGTTGAAAGGCTGGCCTGAACCACGAGTGATTGTTCGTTTTTGGATTATTACCTTGATGCTTGTGCTGATTGGCCTTGCGACGTTGAAGGTGCGCTAAATGAAGACTGACGCCACGAGCAAAAGCGCTGAGAACAAGCACGTTGTGGTGATAGGGCTTGGTATGACTGGGCTCTCTGTCGTGAACCATCTGGTCGCGAAATCGGATAACGCAAGCATTCGTGTCATAGATACCCGAGATAATCCGCCGGGCGCTGACAAGCTGCCACCTAACGTGGATCTTCATGCTGGTGGTTGGAATATGGCATGGCTTCTTGATGCCGATCTTATCGTTGCGAGCCCAGGTATTGCATTGGCAACTCCCGAACTCAAAGCAGCGGCAGAAAAAGGCATCGAGATTGTTGGTGATATTGAATTGTTTGCGCGGGATGTGACAGCGCCAGTGATTGGTATTACCGGCTCCAACGGTAAAAGCACTGTCACCAGCCTTGTCGGTGAAATGGCGAAGGCGGCGGGCGTGAATGTCGGTGTGGGCGGCAATATAGGTTTTGCCGCGTTGGATATGTTGGCATATGACCATGATCTCTATGTATTGGAACTCTCTAGCTTTCAATTAGAAACCACGTCGTCACTCGACATGACTGCGTCTGTATTTTTGAATTTGTCAGAAGACCACATGGATCGCTATGACGGTATGGATGATTACCGACAAGCGAAGCTGCGTATCTATGATCAAACTCAGCTTGCTGTATGGAATCAAGATGATATTCAGACACAAGCGCCAGCTAACCAATGCGCTGAAAGTTTTGGTTTCTCACAAGGTGAGTACACACTCACTCTTCATCAGGGTGCTGAGTGGTTGACGGCAAAAGGCGAGCCTATTATGGCGGTGTCTGACATTGCGTTGGTTGGTCGTCACAATGTGGCTAATTGTCTTGCTTCAATGGCGCTCGCCGATGCGGTCGGGATTGACCGAGCGGCGCAATGTCAGGCAATGCGCGAATATTGTGGTTTGCCTCACCGTTGCCAACAGGTATTGGAACATCGCGGTGTTTTATGGGTCAACGATTCTAAGGCGACAAACCCTGCGAGTACTTTGGCAGCGTTGGATGGTCTTCAATTGCCCGGTAAGCTACATCTTCTTGTTGGGGGTGACGGCAAAGGCGCAGAGTTTTCATCATTGAAGCCCGTGCTTGCCGCATTGGATGTGACTTTGTATTGCTATGGTCGAGATAGACAAGCATTTTCGAACTTAGTCTCTTCACCTGTGGTGGTTGAAACCATGCAGCAAGCCATGGACATCGCAGCAGAGGCGGCAAAATCCGGAGACATGGTTTTGCTATCGCCAGCGTGCGCGAGTTTCGATCAGTTCACCAACTTTATGGTACGTGGCGATACGTTTGCTGAGTATGCCAAAACCATTACCGAATATAACGCCAAGGAGACAGTGGCAGAATGATGAGTGCGAAGTGGGAAGACATGCGTGTCTTGCGTTGGTTGTCGCGACCAGCGCCCACTGCTTTGTACGACAGACACCTTGTTTGGCTCTCGTTTGGATTAATGATGGTGGGCCTGATCATGGTTTCGTCTGCCTCAATTCCAGTGTCGACTCGCTTGGTTGATCAGCCATTCTATTTTGCGATGCGTCAGGGAGTGTACCTCATCGGTGCGCTAATCATTGCCGCTATGGCGTTGCAAATCCCACTGGCTCGTTGGCAACAACTCAGTATTCCCATGCTGTTTATCTCACTGGGGTTGCTGGTTGCGGTTTTGGTGGTGGGGCGTTCGGTTAACGGCGCGGTACGCTGGCTACCGTTAGGTGTGATTAACCTTCAGCCTGCAGAAGTGGCGAAACTGTCCCTCTTTTTGTTCATCGCAGGTTATCTCGTTCGCCGACATGGTGAGGTACGAGAAAGCTATACGGGGTTCCTTAAGCCGCTCGCTGTGTTGGTTATTATTGCTGGCTTGTTGCTGCTACAACCAGATTTGGGCTCTGTGGTCGTCATGTTTGTCACCACCATTGGCATGTTGTTCATTGCTGGCGCTAAACTCTGGCAGTTTGGCGTGCTGCTCTTTAGTGGACTAGGGCTGGTGGGTTTGCTGATTGTCGCGGAGCCTTACCGCGTAGCGCGTGTCACGTCGTTTTTAGACCCATGGCAAGACCCCTTTGGTAGCGGCTATCAGCTAACCCAATCTCTTATGGCGTTTGGTCGAGGAGATTGGTGGGGGCAGGGATTGGGCAATTCCATTCAAAAGCTTGAATACTTGCCCGAAGCGCATACTGACTTTGTTATTGCTGTGCTTGCTGAAGAATTAGGGTTAGTCGGCGTTGTTGCGGTGCTGTTGATGGTGTTTGCGTTGGTTTTCCGCGCGCTGTTTATCGGTAAGCGCTGTCTTGAGGCTAATCAACTATTTGGTGGGTTTCTCGCGTTTGGCATCGGTATTTGGTTTGCGTTTCAGGCCCTTGTCAATGTTGGCGCTGCGGCGGGGATTGTGCCAACGAAAGGTTTGACCTTACCACTGGTAAGTTATGGTGGTTCCAGTTTATTTATTATGTCGACAGCGGTCGCCATTCTTCTTCGCATTGATTATGAATACCGTTTAGAGACCTCTCAGGCGCACCAACGAATAGTGACCCATGAAAAACGAAAACGAACGAAAACATAAGAAATTATTAGTGATGGCTGGAGGGACTGGCGGTCATGTTTTCCCGGGGTTGGCGGTTGCCAATGAACTGCAGCAGCAGGGCTGGAAAATTCGCTGGTTAGGCACCGCAGACAGAATGGAGGCCGATTTGGTGCCTAAACATGGCATTGAGATCGACTTTATTGAAGTAAAGGGGCTGCGTGGTTCAGGCTTTGCGCGTAAACTTCTCGCCCCCTGGATGGTAATAAATGCCGTACTGCAAGCGCGTAAACATATTCAACAATTTCAGCCTGATGCCGTACTCGGTATGGGGGGATATGTGAGTGGTCCAGGTGGCTTAGCGGCATGGTTGAGTGGTATTCCTGTGGTCTTGCATGAACAGAATGCGGTCGCAGGATTAACCAATCAATGGCTAGCTAAAATTGCTAAGCGTGTGTTGCAAGCGTTTCCTGGCGCATTTCCTAACGCGGAAGTGGTGGGGAATCCAGTACGAAAAGATGTGTGCGAACTGCGTGACGCAGTGCCTTATCAAGATGGGACACCGCTGAATATTCTCGTGATGGGGGGCAGTCAAGGCGCTCGCATTCTTAATCACACCGTGCCAGAGGCACTGGCATTGCTAAAACGCGATGTGTTTGTTCGCCATCAAGCGGGTAAAGGCAACCAAGCAGATACGCTCAATCGTTTTGCGCGGGCAAAGATTGAAAACGCAGATGTCACTGAGTTTATTGATGACGTTGCAGAGGCATATGACTGGGCAGACGTATTGATTTGCCGCTCAGGAGCATTAACGGTTTCTGAAGTGTCTGCGGCGGGCGTTCCGTCGATATTTGTCCCGTTTCAACATAAAGACCGCCAACAGGCATTGAACGCAGAACATTTAGTACAAGATGGTGCAGCCATCATGATAGAACAACCCGATTTGACCGCTGAAAAGCTAGCATCGGCGTTAGAGCACCTAGATTCACAGTCGTTGATGACAATGGCACACGCTGCGAAACGCGCAGCGATTACCGATGCGGCAGCGCGTGTAGCTGCTGTCATCAAAGACGTAGCGAAATAAGAGAACAAGTGATGGGCAAGTTTGATAGTCATCAGTTAGAAAAAATCAGAACCATGGTGCCAGAGATGCGCCGTGTTAAGCGTATTCACTTCGTCGGTATTGGCGGCGCGGGAATGTGCGGCATTGCCGAAGTACTGTTGAATGAAGGTTATGATGTGTCGGGTTCTGATTTATCGGAAAACCCAGTCACTCAGCGTCTCGAAAGTAAAGGAGCCAAGGTTTTCTTTGGTCACGCAGAAACCAATGTGAACGGCGCAAGTGTGGTGGTGGTATCAACGGCTATCCAGCAAGACAACCCTGAACTGGTTGCGGCAAAAGCGGCACGTATTCCTGTGGTTCGCCGAGCTGAAATGCTGGCGGAATTGATGCGCTATCGCCATGGTATTGCTGTTGCAGGTACACACGGTAAAACCACGACCACGGCACTGACGACCTTGATCTACCAAGAAGCAGGGCTTGATCCAACGTTTGTGAACGGTGGCTTGGTAAAAAGTGCTGGCACGAACGCACGTTTAGGCTGCAGCCGCTATTTAATTGCCGAGGCGGATGAAAGCGACGCGTCTTTCCTTCACTTGCAGCCGATGGTTGCAATTGTGACCAATATCGAAGCAGACCACATGGACACCTACGGCGGTAACTTCGATAACTTAAAGCAAACTTTTATCGATTTCTTGCACAAACTGCCGTTTTACGGACAAGCGGTAATGTGTATTGATGACGAGGTTGTCAGAGAAATTATCCCGTTGATTGGCCGTCAGGTGATCACCTATGGTTTTTCTGACGATGCAGACGTACAACTTCGAGACTACCGTCAAGAAGGTCAAAAAGGCATTTTTACCATTCGTCGCATAGGCAAGCCTGATTTAAATATCGAGCTTAATATTCCTGGTCGTCACAATGCGTTGAATGCAGCTGCCGCCGTTGCTGTGGCAACAGAAGATGGCGTAGAAGATGAAGCAATTTGGCGTGCACTTGTGAACTTTGAAGGCACGGGACGTCGCTTTGATCAACTCGGACTGTTCCCTGTTGATGACGGCGAAGCCTTGCTGGTTGATGATTATGGTCATCACC
Organism: Enterovibrio gelatinilyticus; assembly: GCF_028683095.1. GTDB lineage: Bacteria > Pseudomonadota > Gammaproteobacteria > Enterobacterales > Vibrionaceae > Enterovibrio > Enterovibrio gelatinilyticus. The sequence goes on along the minus strand of NZ_JAJUBC010000002.1, from coordinate 211,843 downwards.
CAAGTGAAGTGGATGTAACGATTCAAGCGGCACGCGCTGGTTGGCCGGATAACCGTCTTGTGATGGTGTTCCAGCCACACAGATACAGCCGCACACGTGATTTGTATGATGACTTCGCCAACGTATTAGAAAACGTCGATGTGTTGTTGATGTTGGATGTTTACTCCGCGGGAGAAACCCCGATCGCGGGGGCGGACGGTCGTAGCCTTTGCCGCACTTTACGTGGGCGCGGCAAGATCGATCCTATCTTCGTTTCGGACGTAGACGCATTGCCAGCAGCGCTGGGTGCAGTGTTGCAATCTGGTGACTTAGTTTTGACACAAGGCGCTGGAGATATTGGTAAAGTGGCTAGAAAACTGGCTGAAATGAAACTAGATAAAAAAGCGCTGAACGCACAGATATAAGCATGATTGCACGTGTTGCAATGCGTCATGACGGGTAATGTCTAATTTTTAACCTGATTTTGCACGTTTTGCATGTATTTGATCTCAGCTTTATCACTTATGCGCCAACAAGGCTTGGTGACCTGTCAAACTGACCGTTATAATCCGGTCGGCTTTGTATAGCGAAGCGACAGGTTGCCCAATAGAGGCGAGGCAATAGCCTGAAATGACAGATGTGACCGCGAATGACATACCGGCTCAACCTTCAATGTTAAGAGAACATTGGGGGGGGCTGGTGTTTTTGGTGTTTGTCATTTTGGCGATTCTTTGGTTGTTGCTCCGAGTCCTGAGTTGGATGGGTGATGAAAAACAACTGCCATTGTCCCAAATTGTTGTACAGGGTGAATTAACGCATCTGTCGTCGGTAGAGGTCAGAAATGCTGTTCTTCAAATAGGGCCTTTGCAAAGTTTCATGTTGCAAGACGTGGATGATATTCATGGTGCAATTTCGGCTTTGCCTTGGGTTGCCAATGTGGCGGTTCGTAAGCAATGGCCAGATACATTAAAAGTTGATGTGACTGAATACACACCTCAAGCAGTCTGGAATGGATCCCAATTGCTGGATGTAGGTGGCATTGCGTTTAGCGCAAGTCCTGACGACGTTAAAGAGAAAGGCCTGGTGTCATTACATGGCCCAGAAGGGAGCGAGAAGGAAGTGTTGGATGCATGGCGTGAAATGCGTGACATATTGCAACCAACCCATCTTAATATTGCAGCCTTGGCGTTGAATGATCGCCGCTCTTGGCGAATAGTCACACAAGACGGAATTCGGATTGAGTTAGGCCGAGAGTCGAGACAAGAAAGATTACATCGTTTTGTGGATGTGTTTGATGATATGAACGCCACGGGACGAGATATTCAATACGTAGATTTGCGCTATGACACTGGTGCCGCTGTGGGCTGGAAAGCTCCAGAACAAGCGCTCAGTGAAGAGTAAGCCTAAGAGTAGATGGAATGAAGCAAGCAACTGACAGACCACTGATTGTTGGATTAGACATCGGGACATCGAAAGTCTCAGTGTTAGTCAGTGAGATATTGCCTGATGGCGCAGTGAATGTGCTGGGTGTAGGTACAACACCGTCTCAGGGGATGGATAAAGGTGGCGTCAATGACCTTGAATCCGTCGTGAAATCGGTTGAACGAGCAGTCAACGGCGCAGAAATGATGTCTGACTGTAAGATCCATTCTGTATTTTTATCGCTGTCAGGTAAGCACATTCATTGTTTAACTGAACGCGGGATGGGCACGATTTCGGATGAAGAAGTGACCCAAGATGACGTAGATATGGTTATCCATACTGCGAAATCTGTAAAAATTAGTGATGAACAGCGTGTGCTGCACGTGATCCCTCAAGAATACAAAATTGATTACCAAGAAGGGATCAAAAACCCAGTTGGGCTTTCTGGCGTTCGAATGGAAGCCAGCGTACACCTGATCACCTGCCACAACGATACGGCGCGTAATATTGAAAAAGCGGTAGAGCGATGTGGCCTGAAAGTTGACCAGTTAATTTTTTCTGGGTTGGCAGCGAGCCATGCGGTGATCACCGCAGATGAAAGAGAATTAGGTGTTTGCGTCGTCGATATCGGCGGCGGAACCATGGACATTGCAGTATGGACTGGTGGTGCGCTGCGTCATGCAGCGGTGATTCCATACGCAGGTAATGTAATCACTAGTGATATCGCCTATGCATTCGGCACACCTTTGAGTGACGCAGAGAAAATCAAAGTGAAACACGGGTGTGCGCTAGGTGAGCTAGTGAATAAAGATGCGAAGGTCAATGTGCCGAGCGTCGGTGGGCGTCCTTCGAGAAGCCTACAGCGTCAAACATTGGCTGAAGTCATTGAGCCACGTTGCAGTGAATTGTTGGGGTTGGTGCAGCATGAATTGGAACGTGTGCAGGAACGATTACGCGCACAAGGTGTGAAGCATCAATTGGCCGCAGGTGTAGTCCTGACGGGCGGTGCTGCACAAATGCAAGGATTGGTGGAATGTGCAGAGCGCGTATTCCAAAACCAAGTCCGCGTGGGTCTTCCGTCTGGCGTGACAGGATTGACGGATTACGTCAATGCACCATATCACGCTACTGCGGTAGGTTTATTACACTACGGCAAAGACAATCTATTGAACGAAACGAGCGAGCCAGAGCCTAAACGTACTGTATCAGGAATGTTCAGTAAGTTTAGTGGCTGGATCAAGAAAGAATTTTAAACCTGATGCGAACAGGAATGACGGAGAGAACACATGTTTGAACCGATGATGGAAATGTCCAATGACGCGGTAATTAAAGTCGTTGGTGTTGGCGGCGGCGGTGGTAATGCAGTCGAACACATGGTGCGTGAGTCAATTGAAGGGGTGGAGTTCATCACCATCAATACGGACGCTCAGGCGCTGCGTAAAACGGCAGTAAGTACTGTTATTCAAATCGGTGGTGATATCACTAAAGGCCTTGGTGCGGGTGCAAACCCACAGGTTGGCCGTGAATCAGCATTGGAAGATCGTGAAGCGATTAAAGCTGAGCTCGAAGGTGCCGATATGGTATTTATCGCAGCGGGTATGGGCGGTGGTACTGGTACTGGTGCTGCGCCTGTTATCGCTGAGGTGGCAAAAGAGCTGGGTATTCTTACCGTTGCTGTTGTTACCAAACCGTTTAGCTTTGAAGGCAAGAAGCGTCTTGCGTTTGCTGAGCAAGGAATCGAAGAGCTGTCTAAGCACGTTGATTCATTGATCACCATCCCAAATGAGAAGCTTCTAAAAGTACTGGGCCGCGGTATTACGCTGCTTGATGCTTTTGCAAAAGCCAATGATGTATTGCGTAACGCTGTACAAGGTATTGCAGAGCTTATTACTCGCCCTGGCTTGATTAACGTCGACTTTGCAGACGTACGCACTGTGATGTCGGAAATGGGTCATGCCATGATGGGCAGCGGCGTCGCAACCGGTGAAAACCGTGCGGAAGAAGCGGCCGAAATGGCTATTTCAAGTCCGCTTCTGGAAGATATCGATTTGGCTGGTGCACGAGGCGTTCTCGTAAATATTACAGCTGGTTTTGATATGCGACTGGATGAATTCGAAACTGTGGGCAACACTGTAAAGGCTTTTGCCTCAGATAATGCCACTGTGGTTATCGGTTCTTCGATGGATCCAGAGATGAGTGACGAATTGCGAGTAACAGTAGTTGCTACTGGTATTGGTAACGAGCGCAAGCCAGACATCACTTTGGTACCTGGAACTCAAAAACCAGCGCCAGTGGAAAATAAGGCACAGCCTTTGCAAGAAACGCCAAAGGCGGCAACAAATGTTTCAAGTGGACAGGCGCTCGAAAGTTCAGCTCAACCACAAACATCTAACGTTGCACCTAAGCCGAAGCAAGAGCAAGACTATCTGGATATTCCTGCATTCTTGCGTAAGCAAGCGGATTAATCAGGCGGCGCTTGGTTTGTGTACAGCAGCATGATATTATGCTGCCCGTTTTGTCTCGTGTGACACTGTAATGGGTGATATGAGGCGCAAAAAAGATTTTCAGTTGGGAATGGCAGATGATTAGACAACGAACATTAAAAACTATTGTTCAAACGACTGGGGTGGGTTTGCACTCTGGACGTAAGGTCACATTGATCCTGCGCCCAGCGGCAGCTAACACCGGCGTAATTTATCGCCGTACTGACCTGAATCCTCCTGTGGATTTTCCAGCAGATCCAGCGTCAGTTCGAGATACCATGCTGTGTACTGCACTGGTCAATGACGATGGCGTTCGTATTTCTACCGTTGAGCACTTAAATGCTGCTCTTGCTGGTATGGGTATCGATAACGTTATCGTTGAAGTAGATGCACCAGAAATCCCAATCATGGATGGTAGCGCAAGCCCATTCATCTACTTGTTGCAATCAGCGGGTATTGAAACACTTAATGCACCAAAACGTTTTGTGCGCATTAAGAAACCTGTTCGCATCGAAGACGGCGACAAGTGGGCTGAATTGTTACCTTATGATGGTTTCCGTTTAGATTTCGCGATTGATTTCAATCACCCTGCGATTGAATCTGAGCAACAAAATCTGGTGATGGATTTTTCTTCGCAAGCGTTTATCAAAGACATTAGCCGCGCAAGAACCTTTGGTTTCATGCGTGATATTGAGTACCTCCAGTCACGTAACCTGTGCCTTGGCGGTAGCTTCGATTGTGCGATTGTTCTTGATGATTACCGCATCCTGAACGAAGACGGCCTGCGTTTTGACAATGAACTGGTTAAACACAAAGTGCTAGACGCTATTGGCGATCTGTACATGTGTGGACATAACATCATTGGTGAAATGCGTGCATTCAAATCAGGGCATGCGTTGAATAACCAACTGCTTCGCGCAGTGCTTGCAGACCAAGAAGCTTGGGAATGGGCAACATTTGAAAACGAGCAGACACTGCCAGTGACATTTGCAGAGCCGGGTATGGTTCTAGCCTAAGCAAGTCATGAACACAAAAAAAACCGGCGAGAATGCGCCGGTTTTTTTATGCCATTTTTTTGAAACGAACGTCTATTTGCTGCGGTTCCGCTCCGCCAGCTCTGCAATGGCTTCCAATTTCTTTCTTACTTTCTCTGGTGCTGACTGAGCGATCATCTTCAAGCATTCTGCCGCAGCGGGGCTTACTGTCCGCCACTCTTTCGCCTTCTCGATCTTTTCTGCTTCAGCTTGCTCACGTCGAGCCAAGTCAGGGTTAACTTTTATTTCTATCGTCATCAATGATGGCAAAGTGTCGCGACGAAGCGCTGACATTAACGTATGGCGGTCATAGTTAAGCCGCGTTGCCCATGAGGAAGAACCGCACTCCAGGATCAGAATACCATCGCGGTAATTAGCGACACGGCAATGTTGTGCTGATGCGGGAGGAAGTAGTGATTTCACTTGCTGGCTGAGTTGCGACAGTACCATCGCCCTTTGACGGACTTGTCCTGTCAGGCCATTTTCCAGTAAATCTTGCGCAGCTTTTGGTCTATGGTCTCTCATAATCACTTCGCGGTTGTGGCACTACCTCAAAGAGTAACAGGGCTTTAGGGTTCTCACCAAGTTTGTTGTACAGAACAGGATATAAGAGAAAGAACTTGCTGACGATAAAATGCACCAATATTGAACACAAAATGCACTAACTTGGCGTTGCTCGTTGGGCGGGTTCTAATTTTTGTTATCTAACGAGACTCGACCCGCATTACAAGTGGGCTGTGCCGCCGTTATGGCTTATGATAATTGCCCTAAGTGCTAATCTAGTTTGATTAAATGATCCATTGGCCTTGAAAACTATAAATCGAGGCACAAGATCAAAACCACGAAAAGAATAATCGCTGATTATTCCCATAAAGAATTTTGGGCAGAGGGACATGCTGATTTTCTCTGCCTCGCAGTATCCTGGCTTTGGCTCCCACGCTAAAGCGAAAAAATGAGAGAAACGGCAAAGCCATGTTATCGAAACTAATCACCAAAGTAATCGGAAGCCGCAATGACCGCACACTGCGCCGCCTTCGTAAAGTCGTAAACGAAATCAACAATCTTGAGCCTCAGTTTGAAGCACTCAGTGATGAAGACCTAAAAGCAAAGACCGCTGAATATCGTCAGCGTATCGAGCAGGGTGAATCTCTTGACGTGATTTTGCCTGAAGCGTTCGCAACCGTACGCGAAGCGTCTAAGCGTGTATTTGGTATGCGCCATTTCGACGTGCAGCTGATTGGCGGCATGGTGCTTAATAATGGCCAAATTGCAGAGATGCGTACGGGTGAAGGTAAAACCCTCACTGCAACACTGCCTGCTTACCTGCATGCGTTAACCGGTAAAGGTGTTCACATTGTTACCGTGAATGATTACCTTGCGAAACGTGATGCTGAAACCAACCGCGCATTGTTTGAATTCCTTGATATGACCGTTGGCGTGAATGTGCCAAATATGGCACCGCCAGAGAAAAAAGCCGCTTACTTAGCTGATATTCTTTACGGAACAAACAACGAATTCGGTTTTGACTACCTTCGTGACAACATGGCATTTCGTGCTGAAGACCGTGTTCAGCGCGAGCGCTACTTCGCGGTTGTCGATGAAGTGGATTCCATCCTTATCGATGAAGCTCGAACGCCGCTGATCATTTCAGGCCCTGCTGAAGACAGCTCTGAAATGTATGCGCGTATCAATGCGTTGATCCCACAGTTAATCCGCCAAGATAAAGAAGACAGTGAAGAATATCGTGGCGAAGGCCACTTCACTGTGGATGAGAAATCTAAGCAAGCTCACCTGACTGAAAATGGTCAAGAGTTCGTGGAAGATATGCTGAAGAAAAATGGATTGATGGAAGAGAACGATACGCTTTACTCTCCAGCAAATATTTCATTACTTCACCATATCAATGCCGCGTTGCGTGCACACGTACTATTCGAAAAAGACGTTGATTACATTGTCAAAGACAATGAAGTTATCATCGTCGATGAGCACACCGGTCGTACTATGCCAGGTCGTCGTTGGTCTGAAGGCCTTCACCAAGCGGTGGAAGCTAAAGAAGGCGTTAAGATCCAAAACGAAAACCAGACCTTGGCATCCATCACCTTCCAGAATTTCTTCCGTTTGTACGACAAACTGTCTGGCATGACAGGTACAGCTGATACGGAAGCGTTCGAATTCCAGTCAATTTATGGTTTGGATACCGTGGTTATCCCAACCAATAAACCAATGGTTCGCGATGATATGGCGGATCAGGTTTACATGACGGAGCGTGAAAAGTTCGCCGCTATTATCGAAGACATCAAAGTGCGTAGCGAAAAAGGCCAGCCAAGCCTTGTTGGTACAGTGTCTATCGAAAAATCTGAATTGCTATCAAATGCACTGAAAGAAGCGGGTGTGAAACACGCAGTATTGAATGCGAAGTTCCACGCACACGAAGCCGATATCGTTGCTGATGCGGGTTCACCAGGTGCTGTGACGATTGCAACCAACATGGCAGGCCGTGGTACGGATATCGTGTTGGGTGGTAGCTGGCAGTCTGATGTGGCTAAGTTGGAAAACCCAACTGAGCAACAAATTGCTGACATTAAGGCGAAATGGCGTGAAACCCATGAAGCGGTGAAAGCGGCGGGTGGCTTGCATATCATTGGTACTGAGCGTCACGAATCTCGTCGTATCGATAACCAGTTACGTGGTCGTTCTGGTCGTCAGGGTGACCCTGGTTCAAGTCGTTTCTACTTGTCGATGGAAGATTCACTCATGCGCATTTTTGCGTCTGACCGTGTATCGAACATGATGAAGAAACTGGGTATGGAAGAGGGCGAAGCGATCGAGCACCCATGGGTGAACAAAGCGATTGAAAACGCACAGCGTAAAGTTGAAGGTCGTAACTTCGACATTCGTAAACAGCTTCTAGAATTCGATGATGTTGCTAACGATCAGCGTAAAGTGGTTTACGAACTGCGTGATGAGTTGATGGAAAGCAATGACATTAGCGAGATGATTGAGCATAACCGAGAGGATGTGATCGGTGATGTCGTTGACCAATACATTCCACCTCAATCCCTTGATGAAATGTGGGATATTGAAGGTCTGGAAAAACGTTTGAAAGCCGACTTTGACGTTGAGCTTCCACTTCAAGAGTGGTTGGACAACGACGACAAGCTGTATGAAGAACAGCTACGTGAGCGCATTCTGAATAACATCATCGACGTTTACCGCTCGAAAGAGAGTGCGGTTGGTGTTGAAACGCTGCGTAACTTCGAAAAAGCAGTGATGCTTCAAACGCTAGATACTCTGTGGAAAGAACACTTAGCGGCAATGGATCACCTTCGCCAAGGTATTCACTTGCGTGGCTATGCTCAGAAGAACCCGAAACAAGAGTACAAGCGTGAGTCGTTTGAACTGTTTGAAGGCATGCTGGACTCACTGAAATCAGACGTTGTGATGACGCTGAGCCGCGTTCGCGTTCAACAGCCAGAAGAAGTCGACCGCATGGAAGAGCAGCGCAGAGCGCAAGCGGAAGAAGCTGCTCGTCGTCAACAAGTCAGCCATGCAGATGCTGGTAGCCAGCTAGATGATAGCCAAGACAATACATCTGAGAGCGCTTCTGAAACTGTTGTTCGTGATGGCCGTAAAGTGGGTCGTAACGATCCTTGCCCATGTGGTTCAGGTAAAAAATTCAAACAGTGCCACGGTAAAATTAACTAATTTTACCCAGTTAACCCGAGTGGGTTAGACTTTGGTATCTGTCATTACACCCGAAAGGCCGCTTAGCGGCCTTTTTTATGGAAAGAGAGTTTGTATTACATGGACAAGAAGCAATTACACATTGCAGCGGGCATTATTCTTAATGCTGATTGCAGTGAAATCTATATTACCCAGCGTGCAGCAAAGGCGCATAAAGGCGGTTATTGGGAGTTTGCTGGTGGCAAAGTGGAGCAAGGAGAAACAGCAGAGCAAGCAGTGATTCGAGAGCTCGAAGAAGAAGTCGGTATTGTGGCAACAAGGCTCGAAGCATTTATCTCATTGGCACATGATTACCCTGATAAGGCCCTCAGGTTTGATTTTTATCTTGTGAAAGCATTCGATGGTGAGCCGTTTGGTAAAGAAGGTCAACCGGGGAGATGGGCGAAGATTGCACAGCTTGATGATTACCCTTTCCCTGAGGCGAATGATGCAGTGCTGGAAAAAATAAGAAAGGCATTTGGTGAGGTTTGATGTTCGAAGTGCAAGTCACAAGCATGTGTTTTAGTTGCACCATGCCAATGACTCGCGCCTCGTATAATCGTCGTTTGTATTATTGGTTTTCCGACCAACCATCACCATCAGACATATCTGGTGCGCCCGCAATGCGTTTCTCTTCGTCTGCCCATTCACCCAAATCAATGAGTTGGCAGCGTTTGCTGCAAAATGGTCTGAAAGGACTGACTTCTCCCCAAACAACGGGTAGTGCACATTGTGGGCATTTTACGACGATAGGCTTATCTTGATTCACAGAAACCTCTTTTTCTAAAAATTGTTCAACAGACCGCTATGGATAGTGCCATGGTGTCAGCAACGGTTTGGTTTTCATCAAACGGCATGAAGCGTATAGCAAACCGAGATTTATGACCAGACACTAGCGGAAATGCGTTGTAGTCCGGTGAAATTTGAATACGAAGCAAGGTCGCTCCTTCAACATCTTGTTGGTAAAAACCGTTGATCACAATACTTGGTTGCAGTGCAGCTCCGCCACGCGTTAAACGAAGCCAAAATGTCAGCGCGTTTTCTAGAGGCTTAAGGGAGCCTGTCCATGTGTTCGCATCGGATTGACGATGGGCTAACGGAAGGTTCAGCCAATGATGCAGAGAAGGTAAGTCAAAGCTGCATGTTCCGCCTGGAATGGAGAATCGTTGGCGAATGGATGAGAGAAACTTATCTTCTCTCAGTGCCTGCCCCAAGCGAGGCGCTTGAAGTAAGACCTGTTGCAATCGACGGCTTTCTTGCAGCAACTGAGTCAGTTGCTCTGTATCGACATTCGGGACATTAAGCCATGCTTCTAACTTGGAACGTTGCTTTTCAAGATCCTTGGCAAGATCACCTTTCACTTGCACTTGCTCTAGGATTTCTGCCAGTTCGAACAGACTTTTGAAGAACACGCTCCAATGCGTATCGCCAGTCAGTGATGATGACTGATTGATTTGATTGAGAAGATACTCGAGCCGCAGGTAAACGCGAACCTGCTCATTCAAAGGGTGCTCGTATAAGGTATCGTTACTCATGGTGATTCTCAGTATCTTGTCCGGCTAAAGTGAGGTATTGAAGGTGCAACTGGTCAACTTGACGGGAAAGTTCGTCCTGTGTGCACTCATTAACGATAACGTCATCGGCAAGGGCAAGTCTATCGTCTCGCGTAGCTTGAGCGGCTAAAATTCGCTTTACCTGCTCATTTGAGACGCTGTCTCGTCGAGATGCCCGTTCAATTTGAGTGTGCTCAGGAACATCGACCACAAGAACACGGTCGCACAGTGCTTGTAGTCCGTTTTCTACTAGCAAGGGAATCACAAGCAAGCAGTACGGTGAGAGCGCTTGTTGTGTTTGAGTGCGCATCTCATGGCGGATTTTGGGGTGAAGCAGTGCATTGAGCCAGTCTTTGTCTTCGGGGTGCGAGAATACGTGCTCTCGAAGTGCTGCGCGGTTAAGTTCGCCAGTGTCATCCAGCATTGTCTCGCCAAATTTCGCAGCGATGGCATTTAGCCCATCAGAGCCTCGTTCGACGACTTGTCGAGCAATGATGTCTGCATCAACGATATCAATTCCCTTATCGCCAAACAGATTGGCCACTGTGGTTTTACCGCTACCAATGCCGCCAGTGACGCCAATAACAAAAGCCATTTAATAACCCAAATAAGACGTTAAATACCAATCTAAGATGTTATTGCCCCAGAGCAGACTAATCCAGCCCGCAATCGCAAGATAAGGGCCGAACGAGAAGGGTGTCTCTTTCCCCGTCCCTTTGACTCGCATTAAGATAATGCCACAAATCGCACCGACGAATGAGGCAAATAAGATCACCATCGGCAGCGCTTGCCAACCCAGCCATGCACCCAATGCGGCTAAGAGTTTGAAATCCCCGTACCCCATACCTTCTTTGCCTGTGAGTTGCTTAAACAGCTGAAACACAGTCCACAGCGACAGATAACCCGCCATAGCACCCATCACAGCATCTTGCAGCGAGAGGGGGGATATACCAATCAGCGCCAGCAGAATACCTACCCACATCAAAGGCAGTGTCATTTGATCTGGTAATAGCATGGTATCAATATCGATAAAGCACAGCGCGACCAAGACAAAAGTTGCGGCAATCACTGCGAGCGACCAATAAGACCCCGGTAGGGTATAAGCGGTGATGCCAACCAGCACTGCGGTTAGCAATTCAACGAATGGGTAACGGATGCTGATGGGGTTTTTGCAATGTCGGCATTTACCACCGAGGATCAACCAACTCAGAACGGGCACATTGTCTATGGCTTTAACAGGAGCCTGACAAGAAGGGCAATGCGAGCGAGGAAGGCTCAGATTGAACACTTCACCATCTTTCGGTGCTGGCATCTCGTCAGGAAAGCACTCATGACACTCCGTGCGCCATTGCGCCTCCATCATTTTTGGAAAGCGATAAATGACGACGTTGAGAAAGCTGCCAACGATGAGTCCAAATAAAGACGCGAGAAATACATATAGACTCGGAGAGTCGAACAGCCAATCCATGTTGAAATCCAGTGGTAGTTTGTTGCGACATGATAACGGGTTGTGAAGCCTGTCTCTATCCTCTTATTCACTGAATTTAAACATCTATCGAAAGTCAGAATCATTTACGTGAAATTAAGAGAACAGAGAAAACCGAGTCGTTTAGTAAATGGTGAAGAGTACTAACCCAGAACATTTAAGAGATTGAACATAGGTAAATACATAGCAACCACTAGGGATCCGATCAGTAGACCAAGCAACACAATGATCATTGGTTCGAGGATTTTCCCCAAATTGTCGACTGTGTTATCAACATCTGCTTCATACAGCCCCGCAACCTTGTTGAGCATGTCATCGAGAGAGCCGGATTCTTCACCAATCATCACCATCTGCGTCATCATGTCTGGAAATGCTTCGGTTTCTTGAATAGCACGATGTAGCGGACGTCCTCCTGACGTTTGCTTATGAACCTCTTCAATAACCAGCTTAAAGTAGGTGTTGTTGGCGGTTTTCCCTGCTGCTGCTAGGCCATTGAGTAAGGGAATGCCCGCACTGAAGGTGGTTGCGAGTGTGCGAGTGAAACGTGCGAGTGTGGCTTTGGTTAACACATCGCCAAAAATGGGAATGCGCAGCGAGAAGCGACTGGCTTGGAGTCGAAATTTATAGCTCTTCTGATGGCTGGCTTTGACTATCAATACAGTAAGCGCTATGGCTAGCAAGATATACAAGCCATAGTTTTGCAGGGCATCTGAGACGCCAAGCACTTTTTGGGTGAACCAAGGTAATTCTGAGTTAAACGACGAAAAGATATCTTTAAACGTTGGTATTACAAACAATAGCATGCCAACGCTGACCAATAGGGCAATCGTGAACACGATACCGGGGTAAATCATGGCTTTGATGACTTTGGATCGAGTTTCTTCGCCTTTTTCTCGATAAATACAAATACGAGCAAATATAAGCTCTAACCTGCCCGTTTGCTCACCGGTAGCGACAAGATCACAGTAAAACTGGTCGAACAGGGTTGAGCTTGATTTCATCGCCTGCGCCAAGGAAGAGCCAGCTTCGATATGGCTATAAATCTGGCTGATGATTAACTTCATTTCAGCTTTTTTTGCGCTGCTTTTCAATAATTGCAGGGTTTCCCCTAGCGGGACGCCAGCTTCTAGCATTGTCGCCATTTGGCGTGTGAGCATGGTGATGTCTTTGGCGTTAGCGGTATTGCTACGCTTGACCCATGAGGAGGGGGCGCGGCGTTTGATTTTTACGATATGAACACGCTGCTCTGCCAATATGCTTCTAGCATCTTGTTCACTGTAAGCAAGTATTTGGCCTTTGATTTTGGCACCTTTGGAGGTGTTGCCACGCCATTGGAATGCGTATAATTTTTTTGTATTTGAGGTCATGTTCGTTCCTTTTTACAGGCTAATGACGCGTTGGAGTTCAGCGAGACTTGTTGTGCCCTGATTGAGTTTTTCAATGCCAGAAAGAGGGAGCGTAAGCATGCCATTATCGATGGCGATACGTTCCAAATCAGGTGCCGATGCATCACTACCTATAGCTTCAGAGAGCATACGGTCAATACGCATGACTTCATAGATGCCCACGCGACCAAGATAGCCATTGTTACAGTGATCGCACCCTTCTGGGTGGGCTTGGAAAACATGTGTGCGTAACAGGCTAGGGTATTGGTTCTGTAGGGCTGTGAGTTGATGATCGTCTTGGTTGTGTGGCACTTTGCAATGTGAACACAAGCGGCGAGCGAGACGCTGGGCGATAATCAAAGTCAATGAAGCAGCAAGGTTATAGGGAGCAACGCCCATATTCGCCAAACGCGTAATGCTTTCTGCAGCCGAGTTAGTATGGAGTGTCGATAACACCAAGTGCCCCGTTTGCGCCGCTTTGATACCAATTTCAGCAGTTTCTAAATCACGCATTTCTCCTACCATGACGACATCGGGATCTTGGCGAAGGAAAGCTCGTAGAGCAGTAGCGAAATCCAACTTAATATCGTTATTGATATTGACTTGGTTTATGCCTGGCAAATTGATTTCCACCGGATCTTCTGCAGTGGAAATGTTGCGTTCGGCAGTGTTGAGATACTTCAGGCCGGTGTAAAGTGACACGGTTTTTCCACTGCCCGTTGGGCCGGTCATTAGAATCAACCCTTGGGGTTTGTCTAGCGCCGTTAGGTAGTCTTGCTTTTGTTTTTCGCTGTAACCCAGCGAATCAATATCCAGCGCGACACTGCCGCCATCTAAAATTCGCAGCACCACTTTTTCGCCAAATAGCGTGGGCAAAGTGGAAACGCGCATATCAATAGATTTGCCATCTGCCAAAGTTAGCTTAATGCGCCCATCTTGCGGCAAACGGCGCTCTGCAATGTTGAGCTTGGCGAGAATTTTTAAACGGGTCGAGAGTCGGCGTGAAATGCCTACTGGTGGCGAACCGTGGGTTTGCAATATGCCATCTAAACGAAAACGAATTTGGTAGCGCTGCTCGAAGGGTTCGAAATGAATATCAGACGCTTGCTTGCGCACAGCATCCATCAATACTTGTTGGATATAGCGGCTAACTGGCGCTTCATCGGCAACGAGTTCATCTGTGTTTGCATCATCATCGAATTCAGCAAGATCGGCGAGTTCCGAATCACTGACGGATTTGGAGTCACCTTGGGTTGATGCTATCTGCTTACCATAGAGTTTACGAATTGCGCCAACCAACTGCTGATGATCGACCAGAACCGGTTTGATTTGCAGGCCAGTGGCGAAGCGAAAATCATCTTGAGCTTCTATGTTGGTTGGGTCGCTTAAACCAAGAATGAGAGTAGTATCGTTTTCTATACTTAGGGGGATTGCCTGATGGGCTTGAATTAATTCACCTAAGTTTAACTTGCCACATGTTAACTTTGAGGGGAAGTCACTGATTGAGCAGATACCCTCATCAAAATAAGTGCTTAAGGCCAGTGATAGTGCTTGAGCGGTTAGGTAATGATGAGACACGATCAGGTCTGGCGCAGAACCAGAGTTCTGCGCCAGTATTATATTCAGATTAGTTGCTTGCTCTTGAGTGATTGCCGAGCATTTCTCAAGAACAGCAATTAACTGAGATTGCACCTGAATTAGCTGCAGCCTTTGATATCAGTAAATTCATTTTTAATATCAGCGTGTAGAGCGCAGCTCCAAGCCTCTACGCCTCTGGTGAATATTACCGTTTTTGTGGCAAATGACTGTCCAGCATTAAATGTAAAAGTTAGTTTCCCAGGGACCGCTGCTGTTGTGCCAACGGCAGCCGTTCCAGCAGTGCCAACAATTGTTCCTAAGCCCACATTATAAGAGTTTGCTGAGCCGCTAAGTGCTTCTACAAATGTCTGTAGTGATTTACTGGTTCCTTCAGCTAAATGTAGCTCTGCTTTGGTTAATAAGCTTTTCACTGATGCCACAGAAGCGGTGACATCCGATTTTTTCTTGTAGTTTGAGTATGACGGCACTGCTATCGCCGTGATCGCACCAATAATCCCCACCACAATCAAAAGCTCTATTAAGCTAAAACCTTTTTGTTTTCTCATTGCCTTCTCTCTCCATTTTTTATGTGCAGCAAAGTGCTGTAGTGACGTTACGATACGGCGGATAAAATTAGGAAAACAGCAGATAAAAAGGGAGTTTCGAGGCGTGAATAGTCTTTTTTGTAAATGAGTTGTTTGTCAGTTGTAGCTGTGTGACGGCGGAGCTGATAATGCAGACATAGTGTCTGCATTCTCTATAGTTCTTAATATTTTTAGGGAGTTACTTGAGGCGCATAGACAAATCCATGGCATGAATATGTTTGGTCAGTGCGCCAACGGAAATGTAATCAATCCCTGTTTCTGCAAACTCGCGCAGGGTCGCCAACGTGACGTTACCTGAAACCTCTAACGCAATACGGCCTTGGTTTAAGGCAACCGCTTCACGCATCATGTCCGTGGTGAAGTTATCCAGCATCACGATATCAGCACCCGCTTCAATCGCTTGTTGAAGCTCTTCTAAGCTTTCAGTTTCCACTTCAACGGGTTTGCTAGGGTTTAGTTGCTTGGCGGTGCTAACTGCACCTTGAATACCACCACATGCAATAATGTGGTTCTCTTTTATTAGGTAAGCGTCATACACACCGATGCGGTGATTAAAACCGCCGCCACAGGTCACAGCATATTTCAGTGCATTTCGAAGGCCGGGAATGGTTTTTCGGGTATCAAGCAAGCGCGTTTTGGTGCCTGAGAGTTCTTGGACATAACGGGCAGTTTCGGTGGCACAGCCTGACAGTGTTTGAATAAAGTTCATGGCGTTGCGTTCGCCTGTCAGCAATGCGCGTGCAGGGCCACTTAACTCACACAGCACCTGATTAGGCTCGACTTTATCGCCATCTTTTACTTTCCATGTAATGGTCACTTCACCGCCCAGTTGGCGGAACACTTCGTCAGCAAAGTCGCGCCCACAAAACACGCCATGCTCGCGGGTGATAATGGTGGCATTACCTTGGGCGTCGGAAGGAATGAGGTTTGCTGTGATGTCATTTGCTGCATCAACACTGCCACCGAGGTCTTCTTTTAGCGTGTCTGCAACACAACGAATAATATCGTCTTGTAAGTGCTTTTTCAGGTAGGTCAATCGAGTTTGGCTATCGTGAACGCGTGACGCATTGGCTTGTTCTGACATGGTGGTTCCATCACAGGTAAATACAAAATAATGACAGGGCAGTGCCCGCTGTTGTTGTTAACAAGTTTACCTGCGAGGGAATGAGATTGCGAGGCATGCATTTGTGAGTTATGCGCGTTTAAATTGTTAGGGATTTTGATGAAATGGATTAAAATACCCAGTAATTGTTTATAGGGAAGAAACAAAGAATCACTTCATGTTAACTATCACTCGTCATCTGTTAGATTGTGCTTCTTATTTACCGTCGCCGCACTGTAACCAAAGACCGGATCCTAACGATGTATCCCTGCTTGTTATTCATAACATTAGCTTGCCGCCGGGTGAGTTTGGTGGGCCTTATATTGAGCAGTTTTTTCAAGGGAAACTGATCTCAAACGCGCATTCGTATTTTGATGAAATCCGCGAGATGACGGTGTCAGCGCATTGTTTGATTAAACGAGATGGCGCAGTGGTGCAGTTTGTTCCTTTTGATCAACGCGCCTGGCATGCGGGTGTGTCGTCCTTTGAAGGGCGAGAGCAGTGCAATGACTATTCCATTGGTATTGAATTAGAAGGCACCGATGATTTGCCATATACCGATGTGCAATACCAATGCTTGGCAGAAGTGAGTCAATCCATTCAACACCATTACCCCGCGATCACGCCGTCACGAATCACTGGGCACAGCGATATCGCGCCCGGAAGAAAAACGGATCCCGGCGGGTCATTTAACTGGATGACATTTCACGCTCAGATCCAATCATTGATGAAGGGATAAATTACTTTTTCTCGTAACGCTTTGTTTACGCTTATGTTCCGAAAATGAAAGCGTCATGAATGACGTAGTACATTTTTATGAATGTGTCCAAATAAATTGGTCTGACCATTGTGAGGTCAGGGTGAGAAAGGCATTCAGCGTCTTAGTGTAATTTCTATGACACAAATCAAGTTTACGGTAGACACTTAAGCCTCATTCTGGTAAATTTTCACCTGTTTTTTAATTGGTCTTACCAATTGACAAGATAGGTAAATGGGAAGGGACGCGCAGGCACTCCGGCGCCAAATAACTAAGAAGAACGATGGCTATACAACGGATTCGTCAACCCAAACTGTCAGATGTTATCGAGAAAGAGCTAGAAAGCCTGATTCTTGAAGGAACATTATCGCCGGGGCAAAAATTGCCGCCAGAGCGTGAATTAGCGAAGCAATTTGATGTTTCTCGTCCTTCTGTTCGCGAAGCAATTCAGCGTTTAGAAGCAAAGAAATTACTGAATCGTAAGCAAGGCGGTGGCACGTTTGTCAGTGAACGATTATGGCAACGATTTTCAGAGCCACTCATTGATTTACTGGCCGAGCACCCAGAAAGCCAACTTGATTTATTAGAGTCTCGTCACGCACTTGAAGGTATATCCTCATATTTTGCTGCATTACGAGGCACTGAAGAAGATTTAACGCGAGTGTGTCATTGTCACGATAACATTCGCGAAGCTCAGCAACTTGGTGATATCAAAGCCGAAGCCGCTGCGGTTATGCAATACTTGATTGCCGTGACCGAAGCATCACACAACGTGGTATTGCTGCATATTATGCGCAGCTTGGCGCCATTGCTTGAGCACAACATATTACAAAACTTTGAACTGCTGAATCGACGTCATGATGTCGTCGATAAAGTAAGCAAACACAGAGCCAACATAGTGCAAGCCATTACTGCCGGGGAACCAGAAAAAGCCCGTCAGGCATCGCATGCGCATTTGGCCTTTATAGAGGAAACTTTGCTGGATTTGGGTAGAGAAGAAAGCCGCCGTGAGCGCTCGCTTCGCCGAATTCAGCAACGCAAGGACGAATCGGAATAATGCCAATCGCACTAGATATTTGTTCAGCCTTTTGAGGCAGCATTTGGGCAAATACATAGTGCGATTGGTGTATGAACTCCGAAAACTTTAACGCGTTGTCTGGATGCGTTTTTCAGCTGCGACAACAATTAGTTTTGTACAAGTCAATCAACGAAAGGATAGATCGCCATGTCTGAAGTCATGAAAAATGACGTGGACGCACTTGAAACTCAAGAGTGGTTAGAAGCTCTTGCATCAGTCGTCCGTGAAGAAGGTGTAGAACGCGCCCAGTACCTACTTGAGCAAGTAATGGAAAAGGCGCGCCTTGATGGTGTTGATATGCCAACAGGCGTCACCACCAACTATGTGAATACCATCCCTGCGGATAAAGAACCAGCATATCCAGGTGACGTAAACCTGGAGCGTCGTATTCGTTCTATCATTCGTTGGAACGCGATCATGATCGTGTTGCGTGCATCGAAAAAAGACTTGGATCTTGGCGGCCACATGGCGTCTTACCAGTCTGCTTCTGCATTCTACGAAGTGTGCTTTAACCATTTCTTCCGTGCACCTAACGAGGTGGATGGTGGTGACTTGGTTTACTACCAAGGTCACATCTCTCCGGGTATCTACTCACGTGCGTTTGTTGAAGGCCGCCTGACTGAAGAGCAGCTAGACAACTTCCGTCAAGAAGTGGATGGCAAAGGTATTCCTTCATACCCGCACCCTAAATTGATGCCTGAATTCTGGCAGTTCCCGACCGTATCTATGGGTCTGGGTCCTATCTCTGCTATCTATCAAGCTCGCTTCCTGAAGTACCTAGAAGGCCGTGGCCTGAAAGAAACTAATGCTCAGCGCGTTTATGCGTTCTTGGGCGATGGTGAGATGGATGAGCCAGAATCACGTGGCGCGATCTCTTTCGCTGCTCGTGAAAAGCTTGGCAACCTATGCTTCCTGATTAACTGTAACCTTCAGCGCCTAGACGGCCCAGTAATGGGTAACGGCAAGATCATCCAAGAACTGGAAGGTCTGTTCAAAGGCGCAGGTTGGAACGTAGTGAAAGTGGTTTGGGGTAGCGGCTGGGATAAACTTCTAGCAAAAGATACCACAGGTAAACTGCTTCAACTGATGAACGAAACCATCGACGGTGACTACCAGACATTTAAGTCTAAAGATGGCGCATACGTTCGTGAGAACTTCTTCGGCAAATACCCAGAGACTGCAGCACTGGTTGCTGACATGACTGACGAAGAAATCTTCGCACTTAAGCGCGGTGGTCATGAGCCATCGAAGCTATTTGCTGCATTTAAAACAGCACAAGAAACCACAGACCGTCCAACCGTTATCCTAGCGAAAACCGTAAAAGGTTACGGCATGGGTGAAGCGGCGGAAGGTAAGAACATTGCGCACGGTGTGAAGAAGATGGACATGACCCATGTTCAGCACCTACGTGATCGTCTAGGCCTGCAAGAGCTGGTTTCTGATGAAGACATGAAAGCTCTTCCATACTTGAAATTGGAAGAAGGTTCAGCAGAATACGAATACATGCATGCGCGTCGTAACGCACTGCACGGCTACACGCCTAAGCGTCTGCCTAAGTTCACTGAAGAACTCGTGATCCCTGAAGTGGAAGAGTTTAAGCCTCTGCTTGATGAGCAGAAGCGTGACATCTCTACCACCATGGCATTTGTTCGTACTCTGAACATCCTGCTGAAAAACAAAGGCATTGGTAAGAACATCGTTCCTATCATTGCGGACGAAGCACGAACTTTCGGTATGGAAGGTTTGTTCCGTCAAATCGGTATTTACAACCCATCGGGTCAGGAATATACCCCTGAAGACCGCAGCGTTGTTTCTTACTACAAAGAAGCGACCTCAGGTCAGGTTCTGCAAGAAGGTATCAACGAACTGGGCGCAATGTCGTCTTGGGTCGCTGCTGCAACGTCTTACAGCACCAACGATTTGCCAATGATCCCGTTCTACATCTACTACTCAATGTTCGGCTTCCAACGTGTTGGCGACATGGCGTGGATGGCTGGCGACCAACAAGCACGTGGCTTCCTATTGGGTGCAACGGCAGGTCGTACAACACTGAACGGTGAAGGCCTACAGCACGAAGATGGCCACAGCCACATTCAGGCGAACACTATCCCTAACTGTATTTCTTACGACCCGACGTTCGCGTACGAGTTGGCGGTCATCATGCAAGACGGTATCCGTCGCATGTACGGTCCAGAACAAGAAAACGTGTTCTACTACCTCACGCTGATGAACGAGAACTACGCAATGCCAGCAATGCCAGAAGGCGCTGAAGAAGGCATTCGTAAGGGTATCTACAAACTTGAGTCTTATGCTGGTGCAAACAAAGTTCAATTGATGAGCTCTGGTACCATCATGAACGAAGTTCGCAAAGCAGCTCAAATCCTTAGCGAAGACTACGGCGTTGCGTCTGACATCTACTCTGTTACCTCTTTCAATGAGCTAACACGTGAAGGTCAAGATGCAGAGCGTTTCAACATGCTAAACCCAGATGCAGAGCAGAAAGTACCTTACATCACACAAGTGATGGGTTCTGAGCCAGCAATCGCAGCGACTGACTACATGAAGAACTACGCAGAACAAGTTCGTGCGTTTATGCCTTCTGAGTCTTTCAAAGTGTTGGGTACGGATGGCTTCGGTCGTTCGGATAGCCGTGAGAACCTGCGTCGTCACTTCGAAGTGAATGCAGGTTACGTTGTTGTTGCTGCACTAAGCGAGCTAGCAAAACGTGGTGATATCGAGAAATCTGTCGTGGTTGAAGCGATTAAGAAATTCGACATCGATACTCAGAAAGTGAACCCACTGTACGCGTAAGAGGCATAAATCAATGGCAATCGAAATTAATGTTCCAGACATCGGTGCCGATGAGGTTGAAGTAACAGAAATCCTCGTCAGCGTTGGTGACACAGTTGAAGAAGAGCAGTCGCTGATCACTGTTGAAGGTGATAAAGCGTCTATGGAAGTACCAGCATCACAAGCGGGTGTTGTTAAAGAAATCAAAATCGCTGAAGGCGACACGGTTTCTACTGGCTCTCTGATCATGATCTTTGAAGAGGCAGGCGCAGCTGCTGCTCCAGCTCCTGTTGCAGAAGCACCTGCAGCGGCTCCGGTTGCTGCACCAATGGCCGCTGAGCTGAAAGAAGTTCACGTTCCTGATATCGGTGGTGACGAAGTAGAAGTCACTGAGATCATGGTAGCTATCGGCGACAGCATTGAAGAAGAGCAATCCCTTCTGACTGTTGAAGGCGATAAGGCTTCAATGGAAGTGCCTGCCCCATTCGCTGGCGTACTGAAAGAAATCAAAATCGCTGCGGGCGACAAAGTGTCTACCGGTTCACTGGTCATGATCTTTGAAGTTGCAGGTTCGGGTGCGGCTCCTGTTGCGGCAGCACCAGCTGAAGCGCCAGTAGCAGCTCCAGCTGTTGCTGCAGTGAAAGAAGTTCACGTTCCTGATATCGGCGGCGACGAAGTAGAAGTCACTGAAATCATGGTTGCGGTTGGCGACAGCATTGAAGAAGAGCAATCTCTGATCACTGTTGAAGGTGACAAGGCTTCGATGGAAGTCCCTGCACCGTTCGCTGGCGTACTGAAAGAAATCAAAATCGCAGCGGGTGACAAAGTCTCTACCGGTTCATTGATCATGGTATTTGAGACCGTTGGTGCAGCATCAGCAGCGCCAGTTGCAGCGGCTTCTGCTCCTGCAGCAGCGCCTGCGAAAGCGGCGGCACCAGCACCTGTGGCTCAAGCAGCCCCTGCGGCATCGGCTGAATTCGTTGAAAACAACGAATATGCACATGCTTCACCGGTTGTTCGTCGTCTAGCGCGTGAGTTTGGCGTTAACTTGTCAAAAGTGAAGGGTTCTGGTCGTAAGAGCCGTATCCTGAAAGAAGACGTTCAAAGCTACGTGAAAGAGGCGCTTAAGCGTCTTGAGTCTGGCGCAGCAGCATCTGCTTCGGGCAAAGGCGATGGCGCAGCACTTGGTTTGCTACCTTGGCCGAAAGTTGATTTCAGCAAGTTTGGTGAAACTGAAACCAAACCGTTGTCTCGCATTAAGAAGATTTCTGGCGCTAACCTGCACCGTAACTGGGTAATGATCCCGCACGTTACACAGTGGGATAACGCAGACATCACTGAACTAGAAGCATTCCGTAAAGAACAGAATGCAGTGGAAGCGAAGAAAGACACTGGCATGAAGATCACCCCATTGGTGTTCATCATGAAAGCGGCTGCGAAAGCACTTGAAGCGTTCCCATCGTTCAACTCTTCTCTGTCTGACGACGGTGAGAGCTTGATTCTGAAGAAATACGTAAACATCGGTATCGCGGTGGACACGCCAAATGGCTTGGTTGTTCCTGTATTCCGTGACGTTAACAAGAAAGGCATCTACGAGTTGTCTGCTGAGCTAATGGAAGTGTCTAAGAAGGCACGTTCAGGCAAGCTGACTGCATCGGACATGCAAGGTGGTTGCTTTACTATCTCTAGCCTTGGTGGCTTGGGCGGTACCGCGTTTACCCCAATTGTTAACGCGCCAGAAGTTGGCATCCTGGGTGTATCTAAATCGGAAATGAAACCGGTTTGGAATGGTAAGGACTTCGTTCCTCGCCTGATGTTGCCTCTGTCACTGTCTTACGATCACCGCGTGATCGACGGTGCAGAAGGTGCACGTTTCGTGACTTACCTGAACGAGTGTCTGTCAGACATTCGCCGTCTGGTACTGTAATACGACACCCTATCAGCGTTCACCTGCATATGGCGGACGCTGATTTGATGTATAGCTCACAGGCTATGGGTTTTTATTTTTCAGCTTGTTAACACGGCTGTAAAATGTTGGACCAAATAAGTGCCTTCACCAAAGTGTACTTGTCGTGAAACAAAATGGCTCCATCATAAAAAGAATCTCTTAGCCTGTCAGGGATATAAGACTACAACGAGGTCAGAATGAGTAAAGAAATCAAAACCCAAGTCGTGGTACTGGGTTCAGGTCCTGCTGGTTATTCAGCGGCATTCCGTTGCGCGGACTTGGGTCTAGAAACCGTTCTGGTAGAAAAATACAGCACGTTAGGTGGTGTGTGTCTGAATGTGGGTTGTATCCCATCTAAAGCCCTACTTCACGTTGCGAAAGTTATCGAAGAAGCCAAAGCGATGTCTGCGCATGGCGTTGTGTTCGGTGAGCCACAAACCGACATCAACAAAATCCGCCTTTGGAAAGACAAAGTGGTTACCCAACTAACTGGCGGTCTTGGCGGAATGGCTAAGATGCGTAAAGTTAACGTGGTTAACGGATACGGTAAATTTACTGGCCCGAACACCATCGTTGTTGAGGGCGCTGAAGGTCCGACTACCATCAACTTCGATAACGCAATCATTGCGGCAGGTTCTCGCCCAATTGAGTTGCCATTTATCCCACATGAAGACCCACGTATTTGGGACTCAACTGACGCGCTAGAACTGAAAGAAGTTCCAGAGAAGCTGTTGGTGATGGGCGGCGGTATTATCGGCCTAGAAATGGGTACGGTATATGACGCGCTGGGTTCACAAGTTGACGTGGTTGAGATGTTCGACCAAGTTATTCCTGCGGCTGATAAAGACATCATCAAAGTCTTTACTAAGCGTATCAGCAAGAAGTTCAACTTGATGCTTGAAACCAAAGTGACTGCGGTTGAAGCAAAAGAAGACGGCATTTATGTCTCAATGGAAGGCAAGAAAGCACCGGCAGAAGCTGTTCGCTATGACGCCGTGCTGGTTGCTATCGGTCGTGTACCAAACGGCAAATTGCTAGACGCTGAGAAAGCGGGTGTTGAAGTTGATGAGCGTGGCTTTATCAATGTTGATAAGCAACTGCGTACCAACGTTGCTCACATCCATGCGATCGGTGACGTTGTTGGCCAACCTATGCTTGCGCACAAAGGTGTGCATGAAGGTCATGTCGCGGCAGAAGTGATTTCTGGTAAGAAACACTACTTCGATCCTAAAGTGATCCCTTCAATTGCTTACACTGAGCCAGAAGTTGCTTGGGTTGGTAAGACTGAGAAAGAAGCGAAAGCAGAAGGCATCAACTACGAAGTTGCTACCTTCCCGTGGGCGGCTTCTGGTCGTGCAATCGCGTCTGATTGCTCAGACGGTATGACTAAGATGATTTTCGACAAAGATACTCACCGTGTTATCGGTGGTGCAATTGTTGGTACTAACGGTGGTGAACTGTTAGGTGAAATCGGTCTGGCCATCGAGATGGGTTGTGATGCAGAAGATATCGCATTGACCATCCACGCTCACCCGACTCTACATGAGTCAGTGGGTCTTGCTGCTGAAGTATTCGAAGGTTCAATCACTGACCTACCAAATGCAAAAGCCGTGAAGAAGAAAAAGTAATTCTTCTCCGTACTGAATAAAAAACGCCTCGAAGTTCGAGGCGTTTTTTTTTTGCCCGCATTTCGCATTCTTATCAGGCGTAAGTCGTCACTTATTTCTTTGGTTACAAATGGTTAACGGTTTTCTGAAGGCGTGTAACAAAACAAAAAGTATGCTGTATTTTTTTCGATGTTATATCAACATTTATTCATATTATATTTCTTATCAATAGTTTCAATTGCTACCATTGCCCCCCTTGTTCTTTACGACGTTCTCACTCTGCACCTTGTGCTCTGGGGCGTGTGTTTTGGAACGAAACCGTTAGAGATACAGAGTTGCACGACCTTCCGCGAACAGACGCTGAACCACTTCTTACTATTTCTTTTTACCAACGTCACGTATTTGCTCTTGAGGAATTCATGCAGTTAATTAACCAACTTTCGTTTCGAACCAAATTGTTCCTTCCCCTTGGTTTTGTTTCGGTCATTTTTACACTTGTTCTTGCTATGTCGTATCAAACGTTTGAACGACAGGTAGCGCTAAATACAATATTAAACGAGAAAATCCACCCGACCATTGAGAGTATTGATGACGCTTATCGCGACTTGTATCAAGTGCTCGGAAGCGTTGAAGGGCTAATAGCCAAAGGCGTAACAAAAGAAACGCTTGAAAAGCAGAAGTTCGAATTTTATGACAATGCCCCTAAGGCCATTCCTAGGCTTAAGGCGATTCAAACTGTGATTGATGCGGGTGTGATTGATCCAAGTCATCAAGTTAAGTTGGATCAACTCATCGAAGACACGAGAGTTTGGGGGAAAGCGTTAGAGTCGATGATTTTGAAGCCAGAATCTCTTGCTCAAGAGTATGCAGATAACTATGAAGAGATTGAGCAGACATTTGCGGGACTTCGTCGTGATCTGAAGACTCTGCTGAAGGCGATTAATATCGCGTCATCGGAAATCACGCAGGATATTGATGCATCAACTATTCAAGCTGAGCGATTGATTATTGGTGGTTCCATCGCCGCCTTGATACTCGCCATCTTTGGTGGGATTTTACTGTCTCGTTTATTGCTGCAACCCGTTAAAGAAATGGGTGAGGCATTGGAGAATATTGCCTCCGGTGATGGGGATCTTACGCAGCGTCTGACGGTGCGATCGCAAGATGAAATCGGTCAGTTGGGTGAGTCGTTCAACCGCTTTGTTGCGAAGATCCAAGTCAGTATCAAAGAAGTGGTGGATGCGTCGAATCATCTTCGTGAGCATACTGTTCAGATTGAAAGTGCGATTCGTAGTGGTGTCACAGAAACAGAAAACCAGCAGCGTGAGAGTGACATGATTGCTGCTGCGGTGCAGGAAATGAGCGCCAGCAGCTCTCAGATAAGCCAAAACGCGATGGATGCAGCGGATGCGACCGGCGCGGCAACCCAAGAGATCGGCGCTGCGCAAAGCAGTGTGGCAGGGACGGTGAATGCGATGTCTGCGCTGAGAAATCGTATTGAGCAATCTCAAGAGATGATCACCTCCCTTAACCACGATGTGGATAGCATTGCTTCAATTGTCGACGTGATCCGTGGTATTGCTGAGCAAACCAACTTGTTGGCACTGAATGCGGCGATTGAAGCGGCGCGTGCGGGGGAACAAGGCCGTGGTTTTGCGGTGGTTGCTGATGAGGTGCGTAACTTGGCCAATAAAACACAGCAAAGCACCGAAGAAATTCGCAATATGATTGAGCGACTGGAGACAGGGACCAAAAACGCGGTCTTCGCGATGAATGAGAGCAGCGAAGCTAGCAATGATACTGTTTCACACATTGAGCAAACCGCAGAATACCTTGATGCGGTCTCGACTATGATCATTACGATCAATGATCAAAACTCTCAGGTTGCGACAGCGTCTTCGCAACAGCGTGCTGTATCTGAAGATATTAACCGTAACATTCACGGTATTGTCGACAATGGTCAACGCGTTCATCAGAACTTAGGAAGCGTTGAGCAGGCATGTAATGAACTGGCACAGAAGAGCCTTCAACTGGACAAGGTTGTGAGCGGCTTTCGCGTCTAGCGCGTTAACATCGCAATAAAAAACGCCGCAATTGCGGCGTTTTTATTTGGCTTGAGCTTATAGCTTATAGCTTAGAGCTTAGAGCTTAGAGCTTAGAGCTTAGAGCTTAAAGCTTAAAGCTTCGTACCAATTCATCCAATTTATGTGAAAGCTCGCGAAGCTCATCACTCGCACTGGCCATGTTATCTGCCGTTTCTGCGGTTAACTGTGTGGTGGTATTAATGTCTTCAATGTTTCGATTGATATCAGTGACGACAGTCGATTGCTCCTCAGTCGCGGTGGCCACCTGAGTGTTGAGGTCAGAGATACGTACAATTTGATCATTAATCTGCATCAAAGCAGAAGATGCATTCTGTGATGCTTCGGCGCCCTGAACTGTGAGTTGTTGACTGTTCTCCATGACGTTTACTGCGAGTTGCGCTTCTTGTTGTAGCTCGTCAATCATGGTTTGAATTTCGTTCGTCGATTGTGCTGTTCGGCTTGCAAGGCTTCTGACTTCATCTGCAACCACCGCAAAACCACGGCCTTGTTCCCCCGCACGCGCCGCTTCAATGGCTGCGTTAAGTGCTAAAAGATTTGTCTGTTCAGACACGCCGCGGATAACATCCAAAATGCTGCCAATTTGCTGGGTGTTTCCTGCTAGTTTACGGATCATATCCGTCATGTCGTCCATTTCAGTCGCGAGTTGCTGAATGTTGTTTTGTGCAGACATCACAACGCTCTGGCCTGTCGCCGTTTCATTGGCTGCATGGTTGGCAGAATCCGCAGCATGAGCTGCATTTGCGGCAATTTCATTGACCGTCGCACCCATTTCATTGATAGCAGTGACCACCAATACCGTGCGGTCACGTTGGCTTTGACTTTGGTCTTGAGTCATTTGTGCTTGTTTGGCAACGACCGATGCTGCGTTGTTCAGAGAATGGCTAGTTGATGCTACGTCGCCAACGACCTGATGAATCTTGCTGACAAAACTATTAAAGCCTTGAGCTAATTGACCAATTTCATCATTTGTTTTTATTTCTAGGCGCTGACGGAGGTCGCCTTCACCTTCTCCAATGTCGCGAAATACTTTCGCAAGATCAGAGATTGGACGGGTAATGGTTGATGCGAGAAGCACGGCTGCCAGAGCAATGAGCGCACAGACAAGCACGGAAAGTAGGATGATTTGTTGAGCGGCCATGGTGAGTTCGTCATAGACTTCAGCAGTGGGGACTTCAGCGATAACAAACCAATCTAAATCACGGATATAGCTAGATGCCAGCAAGACATCACGTTCGCCGTTAGAGGCGGAGATGAGGTTAAAGTCACGTTGAACTAACAGGTCACGAACATTTCCCTGATACATTTGAGCGATGGTGTTATTTCCCATTTTCGAGGTGTCTTTGTGCAATTGCACTTTGCCATCTTGGGATACCATGAACACAAAACCGCTTTGTTCGATTTTGAACTGGTTCATGAAATTCACCATGTTATCCATGGAGCGCGACAGACCTGAGAGTAAATATCCGTTAGTCTGCTGGTAGTTAACGAATAATTTTAGGTCGCCATTGTCTTCACGATAAACGCTAGTGGTACGTATCTCACCACTGTTTACGAGTTTGAAGAACCAAGAGCTGTCATCCGGTTTTAGCTGGCGCAGGAAACCGTCTTGGTTCCAATAGTCACCATTCATGCGGTTGGCGACAGAGGCATCGGTCAATTGGTATTGTTGCTTAAGTGCCTGAAGTGTTGTGACGATATCCGATTTGTCGCGAGGATCGCCAGGTGCACGCACTGCAGATACGGTCATTGGCATGCTCGCTAGTTGTTCGGCAGCAGACGTCAGTTGTGATACGTTTTGCTCAATTTCTTCGCGAATATTGGTTAAGAGCAGCGGGAGCTCATTTTCGAGTAAGCGCGTTTCTACCATGTCGTGCGCTTTTGTTAAACTCAGGAAACTGACGATTGTGGTGGATGCAATCACCGAAGCGATCATGGCGAAAATAAGTTTTTGTTTGATGGTTAATCGCATGAAGTACAGGCCTTTCTCCGTGACGCCAACTATCGTTTAGCGTCGTTATTTGTATATATGGACATTAAAGAAATGCAAGGCAGCAAAAATGTTTAATTGGCTAGTAAAGGGCAGGTTGGTTACTGCAGCACTGCTGTTGTCGGCCGTACTACCAGCATCTTTAGCGCTTGGGGAAGAAAATTCTCAAAGACCAACCATTGGTTTAGTTCTTGGTGGTGGTGGCGCGAAAGGCGCCGCGCACGTTGGGGTATTAAAAGCGCTTGAAGAGTTGCGTATTCCAGTGGATTACATCGCAGGTACCAGTATGGGAGCCTATGTCGGTGGGCTGTATGCGATTGGTATGACTGCGGATGAAATTTCAGTGCTGATCGAAACGACCAATTGGAGTGAAGGTTATCAAGATCGTGTTTATCGAGGCGACAGACGCACTCGAGATAAGGAACATGAAGATCGATACAACTTATCGACAAACTTCGGTTTTGACCTTAAGAGCCTGAAAACTCCGCAAGGTATTGTCCAAGGCCAGAATATGATTCGAATATTACGCGAATCGACGGGCAACCTTCCTTCTTTTGAATCTTTTGACCAAATGGTCGTGCCTTATCGTGCTGTTGCCACTGATATAGAGCGACTGGTGCCTGTCGTCATTGGTGATGGACAGCTCACTGAAGCCATGTTGGCCAGTATGGCAGTACCTGGTGCGCTCCCTCCTGTAGAGCTCGAAGGACGCTACCTTGTTGACGGTGGGTCGGTGAACAACATGCCGGTAGACGTTGCTAAAGCGTTAGGCGCAGATATTGTGATTGCCGTTGATATCAGCACAGATTACAGCCCAGCGGCGGAGCTAGGGTCTTATCTTTCTGTTATGAATCAACTGGTGAATTACATGGTGCGCAACAGCACCGATCAGCAAATTGCGAATATGACGGATAGCGATGTGTTGTTGACGCCTGATGTTGGTGACATGGAAACCACCGAGTTCGATCGCATGCCTGAAGCTTATGAGAAAGGCTATCAGGTGACGTTTGCAAACAAAGAAGCACTTGCGCCACTGAGGTTAAATTCGGGTCAGTATCAAGCGTATATTGAAAAGAAGCAGCTTCGCCGTCGCTTGATGATGTATGGCGATATCCTGACCGTGGACAATATTGTCATAAACAATGACACCAGTTTTTCTGATGACGTATTAAAAGCTCGGTTATCGCTTCAAACAGGGCGAATTGATAGTAAGAAATTAGAGCAGTCGGTACAAAATCTCTATGCTCTAGATCGCTTTGAAACGGTTCGCTATCACCTTGAGCACCAAGGTGATGAGAATGTGCTTGTTGTTGATGTGAAAGAAAAAAGCTGGGGGCCAAATTTTGTCGACTTCCGTTTCGCACTGGAGGACAGTTTTGAGTCTGGTACCAATTTTTCAGCAGGTGTCAGTATCAATAGTACGGGGCTGACAGATTATGGCGCTGAGATCAGAAGCCTTTTTGAGCTAGGAACTGATAAGCGCGCTCAAGCCGAACTGTATCTTCCATTCTCGGCAGACCAACTCTTTTTTGCTCAAGCGCTGGGTGGATTAGAAATTCGTGAGCGTGATGCCTATTTCCGTGGAGAAGAGCCAAATTTAGAGGATGAAACCTTCACGTTAGGTACGCGTTTCAGTGAAGTGATAGCGGAAGTGGGACTTGGCTGGCAACCCCAACTTTGGGGGGAGTTCATGGTGGGGTATCGCTATCTCGATGGTGAAGAAGAGATAGCGGGTGGCTATGCCAAGCAACACTATGTGCGCCAAATGCCTTTTGTCAGTATGACATTGGACACCTTGGATAGCAGAGTATTCCCTAATCGTGGTGGCTATTTAACTATGTCTTTGGGTTATGCGCGCGATGAACTCGATGGGAGTGATGGTGGTGCAAAATCTGAAGCCAGTGTGCTTAATATCGAAGGTATTTACGCGAAGAACATCGGTAAGCATACGATGTATGGCAAGGCTAAATACGGCACCATTAATGCGCGTGTTGGCAATGTCGCTATCGAACCGCATGAGTTAGGAGGGTTTCTTAACTTGTCAGGTATACCGCGAGATTCACTGTGGGCAAACAATATTGCTTTTGGAACCGTGGTTTACCGCTATCGTCTGCTGGATAACGATTTTGGTTTGTTTAAATCTCCTGTTTATTTAGGGACTTCATTGGAATACGGCGGAGTGTGGAACAACCCAGACTTTTCGCTAAAAGAAGTACCGTTTTACATGGCAGGCAGTATATTTGCGGGGGTTGATTCGCCATTAGGCCCCATCATTATCGCCTATGGTCGTACAGAAAATGATCTCGATTCGTTCTATTTTATACTCGGAACTGAATTTTAAAGGTCCAAAAGTGAAGGGAGGACTCCCTTTTCTTGTTGCTAAATCAAATGTTTCATTCCGGGGTTGGAATTTAAAATTTGGTTAAAAAGTGATAACATACCAGCTTCGTCATGCAGGGCACTATAGAAAGATAGTCACCCCTACACTTCGTTAAGTGCCTGCAAGCCGAGCTTAATTCCAAGGATGTTTGACCGTGATGGTCAGACCGCAATATGAGGAAAACGTCGTGCTTGAAGCCTACCGTAAACACGTCGAAGAACGTGCTGCTCAGGGTATTGTCCCTAAACCACTTGATGCGGAACAAACCGCAAGCCTAATCGAATTACTCAAGAATCCACCAGCAGGCGAAGAAGCTATCCTTGTCGACCTGCTTGAAAACCGTATTCCACCTGGTGTTGATGAAGCTGCCTATGTTAAAGCTGGCTTTTTGTCTGCGGTTGCTAAAGGTGAAGCTTCGTCTCCACTTGTCAGCAAAGAGAAAGCTGTTGAATTGCTAGGCACCATGCAAGGTGGCTATAACATCGAATCGCTGATTGGTTTGCTGGAAGATGAAGCACTCGCACCAATCGCGGCAAAAGCCCTGTCTCACACGCTGTTGATGTTTGATTCTTTCTACGATGTGGAAGAGAAAGCGAAAGCGGGTAATGTTCACGCGAAGCAAATCATGCAATCTTGGGCAGATGCTGAGTGGTTCCTGTCTAAACCAAACGTGCCAGAAAAAGTCACGCTAACCGTATTTAAAGTCACTGGTGAAACCAATACCGATGACTTGTCACCAGCACCTGATGCTTGGTCTCGCCCAGATATTCCTCTGCATGCGCTAGCAATGCTGAAGAATGCTCGCGATGGTATCGAACCAGACCAACCTGGTGTGATTGGCTCTATCAAACAAATTGAAGCGCTAAAAGAAAAAGGCCACCAACTTGTGTACGTGGGCGACGTTGTGGGTACGGGTTCTTCTCGTAAGTCTGCGACCAACTCTGTGCTTTGGTTCATGGGTGATGACATCCCTAACGTACCGAACAAGCGTGCGGGTGGTTACTGCCTAGGTGGCAAAATTGCCCCAATCTTCTTCAACACCATGGAAGATGCAGGCGCGCTGCCAATCGAATTGGACGTGTCTAAGCTTGGCATGGGCGATGTGATTGATGTGTACCCATTCAAAGGTGAAGTACGCAGCAATGCATCAGACGAAGTGCTGTCGACTTTCGCTCTGAAAACAGACGTGCTTTATGATGAAGTGCGTGCTGGTGGTCGTATTCCATTAATCATCGGTCGTGGTTTGACGGACCGTGCACGTGAAGCACTAGGTCTTGAAGCATCAGATGTTTTCCGCCGTCCACAGGCAGTTGCCGATACGGGTAAAGGCTTTACGCTGGCTCAGAAAATGGTCGGTAAAGCATGTGGCGTTGAAGGTATCCGTCCGGGCACATACTGCGAGCCTAAGATGACTACCGTCGGTTCTCAGGACACCACTGGCCCTATGACCCGTGATGAGCTGAAAGACCTTGCGTGTCTTGGCTTCTCTGCGGATTTGACGATGCAGTCTTTCTGTCACACGTCTGCGTACCCAAAACCTGTTGATGTTGTTACTCACCACACGCTACCTGATTTCATTCAGAACCGCGGCGGTGTGGCACTGCGTCCGGGTGATGGTGTTATCCACTCATGGCTGAACCGTATGCTACTGCCTGATACCGTTGGTACAGGTGGTGACTCACACACCCGTTTCCCTCTGGGTATTTCGTTCCCTGCAGGTTCTGGTCTGGTTGCGTTTGCGGCAGCAACAGGCGTGATGCCGTTGGACATGCCTGAATCTATTTTGGTGCGCTTTAAAGGTGAAATGCAGCCGGGTATCACGCTACGTGACCTTGTTCATGCAATCCCTTACTACGGCATCAAGCAAGGTCTTCTGACCGTTGAGAAAGCGGGTAAGATCAATGCATTCTCTGGCCGTGTACTTGAAATCGAAGGTGTTGAACACCTGACGGTTGAGCAAGCGTTTGAACTGTCAGACGCATCTGCAGAGCGTTCAGCGGCAGGTTGTACCGTTAAGCTGTCTCAAGAGTCAGTGTCTGAATACCTAAACTCTAACATCGTGATGTTGAAGTGGATGATCAGCGAAGGTTACGGCGATCCTCGTACTATCGAACGTCGTATTTCAGCGATGGAAGCGTGGTTGGCGAATCCAGAACTGATGGAAGCGGACAAAGACGCTGAGTACGCAGAAGTGATCGAAATCGATCTTGCTGACATTAAAGAGCCAATTCTGTGTGCGCCGAATGATCCTGATGATGCACGTCTGCTTTCTGACGTTGCGGGTGACAAGGTTGACGAAGTCTTCATTGGTAGCTGTATGACCAATATTGGTCACTTCCGTGCGGCTGGTAAACTTCTGGACAAGTTCGGCGGCACGCTTGAAACACGTCTATGGGTTGCACCACCAACGAAAATGGACCGCGACCAGCTAACGGAAGAAGGTTACTACGGTATCTTCGGCCGTGCAGGTGTGCGTATCGAAACGCCAGGATGTTCACTGTGTATGGGTAACCAAGCGCGCGTTGCTGATAAAGCAACCGTACTGTCTACCTCTACCCGTAACTTCCCGAACCGCCTAGGTACAGGTGCGAATGTTTACCTGTCTTCTGCGGAACTGGCATCGGTCGGCGCGATCATTGGTCGTATCCCAACGGTTGAAGAGTATTTAGAGTTTGCGAAACAAATCGATGCAACAGCAGCCGATACGTATCGCTACCTGAACTTCCACCGCATGGAGCAGTACACCAAGAAAGCAGATGATGTGATCATCCAAGCTGCGGTATAACTGCTCGGTGAGTCTCTTTCTTTGAGATACGAGACGCTAGATAAGAAAAAGCCTCCTGAGTTGGAGGCTTTTTTGTACCTGTCTGTAGCGAGGAGAAGCGTTTGTTAGCTATGGCGGCCAACCGCCATCATTCTCGCTACATTCTGGGCGGTCAGTTCAACGTTCTCTTTCGCATTGGCCAGCGCATCTTCCAACGTACACGCACCGGATACCACGCTAAACAACACATCAATGCCATGGTCATACACGACGACGCTGTCTTGGGTAATGCTGCCAGCAATACCAATCACTGGCAGACCAAAGGTTTTCGCACAACGCGCCACACCGATAGGGGTTTTGCCGTGAATGGTTTGGCTGTCGATACGGCCTTCACCGGTGATCACCAAATCCGCATCTTTCAAATGTTCAGAGAGATTCACCGCATCCATGACGATCTCGATACCCGGACGTAAATCCGCATCAAACAGACCTAACAATGCAGCACCCATGCCACCTGCAGCGCCTGCGCCTGCACGGTTTTTGACATCACTGTTTAACTGAATCTTCATGATCTCAGCATAATGTGCGAGGTTGCTGTCCAAGGTGCTGACCATCTCTGGTGTTGCGCCTTTTTGAGGGCCAAAAACAACAGATGCGCCTTTTCCACCACACAGCGGGTTATCGACGTCACAGGCTACTTCCAGCTTTACGTTGGCTAGGCGTGGGTCAATCCCAGAGGTATCAATGGTATGTAAGGTACTCAGCGCGCCACCGCCAAATGCGATAGGGTTGCCTGCTTCATCTTGCAGTTTTATACCCAATGCTTGTGCCATACCAGCACCACCGTCATTGGTTGCGCTGCCACCAATGCCAACAATAAGGTGCTTAACCCCTAAATCCAGTGCCGCTTTGATGAGCTCGCCTGTACCAAAGCTGGTGGTCAACAATGGGTTACGCGATGCAGTGGGAACAAGGTGCAGACCGGATGCTGCCGCCATTTCGATGACTGCGGTTTCGCCATCACCGAGTAGGCCAAAGAATCCTTCCACTGGCGTGCCCAATGGTCCTGTTACCGTCACATCGACAAGTCGACCACCTGTCGCATCAATCATGGATTGAACGGTTCCTTCACCGCCATCTGCCATTGGCAGTTTCACGATGGTTGCATCTGGCATGATGTGTTTAAAGCCCGTTTCGATTGCGGTTGCAACGTCCATGGCAGACAAACTTTCTTTGTAAGAATCTGGAGCAATAACAATTTTCATCAGTAACGTCCTTATACAAATAGGCCAAACACACCAAAGATCAGTGTAGAGATAAGTGCGATAACGAAACCAACAGCGGATTCGTATGGAATAAGCTTCAAGCGTTCTTTCATGTCCATATGCACTGCGCCACCGGTAGCATGGAAGAAGCTGCCGTGAGGCATGTGGTCAAACACGGTTGCACCAGCGTGGATCATTGCAGCGCCAGCAAGGGCTGGAACGCCAAGTTCAAGGATGGTGTTGGCAAACACGCTACTTGCGACAGCTGTACCGGCAGTGGTGGACGCGGTCGCTAGTGACATCAGGGCACCAGAGAACGGAGCCAGTAAATAAGATGGCAAACCTGATGTAGTCAGCAGGTCAATCAAGCCGTTTTTCAGGCCTGAGTTAGCTATAATCCCAGCCAACGTACCTGTACCTAATAGCATCACTGCCACTGGAGCCATGCGATTTAATCCAGAAACAGCAAAGTGGTTGGTATCGCGGCCTCGGCGCATAGCAAGCGCACCCAGTAAGCCACCTAAAGGCAAAGCAATTAGCGGGTCGATATTGATACCGGCAATAGGGCGAAGTGCCAGCAAAGAAATGGCGACGAGCGGCGCGACCATGGCGGTGGCAAAAGAAGGCAGGCGACTCATATCGACATCAACCACTTCATGAGCGGCAACTTTGCTACCACGATTTTTCAGTTTCAATGCGATGAAATATGCCACCATCATGCCGCACAAGCCGGGGATCACACCTGCAGCCATCACCGAGGTTAGCGGGACATTGAAGGCATCGGCTGCTGCAATGGCATTCGGGTTTGGTGACATCACATTACCTGCCTTACCGCCGCCTACCATGGCAAGCA
Source organism: Enterovibrio gelatinilyticus (assembly GCF_028683095.1). Taxonomy (GTDB): domain Bacteria; phylum Pseudomonadota; class Gammaproteobacteria; order Enterobacterales; family Vibrionaceae; genus Enterovibrio; species Enterovibrio gelatinilyticus. The sequence continues at coordinate 175,959 of NZ_JAJUBC010000002.1, read as the reverse complement.
AAATTGCCATTTTGGAAAGGTCTGCACGACGTGCAATGGCTAGAGCAATGGGTGCAACGGTGATCACGGCAACATCCACGAACACGCCAACAGCGGTTAAGATCATGGTGGCGACTGCCAATGCAAGCAGGGCGCGTGTTTCGCCCACTTTCTTCACGATGGTTTCGGCGATGGTGGTTGCGGCGCCAGATTCGATCAGTACGCCAGCGAGAATACCTGCAGCTAGAATGCGAAGTACCGCTGTCACGATACCTTGTGCGCCGCCAATCATGAGGGTCACGGTGTCTGTTAAAGATACGCCACCGACAATACCGCCGACGAGTGCACCAATGATCATGCCGTAGGCTGGCGGTACTTTTCTTAAAATCAGTGTTATGGAAACGATGAGGGCTGCCAATGCGCCCAATGTAGATACTTCGGTCATCTCATACTTCTCGGCTGAAACGAAAAACTATCAGCACTGTACGCCCAGTATGAGTGATTAGCATTGGGCAACTGACTAAAGATAGTGCGATGAAATTCAATCAATATTGTGCATTTGCACAATTTAGGTGTTTTGCTGCCATTTTAAAAACGACAAATATAGAAGGGTTTTTCCTTCTAATTGATTGATATTTAAAGAGGTTGCTTGATTGATTTGCTGAAGGCGATATCGCAGCGTATTGCGATGAATATGCAGACTTTCGCACGTTTGAACCAAATCACAATTTTGATCAAAAAAGGCGATGAGTGTTTTAGTGAGTGTGCCGCGAGTATCATTTTTTATGAGTGCCAGCATTGGCTCGTGCAGCTGACGCGTTCGCCAATCGTTATCGGGCATCGCGCTCAAAAGAACTGGGAGAGTATGATTTTCATAAAACAGAACAGAGCCTTGGTGCTGCCCAGCAGCGAGTGTTGCACTGGCTGTTTGGTAAGAGCGCGAGAGCCCCTTTAGCGACGGGAAATAGCCCCCGTAAGCGATTTGCACATGAAATGATTTCTGATCGGAAATACGTTTAAGGAGTTTTTTGACTTTTTTGTGTTCGGATTGCTGAGACCATTCACCATGTTCAGTAGTGATGGGTTTAAGCACGACAATTTCGTGGCGTGATACTGAAGATATACCGACGAGATTATCTCGTTCAGGGTTTTCGAGCATGTGTACCATGGATTGCAGGTGTTCGAGCGAAAGGGTTTCAGCATCTCGAGGCAAGAGTTTTACCACTGCGGCGACGCGGGGCTGCTCAAGATCAAGATCCAAACCTCGTGCAATCGATAGCAATTGTTGATTGTTCAGCTCGGACTCATTAATAAGCTGAAGCACCAACTCTTCACGATGACGTTTGTCCCATTGCATCTGGGAGATAAATGCGGCTTGCTCAACGATGAGCTCTGCGGTCATCTTCACCAGTTCGCCATAGTTTCGCACTTGGTCGGGCAAACCCGAGATGCCCACCACGCCAATGGCTTTGTTGTTGAACATCACTGGAAGGTTTATTCCCGGCTTAACCCCTTTTAGAGAATTTGATGTTGCTTCATCAATTTCAACAATTCGGTTCTCAGCGAGTGTCAATAATGCGCCTTCGTGCCTTTGATGCAAACGACTTGGGTCTCCCGAGCCTATAATTAGGCCGCGTTCATCCATGACATTGACGGAATGACCGATGATTTTCATCGTTCTCTCGACGATCTGGCGTGCGATCATGGTATTGAGTTGCATTGGGTCTTCAGATCCTGAAAATAGGCACACTTTTATAACTGCCAGCTTAGTCTCGGTTTTTGATGACTGGCAATACGGTGATATCGAGGATACCACGTGGACTATGAATTTCGACGCAATACTTTAGATGACAGTTTTCATGCGGAACTGCCAATGGGGCATGAAGCACTCGGTCGCTGGCTGATTGATGAACTAGGCACAGATCATGCTGAAATTGATAATGTTCTTAACCATTTACAGGCGGTGATGGCGCAAGGTGGGGAATGGAATAGAGCGGGTAAGGTCTTCCATTTACAACTCACGCAAGAAGAAGCCTTGGTGCAAGCGAATGTGTTGATTGAAGGGTATGACGAAGAGATGCCAGAAAATGATCTGCACACATACGAAGAAGAAAGTATGTCGCTTTGTGGGCCAGAAGATCTCGCGGTGCTACTTGAAGCATGGCAAGACTTTATTCGTCGTTATGGTCGATAGTTATCTTTTAATTTCAATCGGTTGCGGAAACGGAATGCCGCATGCCTAAAGAGTGATACGCGTTATATTTTTTCTGTATGCCACCCGATGGTGCATGACTGATACCCTCCAAGCTGTCTGCTTAATAATAGTGAATGCCTCGCACCAATTCGGTGCATTGAAATCCTCTCATATTATCAATTTCAACCTAATCTATTGATATTTATATTAAATAAAAATTGGCACGCAACTTGTTACTCCTTGTACAGAACATCTTATTTTTGGTTCAAGGAGACGGGAATGAAATTGATCAATGCGATTATCAAGCCATTTAAGCTCGATGACGTGCGTGAAGCACTAGCTGAAGTCGGCGTAGATGGAATGACAGTATCTGAAGTGAAAGGCTTTGGTCGTCAAAAAGGACACACCGAGCTATACCGCGGCGCAGAATACCAAGTGGATTTTCTGCCAAAAGTAAAACTAGAAATCGCGGCTCACTCAGAAAACGTCGATGAAATTATCGAAGCCATCAGTAAAGCGGCGCAGACCGGCAAGATTGGTGACGGAAAGATTTTTGTATACGACCTCCAGCAAGCCGTGCGTATTCGTACTGGTGAGATGGATTCGGAAGCAATTTAAGGGTTTAAGGGAGAATAGAACATGGAATTATTAACCACTGTGACTGAGTTGCGATACGCACTTGATACATTTTTCTTTTTGATTTCAGGTGCACTAGTAATGTGGATGGCCGCTGGCTTTGCCATGTTAGAGGCGGGCTTGGTTCGCTCAAAAAACACCACCGAAATCCTGACTAAAAACATTTGTTTGTATGCCATTGCTTGTACAACTTACTTGCTAGTGGGCTACAACATCATGTACGTCGATAACGCCGAGGCTGGCTGGTTGCCATCTCTAGGGTTCTTGATTGGCACACAAAGCGAAGGCGCGGATCACTCTCTAGCTTCTGACTTCTTCTTCCAAGTTGTCTTCGTTGCAACAGCCATGTCTGTTGTGTCTGGTGCGGTTGCCGAGCGTATGAAGCTTTGGGCTTTTCTCGCATTTTCTGTGGTACTGACCGCGTTTATCTACCCTGTTGAAGGTTACTGGACATGGGGCGGTGGCTTCCTATCAGAAGCAGGCTTTAGCGACTTTGCGGGCTCAGGTATCGTTCACATGGCGGGCGCAGCTGCTGCACTTGCTGGCGTATTACTGCTGGGTGCACGTAAAGGCAAATACGGTAAAAACGGTCAAATCTACCCAATTCCAGGCTCAAACATGCCGCTAGCAACTTTGGGTACGTTTATCCTGTGGTTTGGTTGGTTTGGCTTTAACGGCGGCTCTCAGTTGATGATTTCTGATTTTGAGAACGCAACGGCTGTCGGTGAAATCTTCTTGAACACCAATGCGGCAGCGGCAGCAGGTGCATTGGTTGCACTCGGTGTCTGTAAAGCAGCATGGGGTAAAGCAGACCTCACTATGGTATTGAACGGCGCATTGGCGGGTTTGGTTGCTATCACGGCTGATCCACTATCCCCTTCTCCTGTTGCTGCACTTGTGATTGGTGGCTTGGCGGGTGCATTGGTTGTTATCAGTATCGTTGGCCTCGACAAACTGAAGATTGATGATCCTGTGGGCGCGATTTCAGTACACGGTACCTGTGGCCTGTTTGGTCTGCTAGCGGTACCTTTCAGCAACGCAGATGCGACCTTTGGTGCGCAAATCTTCGGTGCAGCCGTTATCTTTGCGTGGGTATTCGGTGCGAGCTTCGTTGTTTGGGGTTTCCTGAAGGCCTCAATTGGCATTCGCGTAACCGAAGAAGAAGAGCTAGAAGGCATGGATTTCCACGATTGTGGTGTAGATGCTTACCCAGAGTTTGTTAGCGTGAAATAACAAACGCAGACGCTTTGTGACATAAGCCGTTACAAATTACACGCTAACAAGAGCCTCACATCTTTACGTTGTGGGGCTTTTTTCTTTGATAGCTAAAGCATGGTGTTGATTCCGGATTAGTAATATGTATACTAACGATACTGATAAACGTTCTCATTACAGTTTCGGTTTAGGAAGGAAAAACATGAAAAAGTTGTTGTCAGCATCTGCTTTGGTGCTAGGGATTGTGGGTACCAGTGGTGCTGCGAATGCTGCGGAAGAAGTGAATGTTTACTCTTACCGTCAGCCATTTTTGATTGAACCGATGCTAAACGAGTTCACCAAGGAAACCGGCATTAAAGTAAACGTGAAGTTTGCGAAAAAAGGCATGGCGGAAAAGGTTGAACAGGAAGGCGAATACAGCCCAGCAGACGTTCTGCTCACGGTTGATATCTCTCGCTTGATGGAACTGGTTAACAAAGACTTGGTTCAGCCAGTTGATAGCAAAATCATTGATGAGAACGTTCCTTCACAATATCGCGACAGCGAAGACCGTTGGGTTGCGCTGACTACACGCTCTCGTTCTGTTTACTCTTCACGTGATCGTGTTGGTCAATTGGGCGATGACTTTGATTACATGGACCTTGCGAAGCCTGAATGGAAAGGAAAAATCTGTACACGCTCTGGTAAGCATCCGTACAATGTATCGCTAGTTTCTGCTGTTATCGCTAATCATGGCGAGGCAGAGGCTAAAACTTGGTTGGAAGGCGTAAAAGCAAACCTAGCACGTAAGCCACAAGGCAATGATCGTGGCCAAGTGAAAGCTATCTCTGAAGGTCTGTGCGATGTATCGCTGGGCAACAGCTACTACCTTGGTAAAATGCTGGCAGATGAAGAGCAAAAAACATGGGCTGACAGCGTATACCTGAATTACCCTGGCAAAAACGCCAATGGTACTCACGTAAACATTAGCGGTATGGCAATGGCGAAATACGCGCCGAATAAAGATAACGCGCAAAAACTGATGGAGTTTTTGACGTCAGACGTAGCACAGCAAATGTACGCGGAAGTGAACTTCGAAGAACCAGTGAAGCCTGGTGTTGCTCGCTCTGAGCTTGTGGCTTCTTGGGGTGAATACACTGCCGACGATTTGCCGCTAGAAACTATTGCAGAAAATCACACGAAAGCGATGAAACTGCTTGATGAAGTGAAGTTTGATCTGTAATCACTTCATTCTGTAATAGTAAGGGGGAATTTGATTCCCCCTTATGCTATCTGACGCCATGATGTAGTAGGCAATGTTAGAACAGAACCGATTTTTGAAAACCAGTAGTTGGGCTCTATCCTTGCTGCTGGTTTTGCCGATTTTAGCGATCTTCTATACCGCAGTCGGTGAAAGTGATGATGTGTTTGGTCACCTGATGTCTACGGTGATGGGAACGTACACGCTAAATACCATCCTGCTGGTAGTGGGAACCGTCTTTTTATCCCTGCTAATGGGGATCCCTTCTGCGTGGCTCATGGCCAATTACTCAATCCCCGGTGATCGCTGGTTACAGTGGGCGCTGGTTTTGCCTCTCGCTATGCCGGGGTATATCGTTGGATATATCTATACCGACTGGTTTGACTATGCGGGTCCTATTCAGCTATTTCTCCGAGATGTCACTGGGTGGACAAGTGCCGCTCAGTATTGGTTTCCTGATCTGAGAACCTTGCCCGGTGCATGCTTTGTGCTGGCCTTGGTACTACACCCATACATTTACTTGCTAGCACGTGCTGCATTTATGGAGCAAAGTCTGACCCTCACGCAATCGGCTCGTTTGATGGGGTGTTCGCCACTGCAAAGCTTCTTGCGCGTTTCACTTCCGTTAGCGCGCCCTGCAATCGCTGTCGGTGCTTCATTGGTTGCCATGGAAACCTTGGGTGATTTTGGTACTGTGAATTATTTCGCGGTCAGTACGCTCACGACGGCGGTCTATGACACTTGGCTTGGCTACTCGAATTTAAACGCTGCAGCCAAAATCTCCGCCATCATGCTGGTGGTGATATTCCTGCTAATTAGCAGTGAACGATACAGTCGCCGTAAACAAAAACTATTTAGCCAAAATGTCAGCGCCGACAAAATTGCCAAAGCACCATTGCTTGGGAAATACAAAGTATTAGCCTCGATTTGGTGTTGGGGGATTGTTGCGATTGCTTTTCTTGCGCCGTTAGGCCAGTTGCTGATTTACGCTTGGGACTATCATTCGTCGAGTTCGATTGAAGACTTTATCCAGTACAGTTTTAATAGCCTTTATGTATCATCCATTGCCGCGGTTGTTGCGTTAATCATTGCGCTGTTGGTGAACTTCTATCGCCGTTTTTCTGCCACGCCAGCGAGTAATGTGCCGATGCGAATGTCCTCATTAGGCTATGCCGTACCGGGCACCGTACTTGCGATTGGCGTGCTGATCTCTTTGACGAGTGTCGATCATGCCATCAATGACCTTGCCAAAGCCATGGACTGGGGAAGGCCTGGATTATTGTTTTCCGGCACAATGTTTGCCCTGCTGACTGCATTTGTTGTGCGTTTCAGTGCGGTTGCGATTGGCAGTGTCGAGTCGAGTCTCGCGAAGGTTTCTCCGTCATTGGATATGGCGGCACGCACCATGGGATGTAATGCCAAGAGCATCATTAAGCGCGTTCAATTACCGCTAATTCGACGTGGTTGCTTGATAGCGATGCTGCTTGTGTTTATTGAATCGATGAAAGAGCTCAATGCCGCTTTGTTGTTGCGCCCATTTAACTTCGAGACGCTGGCGACGTATGTTTTTAACTATGCGTCTGATGAGCATCTGGAATACGCCGCATTGCCTGCTATATTGTTGGTCGTTGTAGGGCTAATCCCACTTATTATGATTAACCGTTCTTTGGAGCAAAGCCACTCATGAGTGAAGCGCTTACCGTTAGTGATTTGATTTGTCGTTACAACGGCCAGGCAGTGCTGAGTGACCTGTCGTTACATGTTGAGAAAGGCGAAATAGTCTGTCTTCTCGGCGCGAGTGGTTGCGGTAAAACTACGTTGTTAAAAGCGATTGCTGGCCTGTTGCCGCTGGATAGTGGCAAGATGAGTATCAATGGTCGCGAGATTGTCGGTGAGGCAGTTAACATGCCACCTGAACAGCGTAATGTGGGTATGATTTTTCAAGATTACGCACTGTTTCCGCATCTCACAGTTGGCGAGAATGTTTCATTTGGTTTGACCGGTTGGGACAAGGCAAGTGTGGCTGCGCGGGTGAAAGAAATGCTCGCTCTGGTGAAACTTGATGGTTTGGAAGGACGTTACCCGCATCAGTTGTCGGGAGGACAGCAACAACGAGTAGCCATTGCTCGCGCGTTGGCATGTAAGCCTGACCTTTTGTTGTTGGATGAGCCTTTCTCCAATATTGATACGCAAGTTCGTCATAGCTTGATTAAAGAAATTCGAAAGATATTCAAAGAGCAGGGCGTAACAGCCATTTTTGTGACGCATAGTCGTGAAGAAGCTTTCGCGTTTGCTGACAAGTTAGCGGTGATGAACCATGGCGTGATCGAGCAATATGGTCAAGCAACGACCTTGTACTATCAGCCAAGCAGCCGATTTGTCGCAGACTTTCTTGGGCATGGTTCCTATGTGCCAGCGTCATTGAATAATGACAACACCATGAGCACGCCGCTAGGAAAATGGCCCGTTGAACACATAAACAGTGATACGGCATTGGAGTGGTTGATCCGTCCTCAAAACTTGACGTTAGAGCCAGATTCGACAGGTCAAGGCACGGTGACGGATGCGCAATTCATGGGGGATAGCAGTCGCTACTTGGTTGAAATTAATGAGCAAACCTTGATGGTGTACTCTAACCAACTACTCAATGTCGGAGATGCTGTGAACCTTGAGATAAGGCCACATGCCCCCGTACTGTTTGCGAGCCACTAAGGTTATAGCAACAGCACATTGGTTGTGATTAGGATATAAAAAAACCGGCATTACGCCGGCTTTTTTCTTTTTTCTTAGCTACTTGCTGCAAAGCATGTCGATATAGCCTTGAGCTTGGCTTGTCAGCGCGTCTTTATCAGGTTGCTGGTGAGCTTGTAGATAGAGAATGTAACAAACGCCGTCGAACATGCGAGCGAGTTCCATTGGATCTCGGTTTGCGATTTGTGCATCGCTTTGCTCGAATAAACTTGCGTATTGATCGAGAACGACATTCTTCCCTTTAACAAAGTTAGGCCAGATATCTTCGCGAATAGATGTGCTCCATTCAAACCAGACTTTTAGCCACTCTTTGTCTTCTAATGCTGCATTGATTAATGCTGATGCGACATGAGACAAGGATGCATGTGCTTCACCGTTTCCGAGTGCTAGGTTACGGGAGATGAGTTGATGAAACTCTTTTTCTGCTTGGTTTAGTACAACATCAACCAACTCTTCTCGGGTGGAGAAATAGTTAAACACGGTAGCAACAGAGACATTTGCCATTTCAGCGATATCTGCATGCCCTGCACGTCCTATTCCTCGTTTAGAAAACACCTCGAGCGCATAGCCGAGCAGTTGTTCTTTCCTCTGCTCTGGCGACAATCGGGTTCGTGTGCGTCCACTTGATGTAGCCATTCTGATTCCTGCCAACTTTAATTTGCTAATAATGTTTGTATATTGCAGCGTTTGTGTATGTTTAATGTGATAATTAACAACCGCTTGCAAAGTGTACAACAGCAACTGGTTGCAGAACAACGAAGAGCAGGAACAAAGCGTCGAAATTTTGACGTGTATCGAGAGTAGGCGTGGAGTTTGCACAGTGATAGAATGTTCGACCTCATTTACACAGGTAGTTAGACGGAAATACCGTCGAGGTTGATAATGAAACATACCGTAGAAGTGATGATTTCAGAGCAAGAAGTACAACAACGCGTAAAAGTGTTGGGCGCTGAGATCACAGAGCATTACAAAGACTCCAATGATCTGGTCATGGTTGGCCTATTGCGTGGCTCATTTGTGTTTATGGCTGACCTTTGTCGCGCTATTGACTTGCCACACGCTGTCGACTTCATGACTGCATCAAGCTACGGCAATACGATGGAAAGCAGCCGCGATGTGCGTATCCTGAAAGATCTGGATGATGACATCAAAGGTAAAGACATATTGCTGGTTGAAGACATCATCGATACCGGTAATACGTTAGACAAAGTGCGTGAAATTTTGTCGCTGCGTGAGCCTAACTCTATCCGTATTTGTACCTTGCTAGACAAACCTGAGCGTCGAGAAGTTGACGTTCCTGTGGATTGGTATGGTTTTAAAATCCCTGACGAGTTCGTTGTGGGTGTGGGTATTGATTACGCGCAGAAGTATCGTCATCTGCCATTCATTGGCAAAGTGGTACCACTAGAAGATTAGTTCTGGTGTGTCATTGGCCCCTAGCTTTAGGCACTAAATGTTTGAGTAGGGATTTTAATGACAGTATTGCCGTGAAAAAAAAGCGACCAAGATGGTCGCTTTTTTTATGTCTGAGCGGGGTCTAGGGTCTAATCAAGAGCGCCAAAAGAATTTGCCGAATTAATGACAACAAGGCTTACCCAGTGTTACTCATATTTGGACATGGCACTGGTATAGCCAGATTCCAAACTCTCTAAACTATTTGCCGTCATACCGAGGTCTTTTAGTACGCCATCGCTGATGTCGTAGAACCAGCCGTGAACCTTAATATCCTGACCACGAGCCCAAGCATTTCGTAAGATGGTCGAACTGCCAAGGTTGTATACTTGCTCAGCGACATTAATTTCGCAGAGTAGGTTTCCTTGCTCTTCAATGCTCAATGGGCTGAGGTAATTGCTGTGCTTGCGGTACAAGTCACGAATGTGAAGCAGCCAATTGTTAATGAGGCCAAGATCAAGATTTTCGATAGAGGCGTGAACACCACCGCAACGGTAATGGCCACAAATAATGATGTGCTTAACTTGAAGTACGTCTACTGCATACTGAACGACAGAAAGGCAATTGAGATCCGTATGGATCACTTGGTTTGCTACGTTTCTGTGGACAAAAAGCTCGCCTGAATCCAGCCCCGTTAAACGTTCGGCGGGAACACGACTGTCAGAACAACCAATCCAGAGATATTCCGGATGCTGGGATTTTGCAAGGTCTGCAAAGTAGACAGAGTTGTCTTCCTTAATGCTTTTTGACCATTTCTGGTTGTTTGCAAAGAGTTGCTTAATTTGTGCCATATTGCCCCCCAAGACTGACTTCGCGAGTCACTATACACCAGTAAAGTTCATATTTAGATACAATTTAACACTTTCTACTCAACATATTAGCTCCTCCTACCAGCATTTGGATTGGTATAACTGATGCCTATGGATGCTTTTCATCGGTATACTAGCGCCGCAATTCGGTGGCTTGCCGATAAAGGAAGTAATAAAAGGGAGCAAGTTGTGAATTTTAACCGATTCAAACAATGGAGCCTGAAAGGCGACGTTTTTGGCGGCGTGACGACCGCAATCATTTCTTTACCACTCGCTCTTGCCTTTGGTGTTGCTTCAGGCGCTGGCGCTGAAGCGGGTTTGTGGGGCGCGATTCTCGTAGGTTTATTTGCTGCCTTGTTTGGCGGTTCTTCGACCCTTATCTCTGAGCCAACGGGCCCAATGACAGTGATCATGACGGCCATATTAACGGCAATGGTGGCTCGTTACCCTGAAACCGGCATTGCCATGGGCTTTACCGTGGTGATGATGGCAGGGGCATTTCAGGTTCTTTTAGGGACGCTTAAGTTAGGCAAGTACGTCACGTTAATGCCCTACAGCGTGATATCCGGCTTTATGTCCGGTATTGGTGTCATATTAATCTTACTGCAAATCAGCCCGCTCATGGGCCATCCAGCACCTGCTGGTGGGGTGATTGGAACACTTCAAGCTTTTCCTGATACATTGAGTAATCTGAGCTTCAAAGAACTTTTTCTCGGCGTGTTAACGCTAGCAATACTGTTCTACTTTCCTAAAAAATACCGTCGATATATTCCTGCACAATTAGTGGCACTGGTCTCAGTGACTTTGCTGTCATTGATGATCTTTGACTTAGATAGCATCCGCCGGATTGGCGAAATCCCGACGGGATTGCCGTCAATGGTTATGCCGACCTTCACACCTGAAATGCTAACCACCATGGTGATTGATGCGTTGGTACTGGGCACTCTAGGTTGTATAGATACCTTGCTGACGGCGGTCATTGCCGACTCCCTAACCCGAGAAGAGCACAACTCTGACAAAGAACTGCGAGGCCAAGGCATCGCAAACATGATTTCTGGCCTGTTTGGTGCTCTGCCTGGTGCGGGTGCAACCATGGGGACAGTGGTTAATGTGCAAGTAGGGGCGCGTTCGCCGCTAGCAGGGATTGTTCGGGCATTGATTCTTGCCGCTGTCGTGTTGGTCGCAGGCTTTTTGACCGCCCCTATTCCGATGGCTGTGCTGGCAGGTATCGCCTTGTACGTGGGCATTAATATTCTCGATTGGAGCTTCCTGCAGCGCGCACATAAGGTGAGTAAGCACCAAACCGCCATTATGTATGGTGTGATGGCATTGACAGTATTTGTGGATTTGATTGTCGCTGTCGGGCTCGGCGTGTTCATTTCTAACATTGTTGTGATTGAGCGTTTGAGCCGCGAACAAGCTAAACAAGTAAAAGCCATTAGCGATGCCGACGATGATGATGTGCCTCTTTCTGAAGAAGAGCGCGGTTTATTAGATAGTTCTGATGGAAAGGTGTTGTTTTTCTACTTATCAGGCCCGATGATCTTTAGCGTATCGAAAGCTATCTCTCGTCAACATGCGAGGATTGGTGAGTACCGCGTCATGATTCTCGATTTGAGCGATGTACCACTCATCGACATGACAGTAGGGTTGGCGCTTGAAAATGCGATAAAAGATGCGAGAGAAGCGAACTGTACCGTTTTCTTGCTCTGCCCTCATCAGCAAACCACAGAACAATTAGAGAGACTTCATGTCGGAGACTGGATCAGCGATCCTCATGTCTTCGAGTCGCGCTATGATGCTTTGCATGCAGCGAAAAGGCTTACTGAAGTAATGCCGTAAAACATATTTTGGGAATTATGAAAGCAATCGAAATTGATAATCTGGTCAAAGTTTATGGCACAGAGGTAAAAGCGCTGAAGGGAGTTTCCCTTTCCGTGCAGCAGGGTGATTTTTATGCCTTGCTTGGCCCGAATGGCGCAGGGAAATCTACCACTATCGGCATTATCAGTTCACTGGTGAACAAGACCTCGGGAAAGGTGAAAATTTTTGGTTATGACATCGACACTGATCTTGTTGAAGCCAAAAAGCAGCTCGGCTTAGTACCCCAAGAGTTTAACTTCAACCAATACGAAAAAGTGGAGCAAATCCTACTTAATCAAGCGGGTTACTATGGTGTTGAGCGTGCGGAAGCGAAAATCCGTGCGAAGAAATACCTCTCTCTGCTGGATTTGTGGGAAAAGCGTAATGAGCCTTCTCGAACGCTTTCTGGTGGGATGAAGCGTCGCTTGATGATTGCTCGCGCCCTAATGCACGAACCTAAGCTACTCATTCTTGACGAGCCAACAGCGGGTGTTGATATCGAATTGCGCCGTTCTATGTGGACGTTTTTGAAAGATATTAATGAGCAGGGCATCACCATCATTTTGACCACACACTACCTTGAAGAAGCGGAAATGCTGTGTCGAAACATCGGCATTATTAACCGCGGAGAGCTGGTGGAAGATACTTCGATGAAGGCGTTGCTGAAAAAGCTGGATGTGGAAACGTTCGTGTTGGATCTCGCACCGGACAGTAAAGTGGCACAATTGAATGATGTGAAATGGCATCAGATTGATGATCACACGTTGGAAGTCGAAGTGCACAAAAGCACGGGTTTGAATACGGTTTTTGCACAGTTGTCAGAACAAAGCATCCAAGTGCTTTCAATGCGAAATAAGGCGAATAGATTGGAAGAGCTCTTCGTTAATTTGGTACGAAATAGCGAGGAGTCAAAGTCATGAACAAAGCTTACTGGGTTGCCTTTAAGAGCCTGTTGATCAAAGAAATTACACGATATAGCCGAATTTGGGTGCAAACCCTCGTGCCGCCTGCCATTACCATGACTCTGTATTTCGTGATTTTCGGTAATCTTATTGGCAGTCGCATCGGTGAAATGGGCGGTTTTAGTTATATGGCGTACATCGTGCCTGGCTTGATCATGATGTCGGTGATCACCAACTCGTATTCCAATGTTGCGTCGTCGTTCTTCAGTACTAAGATGCAGCGAAACATTGAAGAGCTTATGGTTGCGCCTGTGCCTAACTACATCATCATTGCGGGTTATGTTGGTGGTGGCGTGAGTCGTGGTTTAGCCGTGGGGCTGATCGTGTCGGTTGTCTCGATGTTTTTCGTCGATTTGCACATCGCACACCTTGGCGTGATTGTCGCGACCGTCTTGCTGACGTCGATTGTGTTTTCTCTTGGTGGGTTGATTAATGCAGTGTATGCGAAAACCTTTGATGACATTAGTATCATTCCAACGTTTATACTGACGCCCTTGACCTATCTGGGTGGCGTGTTTTATTCACTGTCTCTATTGCCTGAGTTTTGGCAGGGTGTGTCGAAGCTAAACCCTATCGTGTACATGGTAAACGCCTTCCGCTATGGCTTCCTTGGCGTGTCGGACGTCAGCATCGTCACTTCGTTCTCTGTGCTTATCGCGTTTATCGTGGCGTTGTATTCCATTGCTTGGTATCTGATCAGCCGTGGCATTGGGTTGAGAACTTAACAACTTAACAACTTAACAACAGGGCTCTCCTCGTTAGGAACAAACCCTTTCAAACAAAAAAAAACCGCCAATGGCGGTTTTTTTATTGAAGCAAAAGTAGGCGCTTAGTGATTCAATGCACTTACTCTTCGCTGTTGTCTTCGACAGTAGCAACAGTGAGTTCAACCACCAAGTTATCAATCAGACGAACCTGACCTAGCTTCACAGAAGCAAGGATAACTGCCTTTGAGGTGTTTTCAGTAACAGGCTGTAGCGAGAGAGCATCACGAATGAAAATCTCATCAGGTTCTAGTCCTGCAGCACGAAGTTGATCATTGCCATCAAGCACCAATTCGCTGTAATCATTACGACCACCACGCATTTGGCTGCTGATCCAACGCAGTGTTTTTGCTAGTACTGGCGCACGTTGGCGTTCATCTACCGTTAGACGAGTGTTTCGGCTGCTCATCGCAAGGCCGTCCATTTCACGGACAGTGGGAACAGGAATAATGGTAATAGGCAGTGCTAAATCCGCCACCATTTTGTTGATCACAGCAAGTTGCTGGAAATCTTTCTCGCCAAACAGAGCAACATCAGGCTGAACAATATTGAACAGCTTGCTGACAACCGTCGCGACACCTTTGAAGTGACCCGGACGAGAAGCGCCTTCAAGAATGGTTGAGAGGGTAGGAACCTCAACGGAAACGTGATTGTCCATGCCTTGCGGATACATGACTTCTGCACTGGGTGTGAAGAGTACATCTATCGCTTCAGCTTGAAGCTTGGCGGTGTCTTCTTCCAATGTTCGAGGGTACGCAACCAGATCGTCACTTTTCTCGAACTGCATTGGGTTAACGAAAATGCTTACGACGACAACATCGGCGTTTTCACGCGCTCGTCGAACCAAGGTAAGGTGACCATCATGAAGGTGGCCCATGGTTGGGACGAATGCAATTCGCTGCCCTTCGCGACGCCATTGAAGGATCTGATCTCGTAGCGGGGCAATATCAGCGATCACTTGCATATTTTCAGCATTCCTTAATTAAACGTCTGCTCTGGGCCAGGAAACTCGCCTGTTGCAACTTCTTCGATATATCGCGCAACGGCCTGACGCATATCGCCAGTGCTCGCGAGGTAGTTTTTGGAAAAGCGTGGAATGTAGTTAGCGGAAATACCAAACATGTCATGCATGACGAGGATTTGCCCGTCGGTGGCATTCCCTGCGCCAATACCAATGACTGGCACACGAAGCGCGTCTGTTATGCGTGCTGCAAGGGCTTTGGGTACGCACTCAAGCAAAATAATCTGCGCACCGGCTGCTTCAAGAGTCAGAGCATCTTGGAGCATCTGCTCGGCTTGTTCTTCGCTACGACCTTGAACTTTAAAACCGCCAAAAATATTCACTGACTGAGGTGTTAAACCAAGGTGAGCACAGACTGGTACTGCGCGTTGCGTCAGCTTGGTTATGGTATCAGCGAGCCATGCGCCGCCTTCCAATTTCACCATGTTGGCGCCGGCTTTCACTAGGACAGCTGCGTTTTCACAGGCTTGCTCTGGCGTCGAATATGACATGAATGGCATATCGGCCATCAATAAACAATTCGGGCTGCCAGCTCGAACGCTACGTGTGTGGTAGGCGATTTCGTCGACAGAGACAGACAGGGTGTCACTCTTACCCTGTAAAACCATGCCGAGAGAGTCACCGACTAACAGCAGTGGCATTTCTTGTGATTCAAAAAGTTGGGCAAAGCTGGCATCGTAAGCTGTTGCAGTGGCAAATTTACGCCCTTCTTGCTTCCATGCCATTAAGGTATTTATCGTAATTTTTTTCATATCGTCTCCCAAACCCTGCTTGCTATTGATGTTGATTGCTGAGGCTTTTGTGCTTACGCGATACTGGTCAAACCGTTCTTATCCGTGACGGCGACCAAATCAGCGACAGCACTGCCATCAGGCAGGTGCAAGTCAGGGGCAATTTCGGCGAGAGGGTAAAGTACGAATTCTCGTTCTTTCATCCCGTAGTGTGGAACGGTTAACCGTTCACTTTCTAGTTGGAGATCACCATATAAGAGGATATCCAAATCTAGTGTTCGTGGCCCCCAGCGCTCTTCTTTGCGCTCTCGACCAAACTCCAACTCGATACGCTGAGTATGAGCAAGAAGATCTAACGGAAGCAGTGCGGTGTCAATGGCCGCAACGGCGTTCACGTAATCGGGTTGGTCGGTGGGGCCCATCGGCTTACTGCTGTATAGCGATGAGCAAATCACCCATTGGCTATCCGGTAGCTGCGCTAATGCTTCGATAGCATTTTGTGCTTTTTCTATCGGATTGCCAAGGTTACTGCCTATCGCAATGTAAGCACGGATCATGATTCTTGATTCGGCTTGCGACGGCGAGGTTTGGTTTTGCGACGACGACGAAGCTTTTTCGCTGAACTGGCTTTGTTCAACACTTGTACCATGTCGTTACGGCCATCACGGTCAGCTTTTTGGAAGTCATCCCACCATTGCGCGAGTTCTTTTAACTGACCGTCTTCCACTTCGCCACGCATTTCTAGGAAATCAAATGCAGCGCGGAACTTTTGTTGTTCCAAAAGTTTGTATGCACGTGTTCCAGAGCGACGGCTTAGGCGAAGTTGCAGTTGCCAGATGTCACGAATCATGGCGGTAAATCGACGAGGGATAGCAATGGTTTTTACTTGCTCATCCAGCATGTCGTTTGCCGCGACCATAAAGGCATCGTAATAACTTAAACCGCTTTCAAATGCGATTTCTTCCGCACGGGTTTCTAATGGGTACCAAAGCATCGCGGCAAACATAAAGGCCGGGTTGATGCGTTGCTCTGTGGCGACTCGTTCATCGGTCGAACGAAGTACAAGCTCAAGCATTTGTTCGCTCTTGCTGTTTCGATCTTCGGTGAAGTGTTCCGCTAAGATTGGGAACAGTGGCGTGAACAAATCGAAATCACGTAGCAGTTTGTAGGTTTGCAAACCATGACCAGATTGAAGTAGCTTCAGGCTTTCTTCAAACAAGCGCGCAGCGGGTATATCACGCAGCAAGTGAGCCAATGCTGGGATCGGCGCTGCCGTTGCATCATTCACCGTCATGTCGAGCTTGGCGGCAAAACGCACTGCCCGCAGCATTCGCACTGGATCTTCGCGGTAGCGTGTTTCAGGATCGCCAATCAGACGGATGACACGGTTGTTGAGGTCTTCAACACCACCCGCATAATCGCGTACTGAAAAATCGTCGATATTGTAATAAAGGGCATTCACCGTGAAATCGCGGCGCTCTGCATCTTCATCTATCGTGCCATAGACGTTATCACGCAATAGCATGCCATCATTGGATTGGCTGCTGGCGTTCTTTTCACTGGCTTCAGCACCGTGGTGTCCACGGAACGTTGCCACTTCAATAACATCTCGTCCGAATAAGATATGCGCCAGACGGAATCGACGGCCTACCAAACGACAGTTGCGGAAAAGCTTACGCACCTCATCTGGGGTCGCATTCGTGGCAATATCAAAGTCTTTGGGTTGCGTGTTTAGCATTAAATCACGCACGCCGCCGCCAACAAGGTACGCCTCAAACCCCGCCTTATTTAGGCGGTAGAGCACTTTCAGCGCATTTTCGCTGATATCTTTTCTTGATATACCGTGCTCTTGGCGAGGAATAACTTCTAGCTTCAGGTCTGTTATTTCACGCGTTTTATTATCGCGATTCAACACCTTACGGCAAAAGCTGGTAACTCGATTAAAGATAACTCACCTCGTATTTGACAGGTCGGGTCATAAAAACGACGGCATATGATATATCACGCCCTCGTACTTTAGAAAGCTGTAATCACTTCTGTGTCGGTTGGCAGCATATTCACATGCCAATTTTCTTTGCCCCAAAGTAGCAATTCTTCGACGCCTGCACCCTTTAATTCGTTGGGAATTGGGTGGCCTAAAAAGGCGAGTGCAGCTTCTAGTGCCGGACCCGGATTGGCATTGTCGATCGCTGGAGCGTAGTTTTGTTTAGAAAGCTTATTACCGTCAGCGTTGAGTGCAAGTGGCAAATGCAAATAACTGACAGTGGATGCGCCGAGTTTCTGATAAAGAGAAACTTGTCTGCCAGTCGGCTCAATCAGATCTGCACCTCTTACGACTTCTGTCACCCCTTGATAAATATCATCAAGCACAACGGCAAGGTTGTAAGCAAACAGGCCGTCGCGACGTTTGATAATGAAGTCTTCCGCGGCCATGGTGACATCGAGTGGAACAATACCATGCTTGATATCAACAAACTCATGAACGGGGTTATCAATGCAAACACGAACGGCGGATTGTTCACGTTCTAACTCGCGGTGACGACACGTGCCCGGATAAATGCCTCCTGCATCTTTGATTTGACGTCGTGTGCACTGGCAGAAGTAAGCATTGCCATTGTCTAACCACGTATCTATGTGTGCTTGATAGGCTTCATATCGTGTGTGTTGGTATAACACTTCGCCATCCCAGTGCAGCCCGTAAGCGTCTAAGGTGCGTAGAATTGCGTCGGCGGAGCCTTTAACTTCTCTTGGCGGGTCAATGTCTTCAATGCGTACAAGCCAATGTCCTTGGTTGGCATGAGCTTGTAAGTAGCTGCCCAACGCAGCGACGAGAGAACCAAAGTGAAGCGGGCCTGATGGTGAGGGGGCAAAGCGCCCGACGTAATGCATGGTAAATTTGCCTGTGATGAAAAAGGAAAAAGGGAGCATCCGCTCCCTTTTTGCCATAAATCTCGATGAGGCGGTAGGCTTAGCCTGCCATTTGCCTCTCTTTGATTTCTGCCAAGGTTTTGCAATCGATACACATATCTGCGGTTGGGCGTGCTTCAAGGCGACGAACGCCAATCTCTACACCACATGAATCGCAGAAGCCGAAATCGTCGTCTTCCAGACGTTGCAATGTTTTCGAAATCTTTTTGATCAGCTTACGCTCACGATCACGGTTGCGAAGTTCAAGGCTGAACTCTTCTTCTTGGGCAGCACGGTCGACAGGATCAGGGAAGTTAGCTGCTTCGTCTTGCATGTGATGCACAGTACGGTCAACTTCTTCTCTAAGCTGGTTACACCACGCTTGGAGGATTTTACGGAAATGATCAACTTGCTGATCATTCATGTATTCCTCGCCGGCCTTCTCTTGGTAAGGTTCTAACCCAGCCGTAGCCAGGATGCCCAGCGATTTTTTAACTTTGCTTTCTGGCATTAAGCGTTCTCCTAAATACACCCTGACCTGCTTGGTCAAAAGAGGGCGGTATCTATATCAGAAACCCTATTTAGAGGCAATCTTTGTTTTTGCCTCTTGTCACCCCAGTGTGAAGATGTCTACATTTTTTCTCAATACTGGGAGAACGGGACCCTATTTTTTATGCTCATCTGCGCGGATGAGAGCGAGGCTTGGTAACACAGAACTTCGACACCAAGCAGCTCGGCTTCTATAAGTAACTGATTATAGACTTCATCTATATGTTTTGCTGGGGAAACCTTCTCAATACCAGAATGAAGCACGGCAAAAAGGAGTACGGCTCGCTTGCCTTGTTGCGCCAAAGTGGCTAATTCCCTTAGGTGTTTCTGACCTCGCGTGGTGACCGTGTCAGGAAAGTACCCCTGACTTCCCTCCCCAAGTAGCGTCGCACTTTTTACCTCTATATAGCAGTCTTCTTTTGACGGGGATTGCAGCAAAATATCGATGCGGCTTTTTTCCTCGCCATAAGGGACTTCGGTACGAAGCGTCGGATAACCTTGAAGCTCCTCTATCACACCCGCTTCAATCGCCTCGACCACCAAGCGATTCGCTTGCGCAGTATTCACACAAATCATATGGCCTGAATGTGTTTCGGTCAGCTCCCAACTGTTGGGGTATTTCCGCTTTGCATTATCTGACGTGGAGTACCACACCGTATCGCCGGGGGTAGCGCAGCCAGTCATTGCACCTGTATTGGCGCAGTGGATAGTACGTTCGGTGCCATCCGGAAGTTGAATGTCTGCAAGAAAACGTTTGTAGCGACGAAGCAATGTTGCGGGCTGTAAAGCAGGGTCAAACTTCATGAGTGTCCTTGGCATGAGAATGAATAACGCAATGTGGCGTTATAATGTCCAACGAATCAGGCAATTAACAGTGTCTGTTTGCTATCCGCAATTTGGCGTGCATGTTCAGATGTCCGTAACATGCATCTTGGTGTTACTCGGGTATACTCTGCAGGTAATTCTGACATAAAGGCATTAAATTTGTCACAGCTCCCCATCGATAGCGTCCTTGATGACGTGATATCCGCTTTGCATTCCCATTCTCAGGTCATTCTTCAAGCGCCCCCAGGTGCGGGTAAGTCAACGCGTCTTCCATCTGTGTTGCTTGAGCGACAAGTCTTCGACGGGAAAATCATTTTGCTTGAGCCTCGTCGCTTGGCTGCACGTAATATTGCTCGTTTTCTTGCAGGGCAAAGGGGCGAGCGTGTTGGAGAAACGGTCGGCTTGCGTGTGCGCGGAGAAACGCAGGTGAGTGACAAAACGCGCATTGAGATTGTCACCGAAGGCGTGCTCACCAAAATGATTCAATCCGATCCTGAACTTGCAGGCGTGGATTTGGTGATCTTTGATGAATTTCACGAGCGTAGCTTGCACGCAGATCTTGCGTTGGCACTGTCACTTGACGTGCAAGCAGGCTTGCGGGATGACCTCACGGTGTTGGTGATGTCTGCCACGCTTGATAGTGATGCATTGACCGAACTGCTACCGGATGCCGTACTCGTGATATCAGATGGACGAAGCTTTCCTGTCGAAGCTCGCTATCAGCCAATTGCCAAACAATATGGCTATGAAAATGCGATAGCCAGCGCGGTGGCAAAATTGATGGAAAACGAAGAAGGTTCAGCATTAGTCTTTTTGCCGGGGGCGGGGGAGATTAATCGAACCGCGGCAGCGTTAGCGGGCAAAGTGCCAAACGACGTGATGGTGTGTTCTTTGTTTGGCCAACTCTCAGCCAAAGAACAACAAGAGGCGATTGCTCCTGCGCCTATTGGAAAGCGCAAGGTGGTGCTTGCGACCAACATTGCTGAGACCAGTTTGACCATTGAAGGTATCCGTTTGGTGGTGGACTCAGGAATAGAGCGCGTTGCGAGATTTAACCGCAAGTCAGGTATTACCAAATTGGATACGGTACAAATCGCGCGATCTTCAGCCATTCAACGCATGGGGCGAGCAGGGCGATTGTCTGAAGGCATCTGTTTACGTTTATATAGCGAAGACACGTTCCAGCGAATGCGCGCAGTGCCGGATCCTGAAATCGTCACCAGTGATTTAATGCAACTTGTGCTTGAAGTGGTGCAATGGGGGTGTGGTGCAGAAGATTTGCAATGGCTTGACCTTCCACCAACGCAGCATTGGAAGCAAGCCGTTACGCTACTAGAACAATTAGGTGTGCTAGATACCAACGCGTCACTTACGGCGAAAGGCCAGCAGGTGGTCGCGATTGGTACAGATGCAAGGATTGGCGCCATGCTTCATGCCGCGAAAGCCATGGGCGTGCAAGCCTTGTCTACCGCGTGTTGGTTGGCTGCTTGGGCTGAAGAGCCACCTCGAAGCAGTCGAGAACCTGATTTACGTTTGCAGTTGACCATGCTTGCCAGTCAGAAAGGGTCGCACCGTCAGCGAGCGAGTCAGCTCGCACAACGTCTTGGTGTAGCGCTAACGAGTGACATTAATGCCGATCTCCTTCCCGCATTGGCGGCATCGGCATGGCCAGATCGCGTGGCGAAATCTCGTGGTAATGATGGTCGCTTCTTATTGAGTAACGGCCACGGCGCGCAGATAGATGCAGATCATCCGTTGTCGGGTGAGGACGCTTTAATCGCTGTGGACTTAATGAGTGTGTCACAAGGTGACAGTCGTATATTCACAGCCTGTCGTGCAGACTTTACCTCGCTGCAAACCCTACTACCCTCACTGTTTTCTGAACGAGAATGGGTAGACTGGGACGACAAGAAAGGCGCGTTGATTGCAGAGTCGCAATTGCGCTGCGGCGAGATAGTGCTATCGCGTAAGCCGATAACTCAGCGAAATGAAGAGATGATGACGCAAGCGTTGCTGCAAGCGATTAAGCGCAAGGGGATCGCCTGTTTGGCGTTACCTAAAAAAGCGGAAAGCCTATTGGTTCGCGCTCGTTGCGCTTTAGCATGGCAACTACCAGTCAGCCTGCCTGCGCTTGATGATCAAAGCATGCTTGCCGCACTCGATGAATGGTTAGCGCCGTTTATGGTCGGGGTGAAATCGATGAAAGGTTTACAGAGTGTCGATACCTATAGTGCGCTAGAGGCTTGGTTTGGCTGGGCAACCACCAAAGAGTTGAATCGTTTGTTACCTGAAACTTATCAAGTGCCAACGGGATCTCGTTACCCTATTCGATACCAAGCCGATCAAAAACCTGCGCTCGCAGTGCGTATGCAGGAAATGTATGGACAAGCGCATTCACCGACGATCGCGGACGGACAGGTTACCTTGGTGGTGGAATTGCTTAGCCCCGCTCAGCGACCTCTTCAGATCACGCAAGATCTGGCTGGCTTTTGGCAGGGGTCATACCGTGAAGTGCAAAAAGAAATGAAAGGCCGATACCCGAAGCATGTGTGGCCTGATGATCCAGCGAATCATCAGCCGACGACATTGACTAAACGACACTTTAAACCGGACGCGTAACCCACCATTCATGACTAAACCAACACCGAAGAAAACGGCAAGCCGCACACGTAAACCATCCACGTCGGCCGCTAAAAAGAAGAAAGCGCCACAGAAAAAAGGCTGGGGGAAAAAGCTACTATTGCTCGGCGTAAAACTTTCCCTTGTCGGCATTGCGGCGCTTGTGATTCTGGGGATTTATCTCGATGGGAAAATCCGCGATCGCTTTGATGGTCAGATATGGCAACTCCCCGCAGTCGTGTATGGACGTGTGTTGCATCTCGCGCCTGGTGACGCCGTGGACATCACCACGGTAAAGCGTGAACTCGACTTGCTGAACTACAACAAGGTGCGCTCACCAAAACGTGCTGGTGAGTATTCGGCCTCTAAAACTCGCATTGAGTTGATTCGTCGTCCGTTTGATTTCGAAGATGGCCCCGAAGGCGCGCAACATGTGATGCTGACGTTTGGTTCTGAGGGGGTTACTGCCATCAAGCAACTCGATAGTGGTAAGCAGCGAGGGTATTTACGCATTGAACCCAAATTGCTTGGCATGATGGAATCCAACACCGATGAGCAACGTATATTCTTGCCACGCGAACGTTATCCGGAGTTTCTGGTTGATGCGTTATTGACGACGGAAGATCGTGATTTCTACCATCATGATGGTGTCTCTCCGTTAGCGATTGTTCGCGCCATGATTGTGAACATTAAAGCCGGTCGAACTGTTCAAGGGGGCTCAACCCTCACGCAGCAATTGGCGAAGAACCTATTTCTCACCCGTGACCGCACCTTGTGGCGCAAAGTGCAGGAAGCGTATATCGCGATTATTCTTGATTACCGCTATAGCAAAGACCGTATTCTCGAGGCTTACCTGAATGAAGTCTATTTAGGGCAAGCACGTGGACAGGCTGTGCATGGTTTTCCTTTGGGTGCGAGGCTCTATTTTGGTCGCCCCATTGAAGAGCTTCGCATTGATCAACTGGCGATGCTGGTGGGGATAGTCAAAGGTCCGTCTTATTATAACCCTTGGCGTTATCCTGAACGTGCGCAAACGCGTCGAGACCTCATTCTTCGTATGATGATGGAAAGCGGTGTTCTGACATCCAATCAGTATGCACAAGCGGCAGCGCGTCCATTGGATGTGCAAAAATCACCTAGCCTCAATAGCCGTCAACCCGCTTATTTTGAACAGCTAACGCGTGAGATTCGGGAGCGTGTTGGGAATCAATTCAACCCTGAAAGTGGTTTGCGCGTATTCAGTACCCTCGATCCGTTGTCTCAATCATTGATTGAAAAGACCGTCGTCAACAAAGTGAAAGCGCTGAAGAAAACTGCCGGAAATGAGTTAGAAGCCGCGGTGGTGATAGCTGACCGTAAGAGCGGAGAGATCCGCGCGATGGTGGGAGGAAGTCGTCCCGGTTATGCCGGATTTAACCGCGCCTTGAATGGCAGTCGGCAAATTGGCTCTCTGTCAAAACCCGCTGTCTATTTGGCGGCCTTGTTACAGCCGGAAAAATATAACCTTGCCACGCCACTTGATGACAAGCCCTTGGTACTGAAAGGGGATCAGGGCAGTGAGTGGAAACCAAGAAACTATGACAGGAAATTCAGAGGACAAGTACCGTTGCTTAAAGCGCTTGCGCACTCTTATAACATTCCAACGGTGAATTTGGGCTTAGCGATCGGGCTCGATAATGTTATCTCGACGTTCGATGATTTGGGCGTCAATCCTGATCAGATCACTCGCGTCCCTTCGCTGCTGTTAGGTGCATTCACCTTAACGCCTATGGAGGTTACGCAAATGTTCCAAACGTTAGGCAGTGGCGGGCGTAAGGCTGAACTAACAGCGCTGCGTGCTGTGGTTACGCGCGAAGGGCAGGTGTTGTATCGCAATTGGCCTAAGGCAAGCCAAACTGTGCCGGAACAAGCCAGCTGGCTAACCATGTATGCCATGAAGCATGTCGTTAAAGAAGGAACCGCGCGTTATCTCAATCCGTCGTTTGCTTGGGCGTCGCTTGCAGGTAAAACGGGTACGACGGATAACAACAGAGACAGTTGGTATGTCGGCATTGATGGGCGCGAAGTCGTAACAGTATGGTTAGGGCGAGATGACAACAAGCCAACCAAGTTAACGGGTTCTTCAGGGGCACTTCGCGTTTATGCTGACTACATAAAAGAAAGACAACCGCAGAAGCTCATCCTTAACTGGCCGTCAGAGGTGACGAGTGTTCCATACCAGGTGAGAGAGGGACAATTTGTCACTGATTGCTTTAGCCAACAGAAACTTCCTATGTGGGATCCAAAAGGTCACTGGCGTGAGCGTTGTGATAAACCCGATCCTGTCGGTTGGCTTAATAGCTTGTTTGACTAATTTATGAAGAGTGAAAGTGTGGGTTTGAAGGCTGAGGTTCAGTCAGCGTCGAACTCACACTGATTGTTTATTGTCGTTTTCCCAAACGCTAGATACGAAAAAGCCTCGTCCTTGGACGAGGCTCTCGTAAAGATGGTGCCGGCTACCGGAGTCGAACTGGTGACCTACTGATTACAAGTCAGTTGCTCTACCAACTGAGCTAAGCCGGCACACAAACTTTGGAAACGTTGCTTCTTGTTGAAGACCATTTCCTCGTTACCGCTAACAGCGCTAACAAAAATATGGTGCCTCGAGGCGGAATCGAACCACCGACACGGGGATTTTCAATCCCCTGCTCTACCGACTGAGCTATCGAGGCAACGAGCGCTATTAAATAGGAGAGGCGCGTTCTTGTCAAAATAAATTCGCATCAAAATAGTCTGACTGTTGCTTTTTTACCTAATTCGGCGCTAATCCGACCATTGTGCTTTTTCTTTGAGCAGGCATCTTCTCTTTAAATCCTCACAACACGGTTTCACGTCTTCATTTTCATAACGGAGACGAACATTCTCTTAGTTGTCATTGCGATAAGCCTACTTTTTGTACGTAATGTATCAAAAAAACCACACAAAATGTCTCAAATTAAATCTTAGTGACTAAAAAACTTTCATTTTTCGCATTATTGCTACACTTACAGAGACATAAATATTTCCGACATTAGTCATTAGGTACTAGAAGGAATTCTGCGATGGGATTCTCATTGGGAGAACAATTGGACATTACGCAGGTGATGGGGTTGAAAGATCGCTTGCAAGTCGAGTTAGAGCAGTCTGATAGCTTGCTAATTGATGGTAGCGAAGTATCACGCGTTGATGCGCCAGGGTTACAGCTTTTACTGACAGCCAAGTTTTTGTGCCAAAACCAATCCATTACATGGAAATGGGAAGGTGCATCCACTGAGTTAGTGGGGGCAGCTAAGACATTGGGGTTGGTTGAGTCGTTAGGCTTAGACAATTTTACTGAATAGTTTTCGGGTAGTTCAATCAGGGTGACAGTATGCGAAAGATATTAGCGGCAGATGATTCTGTTTCAATTCGTCAAATGGTAAGTCATACGCTCAAAGAAGCGGGTTATCAGGTAGAAACCGCAAACGATGGCGCTGAAGCACTTTCAAAAGCTAAATCGGGTCAATATGACGTCATTATCTCTGACGTGAATATGCCTAACATGGACGGACTCGAGTTTGTGCGTCAAGTTCGTGCCGTCCCACAATACAAATTCACGCCCATTTTGATGCTGACAACAGAAACGTCGGCAGAGAAAAAGAGCATGGGCAAATCTGCAGGAGCAACAGGCTGGATCGTTAAGCCTTTTAACCCAGATACTCTTCTTAAAACGTTGCAACGCGTTATCTAAGTTCAAGCGAGGAGACCACTATGGCTTTGGACATGGACCAACTGCGTCGGATTTTCTATGAGGAGTGTCGTGAGAACCTTGAAATCCTTGAGAGAGAATTGCTTTCACTCGATCCTGATGGTGATATCGATCTCGATATTATTAACACCATCTTTCGGGCTGCTCACTCTATTAAGGGGGGCGGCGCGACCTTCAACCTCAATGAGATAAGTCAGTTCACACATGTCATGGAGACATTGCTTGATGAAGCAAGGGAAGGTAAGCGTCGTTTAGATGCCAGTACTATCGACCTTTTGCTGAAAGGTGGCGATTGCATCAACAGCATGCTGGTTGCTTATGAAACAAATTCTGACTTTGATCACGTCCTAAGAGATGCATTGACGGATGAGCTGAACAAGTTGCTCCAAAACGGGCCGTCCGCCTCTGCTGAAAGTGAACCTGCCGCGCAAGAAAATGAAGACGCCGTGACGTCATCGGATAGCGATGGCGATGGCGATTGGATTGTGCAGTTTAAACCGCACAAAGACATGTTCTTTACGGGTAATGATCCTGTCCGCATTCTTCGAGAGCTTTTTGATTTAGGTGCTCATTGCCAGATCGAATGTTTGGTTGATGTGCTGCCTACATTCAGTGAGTTAGAGCCTGAAATGTGTTACCTAACTTGGTGTATCACCGTCGAAGGGCACATTGAAAAGGCGTTGATTGAAGAGATCTTTGAGTGGGTTGAAGACGATTGTGATCTCGATATATCGCGTGCAGAAAAAGAAGGTAGCCAAAACGTCACTACTGTCGATGACGCTCCACCATCGGAAGAAGTGGCACCAACAACTCCTAAGCCTCCTGTTGCCAGTAAGCCCGCAGCAAAGCAAGCTGCAACTAAAGCAGATGCGGTTTCTTCTATTCGAGTAGAGATAGACAAAGTCGACAACTTGATCAATCTCGTGGGTGAGTTAGTGATCACTCAATCCATGTTGACCGAACTCAGTCAAAACTTTTCTGAGAGTAAAATTGAGCGTCTTCAAGCTGGGCTTGACCAACTGTTGCAAAACACCAAAGAACTTCAAGAAAGCGTGCTGAATATTCGCATGCTACCAATCAGTTTTGCGTTCAATCGATTCCCTCGCCTGATACGAGATTTGTCTTCTCAGCTGGGTAAAAACGTCGAGCTGGTCATTGAGGGGGAACAAACCGAACTTGATAAAACTGTTTTGGAAAGAATCACCGACCCGCTCGTTCACTTAGTACGTAATGCTGTGGATCATGGCTTGGAGCAGCCAGAAACACGCGTCGCAAATGGAAAAAGTGAAACAGGTAAAGTCTCACTGTATGCCTATCACCAAGGTGGCTCTATTGTCATCGAGGTGAAAGATGATGGTGCGGGGTTGAATAAAGAAAGAGTGTGGAAAAAAGCCATCGAAAAAGGCTTGTTGCACCAAGATACCTCACTGGATGACCTGTCTAACCATCAGGTGTACAACCTGATCTTTGCTCCAGGATTTTCGACTGCAGAAATCGTGTCTGATGTTTCTGGACGTGGTGTGGGCATGGATGTGGTGAAGCGCAATATAGAAGACTTGGGCGGCCATATTGAAGTGGATTCAGAACCTAATGTAGGCAGCGTTTTTCGAATTAGCTTACCGCTTACTTTGGCGATTCTCGATGGGCAACTGGTCAAGCTCGCTGACCAAGTGTTTGTGGTGCCACTGATTTCAATTATTGAATCCATTCAGATTGAATCTGAGCGTGTGAAAGTGGCGACAGGTGGTGTTGAACTTTATCGTCTCCGTGATGAAAACATTCCCATATTGCGGCTAAAAGAAGAGTTTGGTTTGGGTGAGTCTGGAACGCTGGATAAACAACTGCTTTGTTTGGTGGAGGCCAGTGGAAATCGTGTGGGCTTGCTTTTGGATGAAATGCTAGGCCAGCAGCAAGTGGTCATAAAAAGCCTCGAGTCCAATTATACCCGTGTCAATGGTGTGTCTGGCGCCACGATTCTAGGTGACGGTTCTGTGTCTCTCATACTGGATATACAGGGTTTGATGACGGGATTTTTAAGCCGAGTCGCTGATTCAAACAGCCATGTGGCGGCTTAGGAGAAGAGCATGACGAACCAAGCGCTAGCAGCCTCAAATGACGAACCCAATGAAGGTCAAGACCGCCTACAAGGGTCGGACTTTCTAAGTTTCGATTTGGCTCATGAACTTTACGGCGTAGACATCCAAGCGGTGGAAGAGATCCGCGTTTGGGAGCCGCCAACAGTGATACCGCGTTCACCTGAGTTTGTTCTTGGTGTTATTAATCTGCGCGGCATGATCGTTCCTATCATGGATTTGAGGGTGCGGTTCAATATCGGCGTCGTTGAGTATCTACCAACAACCGTGGTGTTGATTTTAAAAGCAGGTGAATCCGCAGGAAGCCGAATGATGGGTGTCGTGGTTGATGCCGTTTCAGATGTGATTGATCTGGGTGATAAAAGTTTAATCCCACCAATCGGCGACTCGCAGGTCATGCCATTTGTCAGTGGATTGCTGAACGTGGATGCTCAGGTGATGAGCTTACTGGATGTAGATGCACTGCTCAGCATCGATGGACTGGTTCATTAAGGAGGCACTATGTCAGATGAGGTGATGGAATATCTGAGCTTTTTGATCGATGACGAAGAATATGGCCTGAATATCCTTGATGTGAAAGAGGTCCGTGGTTGGTCAGAAATAAGAAAATTGCCCAACAGTGAAAGTTATCTGTTGGGCGTGCTTGAACTTAGAGGGGAGTACATTCCCATTATCGATCTCAGGCAAAGGTTCAATATGTCACCGTCGATATTGAGTAAAACGACGGTGGTGGTGATTGTGAGAAATGAACAGGGACAATCACTGGGAATAATTGTCGATGCAGTCGCTGAGGTATATCAGTTATCGGCGAGTCAAATTAAAACAGCACCTAGTTTTGTGAAAATTGACGAACGATTCATCGAAGGGATCGCTTCAGTCAGTGGCAATCATGTGGTGTTAATACAATTAGAACGACTATTTGATTTCGACGTGTTGCATGAAGTAACGCAGCCAGATCTGGTTAGCGAGGATTAACAATTATGTCTTGGTGGAAAAAAGAGAAGGTAACAGACACAGAAAGCACACAAGAAGATCTGGGCTTGAAGGCGCACATTGTCTCTGCGCTAGATACTGCTCAGACCGCATTGATGATGGTTGATAGAGACTTCAAGGTCTTTTATGTCAACAAGAAATCAGTGGAGTTGCTTAAAACGCACGAAGAATTGTTCCGCTCCAAGTGGCCCAGTTTCCGTGCGGAAAAGGATTGGATCGAAGGAACATGTATCGATTTGTTCCACAAAAATCCTGCTCACCAACGACAGATGTTGTCTAACCCAGCTAATTTGCCACACGAAACGGTTATTAAAGTGGAGGATGTTTCTCTACGTTTGGTCGTGGGGGCGGTGATTGATGCAAGTGGCGAGTATGTCGGTAATACATTGGAATGGGACGATGTCACCGAGAAACTGCAGGCGGATAATGAACGTGCTCGTCTTCGTGCCGCTATTGATCAGTCATTGACCGCCATGGTGCTGATTGACCGTGACTTAACCATCACTTATATCAATGAACAGACACTAAGACTGTTCCAGAAACATGAAGGCTCATTCAAGCAAATGTGGCCTGGGTTCACATCAAGCAGCGATTGGTTAATGGGTCGCTGTATTGATGAGTTTCACAAGAACCCCGCTCATCAACGTCAGTTGCTGAATAACCCTGCCAATCTTCCGTATAAAACCGACATTAGCGTCGCGGACCTCACCATTGAGCTCAACGTTGCGGCCATTGTGAATGACCAAGGTCAGTACATTGGCAATAGCTTAGAGTGGCGTGATGTTACCGAGTTGCGTAATCGTGAAATCGAAGTTGGACGTCTTGTATCGGCAGTCGAGGGTATGACTACCAATATCATGATGGCTGATAAAGATGGAAATATTACCTATTATAATCCAGCACTTAAAAAATTGCTGGGTAAACGCGAAGACGATTTGCGCAAGCATTTCCCAGGTTTTCAAGCTGACAACCTGACAGGGAAAAATGTGGATATTTTCCACAAGAATCCAGCGCATCAGCGTTCGATTATCAGTAACCCTGATCGGCTGCCTTACACCGCAAATATCAAAGTGGGTGGGTTGGAATTTACGCTTACCTGCATTGCTATGTACGACTCTTCAGGAAACTTCATTGGCCCAGCCTTGCAGTGGGAAGACATTACTCAACAAATGGCAGGGCAGCGCGATGTTGAAGGATTGATTCGAGATGCTTCAGAAGGGCGTTTAGGTTCGCGCATGGACACTAACAAATATAGCGGTTTCATGGCGAATCTTAGTGAAGGTATTAATGGCCTGCTAGACAGTATGGTCGAACCATTAAACAACTGTCGTGATGTCATGAGCAAGGTGTCTGAGGGTGATCTTAAAGTCAACATGCCTGATAACTATAAAGGCGATTTTGCCGAGCTAAGCAATGCGGTGAATACCTCAATCACCAATTTGCGTGACATGGTTGAGAAGATCACTGCGTCATCAGCTCGAGTCGCGACAGCGTCCGGTGAAATTGCTGAAGGAAATAGCGACCTTAGCGAGCGCACGGAAGAGCAAGCAGCGAGCCTTGAAGAAACCGCAGCGAGCATGGAAGAGATGACCTCGACCGTGAAGCAAAATGCTGAAAGCGCAAATTCTGCCAATCGTCTGTCTCAAGACGCTAGCACCAAGGCACAGAAAGGCGGGGATGTGGTCAAACAAACCGTATCAGCCATGGGTGAAATCAACAAAGCGAGTAAGCGCATTTCAGACATCATTAGTGTGATCGATGAAATCGCGTTCCAAACTAACCTTCTCGCACTTAATGCTGCCGTTGAAGCTGCTCGTGCTGGTGAGCAAGGGCGTGGATTTGCCGTGGTTGCAGGGGAGGTGCGAAATCTCGCCCAGCGAAGCGCAGGAGCGGCGAAAGAAATCAAAGACCTTATTAAAGATAGTGTCGAGAAAGTGTCTGAAGGTTCACGCTTAGTTGATGAGTCTGGCGAGATGCTGAACGAAATCGTTGATGCTGTCGGAGAGGTGTCTACTTTGATTGGCAATATCAACTCGGCCAGTCAGGAGCAGGCAACAGGTATTGATGAAATATCGAAAGCCATCGTCAAAATGGATGAGATGACCCAGCAGAATGCAGCCTTAGTTGAAGAAGCCTCTGCGGCAAGTCAATCTCTTCGCGACGAAGGCAGCGAATTACTTAACTTGATTGGTTTCTTCCGAGTTGACGGTTCGCGTACAGGACTAAACAACCCGAACTCGGTGCCTGTGAAAAGCTTCCAGCAAACGCCGTCTTCACCGAGTCGGTCAACACCCTCTTCCGCCCCTGCAGTGAAAAAAGTGGCCAATGGATCGCCCATGTCCGCCACGGATTCTGACGATGATTGGGAGGAATTCTAACCGTGAGTGCAATTGAGGCGCTGGGTAAAATTGAAGAGCAACGTGAGTTCGAATTCACGGACAATGACTTCAAATATATTCAGGAGTTTATGCTCAGAGAAACGGGTATTTCTCTCTCTGAGCGTAAAACCTCAATGGTGTACGGACGGCTTGCAAGGCGATTGCGTCGTACCGGATTAGACAGCTTTCATGCCTATTTTGCTCTGGTGAATAGTGATTTAGATGAGAGAGTGGCTTTTGTTAATTCCTTAACGACAAACAAAACGCAGTTCTTCAGAGAAAAGCACCATTTTGACTTTATGACCAACACCATGGTTCCGGAATGGCAGAGACAAAAGCAAAAGCGGATTCGCATTTGGTCTGCGGGGTGCTCGACGGGCGAAGAGCCTTATACCATTGCATCGACGTTGGCAGCGAGCGGCTTACTGACCCCAAGTCATGATTGCAAGATTTTGGCCACAGACTTAGACACCCAAGTGTTAGAAGTGGCCCAAAATGGGACCTATGGTATTGAAGCAAGCAAAGTTATTCCGTCAGCGATGCTACATCACGGATTCATTCGCGGTAAGGGG
The DNA here is from genome assembly GCF_028683095.1 of Enterovibrio gelatinilyticus. Taxonomy (GTDB): domain Bacteria; phylum Pseudomonadota; class Gammaproteobacteria; order Enterobacterales; family Vibrionaceae; genus Enterovibrio; species Enterovibrio gelatinilyticus. The sequence continues at coordinate 143,640 of NZ_JAJUBC010000002.1, read as the reverse complement.
AAGAAGCAAGAACTACTGAAAGTGAAGCCTTCTGTGCGTAAGGCCATTACGTTTAAGCAGTTAAACCTAACTGCCGCGTGGCCTCACAAAGGCCCGTTGGACGCAATATTTTGTCGCAATGTAATGATTTACTTTGAGAAAGATATGCAGCAACAACTTATCTATCGTTTCTGGGAAAAGCTGGGCAGTGGCGGCATTTTGTTTATTGGTCACTCTGAAAGCATCGGACAAATGGGCAGTCGATTTGAGAACCTTGGTCAAACCATGTTTCGCAAACCGTAAAAGCGATCACTGCAACTTCGAAATAACAGCGAACAGAGCCTTGTATGCATAAAATTCTCGAGCTTACTGGCTGCCCCATTGGGGCAGGGGCAAGGCGTTTTTTCCACCCCGGTAAGCAAATGATGATGGTGAAAATTCAGCCGGGAGAGGTGTACGTCACCTCAGAACGCGAGCTGATTGCGACAGGTCTGGGTTCCTGTATTTCTGCTTGTGTATGGGATCCGTTTATAGAGTTAGGCGGCATGAACCATTTTATGTTGCCGTTTGGCGACTCAGACAACATTGAAGGGTGGGACCCAACACAGTGGCGTTCGAATGCGGCTCGTTATGGCAACTATGCCATGGAATTACTTATCAACACCATGATCCAGCAAGGCGCGGTAAAAAGCCGACTACGAGTGAAGTTGTTTGGTGGTGGCACTGTCATGGGGAAGCAAGCCAATATTGGTGAAAAGAACATTGCTTTCATTCGTAACTATGTTCAAAGCGAAGGTTTAAACATCGTGGGAGAAGATCTAGGCTCTGAATTCCCACGCAAAGTCGTATTTGATCCCATGACAGGAAAAGCATGGGTCAAGAAGCTCAGAGGATACCGCGGTGAAGTTGAAGCGGAAGAAACTAATTATAAACGCCGTCTGGCAAATGAAGCGAAACGTGATGACGGCGATAGTGCGGAGCTATTCTAATGGGAAAACGGGTACATAGAGTACTGATTGTTGACGACTCTGCAGTTTTTAGAGCATTGCTCACTGATGTTATCAATTCAGATCCTCACCTCGAAGTCGTGGGATTAGCAGTCGACCCTTACGAAGCCAGAGAAAAAATTAAGAAACTCAAACCTGATGTCATCACGCTAGATATTGAGATGCCGAAAATGGATGGTGTTCAATTTCTTCGTAATCTGATGCGTCTCCATCCAATGCCAGTCGTCATGATATCAACGCTCACTCAACATGGTGCTGAGGCTACGTTGGCCGCGTTGGAGATTGGTGCTGTCGATTACTTCCCTAAGCCGACAGAAAATGTCGCCTCAGAATTGAGTAACTATCGCCAACTGGTGGTCGAGAAAGTAAAAATGGCGGCCAACGCAAACATAGCTGGCGCAGTGCATAACTTGGCGTCAGAAATCAGCGTATCTGGTCGCAACATGAGTTCGTCTTACGACATTATTGCTATTGGCGCTTCTACGGGGGGGACAGAAGCCATTCGTCACGTCCTTGAAGCTCTACCTGCAAAAATGCCACCTATTGTAATCACCCAACATATTAAAGCCGTGTTCAGTAAATCCTTTGCTGAGCGACTCAATCGAGCCTCCTCTTTACAAGTAGAGGAATTGTCCACTGATATGGCTCCATTGGTGAGTGGTCGAGTCTATGTCGCACCGGGTGATTTTCATTTGAAAGTTGTTAAACGCTCTGGTTGCTATTACAGCACACGCTGCGATAGCGACCCTGTTCAACGTCATAAGCCTTCTGTTGATGTGATGTTCTCATCCGTTGCTCAAGCCGCTGGTGGTCGTTCGCTGTCGGTACTTTTAACTGGAATGGGACGAGATGGCGCACAAGGAATGTTGGAAATGCGTCAAACCGGAGCTTTGACTGTTGCGCAAGATGAGAACAGTTCAGTGGTTTGGGGTATGCCTCGCGCCGCCGTTGAAATTGAAGCCGCCCAACAGGTATTGCCTCTGGATAAAATTGCCACATACTTAGTGGGTAAAGTTTATGGTTAATACAAAAATTAGAAACTTAGTTGCTCTCTTAGCCCTTACCGCAGGTGCGGTGCTCATTTATCTGCAGCAAACGCTCTCGAGCAGCGTGGCGGGGGCTATTGTCATACTCTGCGTGCTGTATTTGTGGCGATCTAAGCCTGAGGGAAGTCTTTCAAACGATAGGCATGAAACCCTTTTGGACGATGATGTGGTGTCAGTTGAGTCCACGGCGGTCTTGCAAAAAATCCACAACATTTTGAGCATTGAGCTGATCCCAATCAGAGAGCAGTTAGACCGACAACAGGAAGTGATAAACAACTCTGTTAACAACCTTAATTCCAGCTTCTTTGGTATGGAGCGGGCGGTGAGTGAGCAGGCCACATTGGCCAACCATATGGTGGGGGGCTTGCTAAATAACGAAGACAGTGAGTTTAACCTCTCTAAAGTGTTGCCGGAAACCGAGCAGGCAATCGACCAATATATTGATCTCTTGGTGAAAGTCTCAGAAAAAAGCATTACAGCGATTCACTGTATTCACGATATGTCGGAAAAACTAGGGGCTGTATTTAACTTGCTTGATCAGGTTCAAGCGATGTCGGATCAAACCAACCTCTTAGCCCTAAATGCGGCGATTGAAGCGGCGAGAGCCGGAGAATTAGGTCGAGGATTTGGGGTGGTTGCTTCAGAAGTTAGAGAGCTTGCTAACCGAGCATCCACCTTAAACAGCCAAATTCACAAAGACATCAATCTTGCCCAAGACACAGTGAAGCAAACTAACAGTATCGTTGGAGAAATTGCGACGTTAGATATGACCTCTTCCATTGAATCTAAAACCCGAATCGAGCAGTTATTGAAAGGGGTTCAGGGGGTCAATCAGGAAGTCACACTAGAGATCGGTAAGGTGACAGAAAAAGGTGAAATGGTTCGTGGAGAGGTGGCCAAAAGTATTCAAGGGCTGCAATTCGCAGATATCGTGTCACAGCAAGGGCAACATGTACTCAATAACCTCTATATTTTGGAAGACCTCAATGCTCTGATCACTGAGAGCTTAACTTCGGATGAGGTTGATTGGGTCGCACTGCATGCTGCAGTGGATAAAATTGAAGAACTCGCAGGCTCTGCGGATAGAGCCCCAGCAAAACAAATGTCAGCTGATGAAGGCGACATTGAACTGTTTTAGGAGACGGTATGGCTATCAGTCGTGAAGAAAGAAATGACGGAAAATCTGTTGTTATCCATGTAAACGGACAGTTTGATTTTAGTGTGGTGCAGGAATTTCGCGATGCGTATAAGGACTGCCAAGGAAAAGACATTGAAGTCGATTTCCGCGGGACTGAATACATCGACAGTGCGGGTCTTGGGATGCTGTTAAATATGCAGACCTTCCTGAATAAAAAAGAAGGCGATATTCGATTGACGAACACCATGCCTCAAATTAAACGAGTGCTGGTTATTGCGCGCTTTGAGAAAAAATTCATCATTGAATAAATAGACGTATTCACGTTGATTGGAATCAATCAGGGAGGTCGCGATTGAAAGTCCTTATCGTTGAAGATGAAGTTTCATTGCAATGCTTCCTCGAGCATGTGCTCAGAGATGAATTCGATGAGCTATTGATTGCCGACAACGGTCAAATGGCGCTCGATATGTTGGAATCAATGGAAGAGTTGCCGAATATCGTGATCATGGATGTGTTGATGCCAGTTATGGATGGCTTTGAGGCGGCGAAGCAGATCCGACGACGATATAAAGATGCATACCTTCCAATCGTCTTTCTAACGGGCATAACGGATAACGACGCGTTTAATCGTTGCATGACGTTGGGGGATGATTTTTTAACAAAGCCGATAAGTCGAACCACGATTGTTGCGAAAATCCGTGCTCATTGTCGAAACGTGCGCTTGTACAACGAGGTTGCCGTACAGCGAGATGCACTTAAGCACTTTCAAGCTCACACCCTCTATGAGCACACTATGGCGGAAACCATATTTAGCAACTTAATGCAGGGCTGCTATCAAGATGCTGAGGGGGTGGAGTTTTATACCAGCTCCTACACTAATTTTAACGGTGATGTCGTACTCGTTACACCAAGGCCTCAAGGCGGCATCTATGCGTTACTTGCAGATGCCACCGGTCATGGCTTACCTGCTGCTATTTCGTCCATTCCCGCTACAAAAGCCTTTTTTGCTATGACAAAGAATGGCTTTGCGTTGGGCGATATCGTTAAAGAAATGAACTCGACATTAAAGACGTTTCTGCCCCCAGGCATGCTAGTCGCCGCTAACTTACTTGAAGTTTCCGCCAATGGATTGGAGATAAAGTGGTGGGGAGGTGGGATGCCTGATGGCTATATTGTCGATCGTCAGGGCGAAATAAAACAACGCTTACCCTCCGCGCACATGGCGCTGGGTGCTATGGATTCTGAAGAGTTTGAAGCCAACCTTGTTGTGTTGAAATTGGAGGATGGCGATAAATTATTTTTCTTTACCGATGGTGTCATTGAAGCACGCAATGCGAAAGGGCAAGAATTGGGAGAAGAGGGCCTCGAGGCGTTGATATCCTCCCCACATGAAAGCGTCATTAAGGCAACACGAGAGCATATTACGCAATTTACCAGCGGTGGCGGGGTAGGCGACGACATGTCGATGTTGGAGTTGACTGCACCTATACAAAGCTGCGTCGAACAGCAACCTGGAGACATTGATTACTATGATCGCCGCTCTCCTGCCCAGCTTAATGTTTACTTTGGCGCATCCGAGTTACGCAAAGTGAACTTGGTTGGGGAAATCCGACGCATGCTGAAAGGCACGCTCGGAAGCAACATTGATGTGGACTTGATGTGTACCATTTTATCTGAATTGACGAATAACGCTCTCGAACACGGATTACTGAGGCTCGAGTCGAGTCTGAAATCTGATGATGATGGATTTTTGGATTATTACATGGAACGTCAATCTCGACTTGAATCGCTCGATCAGTTTGCTTACTTAGAAGCTGGCATCTCGTTTAATCCCGCTAAACGTGAGGTGAGTTTTTATATCACCCATAACGGGGAAGGTTTTTTAATCGAGGATACGGACAGTACGTTAGATGAGTTGCTGGCGACCAGCGGTCGAGGGATTGCTCTAGTCACCGAGCTTTGTGAGTTCTTTTGCTATGAAGACGAAGGCCGCACTGCGAGAGGCACATACAAATTAGCTGCGGGAATGGAGAATAGCTTCTCGTGCTAGTGAAAATTTTTTGCGTTCTTTGACTAGCAATAAGCCCAATCGAAAGGTTGGGCTTTTTTGATTGGGATGGCGGTGTCATTCGATCTTGCTCGAACGAACGCTGCTGCTCACCGAACAACAGACGAAAAAAAAACCAGTCCGAAGACTAGGTTTCTTAAAGTGGCTCCCCCTGCAAGACTTAACGGGCCCGCCTAGGGTTGCGACAATCAGTGCGGAGCACTGAACAACAGACGAAAAAAAACCCAGTCCGAAGACTAGGTTTTCTTAAAGTGGCTCCCCCTGCAAGACTTGAACTTGCGACATACGGATTAACAGTCCGCCGTTCTACCAACTGAACTAAGGGGGAATTGCTAGGAACCAATTTAGCCGAAGCTGAATCAATTACCATTCTTGCAATAATGGTGCCTCGAGGCGGAATCGAACCACCGACACGGGGATTTTCAATCCCCTGCTCTACCGACTGAGCTATCGAGGCTTTGATTAGAGAGTCATTAACTCAATATCAAAATAATGGTGCCGGCTACCGGAGTCGAACTGGTGACCTACTGATTACAAGTCAGTTGCTCTACCAACTGAGCTAAGCCGGCACACAAACCTTGGAAACGTTGCGTACTTAACACCATCTCACTAAATATGGTGCCTCGAGGCGGAATCGAACCACCGACACGGGGATTTTCAATCCCCTGCTCTACCGACTGAGCTATCGAGGCAACGGGGTGCATTAAACGGATTTTCAGGGTTTCCGTCAACACCTTTTTATAAAAAAAACGTCAAATAAGACTGTTTGATGTCTTTTTCGCCATTTTGAATTAAAAACGCACTGACTTTATGGTTTTCCCCTCGGTTTTATTGCATGGAACGAAATTCTTTTTGGAAGTTAGTGACCTTCTGAAGATAGCGCCGTGACTCTGAAGACGGGTGTTTATTGGTTAAAGCCCAGTAAACTTGATTGGGTTTTAAGCTATTTAAATCATTCATGGCACGTTTTCGGTCTGAACGATGAAATGTTTTAAGTACATTCCCAGCTCCGCCATTGTACGCAGAGATCATGCTGTAGTGTTTTGACAGCGGATCGCGGACATCTTTTAAGTATCGTGTTTTCAAAATATAGAAATATGCGGTGCCCGCATCAATATTTCGAGCTGGGTCGAATAAGTATTCAGGGCTCGGCTCACCAGAACGTTTTTTCACAAGCTTAAACACATCACGTCCCGCCGTTTTAGGAACGACTTGCATCAAGCCGTAGGCATTCGCCCAACTCACGGCATAAGGGTTAAAACTGCTTTCGGTTTTGATGATGGAATAAATCAACTCCTCCGAGATGCCATATTGACGTGAGGACTTACGAATCAAATCCGCATACTGATAACGTCTTTTGCTGGAGTGGTCAGATACCATAGGGATCTGCACATAGAAGACTTTTTGAAAACGCAATGATTTGGTTTTGATGTCAGTATTAATCAAATGCTCTGCATATCGGCTAGCCCGCCACTCCCACGCAATTTCTTTGCCGTCCTGATCAAGGATTTGTCCCTGCAAGAAGGGGCGTCCTTCTTGCGGAACGTCGGCAGCAGAGTACAAATCCACGGAAGCAGGGTCATTCGGTGTCAGCAAGGTGGTGATGATGGCTTGCTTGAGGTGCTGTTTGGGTTCTGTGGTCGCGACCGTTTCAATGGTCACAAGTCCATTCGCAAAATCAACACGGGCGCGACTGAGGTAGTTATCTGTGTATTTTACGTAGTCACTTTTGCCCGCTACGTAAACTTCGTTTTCCCCCCAGCGTACTTGAATATCACCGGTAAAGCCGCTGATCAGCGTGTCGAGGGCAGCAAGATCTTTTTCAAACTGACCTGGAAGTGGCGCAAGGTTTTTGGCAAATCGATTCGTGGTTTCATAATCAACAGAGTAAATGGCTTCCACCATTTCTCGGCTACAACCCGAGAGTGAAAAAACGATCAGTAGACAACTGAGTAGGCGAAGAGGTTTCATGGGTACCATACAGTGAAAAAGCATCCATGATCAGCGTAATCAGGATGCTTTAATTTACAAAGTGTTGATGTGAAATTGTGAGGTAAGAGTCTTACTCAGAAGGCGGGGTGTAGCCCTCGATCACAGTATCGTGACCCTCGAAGAGGTATTTCACCATTTCTTCTTCAAGCAATTTGCGGTGATCGGGTTCCATCATGTTGAGCTTCTTTTCGTTGATCAGCATGGTTTGCTTGCTTTGCCATTGGGCCCACGCTTCTTTCGAAATGTTGTCAAAAATACGTTTGCCTAGGTCACCTGGGTACAATTGAAAATCTAACCCTTCCGCGTCTTTCTTTAAACGCTCACAAAAAACGGTACGGCTCATCATTAAGCTCCAAATATTATGATTTCTCGGCACTTGCCGAAGTCTGAAATTCTCGTGTTAGGCTTTCTAGTAACTTCTGCACTGGGGCAGCAAGCCCAACTTTTGCTGGTTGGGATAAGTTATACCAAAGGCCGCCTTGTCCTTCCATGATCCCGTTCTCCCCAATATTACTGGGCTTACTTTGTAATTTAACGCGAATAGGCACTATATCTAAGTGAAAATGGCTAAACGTGTGGCGAAATGCGGTAAGTTGCTCTGGCGTGTCAAATTCACCGCGTTGCAATTTACCGTCAATGAAGGTGTTTGCATCGCTTTCTTTTGTCTCCGGTAGGCACCATAAGCCTCCCCACAATCCTGCTGGTGGGCGTTGTTCTAGCCAAATCTGATCTTCATATTGAAACAACACAAAGCAGGTTTCTTTTTCTGGAATGGTCTTTTTGGGTTTCTTTCCCGGGAAGTCAGATTGGCGGCCTAAGGCATTGGCGTCACAGCTATAATTCACAGGGCAAATCTCGCACTTGGGTTTGCTGCGCGTACAGACCATGGCGCCCATGTCCATCATTGCTTGATTAAAGCGTTGCACGCCTTCCTCCGGAGTATGCTGCTCGGCGAGTGCCCAGAGTTGGTTCTCAACAGGCTTTTTCCCCGGCCAGCCTTCAACGGCGAAATGGCGTGATAATGTGCGCTTCACGTTACCGTCCAAGATCGGATGGTGCTGCCCGAGTGAAAGCGAAAGTACAGCGCCTGCTGTTGAGCGGCCAATACCGGGTAGGGCAAGGACATCTTCAATGTTGGTTGGGAATTCACCTTGGTAAGTATTGGCAATTTCCTGTGCCGCTTTATGGAGATTGCGGGCGCGGGCGTAGTAGCCAAGCCCTGTCCATAAGTGGAGTACCTCATCGAGTTCTGCGTTTGCCAGATCGACAACGGTTGGGAAGCGCGCCATGAAGCGCTCGAAATAAGGAATCACCGTCGCAACTTGGGTTTGCTGCAACATGATTTCGGACAGCCACACCTTATACGGTGTTTTTTCTTGCTGCCACGGTAAGGTTTTACGGCCATATTTGTCATACCAGGCCAAGATTGCATCGGAAAAGGACTGACTCACTTTGCTCGCTCTTTTGTTATCTTTATTGGGGGCGTTGCCCACGAGATTGCTCGTACAACAGTCTATACCCAAATAACCTCAAGATGCAGGATTCAGAGCTTCTCATTTCAGCGCCGCGCCTGCCAGCCAACAAATTCTCGCTGAACAAGCACCTTGAGGTTGTTTGGGTATAATAAGTCTGTGCAGAAAAAGGCCGCAAACTTGTGGGCATCTCAGGTAAGATACGTGCCGCCCAATGATCAGGCTTGCACACTTGCTCGATCTTTGGATAATGCGCGATCCGCTTAACTTTTCTTCGTTACTGAGTTACAGGCATAGAGAATGACTGAAGTTACCAAAACCGAATTGACCGAAGACGGAAAAATTCTTCGCAGAATCAGAAGCTTTGTACGCCGCGAAGGTCGTTTGACCAAAGGCCAAGAGCAAGCAATGAATGATTGCTGGCCAACCATGGGTATTGATTTCGAAGAGAAACAACTAGATTGGGCTGAGGTTTTCGGCAACAACAATCCAGTAGTCCTCGAAATCGGTTTTGGTATGGGTGCCTCGCTGGTTGAAATGGCAAAGAATGCGCCAGAAAAAAACTTTGTGGGCATTGAAGTACACAGCCCAGGTGTGGGTGCATGCTTGATGGCTGCACGTGATGCTGGCGTCACTAACTTGCGCGTGATGTGTCACGATGCGGTAGAAGTGTTCGAGCACATGCTCCCTGTGGCAAGCCTAGAAACCGTCCAACTGTTCTTCCCTGACCCTTGGCATAAAGCGCGTCACCATAAACGCCGTATCGTTCAGCCTGAATTCGTTCAAATGCTGCGTGATAAGCTAAAAATTGGCGGTATTTTCCATATGGCGACTGACTGGGAAAACTATGCAGAGCATATGGTAGAAGTGATGGACGTGGCGCCAGGTTACAAAAACACGGCGACTGACGGTTCGTATATTCCTCGCCCAGATGATCGCCCTTTGACGAAATTCGAAGCGCGTGGTCACCGTTTAGGTCACGGTGTTTGGGACATGAAATACGCCCGCACAGAATAATAAAAAACTCATACCTTTATTCGCGTCGTGACACTGTAAAGTGTCCGTCGAAGAATGACTTGAAGCCAACCTCGCGTTGGCTTTTTTGACCACTGGAGATAGTGATGAAACCAAGCCCAGAGCTGTTGAGCGAGATCCTAGAAGAAGTTCGCCCATTAATTGGACAAGGTCGTGTTGCCAATTATATCCCTGCACTTGAGAGTGTCTCAGCGGATAAATTAGGCATTGCCGTTTGTTATAACGACGGCGAAATCATCACTGCGGGGGATGCGCAAGAAGCGTTCTCTATTCAATCTATCTCTAAGGTGTTAAGCCTCACGTTAGCGCTTCAAAACTATAGCCAAGAAGAGCTGTGGCAACGCGTGGGAAAAGAGCCGTCTGGTCAGGCGTTTAATTCGATGATCCAGTTAGAGATGGAGAAGGGAATTCCCCGTAACCCATTTATCAATGCGGGCGCTTTGGTGGTGTGCGATATGCTCTATAGCCGTTTATCTGCGCCGCGTCAGCGTATGCTGGAGTTTGTTCGTCGTCTCTCTGGCAACCCTCATATTTGTTACGACAAGATCGTGGCGAACTCGGAAATGGATCACAGTGATCGCAACGCGTCGATAGCCTATTTGATGCGTGCATTTGGTAATTTCGATAACGATGTAATGCCAGTTCTGGCCAATTATTTTCATTACTGCGCACTTCGAATGAGCTGTGTCGATCTGGCAAAGACATTTAACTATCTGGCAAACAAAGGACTTCCTTTAGGCGCAGAAAAAACAATTGTCAGCCAGACTCAGAGTAAGCAGGTTAATGCGCTATTGGCGACCTGTGGTTTGTACGATGGTGCAGGCGAGTTTGCTTACCGAGTTGGTATGCCCGGGAAGTCGGGTGTCGGTGGCGGGATTGTGGCGATAGTACCGGGTGAAATGTCGATTGCGGTATGGTCACCTGAGCTTGATCCCTCTGGCAACTCGCTGGCAGGCACAGCAGCATTAGAAATGCTGGCTGAGCGCATCGGACGTTCAATTTTCTAACGCTTGAATGAGTGGCTGCCTTGTTACTCATTCATCCGGCGAGATGGAGAGCGGATATGGGTAGTCACAACCACACTTACGCATCACGCGTTTTTTGTTTTATTTTGGCCACGTTGCCATTTTTTGCTTCAGCGGAAACCTGCCAACCAGAACTTCATGGCAACCTTGCTATCGATGCAGATAACGTCGTGTTTGAAAAAAATAACGACATGTTCCGCATTGATGCCACCGGTAACCTTTTCTACGATATTCATCGTATCTCATTGAGTGATGTCCAAAGAGCTTCTCTGACTGAGTACAACCAGATTATCCGTAACGATTTGCCGTTCATTGGGCGCACGTTGACGGAAGAGCTGCACACGTCTTGGCTAGCGTTGGATGGAGTGATCAGTGCTGAGTTAGGTGAAAAGAGCGTGTTGCGCGGGGAGATTGGAAAATTTCATCAGTATCTACAAGACCGCGTCAATACATCGCTGTATTCTCCTGAAAGTTTGCCGGTTCTCAACCACCAAGCATTGACGTTAGTCGTGCGCGAAGTGGAAGCCAGTATCCCACAGTTGATTGCGACTGTAGCCAGCCAAGGCTTGATGGACATTGCCTTGTTGAGCGAGGGAAAAAGCAACAAGATGCAGTTTATTTCTCAAAAAATGGCGACCTTACAAGATAAGCTCGCGGATGAAGTGAAGCTGCAACGCAATCGCACGTTAATCGCGCGGCAAGCAGTCTGCGACCGTTTTGAGCAATGGCAAATGCAAGAGGCGGAAATTGCCTCATTGATCCCTGCATTGTCTGACTGGAAAACGGTGACGATTCGCTAGTTTGACGTCTGCACTTCGGCGGAATTCACACATAAAGAAACGCGAAGGCATGTCCTTCGCGTTTTTTATGTGTTGCGATCGTGAATGCATCAAACGCGGTGGTTACACAGCGTGGTGATTACTGCCGGTAGCTGAACTCGTAATCAACGTTGTCCCACGCATCGTCTACGTGGCGTATGTATTGGCGTAGATTTTTTGCGTCGACATGGCGCTTTTTAGCGCGGTAGTAATAATCTGCTTCCACGTAGGTTTTATCCAGTAAGGCCTCACCCGGGCCGGACACGGTTTTTAGCGAGCTTTTGAACTCAAAATAGGGACTGCTAACAGCATGATCAGATTGATCGATATCCCATGATTCCGGCAGGCTGAGCGTGATTTTCTGATGAATAGCGCCTTCCGAGCCATATCTGAATGGGGTTTTTCGTCGAACAAGATCGGGCTTGATCAGGTAGTCATCAACAATGTCACCAGAGATCACGAAGGAATAGGTATCTTCGTATTTCGACCAGAGTTCATTGATGACGTAGGCTTCGTTGATGATCACTTCATTCGCATCGCGATCGTCTTTCACGCTCAAAGGGCGGAGAAAGTCTAGTCCACCAAAGTCTCCGGCATAGTAATTGGCGTACTCTTCCCCCAGTTCTTTCAATGGCTTGGATTCGAGATAACGACGCCATTGCTCTGCTTCAAGGCCACGATAGGTCGTCGTTACCGTGAGGTAGCTCTGTTGATTGGCATGATTAACCACATAGCGCTGTTCAACATCCTGCGTCACGGGCACATTTGATGATGGCATGGCTTCAAGTTCTTGAGTCTGAGGGGCGAGCACTAATGCATAACCTAGATTGGCTTGTGCCAACGTATCAAGACGATTGCCTTGATGAGTACGTGTCGCATCAATCCAGAGCGGTTTGTCTTGGTGTTCTATCTGTACAATCACATGGTTAAAACTGTATGGCGCTGTAGGCTGTTGCGGTAATTGATCGCGCCAGAACGTATCGACTAATGCGGGATAGGCGGTCACACCTAATGCGCCAAGCACAGAGACCAGCAGCAGGGCTTTGTCTTTACAATCCCCATAGCCTTGGGACAGGGTTTGTTGCGGTGGACGAGGCTTATGAGAGCCAATGCCATTCTCTATGCCCAAATAACGAATGTTGTTTTGCACGTAATGGATGGCGGCAACCATTTGTTGTTCGAGATCATCTGGGTAGGTTTGCACGATCTTTTGCGCCAGTGCTTGTACATCGCTGTCGCTTGGTGATGCTTGATACAGCGGTAGTGCCCAGTCCACCACATCTTTCCATGAGTTGTAGCTTGAGACATGCAAATAAGGGTAGGGGTTAAACCAAGGTGGTTGCTCTGACTCGTCAAAGTCATACAAGCTATTGTTTTCCTCGTAACTGTATTCGCGCATTTTACCGCGGGTGGTTTCTTTGAGCGTGCCTTTCCCTTTATTATTCAAATTGGTCACAGAAATGGGGCTCGATTCTGGCACCATAATTCTCGCAGTAACCAATGCTACGCTGGTTGCCCATCCTGTCTTGATGTACCACTCGCGATTACTTCCAAACACGGGGTTGAAACCTGTGATGGTATAGCTGTAATCGAGAATATCACCCACTTGCACATCACTAAGTACTAGGTGCAAGGTTTCATCACCGTTATAAAGTAAGGAATCTAAGTCAGTTTCGCGTTTGAACTGCGATATTTTGGCATGATTTTTATGATCAATAATCTGACCATTACGCACGATCTCTAAGCGATGAATCGCCACTCTCTGATAGCTGGGATCAAAGTCGATAGAGATTTGAGAGCCTGACTCAAGCCCTTCTATAGACACGATTTTGGTCGTGTAACGTTTGTATTCAACGGGTGTGTTCGGGACTAAGTTCAGTTGTCTATCGACCAATAAGAACTCTTGATCGTAATGATAACCGGATGGATCGGACGTTGGGAGTGTCACGATGGGAGTCACCCAATCAGGGAGAGGCGCAAACTGCTCATGTTGTGTTTGAGCAGTGTGCGGTGATCCGAAAGCGGTGTGTGGTAACCATAGAGCGATAGTAAGGGCAAACAGATACGTCTTCATCTACAGCGCTGTCCTTTGCTTTGCCTGACGGCGAATCAATCAGGGATCAGACAGCGACCGTGCTGCCTTCATTCGTTGATGAAGGCGGAAAGAAGATCGTTCAAGAACAGACGGCCTTTGGCGGTAACTTGCCAGTGGGTATCGGTTTCGCTTAGTAGCCCTTGGGCAACAGCGTTCGCAATCGGCTCGGCAATCACATCCAGCGTTAAGCCTGTTCGTGCAGAAAAATCTGCTTTCGGGCAAGCTTCCACTAAGCGGAATCTGTTCATGAAAAACTCAAACGGCATTTCATCTGCTTCCACTATATGCAATTCGCTGAGGTATTCTTTCTCAGGATCGAGATAACCGCGCGGGTGTTTCACTTTTACTGTGCGCTGTACGGTTCCCGAGGGTGTTGTGATCTTGCCATGCGCCCCACAACCAATGCCCAAATAATCCCCAAAACGCCAGTAGTTCAGGTTGTGTTGGCATTGATAGCTGGGCTTGCTGTAACCGGACGTCTCGTACTGTACATAACCTGCGTCAGTCAGGAGTTGGTGGCCTTGCTCGAAAATATCCCAGAGATCGTCGTCATCAGGCAGCGTAGGCGGTTTTGAGTAATATTGCGTGTTGGGCTCAATAGTGAGTTGATACCACGAGAGGTGCGGTGGATTGAGCTCAATGGCTTGTTTGAGATCGCTCAACGCACTTTGTAAGGTTTGGTCGGGCAGACCGTGCATCAAATCAAGGTTAAAGCTGTTTAACCCCGCTTCATGTGCCAAGGTTGCCGCGCGCTTGGCTTCTCCTGAGCCATGAATTCGTCCCAGACGCTTGAGTTTTGCGTCGTCAAAGCTTTGCACTCCAATAGAGATACGGTTCACACCCACACTGCGATAAGCGATGAATTTGTCAGCTTCCACTGTGCCGGGGTTCGCCTCCATAGTGATTTCAATGCCGTTTTTAAACGGAATTTGTGCATCAATGCCGACCAATAGGCGAGATATCTCTGCTGGCGACATTAGGCTTGGCGTACCGCCACCAATGAAGATGGAATGCAGGTGACGTCCGCTCAGTCCCTCAAAACGGGCGAGATCTTGCTTCAAGTCATCCAGCAATGCCGAAATGTAATCTTGCTCTGGGATTTCCCCTTTCAGTGTGTGCGAATTGAAATCGCAATAGGGGCACTTTTGCACGCACCAAGGGATGTGAACATAAAGACTTAATGGGATTTGAGCGGCCATGATGATTATTTCTTCTCGTCACGCATGGCTGCAAACAGTTTCGTCAGTGCTTGGCCACGGTGTGATATTTGTTTTTTGATTACAGGTTCAAGGTTTGCCAAGGTGCAGCCATGTTCTTTGGTGTAGAAAACTGGATCGTAGCCAAAACCATGTGAGCCTGACGCTTCACGCGTGATTTCACCTTCAAACACGCCATGGCACACCAGTGGCGTCGGATCATTAGCGTGGCGCATGTAAACTAATACGCAATGAAAACGCGCACCGCGTTGGCCATCGGGCGCGTTAGCCATGCACTCCAGAAGTTTGTCGATATTGGCTTGGTCGCCTTTGCCTTCGCCTGCATAGCGCGCACTGTAAACGCCGGGTGCGCCGTTAAGGAAGTCGACTTCTAGGCCTGAATCATCAGCAATCGCAGGTAAGCCAGTTTCTTTGGCTGCGTGACGTGCTTTGATGATGGCATTTTCAATGAAGGTGGTTCCAGTTTCATCAGCGTCACTGATGCCGAATTCACTCTGTGCAAGCACATTGAAGCCGAAATCTTGCAGAAGGTCAGCCATTTCTTTGACCTTTCCTGCATTGCCTGTCGCGAGAACCACTTTGCTCATCATTGTACTCCTGAAGCCGTTGCCCGTGCTGATTCCTTTATAAGGGACACTGAAGCAAACGCAATTTGTCGTCTGGTCGCCACCCATAAAAATGGCGCTTCATGTGAGCGCCATCATACCTGAATGTGATGTGGTGTCATCTACCACGCTATTCGCTATAGAACTGCTGTTGGAAGGAGAGTTTGCCGGAGCGATTGCCTTGCGCTTGAACCTCGATGTCGAAGATAAGCTTTTCTTCGTTAGCGAAGCGAAATTCTGCCAAATAGTAGATAGCTTTGCCTTCACGGACTTCGCGAAAAGTGAGGGGTTTGGTTGTGCCAAGTAGATTGCGTGCCTTACCTGTGATGTTCGCAGTGAGAGCCGGTTTGCCTGCTTGGTTTTTATCGAGGATGGCAATGTTGATCAGTGCATTGGCACTGCTGCGTTTTATGCCATAGCTCTTAGCAACGGCAGGCGGAATGAAGGTGGCATTGAGTGCTGAGTAGTGCACCTCTAACGAGCCAATATTTTTTAACTGTTCCGCGTGGGAGAGCGGCGACATCAGCATCAACACGGTGCTGATAAGGAATAAAATGCGCGACTTCATGACAGGTTCCTTGTCTGATGGAATAAACGCACCACCAGGTGTGCGTTCAATATTTACTTACTGGATAGTGTGGGGATCAGATCACTGATGGCATCAGGGTAGACGGCGGGGCTTTTTACCCTGACTTGCTTGTGCCTGCCTAGCTCGCCTTTTTCTATCGCGATAAGTCCTTTTGCGACTTTGAATTGTTTCGACAGGTACTTGGTGAGGTGGGCGTTGGCTTTACCATCAACAGGCGGGGCGGTAATGGCGAGTTTGATTTCCTCGCCATGTATGCCCATCCACTGGTCACGGCTTGCTTTAGGCTGGATATACAATCTAAGGATTAAATCCTCGTTATCCAGCCATGCAGTGCGTGGTGTGCTCATCAATTACAGTACGAACCACAAGTTGCCGAAGTAAGGGCTCAATAGGTCACCGATAAAGAAGTTCAAGAACTGCAAGACGATGAACAGGACAAGCACGCTTAAATCTAGGCCGCCCATTGATGGCAGAACACGACGGATTGGTGCGACCAAAGGCTCAGTCAATTGGACCATCACAAATTCAATTGGGCTACGACCTTGGCTTACCCAGCTCAAGATAGCGCGCAGAATCAATACCCAGAACAATAAGCCACCTGCGGCTTTCACCATAGCAATAAGGCCGATCAGTAAGTATGTTGCATCAAACGGCGGCATACCGCCAGAACCGACCATCTGCAGGACAAAGAACTTGGCAACACACAGTACATAAGCAAACAGAACCGTCGCTAAGTCAAAGGTACCTATTGAGGGTATAACGCGGCGCAGCGGCGCAACGACCGGTTGGGTCGCTTTAACGACAAACTGACTGAATGGGTTATAAAAATCTGCACGTGCCCACTGCAGCCAAACTCGAAGCAACACTACCATAATGTAAAGGTCGAACAGTGTTGAAACGAGGAAGTTCATTGAGTTCATAAATTAGCCCTAAAATAGCGATTCCATTTCTTCAGCGCGGCGTACAGCGGCCTGCATGGCTTCTGCTACCGTCTCTGACAGTTGGTTGTTATTAAATACGTTCAGTGCCTCAGCCGTTGTCCCGCCTTTGGAGGTCACTTGTTCTCTTAAGGTTGCCAGTTCAATGTCTGGGTTGGCAACTACCATTTTAGCTGCGCCAAGTGCAGACTGCTGCACAAGAATACGTGCGGTGTTTTTATCAAAGCCTTGTCGCTCTGCTTCCGCTTGCATGGCCTCCATAAATCGGAAGAAGTAGGCTGGCGCACTGCCTGCAGCAGCAATAATACCATTGATACCTGATTCGTCGCTGACCCAACAAGTTTTACCGACGGCTTGCATTAGATCACCAGCAAACAGGCGATCGTCTTCTGATACTGATTCTGGAGCATAAAGCCCGCACATACCCTCACCAACCAGTGAAGGTGTGTTAGGCATCACACGAACAAGGTTAAGTGGTGCGCCAGCCATGTCAGACAGGCGTGCAACGGAAATCCCTGCGGCGATTGAAATGGCGAGCTTTTTGCTCCAGTCAACGTCGCTCAGACTGGCGAGCAATTCTTCCATGCCTTGCGGTTTAACGCCTAACACGACGACATCAGCTTGCTTGGCGCTTTCAATCACATCTTCATTGGCATTGATGCCAAAGCTATCACGAAAGGCGGCGCTTTTTTCGGGGGTACGGTTAACTGCCGTGAGTAAAGACGCGGGGTATCCAGACTGAATGAGGCCAGCAATGATTGAGCGAGCCATGTTGCCTGCGCCAATAAAGGCAATGGTACGTTGTTCCATCAAATAAATTCCTCGTTGTCGGGTAAGCCATGAAAGGCTTTACCTGAAATGTATCGTCTCGGTTATTTCTCACCGCGTTGGCTGTAATCTCTTGCCCCAAACAGCGCAGTACCAATTCGAACCATGGTACTTTGTGACGCAATGGCGGCATCCATATCACCACTCATACCCATCGATAGCGTATCGAACTGAGAATAACTGGCTTTCATTTCTTCAAATAGGGCTGACAGTGGCGCAAACGCGGCTATTTGCGCGTCGTAATTGTCTTCTGGCTGGGGAATGCACATTAATCCCCTAAGCGTTAGATGCGGCATACTTTCGATTTCTTCAGCCAATGCTCTAACGTCATCAAAACCAGTGCCAGATTTAGACGCTTCGCCGCTGGTATTGATTTGGATAAGCACTTGCAGCGGTAACATGTTACTTGGGCGCTGTTCGCTAAGTCTACGCGCCACTTTACTGCGATCAATCGAGTGCACCCAATCGAAGTGTTCAGCGATAGGACGCGTTTTATTAGACTGGATTGGGCCGATGAAATGCCACTCCAGATCGGGCTGAAGAGGGCGGAAATGAATAATCTTATCCACCCCTTCTTGCACATAGTTTTCGCCAAACTGACGATGGCCTGCTTCGATAGCTTCGGCGATCGCCTCGATAGGCTTGGTTTTACTTACCGCCAACAATTGCACGCCAGAGGCGTCTCTCCCGCATTTTTGTGCGGCATTGTCTATTTGGCTGGTGACCTGCTCTAGGTTTTGTCTGATACTACACATGGCTAATTCTGCGAGGAAACGTATTAATGGATATTACTGAATTATTGGACTTTAGTGTAAAGCATAATGCCTCAGATCTACATCTTTCTGCGGGTGTGCCGCCAATGGTCCGCGTTGATGGTGATGTCCGTAAGCTGAGCTTACCTGCACTTGAGCACAATGATGTGAATCGCCTTATCTTTGATGTGATGAATGACGCACAGCAGCGAGAGTTTGAACAAAACCTCGAAGTTGATTTCTCGTTTGAGCTTGCGTCAGTGGGCCGCTTTCGCGTGAATGCCTTCCATCAATCCCGTGGCTGTGCGGCAGTTTTTCGAAATATCCCATCTAAAATCCCGACGTTAGACGCGATTAATGCGCCGTCAGTTTTCGAGCAATTTGTGAACTACCAAAAAGGCTTGGTGTTAGTGACGGGGCCAACAGGTTCAGGGAAGTCCACGACGCTAGCTGCAATGATAGACAAAATTAATCGTGAACAGCATCGACATGTGCTCACGATTGAAGATCCTATTGAGTTTGTTCATGAGCAAAAAAGCTCGTTGATCAACCAACGAGAGGTTCATCGCGATACACATTCATTTAAGAATGCACTTCGTTCCGCACTCCGTGAAGACCCTGATGTCATTTTGGTGGGTGAGCTGCGAGATCAAGAAACCATTAGCTTGGCGTTGACCGCGGCTGAAACAGGACATCTGGTGTTTGGCACGCTACACACCTCCAGTGCAGCGAAGACAGTAGACCGGATCATTGATGTGTTCCCAGGTGCAGACAAACCTATGGTGCGTTCGATGTTGTCAGAATCTTTAAGGGCGGTGGTATCACAGAAACTGTTGAAGCAGGTGACGGGCGGCCGTGTGGCAGCACACGAGGTGATGATCGCCACGCCTGCGATTCGCAACTTGATCCGTGAAGATAAAGTGGCACAGATGTATTCGATGATTCAAACAGGCTCGGGCATGGGCATGCAAACCATGGAGCAAGCACTGCGCAATCTAATGATGCAAGGCGTGATAGACAGTCAAGAAGCTAACAAGGCACTGGATAGTGCAGGGACAGGATTTTAAGGATGACAGCAAAAGCACCGCTCTTTGAATTGCTCGATGAAATGCTCACGCGACGTGCGTCGGATTGTTACATCACGGTTGGGGCATCTTGCATGCTTCGTGTTGATGGCAGTTTGAAGCCAGTGGGCGATAAATTGGATGAGGCTGGCGTTAATGGGCTGATTAAACAAGCCATGGACGCAGACACTTACCAGAAGTTCATCACAGAGCGGGAAGCCAATTTTGCGTTGGTGACAGAGACGGGCCGTTTTCGTGTCAGTGCTTTCTGGCAACGAGATTTACCGGGCATGGTCATGCGTCGTATCGAAACAAATATTCCTGATATCCACTCATTGGGTTTACCGGATGTTATTCAGGATTTGTCGATCGCCAAACGTGGTTTGGTGTTGATTGTTGGGGCAACGGGGTCGGGGAAATCGACGTCGATGGCAGCGATGGTGGGTTTTCGAAATACCCACCGCAGTGGGCACATTCTGACGGTTGAGGACCCTATTGAGTTTATTCACCCACACAATAAGTGCATTGTGACCCAACGTGAGATCGGTATTGATACCGAAAGCTATGACGTGGCGCTGAAAAACTCGCTGCGTCAGGCACCAGACATGATCATGATTGGTGAAATTCGTACCCGAGAAACCATGGAGTACGCGATGCAGTTTGCTGAAACAGGGCATCTGTGTATCGCAACCCTTCACGCTAACAACGCGAACCAAGCGCTAGAGCGTGTGTTGCATTTGGTGCCGAAAGAGCGCCGTGAGCAGTTCTTGTTTGATTTGTCGCTGAACCTTCGTGGTGTACTTGCCCAACAATTGGTGCCAGATATTAGTGGAGTCGGGCGTCATGGCGCTTATGAATTGCTGCTGAACACATCGCATGTATCGGATCTTATTCGTCGCGGAGAGTTGCATGAATTGAAGGCCAGCATTAGCCGAGGTGAAAACGCGGGTATGTGTACCTTTGACCAATCACTGTTTGCGCTGTATCAGGCCGGTAAGGTGTCTCAAGAAGAAGCGCTGCATCATGCTGATTCACGCAATGAATTGAAGCTGATGATGAAAATGGCAGAGCAATCTGACGGTTCTTTATCGCTGGCAGATGTCAGTATCGAAGGACGATAACGAAATAAAAAAAAGCGCCATTGGCGCTTTTTTTAGCTGTATTGATGTTCAAACCAACTTTCGACAATGATGACGGCGGATTGGCAGTCAATATTGCCTTTTCCTAGTGCACGATAACCGCCTTGTTCAAACAGTGATGAACGCGCCTCTGTGGTGGTGAGTCGCTCATCGTGCAGTTCGACGTTAACACCAAATCGCCCTTTAAGACGATTCGCAAACTTACGCGCGCGCGGGGTGATGGTTTCCAGTTCGCCGCCTTGTAAGTCTAGGGGTAACCCAACCACCACCACGTCTGGTTTCCATTCTTTCAAAATAGCTTCGATAGCATCCCAGCTCGGGATACCGTCTTTGGCTTTGAGCGCTTTAAGCGGCGTTGCCGTACCTGTGATGGCTTGCCCGATAGCGGTGCCAATACTTTTTGTGCCGTAGTCAAAACCCAGCACGGTTTGAATGTTACTCATGGGATGTCTCTTATGCGTGTCCAATATCGGACGATAGATTGAGCGCACTGATGCCCAAATGCTTCAACGCGGTTTCCCAACGTTCATTGATTGGTGTATCAAAAATCACGGAAGGGTCGGCTTCAATGGTGAGCCAACTGTTTTCGGCCAATTCTTTTTCTAATTGACCCGCATCCCAGCCGGAATAACCGAGAGCAACAATGAACTGCTCTGGTTCGTCATTCGTGCCTAAGATGCTCAGAATATCTTTTGATGTCGTCACGGTCAGTGCGTCTGATAGCTGGATGCTGGATCCAAACGTCTGCCTGTTTTTGTGAAGCACAAAACCACGGTCTTCCGACACGGGGCCACCAAACAACACGGGTTGATCGAGGCTCAATGGTTGAGTGACATGATGATCACGAGCGACTTCTATTTGCTCCAGCATGTTTGCAACAGAAATATTAATAGGCTGGTTTATCACAAGCCCCATCGCGCCGTCTTCATTGTGCTCGCACATATAGATGACACTGTGCTTAAAACGGTCGTCTGCCATGCTAGGCATCGCGACAAGAAAATGGTTTTTAAAATTCATGATGCCCTTCCACTACTAAGTTGCGTTGGCGCAAAGGTGCTTGTTTCAAAAAAAGGTGCTTGCTTCAAAAAAGCTGCTTGTTTTAAAGTGCGTAATGAACGGCAGGTGCTAACTTTGCAGAGTGCCTACGTTCAGTATGAGCGGTAAGCGAAAGAAAGTCAGCCTCGTGCAGAGGAAACTGCACAAGGCGGTGTACGGTTACTTTTGCAGACGCGCTTCAATCGCATCCATCAATTTACCACTGATGTTGATGTCGAAAGCGGCTTCAATTTCACGGATACAGGTTGGACTCGTGACATTAATTTCTGTCAGTTTGTCGCCTATGATATCCAGCCCTACGAAGATCAGGCCTTTCTCTTTCAGCGTTGGTGCAACCGCACGGGCGATGGCCCAGTCAGTCTCACTCAATGGGCGCGCTTCACCGCGACCACCAGCGGCAAGGTTACCGCGTGTTTCGCCTTTGGCGGGAATACGCGCCAAGCAGTATGGCATTGGCTCGCCATCGACCACCAAAATGCGTTTGTCGCCATTGCTGATGTCTGGAACGAACGTCTGCGCCATGCAGTAGTTCGTGCCAAGGCTGGTTAGGGTTTCGATGATCACTGACAGGTTAGGGTCGCCCTTCTTCACCCGGAAGATGGATGAACCGCCCATGCCATCAAGTGGCTTCAAAATCACATCACCGTGTTTTTCATGGAACGCTTTAATTTGGTCGTCGCGACGTGTCACTAAGGTGATTGGCGTGTGCTCTGGGAACCAAGCGGTGAACAGTTTTTCGTTACAATCGCGCAGACTTTGCGGTTTGTTAACGATCAAACAGCCTTCCACTTCTGCGCGCTCCAGAATGTAGGTCGCGTAGATGTATTCTGTGTCGAACGGTGGATCTTTACGCATCAACACGGCATCAAGCTCAGCCAATGCGATCTCTTGTTCGCTTTTTACGTCAAACCACTTCTCAGGGTTTTGTTCTACGCTGATGATCTTAGTGCGAGCAAGGGCTTTGCCTTGCTCCAGCGACAAGTCATTCATCTGCATGTAGTGAATTTCCCAGCCACGCGCTTGTGCTTCTAGCATCATGGCAAAAGAAGAATCTTTCTTGATGTTGATGGACTCAATTGGGTCCATCACGATACCCAGTTTGATCATTCTGTCTTCCTTATCTGGCAAGTTCGTCGCCGTTATCCAAGGTGTGTTTAACCAAGGTCACCAAAGCGAACCTGCAATGCCGTAATTGCGGTTAATGCTGCGGTTTCAGTGCGCAGTACTCGCGGTCCCAAAAGTGTTTCTTCAAACCCGTGCTCGCGGGTCTTTTCAATTTCTTCAGCCGATAAACCGCCTTCAGGGCCAATCAACAAGCGCACGCGATTGACGGGCTGTGGCAGGGTATTGATGGAATATTTGGCGCGAGGGTGAAGGTTTAGCTTTAACCCATCAAACGCTTCCTGACTCCAGGCATCCAGCGCCATCACAGGGCGGATTTCTGGGACGATGTTTCGGCCAGATTGCTCGCAAGCAGCAATCGCAATCTTCTGCCATTGCTGTAATTTTTTGTCGAAGCGCTCGGCGTTGAGTTTGACACCACATCGTTCGGAAATCAGTGGTGTAATCACATTCACACCAAGCTCGACGGACTTTTGAATGGTGAACTCCATTTTGTCGCCGCGACTGATAACTTGACCAAGGTGCAGGTCTAATGGCGATTCAATGCTGCGCTCGACACGTTCAGTGATTTCGACATTGACGTTCTTTTTCGATACGTCACAAATCACGGCCGGAAATTCAGCGCCACTGCCATCAAAGAGCAGAACGTCTTGTCCAACTTGCATACGCAATACACGGCCAACATGATTCGCCGCATCATCATCGAGTGCGACACGGCCGCTGTTAGGCAGCAATTCAGGATGGAAAATTCTTGGGATACGCATGGTGGTTTTGGTCTTGGAAATAATGAGCAGCAGTTTAGCATGCTACTGCTCATTGGCTGTAGTATTGGTGAGGTTTTGGTTTGTCTTTCCGTTCAGCTAGGTTGCCTTTATAGACCTGCTTTTTCGCATGCTGCTTTCACGAAAGGGTTGTGATTCCCTTGGTTGAGGGCAATACGACGGTCACGCTCGCATTCCCAATCCGTCACTGGGTAGGTTTTGTCCCACGCGTTCATGAGTTTTTTCTGCGCTGACGCTAAACGAAAATCATACTGTTGATTCATGTACTGGTAGATACGTGCAATTGCGCCACGGCTTTGCGCGGGTGGATCGACTGCACGCTGTTTGAAATCGACCTTCATGTCGCATTGTCCATAAAATGCGCCTTTGTCTCCGTTCCATTGTGAAAAACGATAGTTAGAGCGGTCGCCGTTCACTTCGCCAATAGCTGGGACTAGATTGTGCAAATCCGCTTCCATTAAGCGGAAGGCCGGGTCGGTTCTGCCGCAATTCTTGCGTCCGCCGTCTTGCCAGCATTGGCGCTGGTGGCCGAACTGCCAAGCGGGAACGACATGTTCCCATTCAATGCGGCTAGCGCGTTTTAATTGCTTACGCACTTGGTAACCACATTCATCTAACTGCGGTACGCCCTTCTTCCCTTTCCACTCAATGTCACAGCCACAGTAAAAAGAGGTGGGGTAGTCCTGATAGATTTTTTGCGCGATGCGTTTGGCTTTCGAAAAGGATTGTGGATGCTCAGGAGCAGACATCGCCAGTGGCGATATCAACAAGGAAGAAAGCAGCAAGAGATACTTTTTCATCATGAAACAAAGTCTTTTTGGAATTAAGTACTTTGATTATTGCAGATGTATGCGAGTTAAATCTCACTAAAATAGTGTTAATTGAACAACTTGTTATTAAGAGCGGCGTTGCATGTAACGCATTCGCGTTAGGGTGTAGAAGGTTTCCACACCAGAGGCTGTTTACAGCGGCGGCACATGTACTGCACTTGCTGGCGTTGCACCTTGTTGTGGCGGCGCACGGACAACGGGATAACGTCGCATTGGCAATGGTAGGAAAAGGTTTTGCCTTCTACCGATTTAACGTCAAAGCTGTGTGTGGTTTTAGGTTGAACATCAAAGACCTGAGACATAACGGCTTGCCATTCTTTGCCGTGTGGACGAGCGCGTCCGAAACGAGCAAAGACAATCAGGTGGCTGACTTCATGAGGGACGACTTCTTCTAGAAAAGCGTCTGGGTTCTCTGCGAGCAATACGGGGTTAAAACGCAGTTGCCAGCGTTGAAGCAGCGCCATTCCCGCGGTTTTACCCCGAATATCAAAGCGGATCGCAGGTACTGCAAAATCTGTATTGAGGGTCAAATTCGCATGAGAGATGCATTCGCTTACGCGTCGAGTAATACGGTAGTGGAGTTCGTTCATCGCCTTGGCTGAGTGGATGGTCACAGTGGCTAGGGTAATGAGAGGCATGAAAAAAGGGAAGCCGACGCTTCCCTTTTCTTATTCTGTTGTGCTGCGTTGTTGCGATTACTTGATGTTAGCGAAATCGCGCAGGGCTGCCACTTTGTCAGTTTTTTCCCAAGGGAATTCTTCACGACCGAAGTGACCGTACGCCGCTGTCTTCTTGTAGATAGGTTGCAGTAGATCCAGCATTTCTTGTAGGCCGTATGGGCGAAGGTCAAAGTGCTGACGAACCGCTTCGATGATGATGTCTTCTGATACTTTCTGAGTACCGAACGTTTCAACCATGATAGACGTTGGATCGGCAACTCCAATCGCGTAAGACAATTGGATTTCACAGCGATCTGCAAGTCCTGCTGCAACGATGTTCTTTGCTACATAGCGTGCTGCATATGCTGCTGAACGGTCAACTTTTGATGGATCTTTACCAGAGAACGCACCACCGCCGTGACGCGCCGCGCCGCCGTAGGTATCAACGATGATCTTACGACCTGTCAAACCACAGTCACCCATTGGGCCACCGATAACGAAACGGCCTGTCGGGTTGATGAAGAATTTGGTTTCTTTGTTCAGCCACTCTGAAGGCAGTACTGGCTTGATGATTTCTTCCATTACCGCTTCACGTAGGTGTTCAGTGGTCACTGAATCACAGTGTTGGGTAGAAAGAACAACCGCATCGATACCAACAATTTTGCCTTGGTCGTATTGGAAAGTGACCTGTGATTTCGCGTCTGGACGAAGGAAATCTAGCTTGCCGCTCTTACGCACTTCTGCTTGTTTCTTAACAAGAAGGTGAGAGTAAGTGATCGGTGCTGGCATCAATACGTCTGTTTCATTACATGCGTAGCCAAACATGATGCCTTGGTCGCCTGCACCCTGTTCTTTCGGGTCTGCACGGTCAACACCTTGGTTGATGTCTGGGGATTGCTTACCGATGGTGTTCAGTACGGCACAAGAATCGGCATCGAAACCCATGTCTGAATGCACATAGCCGATTTCACGCACGGTTTGACGCGTCAGTTCTTCGATATCAACCCATGCAGAGGTGGTGATTTCACCGCCTACCATCACCATGCCGGTTTTTACGTATGTTTCACAAGCAACGCGGGCTTTCGGGTCCTGCTCCAAAATCGCATCAAGTACGGCATCTGAAATCTGGTCAGCAATTTTGTCTGGGTGACCTTCCGAAACCGATTCTGAAGTAAACAGGTGTTTGGCCATGTCGCGTTCCTTAAAAAATATGAAGATATGTTTATATACGTTTAAATGGTTAGATGTTTTACCATCTGGACGTCTATTCTACGCTGGAGTGATAAGAAATCAACCATGCAATTTGTCTGTGTAAATAGAAAACGATTGCGTTCCGTGTCGCAAGATGTCGAATCTAAACGTTTCTTTCGCGTTCAAATCCTAAGAAAGCCGATATATCAGCCATGTAAATCGTTTGCAGACGAACGGCAGTCTTGCGACAATACGACCCCGCCAAGTTCTGCGATCAGGCCTCTCTCAATATTGAGTATTGCGCCTGTTTGCATATAAAACAAAACGTCTATTGATCTCAGGAGCAGACATGTCTTCCCGCAAGGTTTTAGCAAATGCGATTCGTGCACTAAGCATGGACGGTGTACAACAAGCCAACTCTGGTCACCCGGGCGCCCCTATGGGCATGGCTGATATCGCCGAAGTACTGTGGCGAGACCACATGAACCACAACCCGCAAAACCCTGAATGGGCTGACCGCGACCGTTTCATCTTGTCTAACGGCCACGGTTCAATGCTGATTTACTCTCTGCTTCACCTCACTGGTTACGATCTGTCGATTGACGATCTGAAAAACTTCCGCCAACTGCATTCTAAGACGCCAGGTCACCCTGAATACGGTTATGCACCAGGCATTGAAACCACCACTGGCCCGCTAGGCCAAGGCATTACCAACGCTGTTGGTATGGCAATGGCAGAGAAATCTCTGGCGGCGCAATTTAACCGTGAAGGCCACGACGTCGTTGACCACAACACTTTCGTGTTCTTAGGCGACGGTTGTCTAATGGAAGGTATTTCTCATGAAGCCTGTTCACTGGCGGGTACGCTAGGTTTAGGCAAGCTGGTTGCATTCTGGGATGACAACGGTATTTCTATCGATGGTCATGTTGAAGGCTGGTTCACTGACAATACACCTCAGCGTTTTGAAGCTTACGGCTGGCATGTTATTCCTGCTGTTGATGGTCACGATGCTGACGCAATCAATGCCGCTATTGAAGCGGCAAAAGCAGAAACAGGTCGTCCTACCCTGATTTGTACCAAAACCGTGATCGGTTTCGGTTCACCAAACAAAGCGGGCACCCACGATTGTCACGGCGCACCATTAGGCGCGGATGAAATCGCAGCGACCCGTCAACAACTTGGCTGGGAACACGGCCCGTTTGACATCCCTTCTGACGTTTATGGCGCATGGGATGCTAAAGAAGCGGGTGCGGCAAAAGAAGCGTCTTGGAATGAAAAGTTTGCTGCGTATGAAGCGGCTTATCCTGAACTAGCTGCTGAATTCAAGCGCCGCGTAAACGGTGACTTGCCAGCAGAATGGGAAGCAAAGGCAAACGCAATCATTGCTGATCTGCAAGCGAACCCTGCGAACATTGCATCACGTAAAGCATCTCAAAACGCGCTAGAAGCGTTTGGTGCGATGCTCCCTGAATTCATGGGCGGCTCTGCTGATCTTGCGCCTTCAAACCTGACCATGTGGTCGGGTTCGAAAGCCGTGACGGCTGACGACGCATCAGGCAACTACATCCACTACGGTGTGCGTGAGTTCGGTATGACGGCGATCATCAACGGTATCGCACTGCACGGCGGTTTCGTGCCTTACGGTGCAACATTCCTGATGTTTATGGAATACGCACGTAACGCAATGCGCATGGCTGCACTGATGAAAATTCAGAACATCCAAGTGTACACCCATGATTCTATCGGTTTGGGTGAAGATGGCCCAACACACCAACCGGTTGAGCAAATCGCATCTCTACGCCTAACGCCGAACATGAGCACATGGCGTCCGTGTGACCAAGTGGAATCTGCGGTTGCGTGGAAACTGGCTATTGAACGCAAAGATGGCCCAACATCACTGATTTTCTCGCGTCAAAACTTGGCACAGCAAGATCGTTCTGCTGAGCAAGTAGCTGACATCGCGAAGGGCGGCTACGTTCTGAAAGATTGTGCAGGCAAGCCAGATCTAATTTTGATCGCGACAGGTTCTGAAGTGGAACTGGCAGTTGAAGCTGCTGAACAATTAGCGGCTAACGGCACACAGGTTCGTGTTGTGTCTATGCCTGCCACTGACGTTTACGACCAACAAGATGCGGCTTACCGTGAATCTGTATTGCCTTCAGACGTGACTGCTCGTGTTGCAATTGAAGCGGGTATTGCTGACTTCTGGTACAAGTACGTTGGCTTCGACGGTCGTATCATCGGTATGCACACCTTTGGCGAATCTGCACCAGCGGGCGAGCTGTTCAAGATGTTCGGTTTCACCGTTGAAAATGTGGTTGAAACGGCGAAAGAACTTCTCGCGTAATAGCAAGACAGTGACAATGAGAACCGAGCCAGCAGGCTCGGTTTTTTTTGCTTAAAAAAGAAGGAGCACGCCTGCATTGTGTTTGGATTCTAGAGCAGGAACTATTTGGTATGACGAGGTAATGTCGATGAAAGCGCTTGCTTCTAACAGATATGATTCTACGGATGCGATTGTGATCCGTATCATGTAATATCTAGAACAATAAATTCGTGTTAGGACACAGGGTGCGATGCTTAAGGTAGCGATCAATGGATTTGGGCGTATCGGTCGCAATGTTTTGCGTGCCGTTTACGAAAGCGGAAAGAGCCAACACATTAAAGTGGTGGCGGTGAATGAACTTGCACAGCCCGATGCGATGGCTCATCTTCTGCAATATGACACCAGTCATGGGCGATTCCAGAAAAAAATCACCAATAATCAGGAACACCTCTACGTTCATCATGAAGACGGTGATTATGATTCCATTCGCCTTCTACACCTTGCTGACATCGAACTGCTTCCTTGGCGAGATCTAGATATTGATATCGTGCTCGATTGCACAGGCGTTTTCGGTAACCGTGAACATGGCCAAGCACATATTGATGCGGGCGCAAAGAAAGTGCTGTTTTCCCACCCTGGCAGCAACGATCTCGATAACACGATTATCTTTGGTGTAAATGAAGACACTTTAAGAATATCTGACCTCATCGTGTCGAACGGTTCATGTACCACTAACTGTATTGTTCCGGTAATAAAAGTACTGGATGAGAAGTTCGGTATTGAATCCGGCACGATCACAACAATCCACTCTTCCATGAACGATCAGCAGGTGATTGATGCATATCACCCAGATTTGCGACGCACACGTGCTGCCAGTCAGTCTATTATTCCTGTCGACACCAAATTACATTTAGGAATTGGAAGAATATTTCCGAAATTTTCTGACAAATTTGAAGCAATTTCAGTTAGAGTTCCTACCATAAATGTCACGGCGATGGATTTAAGCGTCACAGTTAACACAAAAGTGAAAGTTAATGACGTAAATCAATCACTCGAAGAGGCCGCTCGGTGTACATTGAGTGGCATCGTCGATTATACCGAGGCACCATTAGTCTCAATTGACTTTAACCATGACCCTCACAGTGCCATTGTCGATGGCTCGCAAACACGAGTGAGTAACCACAATTTGGTGAAAATGCTGGTGTGGTGCGATAACGAGTGGGGGTTTGCTAACCGGATGATAGATACCGCGTTAGCCATGGACGCAGTTTCCAGTGGCTCGAAGGCTTGAGTCACGGCTTTTACTTCGTAAGAGCTAAAGCAAATTTATTAATTTTTGCAACTTTATAGAGAGGACGAAAATGTCTGTAATTAAAATGACCGATCTGGACTTGGCTGGCAAACGTGTATTTATCCGTGCCGATTTGAACGTACCAGTAAAAGACGGCAAAGTAACTTCTGACGCGCGTATCCTAGCGTCAATCCCAACCATCAAAACTTGCCTAGAAGCTGGCGCAAAAGTGATGGTAACTTCTCACCTTGGTCGTCCAACCGAAGGCGAGTACGCGGAAGAGTTCTCTCTACAACCAGTTGTTAACTACCTAAACGACGCGCTTGATTGCGACGTTAAACTAGCAAAAGACTACCTGAACGGCCTAGAGCTGAACGCGGGTGAGCTAGTGGTTCTAGAAAACGTTCGCTTTAACAAAGGCGAGAAAAAGAACGAAGACGAACTGTCTAAGCAATACGCTGCATTGTGTGACGTATTCGTGATGGATGCATTCGGTACTGCTCACCGCGCTCAAGCGTCTACTTACGGCGTAGGCGTATTCGCACCAATCGCATGTGCGGGTCCTCTTCTAGCGGCTGAGCTTGAAGCTCTTGGCAAAGCAATGGACAACCCAGAGCGTCCATTGGTTGCTATCGTTGGTGGTTCTAAAGTTTCTACCAAGCTAACTGTTCTTGAGTCTCTATCTAAAATCGCTGACCAATTGGTTGTTGGCGGTGGTATCGCAAACACCTTCATCGCAGCTGAAGGCCACAACGTGGGCAAATCACTGTACGAAGCTGACCTAGTAGACACTGCTAAGAAGCTAATGAAAGAGTGTGCGATTCCAGTAGCAACTGACGTTGCTTGTGCAAAAGCATTCGACGAAAACGCAGAAGCTGAAATCAAAAACGTTGCTGACGTTCAAGATGACGACATGATTTTCGACCTTGGTCCTCAATCAACAGCAGCACTTGCTGAAATCATCGGTTCAGCGAAAACTATCCTTTGGAATGGCCCAGTTGGCGTATTCGAATTCAAGAACTTTGAAGCGGGTACTGCAGGCATTTCTAAAGCAATCGCTGAATCTGCAGGTTTCTCTGTAGCCGGTGGTGGTGACACACTAGCAGCTATCGACAAGTTCGGTATCAAAGCTGATGTTTCTTACATCTCTACTGGCGGTGGCGCTTTCCTTGAGTTCGTTGAAGGTAAAGTACTTCCAGCTGTTGAAATGCTAGAAGCACGCGCTAAAGCGTAATTGATGAAACGGAGGTTGATAGCCTCCGTTTTTTTATGTGTTTCTCACCCAAAATTGCGTGCGGAAATGCATACACCAAAGACAAAAATTAATGTGTTTGGTGAGACGTTTGGGTACAATGCGCAGCGCTGATCGCAAACGTTTGCCGATTTAGCTGAGTTGGTTGGGATATAGCCAGCTTGGTACTGATTCATTCAAAGACTACAGAGTAAATAGGACTATTGTCATGTCTAAGATTTTTGATTTTGTAAAACCTGGCGTTATCTCTGGTGACGACGTACAGAAAGTGTTTGAAATTGCTAAAGAGAACAAGTTCGCTCTTCCAGCGGTAAACGTAGTAAACACAGATTCAATCAACGGTGTTCTAGAAGCTGCTTCTAAAGTTAAAGCGCCAGTTGTTGTTCAGTTCTCTAACGGCGGTGCAGGCTTCTTTGCTGGTAAAGGCGTTAAGCTAGAAGGCCAAGGTGCACAAATCCTTGGTGCTGTTGCTGGTGCTAAATACGTTCACGCTGTAGCTGCTGCTTACGGTGTTCCAGTTATCCTGCACACTGACCACGCTGCGAAGAAACTTCTTCCTTGGATCGACGGCCTACTAGACGCTGGTGAAGCACACTTTGCTGAAACGGGTAAGCCTCTGTTCTCTTCTCACATGATCGACCTTTCTGAAGAGTCTCTAGAAGAAAACATCGAAATCTGTTCTGCATACCTAGCGCGCATGGAAAAGATGGGTATGACCCTAGAAATCGAACTAGGTTGTACTGGTGGTGAAGAAGACGGCGTAGACAACTCTCACATGGACGCGTCTGAGCTATACACTTCTCCAGAAGACGTTGCATACGCATACGAGAAACTGAGCGCAATTAGCCCACGTTTCACTATCGCAGCATCTTTCGGTAACGTACACGGTGTTTACCAAGCAGGTAACGTTGTACTGACTCCAACTATCCTACGTGACTCACAAGCGTACTGTGCAGAGAAATTCGGTATTGCATCTAACGCTCTGAACTTCGTATTCCACGGTGGTTCTGGTTCTTCTGAAGCAGAAATCCAAGAGTCTATCGGTTACGGTGTTATCAAAATGAACATCGATACTGATACTCAGTGGGCAACGTGGGACGGTATCCGCACTTACTCTGCTGATAACTTTGATTACCTACAAGGTCAAATCGGCAACCCAACTGGCGAAGCTGCGCCTAACAAGAAGTACTACGACCCACGCGTATGGCTACGTGCTGGTCAGGCTTCTATGGTTACTCGTCTTGAGAAAGCATTTGCTGACCTGAACGCAATTGACGTTCTGTAAGTTCGTTTTTTAAAAAAACGGATTACAAATCTCTCAAAACCCGCTAAATTTAGCGGGTTTTTTTGTGGCTGAAATTTAGTCATGTAACCAAGCCAATTCTGATTGTTGGAAACGACAGGAGGGGTTGGCTTGTGTGATCTTAATATGAGAGAAAGAGATGACTGAGCAAAATGCGATTCAAGCTGTTGAAGAAACAGCAAATGAAGCAATGAGTTGGTTGGCGTCAAACCATGAACTGATGATTCAGTATGGCGTGAATATTATTACCGCAATCATGATTATGCTTGTGGGTAATTGGGTTGTTAAGAAAGTCGCTGGCTCTGTAGCCGTTGTCCTTAAAAAGCGTGAATTGGACCAAACGGTTGTCGATTTTATCGAAAACTTGGTTCGCTACGTGATGTTTACCATTGTACTGATTGCAGCTCTAGGCCGCGTTGGCGTTGAAACTGCGTCTATCGTTGCGGTTATTGGTGCGGCAGGTCTTGCTATTGGTTTAGCGCTACAAGGCTCGCTATCGAACTTTGCTGCAGGTGTATTGATTGTTACGTTCCGTCCGTTTAAATCTGGCGACCACGTCGAAGTGGGTGGTGTCTCGGGTTCGGTTGCGTCGATTCAAATCTTCTCAACCATCTTGACTACGCCAGACAACAAAATGGTTGTTGTACCGAATGGCACCGTGATTTCTAGCCCAATCACGAACTACTCACGCCATGAAACACGCCGCATTGATTTCGTTATTGGCGTGTCTTACAAGGCCGATCTTAAAAAGACCAAAGAAGTGCTAACGCGTGTTGTTAAAGCAGACCCGCGTGTTCTGCAAGATCCTGAGCCAACGATCGGTGTGCATGCATTGATGGACTCTTCCGTGAACTTTGTTGTTCGCCCTTGGGTAAACACTGCGGACTACTGGGCAACGTACTTCGATTTGATGCAAGCCATCAAAGAAGGCCTAGACGAAGCGGGTATTGAAATTCCATTCCCACAAATGGATGTGCATTACCACGCAGCGGCTGCTGAAGCGAAAGCAAAAGCCGACGCTGAAAAAAAGCCAGTTGCTGAAGCGGTTTAATCGCTTGGATTGTTGAATAAAGCCCTGCAAATATGCGGGGCTTTTTACTATCTATGGCATAGATGAGTCACAAAAAGATCAGCCCCATTGTTTTAAGTTTGAGACACTCTTCAATGCCGCTTAAACTGTAAACTCACTTCTGATTTTCACCTGTGAGACTTAATAAGGTGATTGGGGTGCGATTACTACCAGACGTATCTCAGGACTATTTACGTACATAAATCTATCAAGGACATTGCAAATGGAAGACGCAACGCAAGGCGCAGTGAGCTGGTTTACAGACAACCAAGATCTCCTGCTTCAATACGCAGTTAATATTATTTCTGCACTCGCTATCATCATCATCGGTAACTGGGTCGTTAAAAAAGTTGCTGGTGGTGTCGCAAAGGTAATGCGCAAAAAGGATCTCGACAATGCGGTTGTCGAATTTGTACATACTTTTGTGCGTTATTTATTGTTCGTGATTGTTCTTATTGCTGCACTCGGTAAGTTAGGTGTCCAAACGGCTTCTGTTGTTGCTGTTATTGGTGCCGCGGGCTTGGCTGTTGGCTTGGCGTTGCAAGGTTCACTGTCTAACTTTGCTGCTGGTGTATTGATCGTTGCGTTTCGTCCTTTCAAATCAGGCGACTATGTGGAAATCGGCGGTGTTGCGGGTTCAGTTGATTCAATTCAGATCTTCTCAACGGTATTGAAGACACCAGACAACAAAATGATTGTCGTGCCAAATGGTGGTGTAATTTCTAGCCCAATCACCAACTACTCTCGTCATGACACGCGTCGTATTGATTTTGAAATTGGCGTGTCGTACAGCGCAGATTTGAAAAAAACGAAAGAGGTATTGGCACGCGTATTGGCAGCAGAACCTCGCTTGCTGGCTGAGCCAGAACCAACCATTGGTGTCGTGGCGCTTGCTGACTCTTCTGTTAATTTTGTGGTACGTCCTTGGGTTCGCACTGGCGACTATTGGGGTGTTTACTTTGATTTGCTGCAAGCCATCAAAGAAGGGTTGGATGAAGAGGGTATTGAGATTCCATTCCCACAAATGGATGTACACGTGCAAAAAACTAGCGACTAACCGCTGTTAGTTGAACAAAACGCCAATGGTTGAGAGGATCGCCATTGGCGTTTTTGTTTGTCGCAGGTTTAGTTTCTACTGCCTGCTGATACGTGAATGTCGAGGTAAGGATTGATCGAGTTAAAACAATTGCTTTTTGTAAGGTGATTTTACTTGCGATTAGGTGAAGGCTTTCCTAACTTGCGTATCTGACGCTATGTGCATTTTAAGTGACTGACGATTGGTCGCACAAAATTTCTAGAAGGAAGCTGATTTATGAGTGACATCCCATCTGAATTAAAATTTGCTGCTTCCCATGAGTGGGTAAGACCTGAAGGTGATGGCGTATATACCGTGGGTATATCTGATCATGCGCAGGCGATGTTAGGTGATATGGTCTTTGTTGACCTACCTGATGTGGGTGACACGGTTGATGCCGGAGACGATTGCGCCGTGGCTGAATCTGTTAAAGCAGCTTCAGACATATATTCTCCGCTGACCGGTGAAATTGTCGCTATCAATGAAGACCTGGACGGTTCACCAGAATACGTCAACACTGATGCTTATGGTGATGGCTGGTTGTTCCAAATTCGAATTAGTGATGCCACAGAGCTTGATGAGTTACTCGACGCTGCCGCATACCAAGAAACGTTGGAAGAAGAAGAGTAATTGGACATTCGGTACTGACCACATTGGTGGGTAGGATAAATGTTAGACATAAAAAAACACCGCGTAAGGCGCGGTGTTTTTGATCAAGCGAAGTGTTTGAAGCAATAATCCCGTTATCTCTTCACTCTTGCTGAGCAAGTAGCATGAGAATTTTAGGGCAGTATTAGTACTGTTCTTTCAAGCGACGGATCTCGGCATTAATTTCTTTTACGGTACGATAATGCTCAAAGTCCGCATTTGATTGCGCCTGCACCATTCCCTGATGAAAGTCGAAATTTCCACGACCATCAATGTAAATGTGTCCGGTAAACAAACGGTAGACGTGTTTAGCAATGAGGGTGGGGACATATCGATTAAACATCCGCATTCGCAGTTCCTTTTCATTTTTATTGTTGTGCCTCTCGACACGGCTAGCCAACATCCTTTTTCCAGCGATAAACTCTGGAAATTTGGCGGACGGGATTATAACGACGCAAGCATGACCACAATGTGACAGCTAAGACACTTGGCTTAATAAAATGCGGTTCAATCTAATGAATCTGGGGTAGGTCACATTCTAGATAACTGGACATATCGCTCCATTATCTGGCACGTAAATTTTGTACTTGCTGGCGAACAGTTTGATGAATGGTTTGTCGGATCCATTGGTTTTTGGCGCTGCTGGCGTGTTTCTTGTGCCAAATCTGACGGATGACAAAATTACTGACATTAACGGGTGTTGGGCTTATTGCCAGCGTGGTGTTGAACATGTCTAGTTTTGCCATCAGTTCTGCCACCGTACAAATCAGGTTGCGTCCTGATAGCAAATGGCGAACGGTCAGAAAACGTTGAGAACCCATCACCACCTGACGGTCACAGCCCAACGCTTTAAGCGTGTCATCAACAGGACTACTGAGTTGCCCATCTACAGTGACGAGCGCATGGGGCGACGCAATGTAGTCTTGCAGCGTTAATGGCTGAGTAATACCGGTTGCTAGAGGATCATACAAGCAGACATGCTTTTCTGTGTAGAGGTCTTCCATTTCGAGCGCAGGCTCTTGGGGTTCAACGGCGCCTAGCACCACGTCGACGCTATCTGCTTTCAATGCCTCCCGATAGTTGACGCGATCAACAGGGCGACAACTCAACTGACAATAAGGGGCTTGTTGGCGGAACACATCAAACAGAGCAGGAGCGAAAACTAATTCAGCATAGTCAGTTAGACCAATTCTCACCGTTCCTTGGTAATTCTCTGGCTCGAAGGCTGCGGGAGAAAGTACTTCGTGAGTGATGGTCTCTAACAATTGGCTGATCACCGGATCGAGCTCAAGGGCTCGACTGGTGGGTCGCATTTCGTGCCCTTGACGATGAAACAAGGGGTCATCGAGCAAAGTACGAAGGCGAGACAGGTTATGGCTCATTGCAGATTGGCCAATGGATAACTTATTGGCTGCGCGAGTGACACTGCGCGTCTCCATTAATGCGGAAAAAGCCACAAGCAGGTTTAAGTCAATCCCTCGCCAGTTCAATTGGACTACTCTGCGTTAGGTTGCGCATCGCGAGAAATATCTGCGATAACGGGTTGGCAAAGTGCAACGAGATCTTCATACGCAAGCTCGACCCCTGCTAAGGGTGTGCCACTGCTGATATTAATGTGCTCGAAGTCA
Source organism: Enterovibrio gelatinilyticus (assembly GCF_028683095.1). Lineage (GTDB taxonomy): Bacteria > Pseudomonadota > Gammaproteobacteria > Enterobacterales > Vibrionaceae > Enterovibrio > Enterovibrio gelatinilyticus. Next base: position 106,601 of record NZ_JAJUBC010000002.1, on the reverse strand, counting down.
CTTAGGGCTGGGTCGAAGACAATCGGCATAGCGCCTAATACGGCGATAGGCGTGATCATGCCTGGAGAGTAGCCAGTAATGCTCTGAACATGTGCGCTGTCGACACACGTCATACGACGGCAGCCCAGTAGCGCACGTACTTTCTTCGGATCTACTGATGCAGTGCCTGGAAGGCAAGCCAGCGCATATTGACCTCCCATATCTTTAAGAAGCATCGATTTGACCAATTGCCTCGGGTCGACGCCGCGTTGTTCGGCGGCATCTAATATCGTTGTTGCCGCACGGTCATGCGGCAAAATACGGTGCGAGATGTTGCTATCGCGAAGCACCGCAATGATGGGGGTGTTCAGATCAAGCATCATCTTCAACACTGTAAGGCAGGGCAACTTTCTGCCATAAAGCCTCTGTTTCAGGAAGACGGAACTGGCTGTCTTCGTCCAAGTTATTCGGTAACACAACCAATGCGAGTGCTTGTCCGTCATCAAAACGATATCCCGATAGCACGGTGCCACCGGTACGCCAGTTCTGGCCAACACTGCGGTCGAACACATCACCCGCCTTGGGTGCTTGTTCCGCCTCGCCCTGTAGCAAGTACGATGCGCGTTTGTTGATGCCTCGATACTTGGCGCGAGCCACGGTTTCTTGGCCGGTATAGCAGCCTTTTTTGAAGCTAATACCGTCTAGGGCTTGAAGGTTAAGTGCTTGGGGAATGAATTCGTTGGTGGTGACGTCAGCAATAGAAGGTATCGCACTGCGAAGCTCGCAAAGGTCCCATAAGCTGCTGTCACTGAGTACGGCACGTTCACCCATTTCACTAATGATGCTATCGGCTTCTTCCGCATCCACGGCTAGCAACCAGCGGTTTGTTTCGATTCTCACGGCGGTGCCTGTTTGCGTTGGGCGAACATCCCCTTCACCTAAAAAGCGCGATTGCATGGCGTTATCGGCTTTGTCACCTACAACACCCAGCAATACTTGTTCACTGAGCGAAAAGGTCAGCTTTGAAAACACGGCGTACTTTTTTATTTCAGCCAGCTGCTTTTCTGCGATGGATGCAGGTTGGGTATAGGCAATGCCATCTCGATGATGGAAAAGACGCATGGCTGACCAAACTTTCCCTTTTGCGTCACAATGAGCAGCCAGTGTTGATTGCGTCTTGTCTAGTGACACCAAATCGCAGGTTAACTGGCCCTGTAAGTAACTGATGGTGTCGGCGCCTACTGCGGTGATAAGTGCAATATGGTCAAGCGCGATCACTGACAATGCTGGTAGCGCACTGTCTGAAGAAAGTGGAAGTTTGGAAAATGTGTGCGTTTGGTACCAAGTTGTCATGGTGTCTCTCGCTAATAGAACGGATTCGTTATGGTAATGCTGTCTGTCGTGAATGTCAGCATTATACCCAAACAAGCACTGTGAGGTTGTTTGGGTATAACCCTTTATGTATGGGTGAGTTATCTAGATCACAAGGTCAACACCCTTACATCAGCAGTAATAGCACCATAGACGGGGCACTGTTACTATCTGTGCAGATATATTTGGTGTTAAATGAGGTAATCATGCTGACCGCTGAAGATAAACCGCGGATCAAATGGGCGTGCCGTCGTGGCATGTTGGAGTTGGATGTGATCATTATGCCCTTCTTCGAAGAGTGCTTTGATGATCTGACCGAGCAAGAAAAATTAGATTTTGTCGCGCTTTTGGAATGTGATGACCCTGATCTGTTCTCTTGGTTAATGGGACACACTCGCAGTGAAGCACCGGCACTGTCAGCGATGACGGATAAAATCATTGCACATAACCGCAGCAAATTGCGTTAATTCTCGACTCCAGCGCTCTTACTGGTTGCGCTGGGGACTTGTTTGCCTCTATGTTATTCCTGCGGTAATGCTTTTTGTATCTACAGCCGTGCCGCTGGAGCTGAGTGCACTGCTTCTCTCGCTTCTTCTCTCAGAAACTCACCGACGCCTAGCCAGTTTTGCTGCATTCGAAGGTGACTTTCAGTTACATAGTAGCGGTCATTGTCTCTATCACGGCCAGTCCTATCACGTCGCTCGCATTGCCATACTGTCTCGTTATTTGATTGTGCTTGATCTACGGACTTCTGATCATCGGCTTCGTTTGCCAATAACCTACGACGCGGTTCCTCACGATGTTTTTCGTCACATCAGTCGAGTCAGTGTTTCGCTTAAAAGCTGATCGATGTCTCATATTCTTACAGTTTAGCGTACATCATCCCTAAACCATTCATTAGTGCCGCCGATAAGGGTTTAAGTCGTTATTTGTCTTACCTGCTATCAATTACGGCACCCATGAATTTTAAGGGAAGGATGACATGAAAATCAGAACCAAGTTGTACGCATTGACTGCTTTTTCCGCGGTGTCTTTGGTCTTATTTGGCCTAGTCAGTTTCCAAGCGTCCGAAAGAATGGTCGATCTTAAAACCAAGCTAACACTGGTAGGGGACTTGGAAGTTGGTCTGCTCAACTTACGCCGTAATGAAAAAGATTTTCTTGCACGGCTAGATGACAAATATGTTGATACGTTTGAAGGAAACGTTTCTCAGTTTGAAGGGCTACTTTCTCAATTGGAGCAAGAGGCGAATGCGCTGGATTTGGCATTGCCACAAATTGGCGAAGTGAGAAATGCCATGACAAATTACCATAGTGGCTTTGTTAAATTGGCAAACGGTTATCGTGATTTGGGATTGAACCGCGAGTCTGGTACGTGGGGAGAGCTAACTGCGACGAACAGTGCGCTGCTTGAGCAACAGTCGGGTAACGCTGAAGTTGAGTATTTGATTACTCTGGTTCGATTATTGGTGGCAGATACTTCGACGACACGATTCGATGAGTTCTCAGCAAATTGGTCTGATATTTCCTCTCGCGTAAACTCCCCTCTATTGGATAAGCAAAAATCGCTAGTAGAACGTTACCTGCAATTAAAGCGCATTGTGGGGTTGGACCATAAATCTGGCTTGCTAGGAAATATTCGAGAGCAAACGCACCAAGTTGAAGTTGATTTTGATGCCATGCGCGTCCAGTTGCAAGACGAGCTAAAGTCATCAACCGAAGCGTTGATCGTGATGACGGGGCTGGCCCTTGTCATTGTGTCTCTGCTACTGATTGCCATTAGCATTTGGCTCAATCGTGACATTCAGCGTCGATTGAAAACACTGACAAGCACCATGGAGCAAGTTGCTGTTGAACGTGACCTTACATTGCGAGCCCGCACAGAAGGTGACGATGAAATTGCGGTCGTCGCCACTGATTTCAACATGGTGCTCGAACATTGCCAGACGTTGATTGCGGGCGTGAAGGTGTCTATCACGACCTTGAACGCTACGGCTTCAGATGTGCAAGAGCGCAGTAACCATGCAGAAGTGGCGCTTGATAAGCAGCACTCAGAAGCAGAAATGGCAGCCACCGCAGTTAACGAGATGGAAGCGACGATCCGTGAAATTGCATCTAATACGGAAGCTGCCGCCGCTAATGCGGACCAAAGCCTGTTGCGCGCGCAAAAAGGCCATCAAACGGTTCAAGCAACGCGCAGCGCGATTGTTACCTTGTCGGAAGGTTTAGGGGTAGCTAACAGTGACATTCATAGCTTGGTGTCTCTGTCTCAGCAAATTGGTAGCGTGGTTGATGTCATTAAAGATATCTCTGAGCAAACCAATTTGTTGGCATTGAATGCCGCCATTGAAGCGGCGAGAGCGGGCGAACAAGGGCGTGGTTTTGCTGTGGTAGCCGACGAAGTCCGCACATTGGCAACACGCACACATAAATCGACAGATGAAATCGCGACCATGATTGGGTCTTTGCAGCAGCAAACAAACCAAGTAGTTGAACGAATCACATCGTGTCAGCATGACAGTGAGCAATCTGTCTCGTATGTTGAAGAAGCGGCTGGAGAGCTGGATAACATCATTATCGATATGCAGCAGATCATGGACATGAGCACACAGATCGCTGCAGCGATAGAAGAGCAAAGCATGGTTGCCAAAGAGGTGAACTTGAACGTTCATTCGATTCAGGACATTACTTCAGCTAACACAGCATCAACCAGTGAGAATGCACGCGCAGCAGCTCGCGTATCAGAGCAAAGCAAGGAGCTAGAAACAGCCATTGCGGCGTTCCGTTCATAGTATCTTGCGTGAACAAATAGCAAATATGAAAAAGCCCTCATGAAGAGGGCTTTTTTACGACACGAATAACGTGTTCAACATGGAAAGTCGGGAACCAGAATGGTCGGGCCGCTATCTTCCTGTTTGTTGGGGTAATCGATAGTGTAATGCAGGCCGCGGCTTTCTTTTCTCGCCATCGCGCAGCGTACCATGAGCTCTGCAACTTGCAGCAAATTACGCAGTTCTAACAAGTTGTTAGATACACGGAAATTACTGTAGTACTCATTGGTTTCTTGCTTGAGTAATTCAATGCGTCGCAATGCGCGTTCAAGGCGCTTGGTTGAGCGAACGATGCCGACGTAATCCCACATAAAGAGGCGCAGTTCGTGCCAGTTATGCTGAATAACGACTTCTTCATCTGAACAGCACACTTGGCTGTCATCCCAATGTGGTAGCGGTGGGGGGATTTCTGCCGATGCGGCATTATCACCAATATGCATTGCTGCTGCCCATGCATACACGACACATTCGAGTAAGGAGTTGGACGCCATGCGATTCGCACCGTGCAAGCCGGTATAACTTACTTCTCCTATTGCATAGAGACCTTCAAGGTCAGTTTGACCATTTAGGTCAACCATCACGCCACCGCAGGTATAGTGCGCGGCAGGTACAATAGGAATGGCATCTTTAGTTAAATCAAAGCCATAGGTCAGCAACTTTTCATAAATTGTCGGGAAGTGTTTCATCACAAATTCCGAGTCTTTATGGCTGATGTCGATATACATGCAATCTGCGCCAAGGCGCTTCATTTCGTAATCGATAGCACGAGCGACAACATCGCGTGGCGCTAGCTCGGCGCGTTCGTCAAAGTCGAGCATAAAGCGTGAACCGTCTGGTCTGCGCAAATAAGCCCCTTCGCCGCGAAGTGCTTCGGTGATCAGGAAGTTTCTGGCTTCTGGGTGGAATAAACAGGTCGGGTGAAACTGGTTAAATTCAAGATTGGCTACCCGACATCCTGCACGCCACGCCATCGCAATGCCATCACCGGAAGAAACATCAGGGTTGGACGTATATTGGTATACCTTGGACGCACCACCCGTGGCGAGCACGACAAATTTGGCTCGAACGGTTTCAACGGCTTCTCTGTCACGGTTCCAAATGTATGCCCCAAGCACACGATTTCCGCCTGAAATACCAATCTTTTTACGCGTGATGAGGTCAAGAGCATTGTGGCGCTCAAGCACTGAAATATTAGGATGAAGCATCACGTTTTCTTGCAGCGAGGTTTGCACCGCCATACCTGTTGCATCAGCCGCATGCAAAATGCGTCGGTGGCTGTGTCCACCTTCTCGAGTGAGGTGAAACTTAGGTTCATCACTATTGCTGTTTTCTTCGCGATCAAAAGGAACGCCGCCATCAATCAGCCATTGAACGCACTCTTTGGCATTCTCTGCAATAAAATGGACGATGCTTTCGTCACAAAGGCCATCGCCGGCAATCTGTGTATCTTCAACGTGGGATTCAACAGAATCGTTTTCGTCAAAAACGGCGGCAATACCACCTTGCGCGTAATAGGTTGCCCCTTCACTGCGAGGTCCTTTGCTCAGTACCATCACTTTTTGCGTGGGTGCCAAATGCAGTGCTAGTGATAAACCCGCTGCACCACTGCCAATAACCAGTACGTCACAGATATGTTCGGGGTGATTGCTCATTGATTATGTATTCCTTTCTCTCAAATGAAGCCGCTTAAATCCGCCTGCTTTCATTTGAAACAACGAGATATTCAGGTGGTTTAGTGAGTTTACACTAATCTTACAAGCCGTAGAATGCTTACTGAGTCGACGGTATGCTCTTGATGACCGTGATAAGCTAGTGCTCATTGATTACAGAGTAGTCGTGCAATCTGATAGACTTTGCGATCGGGATCGGATCACGAGATGAATCCCACTATTTTAGGGAACTTTATTTTACGGTGTTACTCATACACTTTGCTCACTCTTTACGACGTGTCATTTTTCCATGTAGTGACAGCAAAGTGACAACGAGCGAAAAGAAATACCAAATGCTGACGGTCTACTGATTTTATACAGTGACAATGTGTGCCGATAGTATGAGCACATCAATAAGCATATTGGTATCAATAATAAGGAGAAGGCGCTCGAATGAGCGAGCAGTTAACTGATCAAGCCCTAATAGAGCGAGTACAAAACGGCGATAAACAGGCATTTAATCTGTTGGTCATCAAATATCAGCATAAGGTAAGCAACCTGATTGCTCGCTATGTTAACAATAGCGGTGATGTCCCAGATGTCGCTCAAGAAGCCTTTATTAAAGCCTATCGTGCTTTGCCCGGCTTTCGAGGTGAAAGTGCCTTTTATACGTGGTTGTACCGCATCGCAGTGAATACCGCGAAAAATTATTTAGTGGCTCAGGGGCGACGCCCGCCATCCAGTGATATTGATGCTGAAGAAGCAGAAAATTATGAAAATGGTGGCGCATTGAAAGAAATTTCGAACCCTGAGAACCTTATGTTGTCTGAACAGTTGAAGCAGGTGGTATTTAGCACGATTGATGCCTTGCCTGACGATCTGAAAACGGCGATTACCCTGCGTGAAATCGACGGCTTGAGTTATGAAGAGATCGCAGAGGTAATGGACTGCCCGGTAGGAACGGTACGCTCGCGTATTTTCCGTGCCAGGGAAGCGGTAGACAAACGTGTTCGTCCACTCATGAACCAATAACAGTATTTCTGTTTAAAACGGTGAAATAAATGGCTGAAAAAGAAAACCTTTCCGCATTGTTTGATGGTAACGAGATAGATCAGGCGCTAATTGATGCGCTAGAAAATGATCCATCGTCGCAAGAAGCATGGAAAAGCTTTGCCGTTACTCGTGATGTAATGCGTGGAGATGCGCCTAAGAATCCAAGTTGGGATATTGCCGCCAGTGTCGCTGCAGCGTTGGACAACGAACCAACTTATGGTTTGCAAACGGCTGCGTCGCAACCTGATGTTGTGCCATTGCGTGAGTCTCAGCCTACGCCAAAAGTGGCGAGATCATCAATGCCTTCTTGGCTGCAACAGTTGACGCAAGTTGGTATGGCTGCCGCCGTATCCCTTGTTGTGATTGTGGGTGTTCAGCAGTACAACGGTGGTTTTGATGCCAACACGACGTTTGCGAGTAGTCAGCCACCCGTGTTGCAAACTATTCCGTTGAGTGGCTCTGCTGAGCCTGTTAGCTTGAGTAGAAACTCGGTGCAAGGTAACCCGTCTGAAGCATTGTTGATGGAGCAACGTCGTCGCGTGAATGCGATGTTCCAAGATTATGAGTTGCAGCTTCGGCTCAATGCTGATGAAATCGACCAAGGCGTTTTGCTATCACCTGACATGAGCAAATAAGATTGATTAAACCATTCCTTATCGGTGTGGTTGCACTGGTTAGCTTGGCCGCCAATGCCTCGACGGAACAGAACCCCGCCGAGGCATTGCTGCATCAGATGAGCCAAGCCACGGAGCAACAGAACTACGAAATATCCTACATTTTGGTGCGTAAAAATAGCATCGAACCTCTTCGTTTCCGTCACGCAGTCGTAGACGGGGAATCTTTTGGTCACATTGCTTATCTGGCGGGGCCGCCAAGAGAAGTGATTCGCCGTGGCAATGAAGTGAGTTACTTCGAACCAGGTACTGATCCTTTCACGATTGAAAGTAGTCAAATGATTGCGCCGCTTCCGGCCATTATGCAGACTGATATCGCGCACTTAGCCACCTTGTATGATTTCGTGCCACTAGGCCGAGCTAGAGAGGCAGGTGTGGCGAGCGATGTGGTGCGCGTCTCTCCTAAAGACGGTGAGCGTTATTCTTACGTATTGTGGATTGACCAAAACAGCAAGCTGTTAGTACGTGCTGATCTTTTGGATCGCGATGGTGACCCCATTGAGCAATATCGCGCCTTGTCCCTAGCGCTTTCTCCTCAAATCAGCGAAGCAATGGGGCAATTGGCGTTGTTGGAGTTGCCACCCGTCGTGCAAGTGCCTAGACAGACGAGCGCCCAACTAAAATGGCAGGTCACGGGTTTGCCAGAAGGTTTTACGCCGATTTATCAAAACCGCCATCGATTGCTTATTACTGAGCGTCCAGTGGAAAGCCAAATGTTCAGCGATGGATTGTTTAGCTTTTCTGTGTATCTCTCTGAAGCCGATAAGATGTCGGTGAGAGAGCAGTTAGTTCGTAAAGGCAGTCGCACGCTTCATAGCCGTGTTGTTGGTAATGCAGAAATCACCGTGGTGGGAGATATTCCTCCGGCAACGGCCAAGAAAGTCGCAGAGTCTGTGAAGCTATCGCCAGCCACTGAATCGCCGCCTTCGCCCGCTATTGAGACACCCACGCAATGATAAAAGCGCTGGCTGAAGTGACAGGCAATGGTGACGGCTATGTGATGGTGCGTTGCCAGCAAAAAACAAGTTGTGGTAGCTGTGCGTCGAAAAGTCATTGCGGTACGGGCATTGTCAGCAACGCTCTTCCGGGGAAGGTGCTCGATATTAGAGTGCCATCATCACAAGCAGTTGCTGTTGGCAGTGTGATTGAGATTGGCCTCGAAGAGCAAACCGTCCTCACATCGGCGCTGCTGGTTTATATTCTGCCGTTATTTTTTGCGATTGCAGGCGCACTGTCAGGCCAATTTTTGGCAACATTATTGTCATTGGGTGAAGGCATTGTCATTTTGTTGTCGCTGCTCGCAGGCGCATTAGGCGTGGCTGTAGCACGCCACTTTTCGCGGAAGGTTGAACAGGATACGCGTTCGACACCGACACTTGTACGTGTCCTTGGCAGTGCTATTCCAAGTGCGGCGGTGATAAATGCCGCAACAGAAGATAGCGAGTAGCCATTAATTTCGGTAGAATCCCGCCACTTGATCTATTGATCGTCCCATTTTCATTAACGAGTTAGTCACACCATCTATGAAGCACATTCGTAACTTTTCGATTATTGCCCACATTGACCACGGTAAGTCGACATTATCAGACCGTTTAATTCAGGTTTGTGGTGGTCTTACAGACCGTGAAATGGCTGCACAGGTTCTGGATTCTATGGATCTAGAACGTGAACGCGGTATCACCATCAAAGCACAGAGTGTGACGCTGAATTACACAGCCAATGATGGGGAAACCTATCAGCTGAACTTCATCGACACCCCAGGACACGTTGACTTCTCTTACGAAGTATCGCGTTCTTTGGCGGCCTGTGAAGGTGCTTTGCTGGTGGTTGACGCGGGTCAGGGCGTAGAAGCCCAAACACTGGCGAACTGCTATACCGCTATCGAGATGGACCTAGAAGTGGTTCCAATCTTGAACAAAATCGATTTACCAGCAGCCGATCCTGATCGTGTGGCTGAAGAAATTGAAGACATCGTTGGTATCGATGCAACGGAAGCCGTCCGTTGTTCTGCGAAGACAGGCCTAGGCGTTGACTTGGTGCTTGAAGAAATCGTTAAGAGCATTCCTGCGCCAGAAGGTGATCCAGAAGGTCCGCTGCAAGCGCTGATTATTGACTCATGGTTTGATAACTACTTGGGTGTTGTTTCTTTAGTTCGTATTAAAAACGGCGAACTGAAGAAAAACGACAAGATCAAAGTGATGAGCACTGGTCAAATCTGGGGCGTGGATCGCATCGGTATCTTCACACCAAAACAAACCGACACCCAAGGTCTGCGTACCGGTGAAGTGGGCTGGGTTGTTTGTGGTATTAAAGACATTTTGGGTGCACCTGTCGGTGATACCCTGACTCAAGCGAAAAACGGCGCAGAAAAAGCGTTGCCTGGCTTTAAGAAAGTGAAGCCTCAGGTTTACGCAGGTTTATTCCCTGTGTCGTCTGATGATTACGAGAACTTCCGTGACGCATTGGGCAAATTGAGCCTTAACGATGCATCTCTGTTCTATGAACCAGAGAACTCAGCAGCACTTGGCTTTGGTTTCCGTTGTGGCTTCCTTGGTATGCTGCACATGGAAATCATTCAAGAGCGTCTAGAGCGCGAATACAACCTTGATCTGATCACCACAGCACCGACCGTAGTGTATGAAGTGAAGAAAACCAACGGTGACGTTATCTACGTTGACAGCCCGGCGAAGCTGCCTGCGACTAACGACGTGGAAATCATGGGTGAGCCAATTGCTCGCTGTCACATCTTGGTACCATCTGAATACCTAGGTAACGTAATTACCTTGTGTGTTGAGAAACGCGGTACACAGGTAGACATGGTTTATCACGGTAACCAAGTGGCGTTGACGTATGATATTCCAATGGCGGAAGTGGTACTCGACTTCTTTGACCGTTTGAAATCAACCTCACGTGGTTATGCGTCACTGGATTACAACTTCCAGTGTTACCAAGAGTCAAACATGGTGCGTGTCGATGTATTGCTTAACGGTGATAACGTGGATGCATTGGCGATCATTACTCACAAAGATCATGCACAGACTCGTGGCCGTGATTTGGTTGAGAAAATGAAGGAATTCATTCCTCGTCAACAGTTTGATATTGCGATTCAAGCGGCGATCGGTACGCACATCATTGCGCGTTCAACCGTGAAACAGCTACGTAAGAACGTAACCGCTAAGTGTTACGGTGGCGATATTAGCCGTAAGAAGAAACTACTGCAGAAACAAAAAGACGGTAAGAAGCGTATGAAGCAGATCGGTAACGTTGAACTGCCTCAAGAAGCCTTCCTTGCAATTCTGCACGTAGGCAAAGATAAGTAATAAAAGGACTTAAGGGAACATAATGGCTAATACTTTCTCGCTGATTCTGGTGCTTGTCACCCTGTTTACTGGGATTATCTGGGCATTGGATAAATTCAGATGGGCACCTCTGCGTCAGCAAAAAGCGGCGGATACGCTTAATCTGGAAAGCAGCGAGATAAGTGCTGAACAAATCGCTAGCGTCGCCCCTCAGCCTAGCTGGGTGGAGACGGCAGCATCAGTGTTCCCTGTGATTGGCTTGGTATTGGTACTGCGCTCGTTTATTTACGAGCCGTTCCAAATTCCGTCAGGCTCAATGATGCCGACCTTATTGGTGGGCGACTTTATTCTGGTTGAGAAATACGCTTACGGTTTAAAAGATCCTGTTTTCCGTCATCAATTGGTGGAAACGGGCAAACCAGAGCGTGGTGATGTGGTGGTGTTCAAATACCCGCCACAGCCTAGTATCGACTTCATCAAGCGCGTGATCGGCTTACCAGGCGACACCATTCGCTATAGCGAAGAAAAGCGTCTGTGTGTTCAAAAGCAAGGTGAAGCAACGTGTGAGCTAGTGCCGGTTGATGATGTTCATAAAAGTGAATTCACACAGCGCGGAGTTGACCTAATTCAAGCACAAGAACAGCTAGGCCAAGAACCACACCAAATCCTAGTTAACCCTTACATGCCAAACCAAGAAGGTCAGTATTATCCGACCCCAGGTGAGGGTGAATGGGTTGTACCAGAAGGCCAATACTTTGTAATGGGTGATAACCGTGACAACAGTAAAGACAGCCGTTTCTGGGGTTTTGTGCCTGAAGCCAACCTTGTGGGCAAGGCCGTCGCTATCTGGACCAGTTTTGAATTTGACGAACAAGGCGATAGCTTCCTACCGTCTTGGGTACCTGTCGGCGTGCGCTTCGAGCGTATCGGCGGCATTGATTAACTTGGAAAGACATGACAACACCTACAAATAAACTACAACGTCGCATTGGTTATGAATTTAACGATGCGGCGTTTCTCAGTCTTGCCCTTACACACCGCAGCGCCAGTGGAAAACACAACGAGCGTTTGGAGTTTTTGGGTGATTCTATTTTGAGTTTCGTTGTTGCTGACGATCTCTACCATCGTTTCCCGAACGTTGATGAAGGCGACATGAGCCGCATGCGTGCAACTTTAGTTCGTGGTAACACGTTGGCCGAATTGGGCCGCGAGTTCGAACTAGGAGATGTCCTGCAGCTGGGCCCTGGTGAGTTGAAAAGTGGTGGTTTCCGCCGTGACTCAATTCTGGCTGATGCTGTAGAAGCGATCATTGGTGCTATCTATCTCGACAGCGATCTGGAAACGGTACGTGGAATAGTGCTGAGTTGGTACAAGCAGCGTCTGGACACCATTATGCCGGGCGTGAACCAAAAAGATCCTAAAACGCGTTTGCAGGAGTTCCTGCAAGGGCGTAGAAAGCCACTGCCAGCCTATAATGTAACAAAGGTGCACGGTGAAGCGCACAACCAACAGTTTACGGTTGAGTGTGAAGTAGCAGGTTTGGAACGACCTGTAGTTGGTAAAGGCAGTAGTCGTCGCAAGGCTGAGCAAGCGGCTGCAGAACTAGCATTAGAAAAGCTGGACTCATGACAGACACGCACGAAATTCACCACTGTGGCTTTATCGCTATTGTTGGTCGCCCTAACGTCGGTAAATCGACACTACTGAACCGCTTAGTGGGTCAGAAACTGTCGATTACTTCGCGTAAGCCACAAACCACACGCCACCGCATTATGGGTGTTGATACGCGTGATGGTTTCCAAGCGGTTTATGTCGATACTCCGGGGCTTCATATCGAAGAAAAACGCACCATTAACCGCTTGATGAACCGCGCCGCAGCGAGTTCATTAACGGATGTGGAATTGGTACTTTTCCTTGTTGACGGTACACACTGGACTGACGACGACGAAATGGTTCTCAATAAGCTTAAAAAGTCTGAGTTGCCTGTTGTTCTGCTGATCAACAAAGTCGACAACGTAAAAGAAAAAGCGGACTTGTTCCCACACCTTCAAGCGCTAAGCGAGAAGATGGACTTCGTTGACGTTGTGCCTGTTTCTGCGAAGAGCGGTAAAAACATTGATGTGGTTGAGAAATTGGTTCGCGCACATTTGCCTGAAGGCGAGTGGTACTTCCCTGAAGAGTACGTGACCGATCGCTCTCAGCGCTTTATGGCATCTGAAATTATCCGTGAAAAGCTAATGCGTTTTACGGGTGATGAATTGCCATACTCCGTTACCGTAGAAATCGAGCGCTTTGACTACAACCCTGCGACAGATGGGTTTGAAATCAATGGCTTGATTCTCGTGGAGCGCAATAGCCAGAAGAGAATGGTGATTGGCAAGGCGGGCGACAAAATTAAAACCATCGGTCGTGAAGCACGACTGGATATGGAAGGTTTGTTCGAGCGCAAGGTCTACCTTGAGCTTTGGGTGAAAGTGAAATCGGGTTGGGCTGACGACGAACGCGCATTGCGCAGCCTTGGCTATATCGACGACCTTTAATCCACAATTAGGAATACCTTATGGAAGGCTTGCAGCGCTGCTTTGTTCTGCACTCACGCCCTTACAGTGAGACCAGCCTGATCCTCGATGTATTCAGCGAAAGCCACGGGCGCGTCAGCATTATGGCGAAAGGCGCTCGTGGCAAGCGCTCTCCCCTTAAAGGGGCACTTCAGCCCTTTACTCCACTTTTGATGAAATGGTCTGGTCGCGGTGAAATGCGGACCCTTCGGCATGCTGAAGCGATTGGCCTCGCGATCCCGCTTTCTGGTAATGCACTGTTCTCAGGCTTCTATCTTAATGAGATATTGAGCCGTGTGGTTGAACAGGAAACGTCTTATCATCAGCTGTTCTTTGATTACGTGACGGCATTGACGGAATTGGCACAACACGCCAACCCTGAACCCGCTTTGCGTCGCTTTGAACTTGCCTTGCTCGACTCTCTTGGCTACGGTATCGACTTTCTCAATTGTGCGGGCAGCGGTGAACCTGTTGACGAGCGCATGACATATATATTTCGGGAACAACTTGGTTTTGTGGCTTCGCTGATGAAGAGCAACAACCTTGTGTTTACGGGCAGCGACTTGATGGCGCTATCTTCGAGACAATTTTCAACGGCAGACCAGCTAAAAGCGGCGAAGCGCTTTACACGGCTGGCACTCAAGCCGTATCTTGGCTCCAAGCCTCTAAAAAGCCGAGAGCTATTTTCGTTAAGAACAAGGAAATTAACGTAATGAATACCATTTATCTGGGCGTCAACATTGACCACGTCGCAACCGTTCGAAATGCACGTGGCACTAAATACCCTGATCCTGTTCATGCAGCTGAAATAGCAGAGCGTGCAGGTGCTGATGGTATCACTGTGCATTTACGTGAAGACCGCCGCCACATTAAAGATCGTGACGTCTACATTCTTAGAGACACGCTGCAAACGCGTATGAACCTAGAAATGGCCGTGACCGATGAAATGGTCGCCATCGCATTGGACGTAAAACCTGCTTACGTGTGCTTGGTACCAGAGAAGCGTGAAGAGCTAACCACTGAAGGTGGCTTGGACGTGGTTGGTCAGCTAGAGAAAGTCAAAGCTGCCACGCAGACGTTAACGGAAGCGGGCATCAAAGTGTCACTGTTTATCGATGCTGACCGTGCGCAGATTGATGCTGCGAAAGCGTGTGGTGCGCCGTTTATTGAACTTCACACCGGCAGTTATGCGGATGCAGAATCTGAAGAAGAGATGCAAGCTGAACTGAAGAAAATCGCTGCGGGTGCGAGCTATGCAGCAGACCAAGGTATCAAGGTGAATGCAGGCCATGGTCTGACCTATCACAACGTGACACCGATAGCCAAGATCCCAGAGATCTACGAGCTGAATATCGGTCATGCCATTATTGGTCGTGCCGTCTTTGATGGTCTACCAAAAGCGGTCGCAGACATGAAAGCTATCATGCAGGACGCACGTCGCTAATGTCAGTTGTTGGTCTAGGGACAGACATTGTTGAGATTGATCGACTTGATAAAATCATCGAGCGAAGCGGGGACGCGTTTGCTAAACGCGTACTCACTGACAGCGAAATGGTTAAGTACAACACCACCAAATTTCCTGCTCGTTATTTGGCAAAGCGTTTTGCTGTTAAAGAAGCTGCGGCAAAAGCACTGGGCACAGGAATAGCGTGTGGCGTGACGCTGCATGATTTCGAAGTCAGCAATGATGACTTGGGTAAGCCTATCGTAGCGTTTACTGGTGTCGCTAAACAGTTAGCGGATGAGCGCCAAGTGACAAATATCCTGCTTACCATTGCAGACGAAAAGCGTTATGCCGTTGCAACGGTATTACTGGAGCGATAGCGGTTTGTGTTGAGCGAAAAGTACTGAACGAATAACGCCCGTGATACTGAACAATATCCCGGGCGTTTTTTTATGCTTATTAGCGGGAGTTATGCAGGGATGTGGCGCTTAAAGATAATCGAGGTATTGATACCACCAAACGCGAAGTTGTTACTCATGATGTAGCTGCAATCAATGTGACGGCCTTCACCGCGAATGTAATCTAAATCGCCACAGGCAGGATCAATATTCTCGAGATTCAATGTTGGGCTGAACCACCCCTCATTCATCATTTCTACACTCAACCAAGCTTCGATTGCACCGCAGGCACCGAGTGTATGACCAAAATAACTCTTTAGAGAACTCATCGGTATACGTGACCCAAACACATTTGCAGTGGCTTGGCTTTCCGCAATATCACCTTTTTCGGTCGCCGTCCCATGTGCTGAGACATAATCAATTTTCGTCGCAGGTAAATGGGCATTTTCGAGTGCCATTTCCATGCAAATCTGCATAGTTTCACGACTAGGCTGGGTAACGTGTGCGGCATCGCAGTTGCTTGCAAACCCGACGATTTCGGCGAAAATATTCGCGCCACGCTGAACAGCGTGCTCATACTCTTCTAAAACCAAGGTGCCAGCACCTTCGCCTATCACCAAACCGTCTCGATCAACGTCGTAAGGTCGGGGGGTTGTTTCTGGCGCATCATTTTTAAGGCTGGTGGCGAACAAGGTGTCAAACACTGCGGATTCTGTTGGGCACAATTCTTCTGCTCCACCAGCGACCATGACGGTTTGATAACCGTGTTTGATAGCTTCGTAAGCGTACCCAATAGCTTGGCTTCCGGATGTACAAGCACTACTGGTTGGGATCACTCGGCCTTTTAAGCCAAAAAAGAGCCCAACATTGACCGCGGCAGTATGCGGCATCATTTGAACATAGGTCGTCGCTGTGATGGCTTTAGTGGTTTTTTCATTCAGCATGACACCAAATGCACCGATGGCGGGGGTACTGCCTGTCGATGAACCATACGCAATACCTGTTTGCCCATTAGTGAGTACCTCATGACCAATCAGCCCGCTTTGATTCAGGGCATTTTCAGTCGCCACCGTAGACAATTGAGACACGCGCCCCATACCACGCACTTTTTTACGAGGGTAATGTGCGGGCAGTGAAAAACCGGGCACTGGCGCGGCCAGTTTGGTGTTAAGCCCGTTGTACTGCTCATAGTCAGGCATATAACGCACAGCATTTTTCATTTCGCGCAGCTTAAGCTGCACATCTTGCCATTCGTTGCCAAACGCAGTAACACCAGACATACCAGTGATAACAACTCTGCGATTCATATCAGTCCTCCATTGACTGAGATTACCTGACGGGTGACATATGCAGCTGAATCAGACATAAGATAACTGACTAATCCAGCAACTTCTTCAGGTTTGCCCATGCGGCGCATCGGGACCTGTGGCAGTGCATGCTCTTTGACGTGATCGTCTACCATTCCCGTATCTATCAGGCCAGGTGCGACACAGTTTACGGTGATCTTTCGTTTTGCCAACTCTAGCGCAAGCGCTTTGGATGCTCCAATAATGCCGGCTTTGGCAGCGCTATAATTGGTTTGTCCGCGATTCCCCATGATGCCAGAAACCGACGCCATGGTGACAATGCGGCCACCGCGACGACATTGGATCATTGGCATGACACAAGGGTGCAGTACGTTGTAAAAACTGTCTAAATTTGTGTGTATGACGCCGTCCCATTCGTCGTCTGTCATTGCTGGGAAGGCCGTGTCTGCGGTGATACCCGCATTATTTACTACACCGTAGTAACCACCATGGGCTTCGATGTCGGCTTCAAGCATGGTTCTGCATTGCTCTCGATTGGCAATATCAAAGGTGATCAGTCGCCCTTGTCCACCTGCTGCTTCAACTTCAGCAAGTGTGGATTGTGCACCAGTCAGATCGCGGCCGTAATGGATCACTACGTTAAAACCGTCTTTCGCCAGTTGGAGGGCGATCGCTCGTCCTATTCCTTTGCTGGCACCGGTAACGAGTACATCTCGATTCATTTTGGGGTCCTGTTTATCATTTCTTGAAGCTTTTCTTCTGATGGTACATAGGCATTCAGTTGTGCGCTGGCAATGTCTTGACCTTGATGTTCAATACGGCAGCTAAATACGGCCATGCCATTGCTTTCCATCATGTGTGTGGCATGAATGTCGAGTACGGTTCCTGCGCGAAACTCTGCGAGTTCGCTTTGGTATCTGCGGCTACCGAGTAAAAAACCAATCGGGGGCTGTTTATCGTCTTTCCATGCCTGATACCCCGACCATACAGCAACCGTTTGTGCCATGAATTCAATGCCAACCCAGCCCGGAATAGCTTGAGCATCTTTATCGAAAAAGAGGTTGTCAGCGTGGGCAGTGACGCGACAATGCACATGCGTTTCGCCGACATCGATCAATGCGTCAATCAGGATCATGGGCGCTTGATGAGGCAAAAGCTGGTTGAGTGAAGGATGATTGTTCATAGCTTTCCAAAAATCAGGCAAACGTTATTGCCACCAAAGGCAAACGAGTTGCTCAAAATCACTTTACGTTCAAGGTGTTCACCATGATTCGCGATGCGAATGGGCGCAATAGATAGATCGCGTTCATGCGTTTGAGCCGGAACCGGTAGAGAAAGATTGTGGTTTAGGATGTGCCAACAAATCACCGCTTCAATAGCACTGGCCGCACCTAAAGTGTGTCCTGTTAGTGGCTTGGTGGAGCTGACGGGGATTTGGTCACCCAAAACACGGAGTATCGCTTTGGACTCCATGGCGTCGTTTAGTCGCGTTGAGGTACCATGCGCGTTGACATAGCCAATATCATTGGCTGATAACCCTGCATCTTTTAGCGCTTTTCGCATGGCTTCTTCAGCGCCTTTGCCTTCCGGTTCTGGCGCGGAGATATGGTGTGCGTCTGAGCTATCACCCGCGCCTAACAATGCGATGGCAGAGCCGTTGTCGGGAGGTGTTAAAGATAAGAGCATAAACGCTGCAGCTTCGCCGATATTAATGCCATCTCGCTCTGCACCAAAAGGTTGGCAAAGTGACGATGAAACGGAATCTAAACTGTGAAATCCATTCGGAGTCAGGGCACAAAGGCTATCTGTCCCCCCAACAATGACGGCGTCAGCCAATCCGGCTTTGAGTAAGCGCTTTGCGGTAATAAACACCCGGCCACTGGATGAACACGCAGTGGAAACCACATAATGTAGCCCCGTTAAACCAAACGTGTCATTGATATAATCAGAGAGGTTGCAAAGCTCTTGTTGATAATAGTGAAACCCCTCTGGGAGTGCGCCATTGTCATCAAGGTGCTTAAGTGCCAACTCCCCATCAGAGATCCCTGAGGTGCTCGAACCTACCACCACGGCGATGCGATCAGCACCAAATGTTACTTTTGCCTGTTCAATCTTATCCCGCATTTGTAACAGCGCTGATGCGGCAAGTTGGTTATTGCGAGTGTTGTGATGGGGGTTGTGCGGGTTAATAGCAGGTAGCGCATCTGTGGCTCTACCAACCGTCACAGTGGAGCCATCATTGAGAAGAAATGCATCACCCGTCATGCCTCGACTTTCGCCTGTTGTAAGGCTGTCATGAATGTCAGTCTCGGTCAGCCCGAGTGCTGAATGTGAGCCACAAGCATGGATGTAAACGGGGGTTGTCGTGTGTGTTGATACCATCATCGCTAAGAGTTTCAGTCCGTTTTACTTTAAGGTGTTAATGGTGATTTGATAGTCCTGACGTAATTGCTCAAAGCGAATAGTGTCCGGTATTTTCCCTGCGAGCAGGGGTTCATCATACTTTATTTCAGCGATTGTTTCGCCATTGGCATTGAACAAGACACGATTATCATCTCGCTCAATGAGTTGCCATCCAATTGGCGAAAGGTGCGGTATCCATGACTCTATGGGCCACAGCGTTAACATGATATTGAGCAGTACTTGTCGACCATCCGGCAATACGGCATTCAATCCTGCCAAGGTGTCTTCTTCAATCTCATTTTCTGAATAGGACAGCGTGAGAATGCGTGTCCCCCAGCTTGAAAACCCAACCAACACCACGCTATTTTCAGAAATTTGTAATTGAACCGGTAGCGTGTGCGTTTCCCCATTCCAATTTGCGGTGATGAGTTGGCTGACACTGGTTGTTGCACCAAAGCTGGCGGGTGATGGCAGTGTTACTGTGGTATTCGGCGCAATGTTGACCTGATTTCCTCTGGGGACGGAGGTACAGCCTGTAAAGCCAAATAGCATGATAATCCCAACGAGGATGTGGATTTTTTTCATAATCAACGTCTCTTGATAGCTAGCGGAGACAAAAGCCAAGCAATGGAAATACCGACTAAAACCGTAATGCCAAAACTATGAATGGCTTCAGTTTTACTCAAGGAGAGCAAACCGAATGACAATATGGTGGTGAGGGCTGCTAACGAATTGGCGAGCAATGCTCGCTGACTGTCTTTCTGTTCAGCAAAGAACAATGCATAGTCGATGCCGATGCCCAGTACCAGAAACAGACCAAGAAGGTTGAACAAATTCATGGGGACTGAGCTCAAAGCCCCTGCCGCCAAACCAACACCTGCAGCAAGCACGGGAGGCAAAACGACAAGGCATGCTTGGCGTAGGTCAAATCGCCACGCTAATACCAATAATATCGCCATGACCGACAGGCTCATTAATACACTGATACGCGTGCGGTACTCACCAAAAAGTGCCGACACTTCTTGCGCTTTATTGAGCAAGGTAATGGATGGTGTCGCTGAAACTAAGGACTGAACCTGTTGGGTATCGGTGACTTCTTGCAGCAATACGATGGCAGCAAATTGTCCATCAATGTCACCTAGCCAAAGTGGAGACATGGCTTTACCCGCTGCCGAAGCCAAGAATGGTTCAGGTAATAGTGCTGTGAAATCATCGGGTGCGGCAGGTTTATTCGGTAAGCCTAGCGTTGTTGCAAGGGATTGTGAGTGTGAAGCATAAAGCGCTTGTACTATGTCGAAGTCGGCTTTTTGCACCGATGCGGGCGGTACGATATCAGCAAGGTTTCGGAAATTGGAAATCGCCCCTTCCTCTTTCAGCTTGTCTAACGAAGGGCTTAGAGTGTAGAGCTGCTCTAGAACATCTTGTTCGCTGCTGCCTCTCACTAACAGCATAGGTTGGCTGCTGCTCAGTCCTGTGATGGACTGGATACGTTGCTCTTGCATTTTCAGTGCTTGGGGAGGCGATTGTAATTGCTGGATGTTGTCGTTGTAGTCAGCAAAGTGAAGCCCTAGGGCGCTAATTCCGATGGCAAGGAAAGGTAATCCCCATCGTACTGTCGATTGCCTCCAAAGAGTCAGGTAGTGATGCGATAGCTGCGAAAGAGGCAGCGCAATATCTCGTGATGGCGAGGCGGCAAGTACCGGGAACCAGCACATCACTGAGAGGAATGCACCGATCAAACCACACGCTGAAAATAAAGCTAATTGTTGTAAGCCCGGGAAAGGGGCAACCAGCATGCTGAGGTAAGCGATGAGCGTTGAAATCAGCCCGAAAGTAATGGGGACACGCACGGATAACCATCCTTTTCGCGGATGCCATTTTTGTCCTGCAGCCAGACGTTCTGTCAGAAAATGGAACGCATAATCGATGGAGACACCGATAAGGCTAGCCCCCATGACAAGGCTAAAGAGATGGATTTGCCCAAATACCATTAAGCTAACGGCAAACGCGGTAGCCAAGCCTGCTCCGACGGATAAAAGTGTTAACCCTAGTGGCAAAACGCTTCGGTATACCGCCAGCACCAAGAGAATAACGCCGACGAGTGATCCTAATCCGATGGTGCTAATTTCCGATCGCGCACTTTCTGTACCAAATGCCGCATAGAAAATCACACCAGTATGAAGAATGTCGGCATTGAATTGTTGTGCGACGTCGTTTTCAGCAGCGATGAGTGATGGCAATAATTGTTGATTGGCGATGCTGTATGACGAGCCGCGAAGCGTGGCGCGAAGCAGCACATAATGTTTGTTTTCATGAGACGTGGTGAGGTAGCCGTCGAGCATCTTAAAACGGCTATTTTGGGCATTAAGAGATTGAACGTACTCGCGAAACAATAAAAAAGGATCGCTTGCCAGTTCCGATCCTGTCACCCCAGAAAACGGGTTATACACCGTTTGGATGACCTGCTTAACCTGTTGCTGGGGTGAGGCGGCTAAACGTGTTCTTTGTGCGGGAGTTAAAAGCTGGGCTTTATAGGGAGCGAATGAGCGAATCCAGGCCATTTGGTCTTCAGTAGAAATCTTTCCATCAACGTGTTGAAAAAGTGGCAAGGTGGAAAGTGTCGAGGCCAGTGAATCAGCAGCTTCAATAGCGCCTTGCTCCGTGTCGTGACCGACTAAAATAACAACCTGATCTTCCATTTGCTCAGCGACGTGCTGAAACGCTTTTTGAGCTGTCGGATCTTGCTGGTCTTTGGGCAGGAGATTGAGGATGTTGGTGTCTAACATCGGGGTATTTGAAGGGTGCTGCCATAGGGCTGTTCCCATCAAAATAGTCAAACTCATTAGCCAAATAATGGCTCTAGTGGCTAAAGGCAAGACGTTCCTCGTCGCTTAATACTGTCGGCATATGCTGAATATCAGAAAAGGTGAGTGTGGTTTTGTCGCCGCGCAGCTCATGCAATGACAAGGTTTCAATGTTATCTCCGCCAGATAACACAATATTTTTGAACACTTGAGTCAAAGGGGCGGCGTTCGGAATCAATGTCAGTTGCCATTGGTTTTTATCACCGGTTAGCGAGAGGTTGAATTGTTCTTTTAGTACGTGAGTGTCGGCATGGAACAGAGAGAGGAACATCTCACTAAAATAAAATGCCATTGGATTTTCGTTGGCGTGTACGACCGTTTCCGGTTGCCCTGGAATACGCTGACGAAGTGTTTCGCCAGCCAAGGTCAACGACACAGGAAAGGGTGTTTGTTGCTCCCACAATAAACCATGCTTCTCACTCAGTAGGAATTGCCCCTGTGATTGAAGAGGCATGTCCAGCAAGGCGATTTCGCGTACCTGAATAAAATCGCCTCGCACAACAGGAGATAAAGAAAGCTGTTGCTGGAGCTCAGGTAAATCAAATGCTTTTGCTGGCAGAGAGAGCATCACCGCAATAAGCAGTATGACGTTAATGATTAGGTGATGCAGCATGGCAATATGCCTCCAATCTGTCGGTTAATGCTCGTGGCGAAACAAAGCACATTTCCTCGCTTTCAATACTCACGGCTACCTGAGTGGTATGCCCTTTGGTGAGGCGAGCACCGGATTGGGCATCATAAATGACATAATCAGTACGGAGTCTATTTTCGTACTCAGAGAGTTTGGCGGTCACTCTTATGGTGTGATTGAAGCGTATCGGCTTTACATATCGGACGGCAGTGTCGATGATTGGCCACATATAGCCGGAATCCATCATTGCAACGTACCCATAATCAATCTTTTCCATCATGACCCGACGCGCTTCTTCGAAAAAACGAAAGTAATTGCCGTGGTAAATCACGCCCATGGGATCGGCATCTTGAAATGCCGTGACCAGAGTGACTTCTGCCTCAAGGACTACCTTTGTCATTTGTACAGGTTCCATTCCTGTTGCTGAATGTGTGTGATGAAGCGACGAAGATCGCATTCCAATGGTCGATCTTCAACCACAAAATCAAAGTCACTTAGCACGTTTTGTGTCATTTCGCGTAGTGCGGGGCTGAAATGGTTCATATCCAGTTCGCCGTGTCGACGTCGTATTTCCAATGCTTGTGTAGACGCCAATAAGCTGGCTGCAGTCACTTGTTCGGTTAACTCCAGTACGCGTAAACAATCTCGCGCTGCAATTGTCCCCATGCTGACTTTGTCTTGGTTGTGACATTCTGTAGAGCGTGAGAACACACTGGCGGGCATGGTGTTTTTCAATGCTTCAGCAGTCCATGCTGAAATGCCAATTTGTACCGCTTTGAATCCGTGGTTGATGGGCTTTCTCTCACCCTCAGCACCTGTTAGGTTAAACGGCAGACCATTGTTAAATTTGTAATCCATCAATTGCGCCATTTGGCGATCAAGCAGATCGGCAATGTTCGCAACCGCGGTTTTTAGGGTGTCCATGGCCATGGCGATATGACCACCATAAAAATGACCGCCATGCAGCACTCGCTCATTATCGCCATCAATGATTGGGTTGTCGTTTGCACTGTTAAGCTCGTTTTCGATCATCTGTCTGAGCCAAGGCAGAGTGTCTTGCAGAACGCCAATGACATGAGGGGCACAGCGCAAAGAGTAACGATCTTGAAGGCGGTCGCTGTTGCGTGGCGGGCGATCTGCTTGTAAGTCTTCACGTAACCAGCGAGCAATTTGCTGTTGACCTGGGTGAGGTTTTACGGCGAAAAGCGCTTCATCAAAATGGAAGTCATTGCCGTGCATCGCCAGAGACACCATTGCCGTAATACGAGTAGATAGTTGCACGAGGTACTCGGCGCGCTTGAAGGCTAAACACGCCAGCGCCGTCATTACAGAGGTCCCGTTCATCAACGCTAAGCCTTCTTTGGGCTTTAGCGTGATAGGTTTTATGCCAAGTTCCGCGAATACGTCAGCCGTAGGACGCAGCTCCCCCTTGTAAGAGACTTCGCGTTCACCAATCAAGGTGGCTGCGACATAGGATAGCGGCGTTAAATCACCACTCGCTCCTACAGAGCCTTCTTGCGGAATCCGTGGCGCAATGTCTTTGTTTATCAGGGTAACTAGCTGATTGAGCAGCTCCATGCTAACGCCAGATACGCCTTGAGTCAGAGAATTGAGTCTCGTGGCGAGTACCGCACGGCTTTGCATGTGATCAAGGTTTTGTCCCAGCCCACAGCCATGGAAGCGTGTTAAGTGAAGGGGAAGTTCGTTAACCAGCGCAGGAGGAATCGCGACAGTGCAGGAGTCCCCATAGCCTGTTGTGACGCCATAGATCACGCCTTCCTCTTTGAGTAGACGTTCTAAAAATTGCGTTCCACGATCAATGCGTGCTGAGAACTCAGGAGCTTGGTTTAGTGTGGCATGGTGTCCATTTGCAATGGCGACCACTGATTCGATGGTGAGTAGGCCATCACCGAATACGATTGTGTTATCAGCGTTGAATGTCATTGTCGTTGCTCGTTAACTGCCAGAAATTGAAAAAGTTATACCATTGAAGTGGCGCTTTTAGTGTGTGGTGTTCAAGTCGGCTTGCATAGTGTGCGACGACTTTTTGTAGAGCGTCCTCTCGCTTCCCGCGTGGAAGGAGGATGGGATCGTAGAATGGTTCGAAATACACGTTGAAATGTGGATCGTTGCTGTTTTCGTCTCGAATGCCGAAAAGAAGAAATACCGGTGCTTTTAACACGGCGGCCAAAATGAATGGGCCTTGGGGAAAGGGCGCAGGCTCACCTAAGAAATCAGCCATGACGACTCTACCTTCTCGCGTTACCGATGTGCGATCTCCAACGATCACTACCCATTCGCCGTCATCTATTTTTTGTTGCAGCATGATCGCGGTGTCTGGCCCTAAGTGGGATACCGTGATGAGGTTCACCGAGGAATTCGCGTTGACTTCATCCATCACGCTGTTGAATTGTTCAGCGTGTTCAGTAAACACCAGTGCATTAATTTTTATGTGGGTATGGCGCCGACTGAGCGCTCGACAAAGTTCGATATTCCCAAGGTGTGAGCCAATTAATATGGCTCCACGTTTTTCTGCCGCTAAGTGTTGAAAATGCTCTGCGCCGGAAATAGTTAAATGGCTTTCGTTAAAATCACCCTGCCATGCTGCTAGCTTGTCCAGCATGGTTTCGCCAAAAGAAACCAAGTGTCGGTAAGTCGATAGGTTAGGGGGTATGGGGTGACCATATTGGGTGGAAAAGGCTTCTAGTTTGGACAAATAGTCTTTTGATGCTTCTCGAGCCGCTTTACCCGTTAACCAGTAATAGGCCATGACTGGACGTAACAATAAGCTAAAAGCTTTGCGCCCAAGCAAGCGGTAGATACCCAACAGAATCTTTATACCTAAAATGGTGCCGCGTTCTTTACGTGCCGACCAGTGCTGCTTATTTTGGCGTTTCATCGCGAGGAGATGAGGGATTTTCGGCAGCATAGAAAAGAACAGTAAGGTGTGCATTTTACTGATCCGCATGTTGTCTCTAAGCGCATCAAAATGAGAGATGCCGCCTTCTGGATAAATGACGCGAATATCAATAAACCGAACGTCTATCGCTTCCCAGTACATGCGCACCATGATTTCAATGTCGAAATCCATGCGCTTACCGGGTGATGATTGGTCAATCACGGCAAGGGTTTGTACCAATGGATAAGCACGAAAACCGCACATCGAATCTTTGATTGTTGTGGACAGAGTTTCCAGCATGACCCAAAAATGGGTGATATAACGTCCATATAGCCGTGATTTGGGCACCGATTCATCGTAGATCGGACGACCCGAGATTAACGAAGCTGGGTTCGCAGTTGAGGCTGCAATCAACGAAGGGACGGCTGTCAAATCATGTTGTCCGTCAGCATCAATTTGTAATGCATGTGAAAAGCCCAACTCGGTGGCTTTTCTGAACCCCGCCATGACGGCGCCGCCTTTGCCTTGATTTTCGGTTAGCGTATGAAGGTAGACGTGAGGCGATTGAGCAACCACAGACAATTGTTGCTTGGTTTGCTCGTCACTCCCATCATCAACAATTAACACGGGGAGTGAAAAGTCACGCAGTGCCTCAACCACAGCACCAATCGTTGCGCCGTGGTTATAACAAGGGATTAAAAAACAAGGAGAGTATGCGCTCATGCATGCTCACTCAACATCATCCGTCCTGACGAGTGAGTAGACTTGTCGGAGTCATAGCGGAAGTACAGTTTTTGCTTCTCAGCGTGCCACGTCAATGAGAGGGTGACGACCATGTCGGGCAATATTGGTTCTTGAAATTTGATCACTTCCATTCCACCAAACGAGCCAGAAAGACCAAAATACTCACGAGCATACTGAACGGCTAGATCGATTTGTGTGACGCCAGGGAGGATTGGGTATTGCGGGAAATGCCCTTTAAAATCCTCGAGCGTATGGTCCATTTTGAGTTTTAATGAGGCCGAATCTTCATTGAGTTCGACACTGACCAGTGTGGGTTTTCGTTGCATATTGTTCCTGTATGCCGTGATGCTATTCGTCGGTAAATAGAGCTTCAATGAGCGAATGCTGTCTTTTCCCCTGACTATTTTGCGGGATATTTTGCACGAACTTTAATCGCCGTGGAATCGCAATAGGTTCAAGCCATTCTCTCATAGCGTGACGGAGCGAAAGCTTGAATTTTCCTTGGCTAGTCTCTTGGATAATATCCAAACCTTGTGCAGATAATACCACGACTGCGGCAATGACCTGCCTACCACCTTGTGATAGCACAACTGACGCCGCGTCCGTCACCCACGGGCTTTGGCAAAGGCGTTGCTCGATTTCCGTCAGAGATACGCGTTTTTCTTCAACTTTAACCACTCGATCGGCTCTGCCTTTCAGAAGAAAGTGGCGATCATCGAACAGTTCGCAGATATCCGCGGTGTGATACCACTGCTGAGGGTCAATATAAGGGGAGCGTAAGGATAAGCAGCCGCTTTCATTGAGTGATGCCGTGATCCCATCAAACAAACGCCAAGGTGAGGACTCACTGGTTTGCTGACGAAAGCCAATGCCGCCTGTTTCCGTACTGCCATAGACTTCGATCGGAAGATACCCAAGACTGGCGATACTGTGCTGTGCGGCGTCATACGGAAGGGGGCCTCCAGATGAAAAGATGGAGCAATAACCGTCAGAGTTGGTTTGTTCTGATAACCGTTTTAACAACGCGGGGCTACTGACGAGCACATGGTGCCCCTTTGCTTGAGCAATAACTTGTTCTGGGTAAACCAAGTCGCGGCACATAAATGGGCGACCTGCGCTTAATGGCCAGAGAATACGAAACAGAAAACCGTAGATATGCTGGTGAGAAACAGTGCTAAAAAACGTCGCTTGTTGAACCTGCTTTCCCCACTGTTGTTCAAGCTGGTTCAATTCTTCTTGTAGTTGATGTAGTGACTTTTCGATAGCTTTAGGTACGCCACTTGAGCCTGAGGTGAACAAGGTTAACTTAAGATCAGTAAACGGTTGTAGCGCGGGTAGCGCGTCATTGGTTGGGATGAGCGCGTCCGGCAACGTTAGTGTTAAGAGGCCTTTTGGCGCTATCACACGTGTATCGTGAAGAATGCCATCGCAGCAGCTTGTGAGCTCAGTGAGTGCTCCCGGCTGAAGGTTTCCTGGTAAAATGACCGACTTGTTGGCATGACACAATGCAAAAAACGCGACGGAAAAGAGGTAACTGTCTTCAAAGGCTAGAGCCCATTCTTTTTCAGGTCGCGCAGCGAGCTGGTGGCTAAGCGTCATGACATGGCGAGTGAAGTCACGCCAGCTTCGTTCGTTACCATTGTCGTCAATGGCGACGGGATGAGTGTGGGGTCTATCCGTCGAGCTAATCAGTGCTGAAAGTGGAGTGAAAGAAATCACGAAGCTTGAACCTTTTTTCTTACTAAATACTCCACGGCAAACAGTGTTCCTGCAGCTAAGTAGCTGAGTAAGCCGTTATACAAAGTCCAGTTACTCAGAGGCATGAAACAGGTGAGCCATGCAATGCTACCGTTTAGGAGAAAAAACAGGCACCAGACCTTGGTGACTTTTCGCGTGTAACTGACTCCCGAGGGGGGAAGGTCTGGGTCTTGCAATCTCGCTAACTTTTCAACAATGCTCTGAGGTTGACTCAGACTATGCGCAAATATCGCCAGCATGACAGCGTTGACCACCACGGGATAGTAGAGAAACCAGTCATGCTGTTTGAAAAGGTAGCCCAGAGATGCCAGTGCTATTCCTATTGTGCCAGTGAGTATGGCTAAATGTTTGAGTGGCCCACTCTTTGAACGTCTGCTTGATACGATACGACAAGCAAAAAGAACAATGAGAACCAGTGCCAAAGGTGCTGCACCCCAATAGGACAATCCTGCATAGACCGCCAGTGGGTAAGCAAGAAGCAGCATTCCGGCTACCGCACTGAGGGATCTCATTACTGTGCTGCTAGCAAATCAGCAACAGCATCGACAACATCTTGCACTGTACGCACCGACTTAAACTCATCGGGTTTGATTTTTTTGCCTGTGGTGTTTTGTAAATGTACCACGAGATCAACGGCGTCAATGCTATCAAGATCCAGCTCATCATAGAGGCGGGCTTCAGGGGTGATGTCGTCAGGTGCTAATTCAAAGAGTTCGACTAGCGCATCGCGAACTTGTTCGAATATTTGTGCTTTGTTTACGTCAGTCATGTTTACTCCGCTTTGTTAGCAGAGATGAACGAAGCCAAATTAGCGACAGAGGCGAAATGCTCACGTGTGTTGCTATCGTCAGCATCAATGACCACGTTGTACGCTTTCTTAATGGCTAGGCCAAGCTCAAGTGCATCAATAGAATCTAGTCCTAGACCTTCTCCAAACAGAGGGGCGTCGGTGTCGATGTCTTCAATGGAGAGATCTTCTAGATTCAATGCATCGATGATCAGTTTTTTAATGTCGTTATGTAGTGTGCTCACAGTGGCCCTCTTTCGTTGAATATCGATGTTTGGAATTAATTGGGGTGGGGAATAGTTCGGTTGCCAGTCTCCGATTTAGACGACGAGCTTCTGTTGGTTCCGCTGCATCACTGCCACTAAATTCACTGGCGCTTATCTTACCCTTCACCTCCACATGAAAAAAGGGGCGAATGTCAGGAACCTGATACCATTTTCTCTCTTTGGTAAGAAAGCTGGGGGTGACTGTAATGTGGATGATTCGGATGTCGGTTTGGGTGCGAACTGCAATTTGTGATGCCCCTCTGTGCAGCTTTTGCTTTTCGCCGGGTGTGGTTCGAGTACCTTCAGGAAACACCAACAACACATTGCCTTGGTCTAAGCGATCACTACAGCGTGACAGTAGGTCGTCTGGATCATTGTTGGGGATGTAACCAGCCGCTTTCACTATGCCTTTCATAAAGGGGTTACGCCAAATAGCGGCTTTAACGAGGCAGTCGCATTGGGGTAATTGAGATGCAATTAATACGTAATCAATCAAGCTAGGGTGATTGGCTAAAATAAGACAGCGTCTGTCTTTCTTCAGAATATCTGCACCTGAAATTCGAAAGTTGATAGCGCCTGTATATTTCATCGTCAGACAAAATGCGATAAAAGTGCGCTGAATGATTCGCTGCACGCGATGCTCCCGTTCTCGCGCGTCGCGTGCTGAAAACGTCATTATTGGGCATATAATAAAGGTTAGGCATAAAGCCCCAACCCCAAAGAGACTAAAGCAAAAACCTGTGGCTAGAATTCGCCAGCCCTTACTGATTGCTATCAACATTCCATGTCCCCTTTGTGCACCACTCCCAATGTTGCCGTGAGCTTTGAATGACGAAGGTGGGTGCTGCATTCATGACATTGGCATAAAACGCGAGTGCTTGCGGTAATAAGAGCGTTGCGTCATGGCGGCTAGCGCTAGAGCGAGAAACAGTGAACTGCTCACCGTGTTCGATAATTACGCCAAAAGCATATGGGGGAACGTGATATTGGTTAAATGGCGTATATGGTTCAGGTAAGGGAGCATCGAAATCAACAACCAATACTTTGTGTTTGGGGTTCTCTGTTAAATAAATAGCAGCTTCAGTGAGGGCATAATGAAAAGAATCCTCACCACCAGAGAGGGATGTCGCGGGTATGGCTTGTTTTGTTGCGATGGTAAATAAGCCTGCAGCTGTATTGTGGACCGATTGAGAGAATGCCGTGGGTGACGCATCTTGACCAGCCTGTATTTCGTTAAGCAGGGTGATAGTACGTTGAAGTTCACCATGCCGACTTGAGAAAACCACAAAGTCGACACTTTCATGCTCAATGAGCTCTGTTGCTATTTGCACCGCTAATTTGCTAATAGCACTCATGCGGCGGCGCATCATTGCTGGTATGGCACTGGCCGGTGGAGTGTTTTCCCCTTCTGGCCATTGATAATCGAGATGAGACCAGTTTGTCCAGTCTTCTTGATTTACTAGACCAGGCGACAGTGCATTAAGTTTTCGTAGGTTAAATTGAATACTACTCATTGGCGGGCTATAACATCAGTGCATATGTGATTGATCAAGGTATTGTTAGCATGAACAATGTGTAATGTTGATGATATCGTAATCACTGTAACACGCAACAAGGTGTTTGAATCAATAATAAGGAGTCAGTCGTGAATCTAAAGAAATGTCTAGTTTTGTTGGCAGTTGTCGTGGGGCTGGTTGGTTGTGGTCGTGTTCAACCTATCAAAAATGTTGAGAGCGTTCCCGTTGCTTTTAATGTGCCAGTGCTATCGGTAAAGCAGGCCATTATGGAATCTGGCGCTGATCGTGGTTGGATCATGACAGAAACGGCACCAGGTGTGATTCGGGGTGAACTCTTTGTCCGTTCTCATCGTGCTGTGATTGATGTGACGTATAGCGATAAGAGCTATTCGATTGATTACGTTGATTCTGAAAATCTTAAATACAGTGATGGTAAAATTCATCGTAACTACAATCGCTGGATCAACAATCTGGATGTTGATATCCGTAAGCACTTAGCGGTGCTGAGTGCCTCTAAGTCATAAGTACACTGTTTAGGTAGTAGGTTTTTAGCGTGAAGTCTTATGAAGTTGATCCGTATAACGGATTGAGCGCAAAAACAGAGGCGCAAAAGCTCGCTTTTGCGCCAATTGTTTTTCATACCGCTCGCACATTGCGAGATCTCAATATTTTGTCTGCCCTTGATGAGGCGGGAAGTGATGGCCTTGATGCCACAGAGATCGCAACTACAACGGGAGTATCAGAGTACGGTGTTAAAGTGCTACTCGATATGGCAGTGTCTGCCCATATCGTTACGTGGAAGTCACCGCGCTATTGTATTGCCAACCTGGGATATTTCCTGCTGCATGATGGAATGACACGTGCAAATATGGATTTCACTGCTGACGTTTGTTACGCCGCGATGAGCCATCTCACCGAGTCTATAGAAACTGGTACGCCTGCAGGCCTAAAAGAGTTAGGAGACTGGAGTACGATTTACGAAGGCTTATCGCAGCTACCAGAAAAGGCCAAGAAAAGCTGGTTCCAGTTCGATCACTTTTACTCTGATCGCTCTTTTCCCTTGTTGCTCGAAAAAGTGTTCGCGGATACGCCTAAAAACGTGTTTGATATTGGTGGAAATACAGGGCAATGGGCGAGGCAATGTTGTCAATACTGCCCTGATGTGACAGTCACTATTATTGACCTTCCTCCGCAGATTGAAATGGCATTAGAGCAGGCAAAAGAGATTGGCTATGAAGGTCGAATCAAAGGTCATGCTTTTAATGCACTTGATGCTTCTCAGTCCCTGCCTCAAGGTGCGGATGTATGGTGGATGAGTCAATTTTTAGATTGCTTTTCGCCAATGGAGATTTTGAGCATTTTGCGCCGCGTTCGCCAAGCGATGAAGCCGGATGCAACGGTTTATATCTTGGACCTATTTTGGGATGCTCAGAAATATGAAGCGGCGGCGTATAGTCTGAATGCGACTTCGTTGTATTTTACTTGCCTTGCCAATGGGAACAGTCGCTTCTATCGCTGCGAAGAGTTTGTTCAAATTGTTGAAGAGGCAGGGTTTGACGTGGTGGAAAAAACGGATGACATCGGTCTTGGACACACTTTGTTGAAACTTAACGCTCGTCAGGATTAGCAAGGCATTATCGCTCTGCGTACATTGTAAGGAGACATTGTTTGAATTTGGAAACCACACAGGTGGCTATTATTGGCGCTGGGCCATCTGGCGCGATTGCAGCAGCATTGTTAAACCAAAAGGGAATTGACGTTATTGTGATTGAGAAAGCGACATTCCCTCGCTTTTCTATCGGTGAGAGTTTGTTGCCAGCGTGTATGGAATCCATTCGGGCTGCAGGCATGCTGGATGCGGTTAATCATGCAGGTTTTCAATTCAAAAATGGCGCGGCGTTTAACCGTCGAGGACGCTATGTCAGTTTCGACTTCACGGACAAGTTTTCACAGGGTATCGGCACCACCTTTCAAGTTCAGCGTGGTGCGTTTGATAAAGTGCTGGCTGATGATGCAGAGCGACAAGGTGTAACGATTCGCTACCAACATGAGATTGAGTCGGTAGAACTTAACGGCGAATCTCCGCGCCTGACGGTCAAGGATGCGAACGGTGAAAAATATACGCTTGAAGCGGATTTTATCCTTGATGCGAGTGGTTTTGGACGAGTGTTACCGCGTTTATTGAACCTTGAAACACCATCATGCCTTCCACCTCGAAAAGCGATATTCACGCACATTACAGATCGTATTGATGACGAGCAATATGACCGCGATAAGATTTTAATTTCTGTTCATCCTAACAACCAAGATGTTTGGTATTGGCTGATCCCATTTAGCAATGGAACATGTTCTTTTGGTATTGTGGGCGAGCCGACTTTCTTCGAACGCTACCCCGAAGATCACATTGATGCAATTCGCCAACTGGCATCGGAAGAGCCGCGTTTAGCTATATTGCTCGCTCAGGCAGAGTACCCTAACCCTGCTGGAGAAATTGGCGGATACTCTGCAAATGTATCAACACTGGCTACCGATAAATTTGCCTTGCTGGGTAATGCTGGAGAGTTTCTTGACCCGGTATTTTCATCCGGTGTGACCATTGCAATGAAGTCTGCTGAGTACGCAACTGACGCGTTATTGCGTCAATTGAGTGGTGAGAAAGTCGATTGGACCGCTGATTATGAAAAGCCTCTTCTAAAAGGGATTGATACGTTTCGATGTTATGTCGAGGGGTGGTACAAAGGCACATTGCAGGATGTGATTTTTTATCCAAACCCTGATGCGAAAATCAAACAGATGATTTGTTCTATACTCGCGGGTTATGCATGGGACGAGGGCAATCCCTATGTGAAAGAACCCGTGAGACGTCTGGACATATTGGCTTCTATCTGCGCGGAGTAAACCCTCCAATAGCTAACGATGAAACGGCAGGAAAGTCAGACTTTTCTGCCGTTTTTCGATCAGCTTTCCTCACTCAAATAATGCGGGGATTGCTCGCGGATATTATTCATCTCATCGAGTAATTCACAGAGCTCAGGTTCAAGGTCTTCGTTGTTGGCTCCCTGCTTATACTGTGTTTCCAGTTCATAACAGAGCCCTTTGAGCTTTGGTACACCGCTATAGGCGCAACTGCCATGTAGCTTGTGGATCACAGGCCAGAGTTCAATCGTATCGCCCTCTAATGCAAGGTTCACTTTGTCTTCTACTTCATCGAATGAGCGCACCAGCATTTGCAGCATCTCTTTCGCCAGAGCTTCTTTGCCTGACGCTTGCTTCATGGCTTGTGACCAATCGACACTGAGCGATGTACTGACCGTGTTTGAGTGGGTCAGTGGGCTATAGGAAGGTACGTCTCCAGATTGCGGGTGAGTCCAATGGTGCAGGACTTGTTCGAGAATATGCTCTTCAATCGGTTTGGTGAGGTAATCGTCCATGCCTTCGCCAAGCAAACGCTCTCGCTCACCCGCCATGGCATGAGCGGTGACGGCGATAACTGGGGTTTGATGGTTCAGTGGTGAACGACGAATTTCCTGACAAGCTGTCACCCCATCCATTTCTGGCATTTGAATGTCCATCAAGATCAGGTCAAAACGTTGAGCGTGCGCACGCTCTACCGCGTGCTTACCATCATGCGCCGTCACCACATTGGTCACGCGTTCTTTTAATAGTGCCGCGATGAGCTTGAGGTTCGCTGGGTTATCATCCACCGCCATGACGGTCATTGGCAGTTTGTTTACGTGCGCTTCAACCACGGCAGGAAGTGCCTTAGGTTGTTGTGGTTCACCCTGAAGTAGCTCTACTAACTTACGTACAGACAGCGGTTTCGGTAAGCATGCATCGACACCCGCATTTAAGAGGTGCTCTGACAGTGCGAGTTCCGTTGTCGGAAGGCAAAATACGATTTTATCACTGAAGACTTTAGCGCGAGATGCTTGGTTTATTAACGCATCGGGTTCTGGAACGGCGTCGGCATCGATACAAATCATCACACAAGAGACGCGTTCCGAATGCTCGGGTAGCTGATCAACACTTCGGATGCTGAGACCAAATTGAGAGAGTTTCTCACTGGTGATCTGGCGACTTTCTAGGTCGTTCTCTACTAAAATTAGCGAACTTCCGGCAAGCGCCTGATCATCGACAGGTTGTACCAAAGGCAAGTCGGTCTTCATCAGCGATAAGGTAAACCAGAAGGTAGACCCTTGGTGCAATCGGCTACTGAATCCAATGTCTCCGCCCATTTGCTGCACGAGGTTTTGGGTGATCACGAGGCCTAGCCCGGTTCCGCCATAGCGACGGCTGATACTCGCATCCGCTTGTCGGAATGCTTGGAATAACTGAGCCTGTTGGCGTTCGGAAATACCGATACCAGAATCTCGTATCACGAACTGTAATTCCAGTTGCTCATCACGTTGCTGTTTGAGTTCAACACTAATACGAATATGGCCACGCTCGGTAAATTTAGTGGCGTTACCAATCAAGTTAGTGAGCACTTGCTGGATGCGAAGCGGGTCACCAATCACCCCAGAAGGAATGCGAGGGTCAATGCGTAAATTCAGCTCTAGTCCTTTTTCGTGCGCCATGGGGGCAAGCAAACGCATGACTTCTTCTAAAGAGTCTTCGAAATCAAACGGGATGTTTTCAAGCAGCAACTTGCCAGCTTCGAGTTTCGAGAAGTCGAGAATGTCGTTAATGATCGTGAGTAGATTGTTGGCTGATTTTTCGATGGTCTGCAGATAATCTTGTTGGCTGCTACTTAATTGGGTTTTGAGCATTTGGCGGGTGAACCCAATCACACCATTGAGTGGTGTACGCAGTTCATGAGACATGTTGGCAAGAAACTCGGATTTCACCCGTGCCGCTTCTTGCGCGTTTTTCTTGGCGATGTCTAATTCAACATTTTGAATTTCAAGCTGTTCGAGCGTTTCACGTAAGTCTGACGTTGCCTGATCAATGCTCTGTTGCATCTCCAAATGATATTCAGACAATGAAATCGCCATGGCGTTGATACCGTTCTTCAAGGTATCAAGCTCACCCAATAATTTGCCTTCAATCCGAACATCGAGATGCCCTCGGCGGATTCTGTCGATCATATTGATCATTTGCTTTATTGGCGTTTCAACATCAAGCAACAAGCGATAGGCAAAGAATCCCGATAGAATAACGCCAAGAATAAGCACCACGCTGGCGGAAATGATTTCTTGGTATTGCTTAAGCTTCACCGTGGACAAGTCCATTTCCATCGTGATGTAGCCGATGGGCATTTCAGGTGCTAGCGCGTTATTGAAATTGCCGATAGCGCGAATAGGTGCACGAAGCAGCAAGGTGTCTTGCAGTCGGCTTATCTCCAAGCGATCGGGTATCGGTTGTCCGTCAGGGACGGCCATCAAATCGAGATTGCGGTGGTAGTTTGAGGTCACGAAGAGATCATTCTTGCCCGAAAATACCGCAATACTTCGAATATATTGACTGTGTTGTCGGTGAGTGTGACCGATAAGGCGACGCACGTTTTCGCGACTTTCGTTAGAAAGACCGATTTCACTAGCGATTGCCAGCGGCTCAATGATTGCCTGACCCGCTACGCTCAATTGCTGCTCCAGCTCTTGATAGCGGTTTTTGATAAAATAGGCACTCAGTAAAATGCCGATGATCAATGTCGGTGCAATGGTAAGGGTAATTACTCTGGCGCGAAGTCCGTATTTGGTCATGCTGTTTGTTCTGTGGGAGAATTGCCATCATTTTCATGACGTACCTGTTCATGACATAAAATCATGACGTGCCTAAGGCTACATTCTAATCCTAGGTGCGGCTGTACACCAAAGCTGTCGGCGAGAATTCAGCAGGTTATCACAACCCGCTGTTCGCCAATATACGATTCACTGCTGTCATCACCAGAGGAAAAGGTGGCGATGGCCGACATTGGAAAATCAACATGGCGCGTTTTTTTCAGCCCCAGAAGAAGAAAAGTATCGACACCAAACACAAGGCATTCACCGTTGAGCGTCTTGACCATCAAGGCGATGGTGTGGCCTTTGACGGTAAAAAGCCGGTGTTTATTGCGGGTGCATTAGCGGGTGAAGACGTTGTAGCTCAATTGACGGAAGACAAACGTCAGTTTGCTCGAGCCAAATTGATCAAAGTGACCACTGCCAGTGCAGAGCGTGTTGAACCATTTTGTGCCCATTATGGGGTGTGCGGTGGATGTAACTTGCAGCACCTTGGACATGATGAGCAGATCAAAGCCAAGCAAACCTCACTTTCACAGCTGATGAGAAAGTTTGCAGATGCTGAACTCACCCAAGATGCACCAGTGTGCTCTGTTGGTGAAGGATATCGCCGACGTGCGCGATTGAGCGTGAAAATCGCTAAAACGGGTGAATTGGAAATGGGCTTTCGTCAACGAAGCTCGAAAGACATTGTGACAGTGACGCATTGCCCAGTGTTAGCCAAAGTACTTGATGCACTGCTTCCAGAGGTTTACTCACTGCTGGATGCATTGCGCGGTCGCCGTATTATTGGTCATATTGAGCTGGTGGAATCTGATGCAGGGCGCGTGCTGTTAGTGCGTGCGATTAAGCCATTGCATGATGACGACATTGTGACTCTCAAACAGTTTGCTGATGACAAGGCGCTGATTTTGTATCTTCAGCAAGGAGATGCGGAGGCGCAGCGTCTTTGTGGTAGTGCGCCGTATTATTCGCTAGATACGTTTTCTCTTGAGTTTGAACCGCAGGATTTCATTCAGGTTAATGCCGACATCAACCTGAAAATGATTGCCCAGGCTCTTGATTGGCTTGCACTTGATAGTAATGACAAAGTGCTCGACTTATTCTGTGGACTTGGCAACTTCAGTTTGCCAATGGCTAGCAAGGCGGCATCTGTGGTGGGCGTTGAAGGTGTTGAGGACATGGTTCAACGTGCGACCGACAACGCGGCACGCAATAAGCTGGACAATGTGGCCTTCTATCATGCAAACCTTGAACTCGATGCGGGCAAGACTGAGTGGGGCAAGCAGCGTTATAGCAAAATTTTGCTCGACCCAGCACGTGCTGGCGCTTTAGGGGTTATGCCTTATGTGGCACAATCACGTGCTGAGCGTATTGTGTATGTGTCTTGTAACCCTGCAACACTCGCAAGAGACAGCCAAATACTGCTCGATAAAGGATACAAATTGGCTAAGTTGGGCATGTTGGACATGTTCCCGCACACAGGGCACTTAGAGTCGATGGCGCTGTTCATCAAAAAGGCATAAGTGACACACCGGCAACCATGAGGGTTGCTGGTTTATACACAAGCTACTTCCTTGTGCGTTGAACAGGCAAGTTGAGGTGGTTTGTGTATATGGATTAGAACAAACAGGATAGTGAAATGGTCGCAATTCGTGGCGCGCACCTAAATGACAACACAGAATTTTTGCTTGAACGCTGGGTCGATGGTCTAGCGCAAGATGCGGATGTCTCGCAGGCGCTGATAAACGCCTATTATGATTGCCAAACACTGGGTGACGAGCAGACCCTCGCTCAATCATTGTGGTTTGGTCGAGAGATGATTGAAATCCTTGTCACTCTTAGCATGGACAAGGAAACCTTGATTGCCGCGTTGCTCTTCCCTGTGGTGGAAGATGGCCTACTCACGCCAGAGGCCTTGAAAGAACGCTACGGCAGCAACATCACCAAATTGGTTGATGGGGTGCAAGAGATGGCGTCTATTCGTCATTTGAACTCCAACAATGAAGAAGCCACCGCAGCGCAGGTGGATAACGTGCGCCGTATGTTGCTCTCGATGGTTGATGACTTTCGTTGTGTCGTGATCAAACTGGCGGAGCGCATTAGTTATCTGCGTGAAGTGAAAAACGAACCAGACGATGTTCGTCAAGCTGTTGCCAAAGAGTGTGCGAATATCTACGCACCGTTGGCCAACCGCTTGGGTATAGGCCAACTGAAATGGGAAATTGAAGACTACACTTTCCGCTATCAGCATTCGGGCACCTACAAGCAAATTGCTAAGCAACTGGCGGAACGCCGTATTGATCGCGAAGACTACATTGATACCTTCGTGACAGACTTGCAGCAGGCCATGGGTGCGTCCAACATCAATGCTCAGGTGTACGGTCGTCCAAAGCACATCTACAGCATCTGGCGGAAAATGCAGAAGAAGAGCCTCGACTTCGATGAGCTTTTCGATGTGCGTGCTGTCCGAATCATTGCTGACCAATTGCAAGACTGCTACGCCGCATTAGGTGTGGTGCACACCAAATATCGCCACCTCCCTAAAGAATTTGACGACTACGTCGCCAACCCGAAACCTAACGGCTATCAGTCTATTCACACCGTAGTGCTAGGTCCTGAAGGGAAAACCGTTGAAATCCAAATCCGCACCAAGCAAATGCATGATGATGCCGAACTCGGCGTAGCGGCGCACTGGAAATACAAAGAAGGTGCATCAGCGGGCGGTCGCAGTGGCTACGATGAGAAAATCACCTGGCTGCGCAAACTGTTGGCATGGCAAGAAGAGATGTCTGATTCGGGTGAAATGCTCGATGAACTTCGTAGCCAAGTCTTTGATGATCGCGTTTATGCCTTTACACCAAAAGGT
Source organism: Enterovibrio gelatinilyticus (assembly GCF_028683095.1). Taxonomy (GTDB): domain Bacteria; phylum Pseudomonadota; class Gammaproteobacteria; order Enterobacterales; family Vibrionaceae; genus Enterovibrio; species Enterovibrio gelatinilyticus. Next base: position 67,581 of record NZ_JAJUBC010000002.1, on the reverse strand, counting down.
GATGTGGTCGATTTGCCTATCGGTGCTACGCCGCTAGATTTTGCTTACCACATCCACTCTGAAGTGGGTCACCGTTGTATTGGTACCAAAGTGGAAGGGCGCATTGTGCCGTTCACGTACCACCTGCAAATGGGCGATCAAGTTGAAATCATCACTCAGAAAGAGCCGAACCCTTCGCGTGACTGGCTAAATCCAAGTTTGGGCTTCGTCAATTCTGGCCGTGCTCGCGCTAAAATCAATGCATGGTTCCGCAAGCAATCACGTGAAAAGAACATGATTGCGGGCAAAGAGATCCTCGATACCGAACTGGCGAAAATTGGTGCGGTTAGCAAAGATGCCTCGCTGGCCATGAAACGCTTCAACATGAACAGCTTGGAAGAAGTGTATGCCGGTGTTGGCAGTGGCGACTTGCGCATCAACCAAGTGGTGAATTATATCAACTCCTTGGTGAATAAACCCACCAAGGCACAAGAAGACCAACAGCTTCGCGAAAAGCTCGAACAAGCCGAAACCTCGTCAGCGCCGAAAAAACCGCGCAGAGATGCCGTGGTGGTTGAAGGGGTTGATAACCTGATGACCCACCTTGCACGTTGCTGTCAGCCGATCCCAGGGGATGCCATCGAAGGTTATGTGACGCAAGGGCGTGGTATATCGGTTCACCGTTCAGACTGTGATCAATTATCAGAGCTTCGCCATCATGCGCCTGAGCGTATTATCGATACGGTGTGGGGCGGGGGGTTTGTAGGTAACTACCAGATCACGGTTCGCGTGTTGGCGTCAGAGCGCAATGGGTTGATCAAAGACCTAACCAACGTACTGACCAATGACAAAGTGAAAGTAGCAGGCATGCAAAGCCGAGTCGACTATAAGCAAAACATGTCGATCATGGACTTTGATTTGGAACTGAGTGATTTAGAAGTGCTGAGTCGAGTGATCTCTCGCCTTGAGCAGGTGCGAGATGTTCACGAAGCAAAACGACTTCACTGAGTGAGAAATCGCGCATCTTCAGGTTGATTTGGGTAAAAAATATTCGGTATAAAAAAGGGAGAGCTTAGGCTTTCCCTTTTTATTATTGAACACGTTTTAACACACTGACAGTGGGTAAATAGACATGAAAAAAATGTCGCGAATGCAAGAATTACTAGAAATTATGGCGACCCTACGAGACCCGAATAATGGCTGTCCGTGGGATAAAAAGCAGACGTTTGATTCCATAATTCCTTACACCATCGAAGAAACTTTCGAAACCGTGGATGCGATTGAGCGCCAAGATTGGGCGGATGTACGCGATGAACTGGGCGATCTCCTGTTTCAGATCGTGTTCTATAGTCAACTCGGTAAAGAGCAGGGCGACTTTGATTTCGACGATGTGGTTGGGGCTATCTGTGACAAATTGGTTCGTCGTCATCCTCATGTGTTTGGTGAGAAAGATGCGGACGGCAACCCACTTCAAGAAGCTGATTGGGAAGGCATTAAGGCACAAGAACGTGCCAAAAAAGCAGCGCCAGATGTGGCGGTGAGTTTATTGGATGACGTACCTACCGCATTACCTGCATTAGGCCGAGCGACAAAAATTCAGAAACGTTGCGCTAGCGTCGGGTTTGATTGGGATGCGATCGGTCCGGTGGCTGAAAAAGTCCAAGAAGAGCTTGAAGAAGTGATGGAAGAAGCCTTGATGGTGGACGTCAATCAAGCACGTGTTGATGAAGAAGTAGGCGACTTGTTGTTTGCCGTAGTGAATTTAGCCCGCCATGTTGGGACAAATCCCGAAAGTGCATTAAGAAAAGCTAATTTAAAATTCGAAAAACGTTTTCGTCAAATTGAAATGAAATTACGCGAAAATGGTAAAAACTTGCAGGAAAGTCAGACAGATGAGCTCGAAAATCTCTGGCAGCAAGTGAAACGTGACGAAGGCAACAAAGCAATGTAAATCACTCCATTGATTTACGACAAAAAAAAACGTTTGGTCGTGTGATAGTTTTCACGTTGTGGGAAGTTTCGGGCTCTGGTAACATGTCGTCCCGTCCAGATTTCCAATATTTCCCCTAAATCCAACTCTCAGGTTTAGCATGACAACGAATTACATTTTTGTAACTGGCGGGGTGGTTTCCTCCCTCGGTAAGGGTATTGCTGCAGCGTCTTTAGCAGCGATTTTAGAAGCACGTGGTCTTAATGTGACCATGATGAAGCTCGACCCTTACATCAACTTGGATCCGGGCACGATGAGCCCAACCCAGCACGGTGAAGTATTCGTTACGGAAGACGGTGCAGAAACCGACCTAGACTTGGGTCACTACGAGCGTTTCATCCGTACCAAGATGACTAAGCGCAACAACTTTACGTCTGGCCGTGTATACGCCGATGTACTGCGCAAAGAACGCCGCGGCGACTACTTGGGTGCAACCATTCAGGTTATCCCACATATCACTAACTCGATTAAAGAGCGTGTGCTTGCTGGTGGCGAAGGTCACGATGTGGCTATCGTTGAAATCGGCGGTACTGTTGGTGATATCGAGTCATTGCCATTCCTAGAAGCTATCCGTCAGTTGGCGGTTGAACTTGGTCGCGAGCGCACCATGTTCATGCACCTGACTTTGGTTCCTTACCTTGCAGCTGCAGGTGAAGTGAAAACCAAACCTACTCAACACTCAGTGAAAGAACTGCTGTCTATCGGTATTCAGCCAGACATTCTGGTTTGCCGTAGCGACCGTGTTATTCCTGCAAACGAGCGTTCTAAAATTGCCTTGTTCTGTAACGTGCAAGAAAAAGCCGTTATCTCAATGAAGGATGTGGATTCTATCTACAAAATCCCTTCACTGATCCGTTCACAAGGCTTGGATGACTTGGTTTGTCAGCGTTTTGGTATCACGGCGCCACAAGCAGACTTGTCTGAGTGGGAACAAGTTATTTTTGAAGAAGCGAACCCGACCGGTGAAGTGACTATCGGTATGGTTGGTAAGTACATCGAACTGCCAGACGCCTATAAGTCTGTCAACGAAGCACTGAAGCACGCTGGCCTTAAGAATCGCCTGACCGTGAACATCAAGTATGTTGACTCTCAAGACGTAGAAACCAAAGGTGAAGAAGCACTGCATGGCCTAGACGCAATTCTAGTTCCAGGTGGCTTCGGTGATCGCGGCGTAGAAGGCAAAATTCTGGCAGCGAAGTTTGCGCGTGAAAACAAAATTCCTTACTTGGGTATCTGCCTAGGCATGCAAGTTGCGTTGATTGAATACGCACGTAACGTTGTGGGCATGGAAGGCGCGAACTCTACGGAGTTCAATAAAGAAAGCAAATTCCCAGTTGTTGGCCTGATCACTGAGTGGGTCGACGGCGAAGGTAAGGTTGAAGCGCGTACTGAGAAATCCGACTTGGGCGGCACCATGCGCCTTGGCGCACAGCTGTGTCACTTAAAAGACGGCACCAAAGCGCGTGAGCTATACGGTAATGCGTCTATTCACGAGCGTCACCGTCACCGCTATGAAGTCAACAATGTGCTTCGTCCGCAAATTGAAGAAGCCGGCCTTGTGGTATCGGGCTTGTCAGCGGACAAGAAGCTGGTTGAAATTATTGAAAACCCTGAGCACCCATGGTTTGTGGCGTGCCAGTTCCACCCTGAATTTACCTCTACACCGCGCGACGGCCATCCTTTGTTTGAAGGCTTTGTGGCAGCGGCAGGTAAAAATCAGCGTGGTGAGCTGTAACTGAGAACAAAGGGCGGTTGCGAAGGTAGTGCAGCCGCTTTTCGCATTTTTAAGCTATATGACATACGAGAGGAAACACAATGTCTAAGATCGTTAAAGTTCTAGGTCGTGAAATTATCGATTCACGCGGTAACCCAACTGTAGAAGCAGAAGTTCACCTAGAAGGTGGTTTCGTAGGTATGGCAGCTGCACCATCTGGCGCATCTACCGGTTCTCGCGAAGCTCTTGAATTGCGTGACGGCGACAAAGCTCGTTTCCTAGGTAAAGGCGTACTTAAAGCAATCGGCGCAGTAAACGGCGAAATCGCTAACGCTCTAGAAGGTAAAGACGCGACAAACCAAGCAGAAATCGACCAAATCATGATCGACTTGGACGGTACTGAGAACAAATCTAAGTTCGGTGCTAACGCAATCCTAGCGGTATCTCTAGCGAACGCAAAAGCAGCAGCTGCTGCTAAAGGCATGCCACTGTACGAGCACATTGCTGAACTAAACGGCACTGCTGGTCAGTTCTCTATGCCTCTACCAATGATGAACATCATCAACGGTGGCGAGCACGCTGACAACAACGTTGATATCCAAGAGTTCATGATTCAGCCAGTTGGCGCTGCAACTTTGAAAGAAGCTGTTCGCATGGGTGCTGAAGTATTCCACAACCTAGCGAAAGTATTGAAGTCTAAAGGCTACAACACTGCAGTTGGTGACGAAGGCGGTTTCGCTCCTAACCTTAAGTCTAACGCTGAAGCGCTAGAAGTTATCGCAGAAGCTGTTGCAGCTGCTGGCTACGAGCTAGGCAAAGACATCACTCTTGCTATGGACTGTGCAGCATCTGAGTTCTTCGACAAGGAAGCTGGCATCTACAACATGAAAGGCGAAGGCAAAACCTTCACCGCTGAAGAGTTCAACCACTACCTTGCTGGTCTCGTTGAGCAATTCCCAATCGTTTCTATCGAAGACGGTCTGGACGAGTCTGATTGGACTGGTTTCAAACACCAAACTGAGCTTCTAGGCGACAAAATTCAGCTAGTGGGTGACGATCTATTCGTTACTAACACTAAGATCCTTGCTCGTGGTATCGAAGAAGGCATCACTAACTCTATCCTGATCAAGTTCAACCAAATCGGTTCACTAACCGAAACTTTGGCTGCTATCAAGATGGCTAAAGATGCTGGCTTCACTGCAGTTATCTCTCACCGTTCAGGTGAAACTGAAGATGCAACTATCGCTGACCTAGCTGTTGGTACTGCTGCAGGCCAAATCAAGACGGGTTCTATGAGCCGTTCTGACCGTGTTGCTAAGTACAACCAACTTATCCGTATCGAAGAAGCTCTGGGCGAACGCGCACCTTTCAACGGTCTGAAAGAAGTTAAAGGCCAAGCGTAATCGCTTAGCTCTTCATTCAGTCGGCGATACGCTGATTTAGATATGAAAACGGCTCCCTCGGGAGCCGTTTTTTTGTTTGTAGGGTTTGTAGGATAGGGAATACAAAGATCTAGGAAAAACAGGTTCTAGGAAGAGCAGGCCCTAGATCCTAGGAAGAGCGAAAGCGAAAAGCTTGACCGCATCTCAGGCCGTCAAAAACATTTTGCAGTACCCAGTACCCAGTACCCAGTACCCTATTTCTTTGCCAACTCGGGCAAATCCCCATTTAACCCCAAAGCTCGCTTAATAAACTGCGTTTTAATCCCTGGCAGGGTCGCTGCGGCCATCAAGCCAATGCCACGGAACAGTTTCTTGGCGGGGTTTTCACCTGAGAAAATATCGCGAAACCCCTGCATGGCGGCAATCATGTGAGCCGCTTCGGCTTTGCGCCAGCGCTCAAAACTGCGAAGGTTGGCTTTCTCGCCAATGTCTTTGCCTTCTTCATGCAAACGCACTAACTCTTGCGCTAAGCTGGTGGCATCTAACAACCCGAGATTGACACCTTGACCTGCCAACGGGTGAATGGTGTGAGCGGCATCCCCGATCAGTGCGACGCGCTCGACCACGAAGTCGCGGGCATAGCGCATCTTCAGCGGAAACGCAGCCCGCTCGCTTGCTACAGAGCAAATCCCCAGTCGTGTATCAAATGCGGCAGTCAGTGCTTTGTTAAAGTCTTCATCAGACAAAGCACATCGTTGGTCTGCAAGCTCAGGGGATTGAGACCACACGATAGAGCAAAGGTACGGGTCTGACAGCGGCAAGAATGCCAATGGGCCATCAGGGGTGAAGATTTGGCGTGCAACGCCGCCATGAGGCTCTGCAGTGCGAATGTTGGCAACGAGCGCGCTGTGCCCATAGTCCCAATGAGTCAGCGGGATGGACAGTTGATTTCTAACCCATGAATTTGCACCATCAGCACCAACCACCAGTTTCGCAGTAATGGCATTGCCAGAATCGAGTGTTAGCCAAGCTTCGGTTTCGCCGAACATCATGCTCGCGCATTTGTCTGGGCAAAATAGGGTGACATTGTGTTGCTGCTTGATGCGTTCAAACAATGACAGTTGGATAACGCGGTTTTCGACGATATAGCCTAGGTTCGGCTGACCCATGTCCATGGCATCAAAATCAATCGCGCCAAAGCTGTCTTGTTCCCACACCGACATTTTCTGATATGGGCTGCTGCGTCGAGACGTAATTCCGTCCCATGCACTTACATTTTTTAAGATGTTTTCGCTGGCGCGGCTGAGCGCAGAAACACGCAAATCGGGAAGGGGAGGCAGATCGATGTCTGGCATTTTTCCTTCGATGACGGCGATGCGAAGGTCGCTGTCAGCGAGTGCAGCTGCCAATGTTAATCCCACCATACCGCCACCAATAATGGCGATGTCTACATTTGTCATTTTCATTATCGTTCTACCAGCCCCATTGCACGTTTTAGCAATGGCGCTTTTAATCCGCTAAAGACGGACATTGCCGCCAGTCCTAAATTGCGCCCAAGACTGAGTGGCGCAGACGTATTGGAAAAACCATGAACAAGGCCCGATGTCATGGCGACAGTGGCATCTCTGTCTGGTTCGCGACGATGAAGGTAACGCTGAAGCATTATCATGTTGCCACAGTCTTGTTGTTCTTTGTGTGCCTTGGCAATTTCTTCTGCCAAGGTGACTACATCTCGAAGCCCAAGGTTAAAGCCTTGGCCTGCAATTGGGTGTAGCGTTTGGGCTGCATTTCCCACAACAGCAAAGCGATGGCTGATCAGCTGAGTTGCTTGGCGCAAGATCAGTGGATAGCTGTTTCGCTGCCCAACATGTAACAACTGGCCAAGGCGCCAGCCGAACGTTTGTTGGAGTTTCTCTGCAAATTCACGATCAGACAGCGCGAGAAAATCGGGCGCTTCGTGTGGTTTGACACACCACACTAATGAGCTGCGACCTTCAGACATTGGCAACAACGCGACTGGACCGGTTTCGGTAAAGCGTTCAAACGCCTTGCCTTGATGAGGCAACGATGTAGTGACATTGGCGATCAGCGCGACTTGTTCAAAATCATGTTCATGGCGGGCGATACCGACCATGTCACAGCATGAGGAAAGGGCGCCGTCGGCAGCAACCATCAGTTTGGTGGTAAGCACTTGTCCATCATTGAGCGTTATCGTGACCTTGTCCGTTTCTCGGGTCAGTTCGGTGACGAAAGAGGGGCAGTACAAAGTGATGTTTTTAGCTTGGCTCAGGGCTTGATGAAATTCACGCCCTGCATCAGCCAGTTCAATCACATTGCCCAAGTAGGGTAAGCCTTCCGTGCTAGCATTCATCTCGGTGAGTCCGAAATGACCACGATCTGAAACATGGATGGTGTTAATGGCGGTGGCGAATGGTGCAACGTGATGCCAAATACCTAACTGCTCAAGCAATTGGCAACTTCCGTAGGACAGCGCGATGCTTCTCGCGTCATACCCAGGATGGGCATGGTCAGGGATAGCGGCTTCCACAACGGCGACGGACAGTTGAGCCTGCGTCAGTTGCTCAATGGCGAGTGCGAGTGTTGCACCAGCCATTGCGCCTCCTGCGATAATTACATCATATGTGTGTGTTGACGGCGCTGTTGCGTCCATTCCTTGCCTTTCTCCAGCGAGTGCTTCTGATAACAATCGCGTGTTGTTAATTGGTGATACGCTGATCTTAACCTTGGTTTATTGCGGTGCTGGCTTAGTGAAGTGTTGGCTTCGCATCTTCATCGTTTTGCGCTTTGGCGCCAAGCTCAATATGCAGAGTCATGGCGCATACACGTACATGCTCAATCACTTGCTCAAGCAGCAGGGCTTGTTCTTCTAAGTCTTCGTCTTCATCAATGCCAAGTTGTGCAATTTCAGCCAAATCGGCAAGCACTTCTTTTGCATCGTCAGAGAGCTTCCCAGCAGTCACACCAGCAAGACCGATACCTGCGATAAAGGCATTCACCCACTCTGATAGGCCATCAGCACGGTCAACAAGTTCAACGTTTTCGTCTGGCAGCAGAGGGTCGAAATCCATTTGGCCTGATGTCAGTTGATTATTAGCAATACCCAGCGAGGTGGCTGCCAGCGTTTTTGATTCATGTGGCCAGCCAGCACCATCGTTGGTGTAGTCATAAAGCATTGGCATCCAATTGCCGAGTTCTGGGTCGAGTCCACCGCAAAGCATGCCGCAAAGCAATCCTTGCATTTCAGCGGGGGTCACCGCCAAGCTGTCGGACTTTAGAGTGGTAGCAATGATGCTGTATTCAGGTAAAGTTACTTGTGTCACGAGGGCCACCTTGGATACCGTTAGTTTCTTGCCGTATGCTACCACTTAGCGCAATGTCACTGAACATCTCAACCTAAAAAGTCCATGCATGCCCACGGAAACGTCTTTCAGAATTTCAAAATAGCTCTGATTTTCATCACATTGACGACTTTTCGTCTAATCAGTGCGTCGAGAGACACAAGACATTAGGATAAACTTGCAGTTTAATCTGCCATTTTCTATAGTTTGTGCCCGTTACGTCAGGGTGCGACATCGCACTTTGAAGGGAGCTCAAAAAGATAATGACTACGCAGGCTGTTGAAATTCAAATCCTAGGTAAGACGATGCGCGTTAACTGTCCAGCAGGGCAGGAAGAGGCATTGGTTGAAGCAGCGAACGACTTTGATCAACGGTTGCATGAATTGTCTGGGCGCACTAAAGTAACGAATACAGAGCAGTTGCTCACGATTGCGGCACTTAATGTCTGCTACGAATTGTTGGCAGAAAAGCAAAAAAGTGTCGATGAAAAGAATGATATGGAGCAGCGTATTACGCTGTTGCAGCAAACGATTGAAGAGGCGTTGTTGAAGCACAGCGCGTCGAAAGCCTAAGGGCTTTACCTGTTTGACCCTGGAGTGTGCGTCAGTGGATCTGAGTCCCTGAGCCGATAAGCACATCTAAGGGTGAGTTGTTACAGGCTTTTGTGCAAGCTCGGCTCGTACCGAGAAGCCTACGGTCTGTTCTGCCCATCCGCCTTGAACCGCAGGGTTCAAGGGCGTAAGATCCCCAACGGCACTCCGGGGCCATCCCTTCTTAGATAGACCATTCAGCAAACGGCAAGGACCGCCGATGCAAGCAACAACGTCCGATCAGCGCCAAGCGCTACGCAAACAAATCCGCCTTCAGAGGCGCGCCTTATCAGACTCATCCCAGCAAGACGCTGCAGCGCAATTGCTCTCGCGTTTTCAGCAGGCTGAGGTTGTCAGCAGTGCCAAGCATATTGCTCTTTATTTGTCGGTGGACGGCGAAATTGATACGACACCACTGATAGAGCATTGCTGGGCGGAAAGTAAGTCTGTGTATTTGCCAGTGATTCACCCTTTTAGTAAAGGGCATTTACTCTTTCTTCATTACCATCGTCAATCCGTCCTCATTCCTAATCGTTATCATATCCTAGAGCCCAAATTGGATGTGAGAGATGTGTTACCAGTGAGCAAACTCGATCTGATTTGCACCCCGTTGGTGGCGTTTGATCAAACAGGTCAACGATTGGGCATGGGAGGAGGCTATTATGATCGCACGCTTGCACCTTGGTATGAGACGCAGCAAGGTGCTAAGCCTTTGGGGCTTGCACATGACTGTCAGCAAGTGAACGCTCTCCCCGTCGAAGCGTGGGATGTTCCATTGCCTGAAATATTGACGCCTTCAAAACACTGGCAGTGGACGATATGAACGAATCTGATTGGATCAGTCGGAACGGGATCTGTGTATGTAAAAATCCCCAACTTACCGATTGAGATCTGTATAATCGGCCTCGCGTTTTTCCCCCTAAATTAGCAGGAGATCCTCATGACTCAGGATGAAATGAAGAAAGCGGCTGGCTGGGCTGCGTTGGAATATGTTACCAAAGGCAGCATTGTCGGCGTAGGTACAGGCTCAACCGTTAATCACTTCATTGATGCCCTTGAAACCATGAAAGAGCAAATCAAAGGTGCGGTGTCGAGCTCAGTAGCATCGACTGAGCGTCTTGAGAAGATTGGTATTCCCGTATTTGATGCCAATGAAGTGGCAAGCTTGGATATCTATGTCGACGGCGCTGATGAAATCAACCCAACCAACGATATGATCAAAGGCGGCGGTGCTGCACTGACGCGTGAGAAAATCGTCGCAGCGATTGCAGAGAAATTTATCTGCATTATTGATGACACCAAGAAAGTGGATGTTCTGGGTCAATTTCCATTGCCCGTTGAAGTGATCCCAATGGCGCGCTCTTATGTTGCTCGCGAACTGGTGAAGCTGGGTGGTGATCCTTGCTACCGTGAAGGTTGTGTGACTGACAACGGCAATATGATTCTTGATGTGCATAACCTTCAAATCACCGATGCAAAGCAACTTGAAGATACCATCAATGGTATTGCGGGTGTGGTGACAGTGGGTCTGTTTGCGAATCGCGGTGCTGATGTTGTGCTTGAAGGCACACCAAACGGTGTTGTGAAAAGCTAAATTCTCTTTGACGAGCAAACCCTTAGCTTTCCGCATTTTTTTGACACGAAAGCCAAACGTTTGCGTTCAAGGAACTCAATAAGTTAGCGGTGCTCTTTGGGCACCGTTTTTTTTCGCTTTTATAACGTAATATTCTTACCCTTTCGAACAACTTTTTGTTACCTTAGTCACTAATTGTGAGGCGTTCATGACCACTTTGGTTGGAAAGTGTTCAATTTTCCCTTGGTTAGATCGAGGCCCTCAGCCACTCGGATGGCAAAACCAATTTTTGTAATTCTGGTTTGTTTTTAAGGATGATAACCACATGGCTAAAGTGTCGCTTGATAAAGACAAAATAAAAATCCTTCTTCTTGAAGGCGTCCACCCTACCGCATTAGAAGTGCTGCAAAGCTCAGGCTATACCAACATTGAGTATCACAAAGGGTCATTGGCTGGCGAAGAGCTCGAAGCAGCGATCGCTGATGCTCACATTGTTGGTATCCGCTCTCGTACTCAATTGACCGAAAAGGTCTTTGAAAAAGCGAAGAAATTGATTGCTGTTGGCTGTTTCTGCATTGGTACTAACCAAGTAAACCTGTCTGCCGCTGCAAAGCGTGGTATCCCTGTTTTCAACGCACCTTTCTCAAATACTCGTAGCGTTGCAGAATTGGTTCTTGGTGAAATACTTCTCCTTCTTCGTGGTATTCCTGCAAAGAATGCCTTGGCGCACCGTGGCGAGTGGATGAAATCTGCGGATCGTTCTTTTGAAGCGCGCGGAAAAAACCTTGGTATTATCGGTTACGGTCACATTGGTACGCAGCTCGGTATTCTTGCGGAAAACCTGGGTATGCGTGTTTTCTTCTATGATATTGAAAACAAACTATCTCTTGGTAATGCGCAGCAAGTAGCCTCGATGTCAGAGCTGCTAAACAAGAGTGACGTGATTACCTTGCATGTACCAGAAACAGCATCAACCCAAGATATGATGGGCAGCGAAGAGTTTGCTCGTATGAAGCCTGGCGCGGTATTTATTAACGCTGCTCGTGGCACTGTTGTTGATATCGACGCGCTGTGTGGCGCTCTGGAAAGCGGTCACATTGGTGGCGCTGCGATTGACGTATTCCCAACTGAACCAAAAACGAACAGCGACCCATTCACGTCGCCGTTGCAAGCATTCGATAACGTGATTCTGACGCCGCATATTGGTGGCTCTACGCAAGAAGCACAAGAAAACATTGGTATCGAAGTCGCGGGCAAAATGGTGAAATACTCTGACAATGGTTCGACATTGTCATGTGTGAACTTCCCAGAAGTGTCTCTGCCGGAGCATAGCGAAACATCACGTTTGCTGCACATTCACCAGAATAAGCCGGGCATCCTGACCAAGATCAACACCATCTTCGCTGAAGAAGGCATTAACATTGCTGCTCAGTACCTGCAAACCAATGCCGAGTTTGGTTATGTGGTGATTGATGTTGAAACCGAGCATTCAGAAAAAGCCCTTGAGAAGCTAAAAGCGATCGATGGCACTTTGCGTGCGCGTATTCTTCACTAATTTGGGTTGACGTGTTTGCTCCCCCTCAAACCGTCTTCCGCCCATTAATAAGGCCGCATTAGCGGCCTTATTTTTTGTCTGCCGTTTGGCGATGCAGCGGTTATTCCCCTAGTGCATAGACAACGTCGACACGATCTCGAATGGTGATTTCAGCGTCTTTGTAAGTCGCGTTTACGTCAGCTGTCGCCTCAGCCATACGCATCATAACGGGGCGAATAGGAGATTGGTCAACATAGCGGATCTCCCAAACACCCGCCAATGTTTCACCAAAGCCTTTGGCTAATGATTTTGCTTTCGCTTGGGCGTCGGCAATCGCGGCCATGCGAGCTTTTTCTTTTAGTTCCGCTTCTTTGCTGGAAGAAAATGCAATGCCATTTACGCGGTTAATTCCGTCTGCTAATGCACCGTCTAATACACGGTTCAGGTTTTCGAGGTCTTTCACAGTGACTGTGACTGAGCGAGTTGCGCGATAGCCCGTTAGCTTCGGCTCACTGTTCTTGGGATAGCTGTATTGTGGTTGTAGCGACAAGTTTGCGCTGTCGATATCTTTATCTTCAACCCCCATCTTCTGTAGGCGCTCCACGAGAGCGGCGATAGCATTGTCTGAGGCTTTTTTAGCGGCTTGTGCTGATGTGCGGTTGATAGACACGGCAACGTCAATGCTTGCCATATCTGGAGTGGCAACCACTTCACCCACGCCCACGGTTTGTAAATGTGGAAAATCAGGTGACGCGATGGCGGAGAAAGGCGACAGCGTTACTGCCGCACCGAGCAAAGTCGCAATGAGGTGCTTTTTCATAGGAGAGTTTCCATTATTGTCAGTTTCAACACGGTTTGACCGCAAGTCTTTCTCGATTATCCCTGACGTTGAGAAAATACGAAATACCCAAACCTTCTCTGGCTGTGTGGATAGTTATTGAGGTAATACACGTCGAGCATAACTTAAGCATGCATTCGTCATTTGTGCCAGTACGCCGCTCTCGGTAGCAAAGTGGTGCCAGTAAAGGTGACGGGAAACACCATCATCAGGACAAAGGTCAATCAACTCCCCACTTGCAAGCTCTCGCTCAATTTGCAGTTTGGGTATAAGGCAATAGGCGACCCCGAGTTTCGCCATGTTCACAAAGGCTTCAGACGAACGAACCATGTGACTGCGCCACCCGACCGTGGGCAAATTGAAGCGCTCAGACACGAATAACGTGTGCATGTCATCAAGACGGTCGAATACGACGGCGGGGGCTTTGCTGACAGCTTCGGCATTCATGCCATTTGGGAAAAATCGATCTTTGAAATCTGGCGTGGATACGCACAAGTATTTCATTTCACCGAGATATTGGGCAACGCAGCCATGTAATGGATGAGCTTCTGTGCTGATGGCAACCACTGCCTCACCCGATCGAATTCGATTAAGGCTACGAACTTCATCGTCTACGATCAGGCTCAGCTCAAGGGCTTGTGCTTGCATGAGCGGTGTCAGGGCAGGGAGTAGCCAGGTTGCGAGGCTGTCAGCATTGGTAGCAATAGGCACGGTCACAGCGCTAGATTGCCCATCAGGCATCAGCTCGGGAATTAATTCTTGCTCTAAGAGTTGAACACGCTGATGAAGCCCTAGTAATTTTCTTCCAATCGCGGTTGGTTGTGGCGGATTTTCTCGTATCAAAACTGGTTGAGCCACCAGTTTTTCGAGTTGCTTGATGCGCTGGGATACCGCTGACTGGGTGATGAAAAGCGTATCCGCAGCCTTTTCAAAACTGCCATTGGCGATCACAGCATCGAGGGCTGCAACCCAACGATAATCGAGTCCTTTCATTCATCTGTCCTTTATTAAACACGGTATTAGCCCCTCTAATGTAGCATCAATTTTATTAGTTTTACTTACATCTATGCCGCCCTTATCGTGTGGCTTCCATCAACGCCGAAGTCAGAGGATGTCGAGCCATGAGCAGTGTAATTATTTTCCAAGGGTTTGGCCTCGGGCTGAGTATGATCATTCCGATTGGTGCACAAAACGCGTATGTGCTCAATCAGGGAATACGTCGTCACCACCATGTAGCGACAGCGACAATTTGTTTTCTCTGTGATGCCATATTGATCGCAATGGGGATCTTTGGTGGCGGCGCCATGCTGGCAAGCAACGAGATATTGCTCAATGTGGTGACAATAGGAGGCGTCGCCTTCTTGGTGACTTATGCGGTGCAATCTTTGTATCGTGCTTGGCAAGGTGAAAAAGACGACTTACCCGAGGGAGACAAGGTAAGCCGGAAAGGCGTGTTTGCTGTTGTGCTTGGCGCTCTGGCAGTCACGGTATTAAACCCGCATGTGTACCTAGATACTGTCGTGGTATTGGGATCGATTGGTGGTCAATTTGAACCCTCCCAACGTATTGCATTTGCCATTGGTACTGTCCTCGCGTCTTTTGTTTGGTTTTATGGTATCTCTTTAGGGGCGGCGAAAATGTCGCCTGTATTGTCTCGTCCTCGAGTGCGTCAGGCGATTGATGTTTTAGTGGCACTGATGATGCTCTATGTGGCGTTTTTACTGATGCAAAAATGGTTAGCGGGGTTGTAAGGGATGAACCAAGAAACGCTTAATGACATTCTTCAGCGAAATATCTCTTTGTTTGAGGGCTGTGGTGTCGCTTATCAGCAGTGGCAACATGAACCGATATTGGATTTTACGACAGACGAGGAGGTTGGAAAGCGCCTTGGTTGGACAGCAACACCCACCAAGAGTTTGTTTCTTAAGTTTAAATCCGGTGAACACGCTCTATTGTTAACGCATAAAGAAGCGCGGCTCGACAGCAAGAAAATTAAAGCAGCCGTCGGGAAGCGGTCCTCTATTGCGTCAGATGACGAAATGATCCGCGAGATCGGCTGTGTGCCTGGAGCGGTTTGCCCTTTTGGGATACCCACGTCTATCCCTTTGTTGATTGATGAAGCACTGTTTGGGTTTGAATCTTTGATGTATACCCCAGGTCCTCCCAATTATACCTTCGCATTTTCTGCGAAAGATTTACCTGTTTTACTTTCTGCTTTAGCCAACCCTATCCATATACTCAGAGA
Organism: Enterovibrio gelatinilyticus; assembly: GCF_028683095.1. GTDB lineage: Bacteria > Pseudomonadota > Gammaproteobacteria > Enterobacterales > Vibrionaceae > Enterovibrio > Enterovibrio gelatinilyticus. The sequence goes on along the minus strand of NZ_JAJUBC010000002.1, from coordinate 52,377 downwards.
GACTATCGCTCAGTGATCTCAATTCTCTTTCGCGAAGCGGCAAGGGTTTGTCTGATATAATCACACGTTTGTCGTTGCCATGTCTGGTGTGGCAATGACGAATGTGGGAATATTACTATTCTTTATTATGTTCTTGAGATTACTCGGTTACCGTGCGAAATGGTGTGGTTAAGCCATGTCGAATAAGCTCGTGTAGGGGCGGAGGAAACGCGATGCGAATGCTGACAGTGATGCTGATCGTTTTGTTCGGCTGGCTCCAATATCACCTTTGGTGGGGCAAAAACGGGATTGACGATTACCTTAGCGTCAGTGCTGTCGCAGAATCGACTGCGCAAGCCAATGACAAACTGCATCAGCGTAATCAGCAAATGTTCGCAGAGATTGCGGATCTCAAGCGTGGACAAGAAGCCATAGAAGAACGTGCACGCAATGAACTGGGAATGATCAAGCCGGGAGAAACCTTCTTCCGCATCGTTAACGATTAGCCCTCTCCCCATTATAGAACGAAGAGAATCATGACTACCCCGGCAAGTAATGAACACCAATGCTCGCCTCGCTCCGTCGTTTCCGACGTTGTAGCTATCGTGCCAGCAGCGGGTGTTGGAAAACGTATGGGCGCAGCCTGTCCCAAGCAATACCTAACTATTCAAGATAAAACCCTGCTAGAGCACACTGTTTACGTGCTTCTCGCGCACCCAAGTGTGTCACGGGTGGTGGTAGCGATTGGTGCAGAAGATGAGTACTTTCACACGACGTCACTCGCGAATGATGCACGAGTGACCGTGACCACGGGTGGCACTGAGCGTGCAGATTCAGTGCTGGCGGGGTTGCATGCGACGCAAGCAGAGTGGGTCATGGTGCATGATGCGGCTAGACCGTGTGTACGACATCAAGACATTGATGCCTTAATTGAAGCTGCAACATCTCACGAGGACGGTGCGTTGCTGGCCTCACCAGTGCGAGACACCATGAAGCGGAGTAACGCGCTAGGTGATGTCGACCATACGGTTTCTCGGGAGCAACTATGGCATGCACTGACTCCGCAAATGTTTCAGCGAGCAACATTATTGACGGCATTGGAAAAGGCGCTTGAACAATCCTTAGCCGTTACTGACGAAGCATCTGCGATTGAGTTTGCAGGTGGAAAGCCTAAGCTCGTCGCGGGACATGCAGACAATATTAAAGTCACTCAGCCTGAAGATTTAGCGTTAGCGGCGTTTTTCTTAACGCAACGTAACTCGCTGGGATAGACACAAAGAGGACAGATTATGATGCGCATTGGACACGGTTTTGACGTACACAAATTTGGCGGAGAAGGCCCAGTCATTATTGGTGGCGTCGCAGTGCCTTATGAGCAAGGCTTAATTGCACACTCTGATGGTGATGTTGCCCTTCATGCAGTTTGTGATGCGCTGCTGGGCGCAATTGCCGCTGGTGATATTGGGCGTCACTTCCCTGATACCGATGCCGAGTGGGAAGGGGCCGATAGCCGATTCTTACTGCGTGACGTTTATGCAAAAGTAAAAGCAAAAGGATATGTTATTGGCAACCTTGATGTGACCATCATGGCGCAAGCACCGAAAATGGCACCGTATATTGATGTCATGTGTGCAGCGATTGCTGACGATCTTGAAACGGATATCACGAATATTAATGTGAAAGCAACGACCACCGAGCGACTCGGCTTTACCGGACGTAAAGAAGGAATTGCCTGCGAGGCGGTCGTTATTATCCGTAAGGAATCTCATGAGTGATGTAATGACTTCGTTGGCTTACCTGCATGGTAAACCAACCGCGACAGGTTGCCTCAAGGCAAAACCTGAGCATTTTTTCGTTAGCGAAACCCTCGATTTTACCCCCATCGGTCACGGTGAACATTTTCTTGTTCGTATCCGTAAAATCGGTGAAAACACCAAATATGTCGTCAACGAGCTAGCAAAAGCTTGTGGCGTGAAATCACGTGATGTGAGCTGGGCGGGACTTAAAGATCGCCATGCTGTGACTGAGCAGTGGTTTAGTGTGCATCTACCGGGTCAACCCGATCCTGATTTGACTGAATTCGTTGAAACTCACGAAGGCATTGATGCGATTTTGGAGACCACGCGTCATGATAAAAAGCTGCGTCCTGGCGATTTGATTGGTAACCGCTTCTCGTTAGTGATCACAGATTTTAATAGTGATGATGCGATAGAAGCGCGTCTCGCCAACATTCGCGACCAAGGTGTACCAAACTATTTTGGCAGCCAGCGATTCGGTCGTAACGGGAATAACGTGGTCTCAGCACGTGAGTGGGGACAAAACAAGTTTCAAGTGCGTGATAAGAGTAAACGAAGCTTCTATTTATCAGCCGCACGTTCGTATTTGTTCAACCAAGTGCTGTCCGCTCGTATTGAATCTGACATGGTACAAACCCCAATGCGCGGTGACATGCTGATTGATAGCACTGAGCAGTTGAAGCTTGTGCTAGATACGGAAAAAGCCACAGAGTGGTTGAGCAAAGGTACATGGCAAATTTCGGGCCCAATGACCGGTGATAATGCTCTGCCAACCGAGGCTGATGCGCGTAAGTTCGAACAGAATATTATTAATCAAGAGCCAGATTTACTCGCGGTGATCCGCAGTAATCGTATGCGTCATGATCGCCGTGCATTCATGCTTTACCCGCAAGAGATGGATTGGACGCGTGAGGACGATACATTAACGGTATCTTTCTCGTTGCCGGCAGGAAGCTTTGCTACTGCAGTCATGCGCGAACTCATCGACGATACAACCAATGGAGAACTTGATGCACATATTGATCAGTAACGACGATGGCGTGTTTGCTGAAGGCATCAATGTGCTGGCTGATGCGCTATCAGAGATAGCGACTGTCACCGTGGTTGCGCCAGACCGAAATCGCTCTGGTGCATCAAATTCACTAACACTTGAAAACCCATTGCGTATTCGTGAGGTTGGTGAGCGCCGTTATGCCGTTCAAGGCACACCAACGGATAGCGTTCATATAGCGTTAAATTCTCTTGTTAAAGAGAAAGTGGATTTCGTTATCGCCGGTATCAATCACGGTGCTAACTTGGGCGATGATGTACTCTATTCAGGCACTGTCGCTGCTGCCACAGAAGGCTTTTTCCTCGGTGTACCTGCGATAGCGGTCTCTCTTTGTGGGTCAACGCATTTTCATACCGCCGCGCAGGTGGTAAAAAAAGCGGTGCTTCTTGATCAAAACAAGCCGTTGCCACGCAATCGGATTTTGAATATCAACGTACCTGACTGCCCTCTGGAGTCTTTAAAGGGTTGGCAGGTGACTCGCCTTGGTGCCCGTCATCGAGCGGAAGATATGATTGAACAAACCGATCCGAGAGGACAGCCAATTTATTGGATTGGTCCTCCTGGCGCGAAACAAGACGCTGGGCCGGGAACGGATTTTCATGCTATTGAAAACAATTGTGTCTCTTTGACACCTTTGCAGGTCGATTTAACAGCGCATGACACGTTAGAGACTTTGTCTCATTGGGCAACATACGCAACGGAACAATAAAAGGTGACATTGGTGAATTACTCGCATTCACTTATTCAACAACTTCGGCAGCAAGGGATTTCGGACGAACGCGTACTTAGCGCCATTGAACGTTTGCCGCGACATCTCTTTGTTTCAGAAGCGATGGCACATCAAGCCTATGATAATAACGCTTTGCCTATTGGTTTTGGTCAGACGATCTCTCAACCTTATATCGTGGCAAAGATGACCGAACTTCTCTCGCTTCGTTATGACAGTCGAGTGTTAGAAGTCGGCACGGGCTCGGGCTTTCAGACATGTGTGCTAGCGCAACTGGTTGAGCATGCTTACTCCGTGGAGCGAATTAAGCAGCTTCAAATGGTCGCAAAGCGCCGTTTTAAACAGCTAGAGCTTTATAATATATCCACAAAACATGGAGATGGATGGGAAGGTTGGGCAAGTAAAGGCCCTTTTGATGCCATCATAGTAACCGCCGCAGCTTCCAGTATGCCAATGGCGCTTTGTGAGCAGCTCGCAGAGGGCGGATCCCTTATTGTACCTGTCGGAGAGACCGATCAGGTTTTATATAAAGTCACTCGAAAGGGTGATGATTTTGAAACAACAGCAATTGAAGCGGTACGTTTTGTCCCATTGGTTGCTGGTGATTTGGCATAGGTAAGAATTAGTGGAAGGGGTTTCAATTCAGTTGAAAATACTGGTTTTTCTTTCTGTATTGGGATTTCTGTCCGCATGCTCCGTTTCCAGCCCTGCGCCTGTTTCAAGCGTTGGCCCTGACTATAATGGCATCGAACGAGGCAGCTATAGAGGCAGCTATTACGAGGTTCAGAAGGGCGATACCTTGTATTATATCGCGTATGTCACCGACCGTGATGTAAAAGAAATAATTAGCGCTAATAAGCTCTCCGCGCCCTACACAATTTTCCCCGGACAACGACTAAATCTTTGGCAGAAAAAGTACGTGCCTCCTGCGTATGGTAAAAAAGGCGATGTTCCAGTGGTGCCTGTTGTTGTCGCTCCTGCAGCCGTTGCAACTGCGCCAGTCGTGATTGCTCAGAAGCCAAAAACCAATACAGGATCATCTGCTAAAGCGAACAAAGATAATCAAAAAAACGCTTCGCAAAAGAAGTCGGAATCTTCTTCGCAGAATAAGAAAAATGTTGAACAGCAAAAAGTGAAGGAGTACAGTCAGCCTGTAACAAAAAACAAACCATCTATTGATAAATCTGCAAATAAATCGAAAGCGATAAGCTGGCGTTGGCCAGTGAGCGGAAGAGTCGTCTCTGGTTTTTCAAGTTCAGAGCTTGGAAATAAAGGGGTTGATATTGCAGGTAAACGTGGGCAAAGCATAAGTGCTGCTGCTGACGGTAAGGTGGTATATGCGGGCAATGCGCTGCGCGGATATGGGAATCTAATCATCATTAAGCATAACGATGATTACTTGAGCGCTTATGCACACAATGACCGCATCTTTGTTTCGGAGCGCCAGAGCATCAAAAAGGGGCAAAAAATAGCCTCGATGGGTAGTTCTGGCACGAACAGTGTCCGGTTGCATTTTGAAATTCGCTACAAAGGAAAATCGGTGAATCCGTTAAGGTATCTACCGAAACGGTAAACCGGGGCAGATGTTGCTGTACTGTCTTGCTGCTTATGCCAAAATTGGGAGGCGCTATGAGTCAGAATAATACCGCAAAGAAAGTCGACGATTTGAATGCTGATGAAGCTGATATCGAGCAAATGGAACTCGATACCGAAGTTGAAACAGCGGAAAGCGTTGAAGAATCAATATCCTTCACTGCATCATCCAAAGCATTGGATGCGACACAACTTTACCTAAGCGAAATTGGCTATTCTCCTCTACTTACGGCAGAAGAAGAAGTCTTGTACGCACGTCGTGCTCTTCGTGGTGATGAAGCTGCTCGTAAGCGAATGATTGAGAGCAACCTCCGTTTGGTGGTGAAAATATCCCGACGCTATTCCAACCGTGGTCTTGCTTTGCTTGATCTCGTCGAAGAAGGCAACTTGGGTTTGATTCGCGCCGTTGAGAAATTCGACCCTGAAAGAGGCTTCCGTTTCTCTACTTATGCGACATGGTGGATTCGTCAGACGATTGAACGAGCTATCATGAACCAAACTCGTACGATCCGTCTCCCTATCCATGTAGTCAAAGAGTTGAATGTTTACTTGCGTACTGCACGTGAGTTGGCGCAGAAACTTGACCATGAACCAACCGCAGAAGATATTGCATTTCAACTCGATAAACCTGTTGAAGATGTAAACCGCATGCTTCGTCTTAATGAGCGAATCAGTTCAGTGGATAATCCTATCGGTGGTGACTCCGAAAAGGCACTTCTTGATATCATCCCAGATGAAAAAGAAGGCGGCCCTGAAACGACAACGCAAGACGATGACATGAAGAAATCTATTGTTCATTGGTTGCAAGAGTTAAACCCTAAACAACGTGAAGTATTGGCTCGTCGTTTCGGATTGCTCGGCCATGAAGCATCAACACTTGAAGATGTTGGTCGTGAGATTGGTTTAACGCGTGAGCGTGTGCGTCAAATTCAAGTAGAAGGCTTGCGCCGTCTGCGAGACATGTTGACTCACCAAGGTCTGAATATTGAATCATTATTCAATACTGAACATTAAGCACATCTCCTTTTTGTTTATCCTTTTCAGTGCTTAATGAAAAGCCCCTTACGGGGCTTTTTTTGTTTTAGATGGTTTTTAGGATTTACAGCTAAACGTTTCTTAGAGAAGCGCTTTGAGACGATACAGCGCGTCTAGCGCTTGTCTCGGCGTCAGATTATCGGGCTCAATGTCGGTCAACGCTTTTTCTGCTTCACTGAGCTCTGGTAACAGAGAAAGCTGAGCGGCTGCGGTTGGTTTCACGGTTTCGCCAGTGACGACTTCATGTCCGCTTGCTTCTAACTGGCGTAACTTGTTTTTTGCCCTCTGGATCACTGTTTTAGGAACACCAGCAAGACCTGCGACGGCTAGACCATACGATTTGCTTGCAGCTCCTTCTTGAACAGCATGCATGAAGGCTATTTCATCACCATGCTCGACGGCATCTAGGTGAACATTGACCAATCCATCAATCTGACCAGACAGTTCGGTCAACTCAAAGTAATGAGTGGCGAACAGCGTCATGGCTTTTAGTTTTTCAGCTAACCATTCCGCGCTAGCCCAAGCTAGAGAAAGGCCATCATAGGTGCTGGTTCCTCGGCCGATTTCATCCATCAAAACCAAACTGTTTTCGGTCGCATTGTGAAGGATGTTGGCAGTTTCAGTCATTTCTACCATGAAGGTAGAGCGGCCAGAGGCCAGATCGTCAGATGCCCCTATGCGGGTGAAAATACGATCAACAGGCCCAAGAGTGACCGACTCGGCAGGCACATAAGACCCAATGTGAGCAAGTAACGTAATCAATGCGGTTTGGCGCATGTACGTAGATTTACCGCCCATGTTTGGGCCGGTAATGATCAACATGCGACGATCGGGACGCAATGCGGTAGGATTCGCAATGAAAGGCGCATCTAGCACTTGCTCAACCACAGGGTGTCGACCCCCTGTAATATCAATGCCACGTTTGTCGCTCAATGATGGGCGACAGTAATTCAGTGTCTCCGCACGCTCAGCAAGGTTTGCCATCACATCAAGTGTTGATAGTGCATCAGAGATTCGCTGCAACGTTTCAAGATGTGGAAGCAGCATGTCGAACAACTCTTCCCAAAGCTTTTTCTCGAGCGCCAACGCTTTGGATTTAGAGTTAAGCACTTTGTCTTCATGCTCTTTGAGTTCAGGGATGATATAGCGTTCGGCATTCTTCAACGTTTGGCGACGCACATAGTGAGGTGGCACCAAGTGGCTTTGGCCTCTGCTCACTTGAATGAAAAATCCATGAACCTGATTAAACCCTACTTTGAGTGTATCAATATCATGTTGCTCACGCTCGCGACGTTCAAGTTCGTCGAGGTAACGTGTCGCGCCGTCTGCGAGCTCCCGCCATTCGTCTAACTCAGCATTGTAGCCGGGTGCAATAACACCTCCATCACGAATGACTACAGGTGGCGCTTCGACGACGGCATCAACCAAGAGTTGCACTAATTCTGGCACGGGCTCACAAGCGGCTTTAAGGGGAACAATCGATGGGTTGTCCATTTCACCTAGTAGTGATTCGATATCAGGTAATTGCTGCAGAGCGCCGCGCAATCTAGCCATGTCTCGTGGACGCGCAGAGCGAAGCGCCAAACGCGCCAGAATACGTTCCATATCGCCAACTGGGTGCAATGTCGTGGCGAGGTCGGAATAGATCCCTGTGTCTTTTAATGCCGTGATAGCGTCTAGGCGCGCGTTAACGACTGTGAAATCTCGCATCGGCTGATGCAGCCAGCGTTTTAGCAGTCGGCTACCCATTGCGGTGGTGGTTTTATCCAGCACAGACGCGACGGTATTTTCCAACCCGCCCGACAGATTCTGCGTCAATTCGAGGTTACGGCGCGTGGCTGCATCTAAAATAACTGCATGGTCTTTGTTTTCTTTTACCAAAGCGCGAATGTGAGGCAATGCAGTTCGCTGCGTGTCTTTCACGTATTGCATCAGGCAGCCTGCAGCAGCAAGACCGAGCGAGCAATTTTCAACACCAAAGCCTACAAGATCGCGTGTGCCGAATTGCTGATTGAGCTGCTGTTTAGCCGTTTCAATATCGAATTCCCAAATAGGGCGACGTCGGCTGCCTTTGCTCATGGCGGTGAGAGTCGGAAAAGCGAAGTCTTCGGGGTAGAGCAGTTCTGCAGGGCGTGTGCGCTGAAGTTCCGCCTGCATTTCTTCTTCGGTGGCAGGCTCACTCAACAAGAAGCGACCGGAAGTAATATCAAGTGTGGCGTACCCAAAGTGTTCGCCTTGCGCATATATGGCGGCGACAAGGTTATCAACACGTTCGCTGAGTAAGGCTTCGTCTGACACGGTGCCTGGAGTGATGATACGTACCACTTGACGATCAACGGGCCCTTTGCTGGTAGCAGGATCGCCAATTTGTTCACAAATTGCAGCAGATTCTCCGAGCTGAACCAGACGAGCGAGGTAACCTTCGACAGAATGGTAAGGAACGCCAGCCATCGGAATGGGTTCGCCCGCGGAAGCACCACGTTTGGTCAATGAAATGTCGAGCAACTGAGAAGCGCGTTTGGCATCGTCAAAGAACAATTCGTAGAAATCACCCATACGATAGAAAAGAAGTTCTTCGGGATGTTGAGCTTTAATTCTTAGGTATTGCTGCATCATCGGCGTGTGATTAGTGGGTGCTTGTACTGTCACGTTCTGGCCTGCAAAATTACAAAGGTAAGAGAAGGCAACAAGGATACGTGAATCGCGGTGAAAGGGTAAAGTATCGATCTCGCGATGGCTGAAAGAAGTTGAAAAAAATGACCGTCAGAGGGAAGCATGGAACAGTTAGTGAATTTGGCGACAAAAGTCGGTGAACGACTTAAAGAGAACCAACAGTCGGTGACCACTGCAGAGTCATGCACAGGTGGCGGGATTGCCTATATGTTGACGGAAATTGCTGGAAGTTCAGCGTGGTTCGAACGCGCATTCGTGACCTACAGTAACGAGGCGAAGCATGATTTGGTTGGTGTGTCGGAGGCAACCTTGACAACTCATGGCGCAGTGAGCGAAGAGGTAGTAGCGGAAATGGCTCAAGGGGCGCTAAACGCGGCAAGAGCGGATTTTGCGTTGGCGGTAAGCGGTATTGCAGGCCCTACAGGGGGCAGTGATGAGAAGCCCGTAGGCATGGTGTGCTTTGGCTGGGCCACTAAGAAAGGCGTTGTAACAGAAACCTGTTTGTTTGATGGCTCACGGTATGAAATTCGTAGAAACACCATTGCCCACAGTTTGTGTCGTTTGCTGAGTTACCTCGAAGCAGAAAAATAAGAGACGTAACACGAAAGCAAAGAAAAATGTTACACAGGGCTAGACACTGTATAAATGGACAGTATACTTAGCATCAATTAACGAACAGTTATCTGAACGAATATTGCTTCCGTTGGAGAATCAAATGGACGACAACAAACAGAAGGCGTTAGCCGCGGCCCTAGGCCAGATCGAGAAACAATTTGGTAAAGGATCGATCATGCGCCTTGGCGATGATCGCACCATGGATATTGAAACCGTTTCTACGGGTTCATTGTCGCTGGATATCGCGCTAGGAGCTGGTGGCCTGCCATTTGGTCGTATTGTTGAAATCTACGGTCCTGAATCATCAGGTAAAACCACGCTGACTCTTCAAGTGGTTGCAGAAGCACAAAAAGCAGGCAAAACCTGTGCGTTTATCGATGCCGAGCACGCGCTGGATCCTGTTTATGCTCGCAAACTTGGTGTTGATATCGATAACCTATTGGTTTCTCAGCCAGACACGGGTGAACAAGCATTAGAAATCGCAGATGCCCTAACGCGTTCAGGTGCAGTTGACGTTATCATCATTGACTCCGTTGCAGCATTGACACCAAAAGCGGAAATCGAAGGTGAGATGGGCGATTCTCACATGGGTCTTCAAGCTCGTATGCTTTCTCAAGCCATGCGTAAGCTGACTGCCAACATCAAAAACAGCAACACCTTGATGATTTTCATCAACCAAATCCGTATGAAGATTGGTGTGATGTTTGGTAACCCAGAAACCACTACGGGTGGTAACGCACTGAAGTTTTACGCATCTGTTCGTCTTGATATTCGTCGTATTGGCTCTATCAAAGAAGGCGATGAGATTGTTGGCAACGACACTCGCGTAAAAGTAGTGAAGAACAAGATCGCTGCGCCATTTAAGCAAGCTGAATTCCAAATCATGTACGGTGAAGGTATTAACCTTTATGGCGAACTGATTGACCTAGGTGTTAAGCACAAGCTGGTAGAAAAAGCGGGTGCTTGGTATAGCTACAAAGGCGACAAGATTGGTCAGGGTAAAGCGAACTCTTGTAAGTTCCTGAAAGAAAACCCTCATCTAGCGCAAGAGATTGATAAAACGCTACGCGACATGTTGCTACAAACCGCAACGTTGAGCGAAGAAGACGCAAAGAATAAGGAAGAGCAGCCAGAAGGCGAAGCGTTCTGAGTCTAACTGCACGAGAAAAAGCGGTGGGCCTTTTGGCCCGCCGTGACCATTCAGAACTGGAGCTTCGTCAGAAATTGGCGCAGAAACAGTACCCACCTGAAGAAATCGATACTGCTATCGAGCACTGCTATTATCATGGCTGGCTTGATGACAAGCGATTTGCCGAAGCAATGTTGCGTCTTGGTGTGTCGAAAGGGCACGGTTGGCAACGAATTTGTTTTGACGCTAAGCGCAAAGGCATCACCTCCGCTATGCTGGAAACAGCGCAAGAAAATCAACAACATGATTGGTATGAGTTAGCAAAAGAACTCGCGACTCGTCGCTTTGCTGATCTTGATGGCGTATTGCCTGAGGTTGATTTTAAGCAACGTGCAAAGTGGACGCGCTATCTACAAAGCCGTGGCTTTAGTTTCGACCAAATCAACTACGCACTATCAAAAGAAAGCTAGATCCTTGCCTTTCTTAGCTCGCACTGCGAGCTATCTTGTTTCTGCCTCTTTTCGACACCCCACAGGTTGTTTACAATAAGCCCCAATTGACTCTGGTAATATCGTATCTCATTGCGGTTATTTACCACCACCACTCCAATTTCAGGATTAGCCAATGTACATGAGCACCGACGAGGTTCGCACAGCGTTTCTCGAATTCTTTGAAAGCAAAGGGCACACCATTGTGCCTAGCTCATCGCTTGTGCCTGCAAACGACCCGACACTGTTGTTTACAAACGCAGGTATGAATCAGTTTAAAGATTGCTTCCTTGGCGCAGAAAAGCGCGCCTATACGCGTGCAACATCAGCGCAGCGCTGTGTTCGTGCCGGTGGTAAGCACAATGACCTGGAAAACGTCGGTTTCACTGCTCGTCACCACACATTCTTTGAAATGTTGGGTAACTTCAGCTTTGGCGACTACTTCAAAGAAGATGCGATTAACTACGCATGGGAGTTTTTGACAGAAGTTCTGAAACTGCCAAAAGATCGTTTGATGGTAACGGTTTACGAAACGGATGATGAAGCATTCGCGCTATGGAATGAGAAAGTAGGCATTCCTGCAGATCGTATCGTACGCATTGGCGATAAAGAAGGTGGTAAACCATTTGAGTCAGACAACTTCTGGCAGATGGGTGACACTGGCCCTTGTGGTCCTTGTACCGAAATTTTCTACGATCACGGCGATCACATCTGGGGTGGTCCTCCGGGCTCACCTGAAGAAGATGGTGACCGTTACATCGAGATTTGGAACAACGTATTTATGCAGTTTAACCGTCAGGCCGATGGCACGATGGAACCACTGCCGAAGCCGTCTGTTGATACCGGTATGGGCATTGAGCGTATTGCTGCAATCATGCAAGGCGTTCACTCAAACTACGAAATCGACATTTTCCAAACTCTAATTAAATCAGCGGCAGAAGTGATCGGCTATGACGATTTGTCTAACCAATCTCTGCGAGTTGTGGCTGACCACATTCGTTCTTGTGCGTTCCTGATCGTTGATGGTGTGATGCCTTCAAACGAAGGTCGTGGCTATGTACTGCGTCGTATTATTCGTCGCGCGGTTCGTCACGGTAACAAGCTAGGCGCGAAAGGTTCATACTTCTACAAGCTTGTTGGTCCATTGGCAGAGATCATGGGTACGGCTGGTGAAGAGTTGAAGAAACAGCAAGTTTTGGTTGAGAAAGTGCTTAAGATTGAAGAAGAAAACTTCGGTCGCACCTTGGATCGCGGCATGGCCATCCTAGATGAAGCACTAGAAAGCTTAAAAGGCGATGTACTTGACGGCGAGACTGTTTTCAAACTTTACGATACCTACGGTTTCCCTGCAGACCTGACCAACGATGTTGCTCGTGAACGCAACCTGTCGATTGATGAAGAAGGCTTCGAAGTGGCAATGGAAGCTCAGCGTCAACGTGCACGTGAAGCGGGTCAGTTCGGTACCGATTACAACGCTGTTATCAAGGTTGAAGGTGACTCTGAGTTTACCGGCTACGGCGCAACTGAAGGACGTGGTTTAATCACGGACATCTTCGTTGATGGTATGGCAACAGAGGCGCTAGCAACCGCAGATGAAGCGGTTATCATTCTTGATCAAACGCCATTCTATGCTGAGTCTGGTGGACAGTCTGGTGATGCGGGCTTCTTGATGACAGAAGCGGGCAAGTTTGAAGTACTTGATACACAGAAATACGGTTCGGCGATTGGTCACCGCGGTAAGCTAGTAGACGGTACATTGTCTGTTGGTGACAGCATGACTGCACAAGTCGATGCTGAACGTCGTCAAGCGATTGCGTTAAACCACTCAGCAACGCACTTGTTGCATGAAGCGCTGCGCATTGTTCTGGGTGAGCACGTTCAACAGAAAGGTTCTTTGGTTCGCGCTGAAGGCCTACGTTTTGACTTCTCTCATCTTGAAGCGGTGAAGCCTGAAGAACTGCGTACTGTTGAAGCATTAGTGAATGAGCAAATCCGCCACAACCACGACATTAGTACTGAATTGATGGACATTGAGTCTGCCAAAGCAAAAGGTGCAATGGCGCTGTTTGGTGAAAAATATGACGAGCAAGTTCGCGTATTGAGCATGGGTGATTTCTCAATCGAGCTATGTGGTGGTACTCACGCAACTCGTACTGGTGATATCGGTATGCTGAAGCTCGTCTCTGAAGGTGGTATTGCGGCTGGTGTGCGTCGTATTGAAGCTGTGACTGGTAAAGGCGCAGAAGACGCATTCTACCGTCAACAGCAAGATTTCACTGCGAAAGTGAACGAATCTCAAACCCGAGCGAAAGCACTGGAGAAAGAGATTCAGCAGCTTAAAGAGAAACTAGCAGCGCAAGAGAGTGCGAGCTTGATTAATAACGTCACTGAAATCAACGGCGTAAAAGTTCTCATCAGCAAGCTAGATGGCGCAGACAGCAAAGCCCTTCGTACCATGGTTGACGATTTGAAAAACCAAATGGGTAGCGGTGTGGTTTTCCTTGGTAACGTTGCCGATGACAAAGTGGCGCTTATTGCAGGCGTAACGAAAGATCTTGTTGGCAAAGTGAAAGCGGGCGAGTTGGTCAACATGGTTGCCCAACAAGTCGGTGGTAAAGGCGGTGGTCGTCCTGATATGGCACAAGCGGGCGGTTCTGATGCTGCAGCATTGCCTGCAGCACTTGATACTGTTGCACCTTGGTTGACTGAGCGTCTATAACGCAGAGAGTGACCTAAAATACGTGTAAAAAAAGGCTTCCGAAAGGAAGCCTTTTTTGTCCCTATTGTTTATATCGTTTATTCTTTGCACTTTTTTTTTAACTCTGTATAGTGCATCGCCTTAATGCTGGTGGGGCTTTTATACAAAGTCTTATACATCAGAATTTTTGCACCGGTAGGATGAACTTTTCTTTCTGTGCAGTATCTTAAAAGGTGATCTTCTGGGCACAGGAGTCACAATGTCTGGATTCTATGGGTGAATTCTCATTGGCAAACTGGAGTTGGCCAAAGAAATAAGCCATATTGAAAAACCAGACGGGCGCTGACGTTTGTATCCAGTGCTCGACAAAGGATGCTCGCAAGGACGGAAAGTAGTTGTTAGTCCATCTCGGAGCTTGAGCTGCCGCGTGAGTTTACTTCGTGCAGTAAGAAGACCAATGACTCAACTAAGAAAGTTGTAATTACTCAAGGAGTAGAAGAATGCTGATTTTGACTCGTCGCGTAGGTGAAACGCTGATGATTGGTGATGAAGTTACGGTAACCGTACTGGGTGTTAAAGGTAATCAGGTACGTATCGGTGTGAACGCGCCTAAAGAGGTTTCTGTTCACCGTGAAGAGATCTACATGCGTATCCAGGCTGAAAAAGGCAACCCAGCTCCAACGACTGGTAATTTCTAAGCCTAAAGCACTCGTATTTTATAAAAGGCCGATTACTACATCGGCCTTTTTGCGAATGTCAGGTTGTTCATTTAAAACGCAAATGGCTGCCATTTTGTTCGTTCAATGATGTGAGTGGCTGAGAAGTGTGCAAACGCAACGTGAATGCAGCTTTTTACGGATAAAGTGTTTGACATATTTTCGTCTCAAAGTAATATGTGCCTCCGCAAGACGGTGAGGTGGCCGAGAGGCTGAAGGCGCTCCCCTGCTAAGGGAGTATACGGTTTATCCCGTATCGAGGGTTCGAATCCCTCCTTCACCGCCATTATTTTGTTGATGGTTAGATATAACAATCAACACGTTTTCTCTAGCGAAGAAAACTATTTTAATAAAGAAAAATTGCGCGTGTAGCTCAGCTGGATAGAGTACCTGGCTACGAACCAGGCGGTCGGAGGTTCGAATCCTCCCACGCGCACCATTTTTAAAGTAATGAGTTGTTTAACTTATTATTGCACCAGATTTGTGCGGTGAGGTGGCCGAGAGGCTGAAGGCGCTCCCCTGCTAAGGGAGTATACGGTTTATCCCGTATCGAGGGTTCGAATCCCTCCTTCACCGCCATTCTTTGCCACCACTGAATTTACCTGTATGGTAATGTTCATTGGTGGCACTGTTCCTTTTGAAGCAAGAGGAACGCTTTATGAAAGAAGAAAGCACCGTGCGCGTGTAGCTCAGCTGGATAGAGTACCTGGCTACGAACCAGGCGGTCGGAGGTTCGAATCCTCCCACGCGCACCATTATTTAAAACAATAAGCTTCAGGCTTGTTGTGCAATACCGAAAATGCGCGTGTAGCTCAGCTGGATAGAGTACCTGGCTACGAACCAGGCGGTCGGAGGTTCGAATCCTCCCACGCGCACCATTCTTTAAACAATAAGCTTCAGGCTTATTGTGCAATACCGAAATGCGCGTGTAGCTCAGCTGGATAGAGTACCTGGCTACGAACCAGGCGGTCGGAGGTTCGAATCCTCCCACGCGCACCATTTCATCTTCGTACGACTCCCCATACTACAGAACTGAATTTCAATTCACTTTTTTTGACTAATTTCTCAAATTCTCAATTGTTAAATCTTTTATTCACAACGCCCATTATTCGTTTTTGATGCTTTCTGGCATGTCTTGTCTGTTTATGGCTGAAATATGCGATTAACCCTCTGATGATTAGTGCTTTTGTTGTGTTATTTTTGACAACAAAGTCACCTGCTCGAATAGTGTTTTCTTTTAACAATATAATAACATTTGATTGTATTTATTGCGTCAGAGGCCGAAAATGGCAGAAATGTTAGGTATTACAGGATTGTCATTATTGTGATTTGTTAGTATTTTGACCGACTACTTAACTGAATAAGTAAATTCTCAACAAATGTCAGTCACATTTGAGAGAAGTGTTGTTGCTGATTGGTTGGTTAGCCAATTGGTTAAATGGAAGGAAAACACCTATGGATTTGGGAAGCACACTCGAGCAAGCCGCTACGCTGATGTTTACTGGCATGGCCGTGGTTTTCGTCTTTCTCACCATTTTGATCGCTTTGGTCAATTTGATGTCACGTCTTGTCCCCGAAGAGTTACCCCCTCAGGTAACGTCGACCACCACACCTAATCAAAATAATAATGGTCAAATTTCAGGGGATACTATCGCTGCCATATCTGCAGCGGTGCATAAATACCGTAGTCGCCAGCGCTAGCTGATGCGAAACATACAATTACAAGGAGTTATGTCGTATGTCTAAGCCACTCGCTATTACAGATGTCGTTTTACGTGATGCCCACCAGTCGCTGTTTGCGACCCGTATGCGTCTTGATGACATGTTACCCATTGCTGCGGCGCTTGATGATGTCGGTTACTGGTCTTTAGAGACATGGGGTGGAGCGACGTTTGATGCGTGTATCCGTTTTCTTGGTGAAGACCCATGGGTTCGTTTGCGTGAGCTGAAAAAAGCCATGCCGAAAACACCGATGCAAATGCTACTGCGTGGTCAGAACCTCTTAGGTTATCGCCATTATGCAGATGACGTTGTAGAAAAGTTTGTTGAACGCGCGCATGCAAACGGTATGGATGTTTTCCGTATCTTTGATGCGATGAATGATGTGCGTAACTTTGAAAAAGCGGTGAAGTCTGCGGTTGATGTGGGTGCGCATGCACAAGGTACATTGTCGTACACCACTAGCCCTCATCACACCTTGGATACATGGATCGACCTAGCGAAGCGTCTTGAAGACTTGGGCTGTCACTCTTTGTGTATCAAAGACATGTCAGGTTTGCTTCGCCCATACGAAGCAGAAGAGCTTATCAAGCGTATTAAGGCGTCGTGTGATATTCCACTGGCATTGCATTGTCATGCGACCACAGGCCTTTCTACTGCGACTGCCGTGAAAGCGGCTGAAGCGGGTCTGGATATCCTTGATACCGCAATCTCTTCAATGAGTTCGACGTATGGTCACACCCCAACAGAGACCGTGGTAGCGATGCTGCAAGGCACTGAGCGCGACACTGGTTTGCAACTTGATAAGATTGAGCCTATCGCAGCTTACTTCCGTGAAGTACGTAAGAAGTACGCCAAGTTTGAAGGTCAGCTGAAGGGCGTAGATTCCCGCATTCTTATTGCTCAGGTGCCTGGTGGCATGTTGACAAACATGGAAGGCCAGTTGAAAGAGCAGGGTGCTGCTGATCGTATGGATGAAGTGTTGGAAGAGATCCCACGCGTTCGTAAAGATCTTGGCTTTATTCCACTGGTTACCCCAACGTCACAAATTGTTGGAACGCAAGCTGTCATCAACGTGTTGACAGGCGAGCGCTACAAGAGCATCACCAAAGAAACTGCGGGCATACTGAAAGGTGAATACGGTGCTGCGCCGTCAGAGGTTGACGCAGAACTGCAAGCGCGTGTGTTAGATGGTGCTGAGCCAATCACATGCCGCCCAGCTGATTTGCTGGAAGCAGAGCTTCACTTGCTGACCGATGAGCTTATCGCCAAATCGAAAGAAGAGGGCATTTTGCTAGCAGAAGCGCAAGTTGACGACGTGTTGACCTACGCCCTGTTCCCACAAGTTGGCCTTAAGTTCCTTAAGAACCGCGGTAACCCTGATGCATTTGAGCCAGCTCCTGGTAGCGAGAAAGATGTGGCACAAACTGCCGCTCCTGCATCTGCGCCTGCAGCCGCTAGCGACACCGAAGCTTACAGTGTGCAAGTAAATGGTCAGGTGTTTGATGTGGTTGTTGGCCCTCAAGGTGAACTTACTTCTGTCACCCCAACCGCAGCATTACAATCTGCTCCTGTCGCTTCAGCGCCAACAGCGGGTACTGCTGAGGCTGTGGCTGCGCCACTGGCGGGTAATATCTTCAAAGTGGTTGCTAAGCAAGGTAGCCAAGTTCAAGAGGGTGATGTACTGATCATTCTTGAAGCAATGAAGATGGAAACAGAAGTTCGCGCGATTCGTTCTGGTGTTATTCAAGACGTCATGGTGAAAGAAGGTGATTCAGTTACCGTTGGTTCACCATTGATGAACTTGGCGTAAGGGGATAGAGGAAAACATGGAAGGTTTGTTAATCCTCTGGCAAGGCACGGGCCTTGCCAATTTCCAGATTGGCCAATTGGTCATGATCTTTGTTGGGTGCATGCTGCTGTTTTTAGCCATCCGCAAAGGTTTTGAGCCACTGCTGCTATTGCCGATAGGTTTTGGTGCCATTCTTGCCAATATTCCCGAAGTGGGCTTGGCAAATAATGCGATACAAAATGCGTTGTACGCTGCGAGTCCTGATGTGATGTGGGAATTTGCCCGTATCCTAGGTCTTGGTGATGCGAATCCAGAAGCCATTAAAATGGCGATGGACGGTGCGGATCTCCATCAACTCAAAGAGTTAGATGAAGCCGCTCATGCAGCAAAATTCACTGATGGTACGCTTTACTCTTTCTACAGTGTGGCTATCGCATCGGGTATTGCACCGCTTCTCATCTTTATGGGTGTTGGTGCCATGACGGATTTTGGCGCACTTATCGCTAACCCTCGTACTTTGTGGCTTGGTGCAGCGGCGCAGTTTGGTATTTTCGCAACACTGTTTGGTGCGATCCTGCTGAACTTGATTCCAGGCATGGAGTTCTCGCTGGCGGACGCAGCATCGATTGCAATCATTGGTGGTGCAGATGGTCCTACGGCTATCTTCCTTGCGAGTAAGCTATCTCCGGATTTGCTGGGTGCCATTGCGGTTGCAGCATACAGTTACATGGCATTGGTACCGATTATTCAGCCTCCGATCATGAAACTGTTTACCTCGGAAGAAGAACGTAAGATCGAGATGAAGCAGCTACGCCATGTCTCGAAAACCGAGAAGATTATCTTCCCACTGGCTGTACTGGTCATGGCGATTATCTTCTTACCATCGGCAACGCCGTTGGTCGGTATGTTCTGTTTGGGTAACTTGATGCGTGAGTGTGGTGTGGTAGATCGTTTATCAAACACGGCGCAAAATGAGCTTATCAATATCGTCACCATTTTCTTGGGTTTGTCTGTCGGTTCGAAGCTTCAAGCTGAACAGTTCTTACACATTGAGACTCTGGGTATTCTTGTGTTGGGTGCGGTAGCATTCAGTATCGGTACGGCTGCTGGTGTATTGATGGCGAAACTGTTGAACAAATACAGCAAAGACAACATCAACCCATTGATTGGTGCTGCGGGTGTATCAGCGGTGCCAATGGCGGCACGTGTGGTTAATAAGGTGGGCTTAGACGCTAACCCGCATAACTTCTTGCTGATGCATGCAATGGGCCCTAACGTAGCAGGCGTATTGGGTTCTGCCGTTGCAGCGGGTGTGCTATTGGCCTTGGTCGGTTAACCGAAGTTTAATCGTGGGTTAACCACTAATCCAAACCAAACAACACGACAAAGTCATGAAATAAAGGCGGAAGGCATTGTGTCTTCCGCCTTTTTTATTGAAACTGAACACAGGACATCACACGCATTAAGGACGACACATGCCTCAAAATCTTCAACTGGCAATTACCGCGTTTGGCGGACCTGAAACGCTGAAACTCCAACACACTGATATTCCTGAGCCGCAAGATGGGCAAGTCCTTATAAAAGTGGCTTTTGCTGGCGTAAACCCTGTCGATGCAAAAACGCGAGCAGGCTTGGGCTGGGGGGCCGAGAAAATCAAAGATATCTTGCCTTGGGTTCCCGGTTTCGATGTGGCGGGTGTTGTCGTCCAAGACTCTACGAGATTTAAAGCGGGTGACCGCGTTGCAGGAAGAATTGTGGAAGGCGGTGGCTACGGTCAGTATTTATGTGCCAGTGCTGACGTACTATCTCGCATTCCTGATGGCGTATCGTTTGAAGCGGCAGCCTCTCTTCCTGTGGCGGGCTTAACCGCATGGCAGGCATTGGAGTTGGCGGAGCTTAAAGCGGGTGAGAAGGTGCTGATACTGGCTGGTGCTGGCGGCGTTGGACACTTCGCGATTCAACTCGCTAAAGCGCAAGGTGCGAGTGTCTACGCGAGTTGTTCTGCGGCTAATATCGATTTTGTAAATGGCTTGGGTGCAACAGCCTTGGACTACGCGGTCTCACCGCTTGAAGCGCAGGTCAATGACGTCGATGTACTGATTGACCTCGTTGGCGGTGATGTCGGTGAAGCGGCACTAAAGTCTGTTGCGAAAAATGGCCGAGTAGTGACGGTGCCTACCATTACTGCCGACCGCATTATTGCTGCGGCAAAACCACTGGGAATCGATGTGAAAGGCATGTTGGTGGTGCCAAAACCTGAACAAATGGATACGTTGCTGACATTGGTTCAAGAGGGAAAAGTACGCGTTGAAATTGCAAAAACGTATCCGCTTGAAGACGGTGTACAAGCTCATGTTGATATTCAAACCGGCCGCACGCGCGGTAAATTATTATTGGAGATGCCTGAATGAGTCGGTATGACGACTATGAAGGATTAATATTCGACCTAGATGGCACCTTATTGGACTCCATGCCGGGTCACTATGCTGCTTGGCAACAAACTGCAGCAGATTTTGGTTTTTCTGTGTCGGAAGAGTGGTACCACACTCGCGGTGGTAGCCCGACCATCCTGACAGCACGTTCGTTGATTGAAAAACTGAACCTTGATGTTGATGCTCAGGTATTGGCAGACCACAAGACACAGTGTTTTTCTTCTTTGCTAGAAAATCATCTCACTATTTTGCCGTTTACCGAGGTTGCTCGTCATTTTTCAGGAAAGATGCCGATGGCGGTCGGAACGGGCACTTTGACCGAGCTTGCCTCTCGCATGATGGAAAAGGCAGGGATTCTCGATCTGTTCGATCACGTAGTCGGCGCTGACCAAGTTGGCGCACACAAACCATCTCCAGACACATTTCTTCGTTGTGCCGAACTGTTGGGTGTCGAACCAAAGAAATGCTTAGTGTTTGAAGATGCAGTATTTGGTTTTGATGCTGCAAAAGCGGCCGGCATGGATGTCATTGATGTTCGGGTGACAGATGTTGGATTGGATTAGCGGCGACTCCGCGCTGTGGGTGCTCTTTTCCACCGGTTTTCTCAGCGCGACCTTGCTTCCAGGTGGTTCGGAAGCCAACCTGATTTTTCTTCTTAAAGAATCCCAATTTAGCCTTGGTGTATTAGTGCTCGTTGCCACCTTAGGAAATACCTTAGGCGGTATGACAAACTATTTTATTGGTCGATTCATTCCCGCGCGAACCCTTGAGCAAAAGCATGGTCAAAAAGCCATTGGCTGGCTACAACGCTACGGTTATTGGACTTTGTTGTTAAGTTGGCTGCCATTGATCGGTGACCCTCTTTGCTTAGCGGCAGGTTGGTTGCGATTAAAGCAGCACTGGTGTTGGCTGTTAATTGCGACGGGGAAAGCCCTTAGATATGTAATATTGGCGCTGGTAACCCGGGGCCTGTTTTTTGTTTGATTTCTATTTGAAAGGATAGTGTGTGCGTTATTTTATCCTTACGGCAGCCGTACTTGCGCTGTCTGGGTGCGGTGTCTATTCGACATCACCTGAACCAGTTCTTCCGATGGGCGTGACGTTAATTGAAAAAAACGAAACCCAAACCCAAGGACAACCTTCCATTCCTTACCAAAAATATCAGCTCGATAATGGCCTGACGGTTCTATTGCATCCTGACGCGTCGGATCCTTTGGTGCATGTTGATGTGACTTATCATGTGGGTTCTGCCCGTGAAGAGCCCGGAAAGTCTGGATTTGCACATTTCTTCGAGCACATGATGTTTCAAGGCTCCAAGCATGTGGGTGACCAGCAGCACTTTAAATATGTGACAGAGTCTGGTGGTAGTGTGAATGGCACTACCAATCGCGACCGAACTAACTATTACGAAACCGTGCCAGCGAACGAGCTAGAGAAAATGCTTTGGCTTGAATCTGATCGCATGGGCTTTTTGCTTGAAGCGGTGTCGCAGCGCAAGTTTGAGATTCAACGTGATACGGTGAAAAATGAACGCGCTCAGAATTTCGATAACCGACCATACGGCTTGGTTCACGAAACATTGGCTGCGGCACTTTACCCGCCAACGCATCCTTACAGTTGGCCGACGATTGGGTATGTAGAGGATTTAAACCGCGTTGATGTGAATGACCTCAAAGCCTTCTTTTTACGTTGGTATGGGCCGAATAACGCCACGCTTACCATTGGTGGAGACATTGACGTTGAGCAAACACTGGCATGGGTGAATAAGTACTTTGGTGATATTCCTCGTGGTGCGGATGTTGTTGCCGCAGACAAGTGGCCAGTGACCCTAGATGGGGATCGCTTTGTGACGCTGGAAGACAAAATCCAGCAGCCGATGTTAGTCATGAGTTGGCCGACGCAATATCCCGATGCGGAGTCGACCGTGGCGTTAGATATGTTGGCTTCGGTACTTGGGCAAGGTCGCAATAGCTTGCTGTACCAAGAGCTTGTTAAGCCGGGTAAAGTGTTGAGTGCCAGCGCATACCAAGACTGTGCCGAGCTAGCCTGTACGTTCCAACTGTATGTATTGGGTAATCAAGGGCAGGATCTCACCACAGTTCGTCAAGACGTATTGAAAGTGCTGGATTCGCTGAAAGCGCGTGGCATCAAGCAAGACGACCTTGAACAAGTCAAAGGCAGCGCAGAAGCGGGCGCGGTTTTCGGCTTACAAAGTGTTCATGGCAAGGTCGCTCAGTTGGCATCGAATGAAACCTTCTACGGCGAGCCTGACAGATTGTCCAAGTGGCTAACAGAACTCAGTGATGTGACCACCCAAGACGTTGAGCAGGCATTAACCACGTTTGTATGGCAGCAGCCCTCAGTCACGGTTTCTGTCGTTCCTGCCGGCAAGCTTTCACTGGAAGCGGAGCCCCAAAACTTTACGGCAAAGCGTGAAGAAGCAAAATCTTTACCAAGCAATGAAAAAGATCTCGCTGCTTTGATTGCACAGCAAACAACGCCAGAGACATTTGATCGCAGCATCGTACCGGCGCCATCTGGTGCTGTAACCGTGAATGTGCCAATGCTTTACCATTCTGAACTGGGCAACGGGATTGCAATCACGGGCGCGGAAACCAATGAAACGCCAACCGTGACCATGCACCTGATCATTCCTGCTGGAACCTTGATGGAGCCAGAAGGGAAGAATGGTTTGGCATCACTCACCGCAGATTTGATCACGGAAGGGACGCTCAATCAAACCAGTGAAGACATTGCAGCCAAGCTGGATCGTTTAGGGTCGAGTGTCAGTATTAATGCCTCAGGGCGAAGCACCACGGTTAGCGTGTCATCACTGACAAAGAACTTAAAAGAAACGTTGATGATTGCTGGCGACATGCTGTTCAATCCGCGTTTTGAGCAAAGCGATTTTGATCGATTGAAAAAGCAAGCACTGGAAAGTATTCAGTTTAGCCATCAAACCCCGCAATGGCAGGCCAGTCAGGCTCGTCGCGAAGTGCTATATCAAGATTCGTGGCACGCTCTTCCATCAGAGGGAACGTTTGAAACCTTAGGACAATTGACGTTAGACGATGTGAAAGCGTTTTATGCGAAGCATTACACGCCGGATACCACAAGGCTCATTGCGGTTGGCGATCTTGATAAGCAGACACTGCTTTCGAAAATCAATGGATTAAGCCATTGGAAGGGGGAGAAAGCCACCGCACCTGCCAAAGCGGCGTTGAGGCCGCTGAGTGAACCGAAGGTTTGGTTGGTCGATAAACCTGGAGCTCCACAAAGCGTCGTGCAAATGGTTCGTCATGCAATGCCTTATGACGCTACTGGTGAGATGTTCAAAACTCAGCTGGCAAACTTTAACCTTGCGGGTAACTTTAACTCGCGTTTGAACCTCAATCTTCGTGAAGACAAAGGCTACACTTACGGAGCAAGTGGCTACGTGGTGGGTGATCAGGACAAAGGGCGTATAGTGTTTCAAGCGCAAGTACGCGCTGATAGCACGTTGGAAACAGTGATGGAAATGCAAAATGAGCTGGCTGAAATGTCATTACAGGGCATGACAGACGACGAACTTGTATTCTTGCGCCTTGCTGTAGGCCAAAAAGATGCCCTGAGCTATGAAACGCCAAGTGATAAGGCCGGTCTTATTGCTAACATCATGCGCCATGAATTGCCGTCAGATTATAAGACGACACAGAAAGCGATCATTGATGGAGTGGATAAACAGACGTTAAACGCGTTAGCAAGTAAGTGGTTTGATCCCGACGACTATCAGGTGATCGTTGTTGGTGATGCCGACAAGCTAGCGTCTCCATTGGCCACACTAGGATTGCCTGTAAAGCGTTTAGTGATTGAGAATTGAACGTTATTTTTAGGCAGATAAGCTAACACTAAAACAGTGAGATGGCTTTTGTCGTGGAGAGTGATTATCCTTAGCCATCTTACTGCTTTCAACATATAAACGAGTACAGCCTTGAATAGTTTTTCTCAAAGGTTGGCAGCGCTGTCTGAACAACCTGACGCGCTTAAGGGCATTGGACGAGGTGTGGAGCGCGAAGCTTTGCGTATCACGCCAGAAGGGACATTGTCATCTGCCGCCCATCCAATAGCGTTAGGCTCAGCATTAACGCACCAATGGATCACGACCGACTTTGCGGAGCAACTGCTGGAGTTTATTACCCCAGTGACTTACTCGGTTCCTGACATGCTGACGCAGTTGCAGGATATCCATCGCTTTACCTACCGCGCGATGGATGGTGAATCGTTATGGCCGCTCTCTATGCCTTGTTATGTCGAAAATGAAGACGACATCACCTTGGCGCAATATGGCACGTCAAACGTCGGCCAAATGAAGACCTTATATCGCCAAGGGCTGAAGCATCGCTATGGCAGTGTTATGCAGGTCATATCTGGTGTGCATTTCAACTTTTCATTCCCTGACAGTTTTTGGCAGTCGATGTTTGGCGATCAAGCGCCATACGCCCGTCAGGAATCCGTGTCAGATGCTTATTTTGGGTTGATCCGAAATTACTACCGCTTTGGGTGGATGATCCCGTACCTGTTTGGTGCATCGCCGGCCTTATGTGGGTCATTTATCGACCAAACCAAAACCAACCTTGATTTCACCGTGCTGGGTAAAGGTACCAATTACCTGCCTTATGCGACGTCTTTGCGATTAAGCGATTTGGGTTACACCAACAGCGCACAAAGTGGACTAAAAATCGGATTCAATGGTTTGGACCAATACCTTGAAGGTGTTCGTGCCGCGATTCGTACACCGTCTGCAGATTTTGCAAAAATGGGTGTGAAGGATGCATCGGGTTATAACCAGTTGAATGCCAATGTGCTTCAAATTGAGAATGAACTGTATGCGCCAATTCGTCCAAAACGTGTTGCTAAGAGCGGTGAAAAGCCCTCTGAAGCGCTTGAGCGTGGCGGTGTTGAGTACATCGAAGTTCGTTCGCTGGACGTCAATCCGTTCAGTCCGACAGGCATTGATGATACGCAAGTTTACTTCTTGGACTTGTTTGTCACTTGGTGTGCCTTGTCTGACTCCGAACCTATGACAGACTGTGAGCTTCCGTGCTGGCGCGATAACTGGAACAAAATTGTTCTGGAAGGACGTAAGCCAGGGCTAACGTTGCAAATCGGTTGCCAAGGTGAGCAGTTAACCCAAGCGGAATGGGGGCGTCGTGTCTTCGCTGACTTGAGCGAACTTGCTGTGGTGATGGACAAAGCTTACGGTGGTGATAACTACCAAAAAGTGTGTCATGAGCTTGTTTCTTGGTTCGATGAACCCGAAAAGACCTTGTCAGCACGTTTGTTGCGAGAAGTCATTGAACAGCAAAGTATTGGCAAAGTTGGCCTTGCGATTGCGAAGCAAAATGCGGAATTGTATTCACAGGGAGAGTATCACCTTGTGTCTGAATCTCAGTTTATTGAAGAGAGCCGTGTTAGTTTGAAAAAACAGCAAGATGTGGAGCAAGGCGACGCTATTAGCTTTGATCAGTATCTGGCTGAATATTTTGGTGATAGTGTATCGCTATAGAGTGACGGCTGTTACCCAGAAATAGGCAGGCTTTCTCCTGCCTATTTTTTTATCCCTATGTTTAATATTTTACTGAGATGGTTCGAGCGCTAAAGGACAATTATGTACTTTTCACCTAAGTGGATTTTACTTCTCGCTTCATTAGTTTTAACGGGCTGTGCCAATCCTCCGCCTAAAAGCCCTGAGAATATTTGCAGTATCTTCCGTCAATACGATGGCTGGTATGACGATGCCGTTGAAATGGAAGATGATTGGGGAACGCCCATTCATATCGCCATGGCGTTTGTGAAGCAAGAAAGCTCATATATTCATGATGCCTTGCCACCAAGAGATTATGTGCTTTGGGTGATCCCATGGGGGCGTGTCAGCAGTGCCTATGGTTATGCTCAAGCGCAAGATCCCGCGTGGTCTGACTATCAAAAAGCAACAGACAATGGCGGATCGCGAACGGACTTTGGTGATGCCATGCAATTCATTGGTTGGTACACCAGTGAAACGCAGCGCCAACTAGGGATCTCTAAATGGGATGCTTATAACCAATATTTGGCGTATCACGAAGGACGCGGCGGCTTTAAGCGTGGCTCCTACAAAGCCAAAC
Organism: Enterovibrio gelatinilyticus; assembly: GCF_028683095.1. Lineage (GTDB taxonomy): Bacteria > Pseudomonadota > Gammaproteobacteria > Enterobacterales > Vibrionaceae > Enterovibrio > Enterovibrio gelatinilyticus. Next base: position 25,791 of record NZ_JAJUBC010000002.1, on the reverse strand, counting down.
CTAAGGTGATGCAAGTGGCTCGTAAAGTCGAAAGACAAGCAAAAACCTATGGCGGACAATTACAAAGTTGCCGTTCTGAATTGGAATCCAATCGCAGCTGGTGGCCATTTTAGCCCGCGATTATGAGCATAAAGAAAGCGCCTTTCATGGCGCTTTCTTTATTTATGGTGCTTGAACCTTGAACCTTGAACCTTGAACCTTGAACCTTGAACCTTGAACCTTGAATCAACTCTCGCCCTTTGCGTTTGATACAGCGCGTTAAGCCCCAAAAGGTCAGTCGAAGCCCATTTGGCGTCGTCCTAAATCAGTCAGGTCCAATTCTGTTGCACGTCCTTGATAGGTGCGCTCGTGGTGCTCCGGTGCGAAATCTGGGCAGCTTTCTCCCTTAAGGAAAGCGGGGCGTTGTTTGTCTAGAAACCGCCGGTTTTTCTCGCAATCTGGCGCTGCACCAATAAACAATACATTGCTGTAGCCAGTGCCATTGTGCTTATCTTCGACGGCATGAATAGTGTCAGGATGCCACCACATTGTATCTCCAGCGTGGACTTGTGAAACGGACACTAAGCCTTCAAACAACAATGGGTGCCATTCTTTTGATACCGTGAGCGCTCTGCCGGGTGCAGCACCACATAACTCATCTTCAGGGACATCATCTTGTAAGGCGCGTAGCAACATATACGGGATGGCGAGCGTCGATGGGACTACCTGCAAAGTCCCATCTCCCTTGCCTTGCGGCGTTAGTGCAACCCAGCCTTGGAACGTGCGAAAAACACTACACACAGCAGGAGAAGGAAACTCTTCGACATCCACACGATTTGCGCCATCAAAAGCATTGTATTGCTGCCAGTCACCCTGAAAAATATTGTAGTAAACCTCTCTATAGTGGGGTTCTATCCAGCGCTCTATTGAACCGGAATCAACGTGCGGAGATAGGCCCAAGGTTGCATCACCAGGCTCTCGTCGTCTTACGCGATCGGCGTAGCTGGCTTCCTGATCAGGATTGAAAAAGGTCTTTCCATTGTTTTGCCAAGTCCATAACCGATTTAAATGACGGCGCGTAACGGCCATGTTGTGATGTTGGCGAGCCCATATTTGTGCGGGAGACCAGTAGATACCAAAGATCTGTGGCTTATCGGATTTCAACTGACTGAAATAATTGTCCTCCACGGTGGGAGTGTGCTCGTAGTAGCCATTTTCAATAATGTAGCGAGAAAGTGCATCATTGTGCGCAGCGACTTCTTGTTCTGGAAGGGTGTTGCGGATAATACCGCACCCAGCTTGATGCAAGCGATGGCGTTGTTCTTCGTTGAAGCCATGTTCAGCAATACTTGAAAATTCAAACTGCGGTATGGCTGACCCTGTAGCTTCTTCTTTTTTTATCCGTGCGATTTCGGCTTCCATCGCGCGTGACACTTCCTCGAATCGACGTTTGTAATCAGGACATTTCGCCTTCATTGTGCGCTTGAAATCACGGACTTGCTGGGGGAGATCCTCAGTAGAAAGAGCCATACGCCCTCCTTTTCTGTCTTACATCCATGAACGCTTAACACACACTCATTTCACTGCGTGACTTAGCGCTTGTTTTTGGTGTTTTCGTTAACGTTTTTGCAACATATCCACACAAATATACTACCTTTATTGGAACGTTCCAGTTTATTTTTTGAACGTTTGATGTTGCTCGTCGCATGTTCTTGTAATTGAAAGATAACTTTTTTCATCGCTGAATGCCGGACGATTCGGAGGCAATGTATCTGTGGCTGAGAGCAAAAAAACACGACGTTCCAGTGGACGAAAAGCCACAGTGATTGACGTAGCGAAAGTGGCAGGCGTCTCTAAATCCACGGTGTCTTTGGTGCTGCGCGGGAATGCAGGTGTGAAAGCCGAGACGATTGAAAAAGTGAATCAAGCGATTCGTGAGTTGGGGTATATCTATAACCGTGATGCAGCGGGGTTGAGAAGTAGAGAATCAAATTTAGTGGCGATTGTTGCCAATGACTTAGCCAATCCCTATTTGGCGCAGGTCATCATTGCCCTTGAGGGGCAGCTTGAACGTCTGGGTTTTATGCCGATTGTCGTCAATATTAATGAGAGCGTGACGAGGCAAACCGACATGGTGGCTTCTTTGAAAGAGCACAATGTCGCGGGATATTTCATTACTCCCGCCCCCGATACAGATGCGAATTGGCTGACTGAGTTGGCCAACTCTCAGCACCCCGTCGTGTGCTTGATGCGCGACGTGGAAGGTGCGCTTGTACCAACGGTCATGCCGGACAATCGTTTGGGTATGTATTTGTCTACCCGCTACTTGATTGGGCTGGGGCATGAACGTATCGCATTTATTGGTGGGATTGCGTCTATCTCTGATTACCAAGAGCGAAAAGAAGGCTTCTTGCAGGCAATGAATGAAGCGGGATTGGTGGTTAAGCCTAGTGACATTGAGCCGAGTTCGACCAAGCGTCAGGGCGGGAAAATTGCCTTGAATCGTGTGTTAGATCGGGCGCCAGAAATTACTGCGATTGTCTGTTTTACCGATGTGGTGGCCTATGGCGCTTACACGGCATTGAGCGAGCGAGGGCTGACCCCAGGCAAAGATATTGCTGTGGTGGGGTTCGATGATTTGGAAGACAGTCGATTGATGTCACCGGCGCTAACCACGGTTCGTGTTAGCGCAGAAGATATTGGGCAAATGGCATGTGAAAGATTACAGCAGTGGCGAGAGAACTTAACAGTACCGGAGAGTGCCCTTGTGGGCGTGGAGCTGGTGGTGCGATCGTCATGTTGTTCAGTGGGGAAAAAGGCGAGAGGACTGGCCTAGTTTTCCCAGCATATATCCAATTAACTTGAAAATGCTCAATTTCAGCAAAGCTCGCTGAGTCCGGCATCTTCAGGCTGCTTGGGTATCAATGTAAGTCTGCAGTTACGCAGGTCAATGACACAAATGGGACTACTATCATGAGAAAACGCAACATGATTCAAACCCTGCCACTCGCAGGTACTTTGCTGTTATCCGCAGCGGCGGTGCAAGCAGAAGACGTTGAGGTTCTACACTGGTGGACATCGGGTGGTGAAGCTGCAGCACTGAACGTTTTGAAAGACGATCTGGGTACCAAAGGTGTTGGCTGGCAAGACATGCCTGTGGCGGGTGGTGGTGGTGGTAACGCTATGACTGTTTTGCGCGCACGTGTGACGTCGGGCAATCCGCCTACGGCTGTCCAAATGCTAGGTTTTGATATTCAAGACTGGGCTGCTGAAGAAGTAGTAGCAAACCTTAACAGCGTCGCGGAAGCAGAAGGTTGGAATGAAGTTGTACCCACGGCACTTCAACGCTTTGCCAAGTATGACGGCAAATGGGTGTCTGCTCCGGTTAACGTTCACTCTACCAACTGGATTTGGGCGAATAAGAAACTCCTTGATGAAGTCGGTGCAAAGCAGCCTGAAAACTGGGACGAACTGATCTCAGCCCTCGATAAGTTGAAAGCGGCGGGTTACATCCCACTGGCCCACGGCGGTCAAGCGTGGCAAGACGCGACCATTTTTGATGGTGTTGTGCTCACCACGGGCGGCATCGATTTCTACCGTAAAGCCATGGTTGATTTAGACCCAGAAGCGCTGAGCTCTGACACCATGTTGAAAGTTTTTGACCGTATGACGCAGCTTCGCGGCTATGTGGACAAAAACTTCCCAGGCCGTGATTGGAACTTGGCATCGGCGATGGTGATTGAAAATAAAGCCGGCATGCAAATCATGGGTGACTGGGCGAAAGGGGAATTCCTCAAAGCAGGCCTGAAACCCAATGAAGATTTCTTGTGCTTCCGTATGCCGGGCACTCAAGGCATGGTGACGTTTAACTCGGATCAGTTCGTAATGTTTGATGTGGGTGAGTCGAAAGCGCAGGATGAAATGGCGAAAGCCATCATGGCGCCAGCTTTCCAATCTGCATTTAACGTGGTGAAAGGCTCTGTACCAGCGCGTACCGATGTTTCAAATGCAGACTTTGATGCGTGTGGCCAAAAAGGCATGGCAGATCTGGCTGAAGCAAACAAAAACGACACCTTGGTGGGCAGTATGGCACATGGTCATGCTGCGCCAGCGGCGGTGAAAAATGCGGTTTATGATGTGGTGACCAATCACTTCAACGGCGGCATGGATTCGCAGCAAGCAACGAAAGCACTGGTCTCTGCGGTTCAAGACGCAATCTAGGGATAGTGAGAGTGACACTGGTAAAAGGCGGTTCTAGATCCTAGAACCGCGCTTTTTGTGCCAGTGCTGCGTTACCTCAAGGATCGATTTATGTCTTCTAAAGGAAAATACAGCTCTCGCCATTTTTGGCAGCAACTGTTACCCAAAATCGTCATTGCGCCATCTTTCGTGCTGATCTTGTTTTTTGTTTATGGTTTTATTGCATGGACAACGTACATCTCGTTTAGCCGCTCTCGAATGCTGCCTAACTACAACCTTGATGGTGTGCGTCCTTACGAAAAATTGTGGAACAGCCTGAATTGGCAAGTGGCGCTCGAGAATCTCGCCATCTTCGGCATTCTTTATATCGTCATATGCTGTGCCCTTGGTTTGCTTCTGGCGATATTGCTCGATCAGAAAATCCGCATTGAAGGCGGCTTACGCCCCATCTTCCTGTATCCAATGGCATTGAGCTTCATCGTGACAGGGACAGCATGGAAGTGGTTTTTAAATCCCGGTTTAGGGCTTGAGAAAACCATGCATGAATTGGGCTGGGAGAGTTTCAGCTTTGATTGGTTGATCAACCCCGACATGGCGATTTACACCATTGTGATTGCGGGTGTCTGGCAAACGTCGGGCTTTGTCATGGCGATGTTCCTTGCGGGTTTGCGTGGCATCGACAGTGAAATGTTAAAAGCGGCCCAGCTTGATGGCGCGTCATCGTTTCAGATGTATCGCCGCATCATTATTCCGCAGCTTCGTCCTGTCTTCCTTAGTGCCTTTATCGTGCTCGCGCACATGGCCATCAAAAGTTATGACTTGGTCATCGCGTTGACGGGTGGTGGCCCTGGGAATGCCACAGCAATGCCCGCGACCTTTATGTATTCGTACACCTTTTCGAGAAACCAAATGGCGGTGGGCTCGGCGAGTGCGATCATCATGTTGATGACCATTGCAGCCATCATCATTCCGTATCTGTATAGCGAGTTGAAGGAGAAGAAGCATGAGTAGCAGTGAAACCTCTTCTCCCTTTCAAGGGGCACGCTTCTGGCGAATCCTGATTTACACCACGTTGATCGTGTTTGCCTGCATGTACTTGCTACCGTTGTTCGTCATGTTGGTGACGTCATTTAAAGAACTCGATGAGATTCGCCAAGGGAACATGCTGGCCTTGCCTCAAGTCTGGACGGTCGAGCCTTGGATTTCCGCATGGGGAACGGCCTGTATTGGCCTGACGTGTGAAGGCATCAGCGGGTATTTTACAAACTCCATCATGATCACTGTGCCGGGCGTGTTGTTATCAACCACCCTTGGGGCGCTAAACGGTTATGTGCTGACGAAATGGCGGTTTCGAGGACACCGCTGGGTGTTTGGTTTGATGCTGTTTGGCTGTTTTATTCCGTTCCAAGTGGTACTGGTGCCGATGAGTCAGGTGCTCGGTACGCTGGGGTTAGCAAATACCACGGCAGGGTTGGTGTTGGTGCATGCGATTTATGGCTTAGGGTTTACCACCTTGTTCTTCCGCAATTACTACGAAGCCTTCCCGAGTGAATTAATTCGCGCTGCCATGATTGATGGTGCAGGGTTCTTCCGTATGTTTTTCCGCATTTTATTGCCAAGTTCTGGGCCGATCATTGTGGTGACCATCATTTGGCAGTTCACCAATATTTGGAATGATTTCTTATTTGGTGCGTCATTTGCGTCGGGAGATACCGCGCCAATCACTGTGGCACTGAATAACTTGGTGAACTCATCTACTGGTGTAAAGGAATACAACGTGCACATGGCAGGCGCCATGATTGCCGCGCTCCCCACCTTGTTGGTGTACATCTTAGCGGGACGTTATTTCGTTCGTGGCCTGATGGCGGGATCAGTAAAAGGATAAGGTAATGGCATCTCTAACGCTTAGTAACGTAAAAAAACGCTTCGGTCACGTTGAAGTATTGAAGGGCATAAACATCGGCATTGAAGACGGTGATTTTCTGGTGTTGGTGGGGCCATCAGGGTGTGGTAAATCGACCTTGCTGAATATGATTGCTGGGTTAGACAGCATCAGCGATGGTGAGGTCAGCATTGGTGATAGTGTTATTAACGAACTGCACCCCGCAGAACGTGATATCGCCATGGTGTTCCAGTCTTATGCGCTTTACCCAAACATGACGGTGGGGCAGAACATCTCTTTTGGCCTTGAAATGCGCCATGTGCCAAAGCCGGAAAGGGAAAAGAAAATCGGTGAGGTGTCAGCGATGCTTCAAATCGAGCATTTGCTGAAGCGTAAACCTGGGCAGCTTTCTGGCGGTCAACGTCAGCGGGTGGCAATGGGACGCGCGCTTGTGCGCGACCCAAAAATCTTCTTGTTTGATGAACCGTTGTCGAATTTGGACGCCAAACTTCGGGTTGATATGCGCACGGAGATCAAACGCCTTCATCAGCGTTTAAACGCAACCATTGTCTATGTCACCCATGACCAAATTGAAGCCATGACACTGGCGACAAAAATAGCGGTGATGAAAGATGGCGAACTGCAACAACTGGGTTCTCCAGCCGAGGTGTATGACGATCCGGCTAATACCTTTGTCGCGACTTTTATGGGAAGTCCTTCCATGAACTTGGTGGAAGTGTTGGTTGAACGCGCTGATACATCAGAAACCCAACTGCAATTGGCAGGTTTTGATGGAGAGCCACAATCCGTCACCATTAGTTGTGGGTTTGGAGAGCTAAGCGCATATGTGGGGAAAACGGTGCAAATGGGCGTTAGGCCTGAAGACATTACTGAGAGCGAAGGCAGCACGCCTTCGACCTTGCATTGCAAGGTGGATGTCACCGAACCAACGGGTGCAGACACATACGTGATTACTTCTCTTGGCGGAACAGAAGTGGTGGCGCGCATGCCAGCAAACATCAGTTTGAAGGCGGGCGACATGGCGCACTTTCGTTTTAATCCTGAAAAGCTGGTGTTGTTTGATAGTGGTTCGGGTAGCCGTATTCGATAACCGAATCTAGTAACAAAGAAGCGCTCAGTAATGAGCGCTTTTCAGTTTCTAAAACAGCCTTCGTGATGACAAGATGACAAGATGACGAGCATAAAAAAGCCAGCAATTTGCTGGCTTTCATACTCAAAGGCATTGGCGTTAAGCTAAGTCGCGGCGTTCTTCGGAACGGGAAGTATTTTGACTTGTTTGATCATGTTCTCGCCAACCTCGACGATTTCCATGTGGTGACCTTCGACCTCGATACTGATTTGGCTCGTTGGGATATCTTCTAGATGCTCGAGTATCAAGCCGTTCAGTGTGCGCGGCCCATCGGTCGGTAACTCCCAACTCAAACTCTTGTTCAAATCACGGATATTAGCTGTTCCATCAATCATGTAGCTACCATCGGGCAGTGCTGTGATTTCTTCAGCAAGGCTTGGCGACAATGAGGTGGTGAACTCACCAATGATTTCTTCGAGGATATCTTCCAGTGTGACAAGTCCGATAATGTCGCCATACTCGTCGACAATCATCCCTATACGTTGTTTGTTGCGCTGGAATTTGAGCATTTGAACGTTGAGTGGAGTGCTTTCAGGAATGTAATACACTTCATCAGCGGCACGCAGCAAGTTCTCTTTATTGAACTCATTTTCCACCATCATTCGATAAGCTTCACGCACGCGCAACATACCAACGACCTCATCAATATTGTCGCGATAGAGCACCATGCGGCCATGTGGCGCATGAGTCAGCTGACGCATGATGGCTTTCCAGTCGTCATTAACATTGATGCCGGTTATTTCATTGCGTGGCACCATGATGTCATTGACCGTGATCTCCTCTAGTTCAAGGATAGAAATGAGCATGTTTTGGTGACGACGTGGGATCAATCCACCGGCTTCGTTAACGACAGTGCGCAACTCTTCAGAGCTTAAATGGTCTTTACCGTCGTGGCTGGTGGTTAAGCCCAGTAAACGAAGGAATCCATTGGTGATGCCATTAATCAGCCATACCAGCGGATACAGCACTTTCATCAACAACCTTAATAAGATGCTGCTGGTGTAGGAAACACGTTCAGGGTATAGCGCCGCGAGGGTTTTTGGCGTGACCTCCGCGAAGACAAGAATAACAAGGGTCAAACCACCCGTTGCAATGGCGACACCGAGATCGCCATACAAGCGCATGCCAAGTATCGTCGCGATTGCAGAGGCCAATATATTGACCAAATTATTGCCGATAAGGATGAGCCCGATCAGTCGGTCTGGACGTGATAGAAGCTCTTCTACACGCTTGGCGCCCTTATGCCCTTGATTGGAAAGGTGTCGAAGTCGGTAACGGTTTAACGCCATCATTCCGGTTTCCGAACCGGAGAAATAAGCTGAAACGACGATGAGCAATACCAATAGGGAAGCTAATGTTCCCGTCGATATGTCGTCCAAATTGCAAGTTCCTTCTTTTTTGAGCCAATCCTAATTAAGGACAAGAATAGGAGTCGCTGTCAAACGCAATGGCTAATTTCAACCGTGCAGTCACGAAGCGATAATGACTTCTCTGACAAAACGGCTGCCAAAATAGGCCAACGTTAACAAGAATGCGCCAACGACGCTTATCCAAATAACGCGTCTTCCGCGCCAGCCTGAACGATAATGTCCCCACAACAGCGCACCATATACACACCATGCTAAGGCTGACAATATGGCTTTATGTGCCTTTCCTTGTGCAATCATGTCTTGTACGAACGCAAACCCTGTAATTAAGGTTAACGTCAGCAAAATTTCACCAATTAAAATGATATTGAACAATTGCCGCTCGACCGCCATGAGAGGTGGAAGATTAGGGTTCATGATCAGTTTTTTCTTATTCTTCAATTGATGGTCAAGCCATGCTAACTGTATGGCATATAACGTGGCTATCATCAGTGTTGAATAAGAGAAAAGCGCCAGAGAGATGTGTAGTAGGACTTGAGGATTCGCCTCGAGGTGCGATATCACAGCGCCTGGCAATAAGGTCGCAGTCATAAGATTTATCGCAGAGAAGCTGTAAACGACCGGCAGTAATACCCAAACACGCATTTTGAACAAGAGTCCAGTGGTGATGGCTGAGATAATAAAGCTGATCAAAGACGCGACATTTAAGATGCTGAGGTTTTGGCCCCCATCCATAATAATGAGATCTGATAGCAAATAGGCATGGAGAGCCAGCGCACTGCACGCGCTAAGAAAAACCCGTTTCGCAGGGATCTGCTGAGGCCCAGAAAGCCCGGGTATGATCTGCATTAGTGCTGCGAAGTAAAGCAGCGCAGCGAGGAGTGCTATATAAATATCCATGTGTCTTTCAACAACATCGCGTCAAAAAAGAAAGGTTTCAGTATACCCTGCACGGCTTCGAGTCGCCATGCAAGGCTGACGATCTTTTAAGCACAGTGTGTCTATCAGATTGCAAACTGTGTAAAAAGTATAAGCACTCCCTTTAAAACTATCGTCAATGCCATCATGTAAGCCAAGCTTATAATGAGTTATAATCCCAGCAATTTTGTGTTGATCGCCACCTGATAACTATCAGCCCTGTGGTGCCGTCGCGTAGAGAGCGAGTAGGACATGTTTGAGAACTTAACGGATCGTCTATCCCGAACGCTGAAGAATATTAGTGGTCGTGGTCGACTGACTGAAGACAATATTAAAGAAACGCTGCGCGAAGTACGTATGGCGCTCTTGGAAGCCGACGTAGCGCTTCCTGTTGTGCGTGATTTCGTCAAAAAAGTGAAAGAAAGCGCGGTTGGTCTTGAAGTATCCAAAAGCCTGACGCCGGGGCAGGAATTCATCAAGATTGTTCAATCCGAACTTGAAGCTGTGATGGGTGAATCTAATGCTGAGTTAGATTTGGCATCTCAGCCTCCTGCGGTTGTGCTGATGGCGGGCTTGCAGGGTGCGGGTAAAACGACCAGCGTCGGCAAACTTGGTAAAATGCTAAAAGAACGCCACAAGAAGAAAGTCTTGGTGGTGTCTGCTGACGTATATCGCCCTGCGGCGATCAAGCAGTTGGAAACGCTTGCCTCTGAAGTAGGCATTGATTTCTTCCCGTCTTCGACAGATCAAAGCCCAATCGACATTGCGAAAGCTGCATTGGCGCATGGTAAACTGAAGTTCTACGATGTGGTTGTCGTCGATACTGCAGGTCGCCTGCACGTTGACGAAGAGATGATGGACGAGATTAAAGACGTCCACGCTGCAATTAACCCCGTTGAGACACTGTTTGTGGTTGATGCCATGACAGGTCAAGATGCAGCGAACACGGCGAAAGCCTTCAACGATGCGTTGCCACTGACCGGTGTGATCCTGACGAAAGTCGACGGTGATGCACGAGGTGGTGCGGCGTTGTCTGTTCGTCACATTACCGGTAAACCGATTAAGTTCTTGGGTGTCGGTGAAAAAACTGACGCACTAGAACCTTTCCATCCTGACCGTATTGCTAGCCGTATTCTTGGTATGGGTGACGTGTTGTCACTTATCGAGGACCTGCAACGCAATGTGGATACTGATAAAGCTGAACAGCTTGCTAAAAAGTTCAAAGAGAAGAAAGGCTTTGATCTGCAAGATTTCCGCGACCAGTTGCAGCAGATGAAAAACATGGGCGGCATGATGGGAATGATGGACAAGCTTCCGGGCATGTCTAACCTGCCTGATGACGTTAAAAACCAAGTGGACGACAAAATGTTTGTCCAAATGGAAGCCATTATCAATTCCATGACAGTTAAAGAGCGTGCGCGCCCTGATTTGATCAAAGGTTCACGTAAAAAACGTATTGCTGCAGGCTCTGGCACTCAGGTCCAAGACGTTAACCGTCTATTGAAGCAATTCACCCAAATGCAGAAAATGATGAAAAAAATGCAAAAGGGTGGCATGAAAAACATGATGCGTAATATGAAAGGCATGATGGGTGGTATGGGCGGCGGCGGAGGAATGTTTCCGCGTTAATCAATCACTAAACCTATTCTAGGACGTTACCCAAGGGTATCGGACCTAAAATTAAGTAAAGCAACCGGATTTGCTAAGTCTTTGATTGTTTATTTGCACTGATGCTTTTTTAGCTAAAGCAGTTGCATTCGATCACAGAAAGCGTAAAATTCCGGAGCTTTATTTTGGCACGAGGCCCCGTTATTTAAGCGGGGCCAATTTAATTCAGTAATGCAAAGAGGACGATATGGTAACCATTCGTTTGGCACGTCACGGCGCTAAAAAGCGTCCATTCTATCAAATCGTTGTTGCCGACAGCCGCCAAGCTCGCGACGGTCGCTTCATCGAGAAAGTAGGTTTCTTCAACCCGATCGCTCAAGGTCAAGAAGAGAAGCTGCGTCTAGACCTGGACCGTGTTAACCATTGGGTTGGCGAAGGTGCAGCTGTTTCTGACCGCGTAGCACGACTGATCAAAGACGCTGCGAAAGCTGCGTAATTTATCAGTGTCAGGGTTAAAAGAAGAAATGAGTGAGCAAGAAAAGGTTGTAGTAGGCAAGCTAGGTGCTTCTTATGGCATCCGTGGCTGGCTCAAAGTTTTTTCTTACACTGAAAATGCTGAAAGTATTTTCGACTACACACCTTGGTTTATTAAGGTGCGTGGCGAGTGGCAGGAATTCGGTCTTGAAGACTGGAAACGCCATGGTCAAGGTTTTGTAGGCAAACTGAAAGGTCTGGATCAGCGTGAAGACGCCCAGGTCATGACGAATGCTGAGATTGCGGTTAACCCAGAGGCATTGCCTGCGCTGTCAGATGAAGAATTCTACTGGCGCGAGCTCTACGGTATGGAAGTGTTCACTACCAAAGGTTACAACCTAGGTAAGGTCACGGACATCCTTGAGACAGGCTCTAACGATGTGTTAGTCGTAGCTGCAAACTTGAAAGATGCTTTTGGACAGAAGGAACGCCTAGTGCCGTTCCTCGATGGGCAAGTCATCAAGTCGATTGATCGCTCTGCTCAACGGATCGAAGTTGACTGGGATCCTGGATTTTAAAATCCCCGGGTAACAATTAAGCAATAGGAGCGGAAAAATGTGGGTTGGTATTATCAGCCTTTTTCCTGAAATGTTCCGTGCTGTTACCGATTTTGGGGTAACTGGCCAGGCGGTAAAGAAAGGCCTACTCGAAGTAGAAACGTGGAATCCCCGCGATTTTACTCACGATAAACACCGAACGGTTGATGATCGACCTTACGGTGGTGGCCCAGGCATGTTGATGATGGTACAGCCTTTGCGCGATGCCATTGACGCTGCCAAACATACTGCCAAAGGCAAGGCGAAAGTAATTTACCTGTCACCTCAAGGCCGAAAGCTTGACCAAGCGGGTGTTGAGGAGCTGGCGCAGAACGAGAACTTGATTCTTATCTGTGGACGCTACGAAGGGGTAGATGAGCGCATTATACAAACCGAAGTCGATGAAGAATGGTCTGTCGGTGATTTTGTGCTCAGTGGTGGTGAACTGCCAGCCATGACGTTGGTTGACGCAGTCGCTCGGTTTGTTCCGGGTGTGCTGGGAGACTTTGCGTCAGCGGAAGAAGACTCTTTCGCAAATGGCTTGCTTGATTGCCCTCACTATACGCGTCCTGAAGTGTTAGATGGATTAGACGTACCTGCGGTACTGAAATCCGGTAACCACGAGGACATTCGCCGCTGGCGATTGAAACAATCGCTAGGCCGAACCTGGCTCAGAAGACCAGAGCTCCTGGAAAACCTAGCTCTGACTGACGAACAGGAATTACTACTTGCTGCGTTCATTAAAGAACACAGTTTAAGTTCCTAAACATACTTAGTATCAGTTTATTCTAGGGTATAGAAAATGAGTAACATCATCAAAGCGCTCGAAGAAGAGCAACTTAAGCAAGACATCCCTGCCTTCAACGTTGGTGACACTGTTGTTGTACAGGTTAAAGTAAAAGAAGGTACTCGTGAGCGTCTACAGGCCTATGAAGGTGTTGTAATCGCTAAGCGTAACCGTGGTCTGCATTCTGCTTTCACCGTTCGTAAGATTTCTAACGGCGAAGGCGTTGAGCGTGTATTCCAAACTCACTCACCAGTTGTTGACAGCATTACTGTTAAACGTCGCGGTGCAGTACGTCGTGCCAAACTGTACTACCTGCGTGAGCGTTCTGGTAAGGCAGCTCGTATCAAAGAGCGTCTGGCTAAGAAATAATCGCTCCGGCGTTTATGATCCCTTTAAAGGGATAGCGAAAAGCCCGCCATTTGGCGGGCTTTTCTTTTTTCTGCTCTGCCAACTAACGCTGTTCAACGTTTCCCGTGATTTTCCCGTACATTGAACTCAATGAACGATGATGAATCCTGCATCTTGATGTTGGGGTATAATGCTCCATCGCAATGGAGGATTACGCGTGCAATACGATTGGATTTTGTTTGATGCTGATGAAACCCTGTTTTCATTTGATGCTTTCGCTGGACTAAAAGCCTTATTCTCAACGCTTGGCGTTGATTTCTCACAGCAAGATTTTGCTGAATATCAAACAGTGAATAAGCCACTTTGGGTGAAATACCAAAATGGTGAGATCACTGCCAAACAGCTACAAGAAGATCGTTTTATTGTATGGTCGGAAAGACTAGAGATGACGCCTGCAGAGCTTAACCGTCGTTTTCTGAATGCCATGGCAGATGTGTGTGAGCCACTAGATGGCGTCCCAGAAATCGTTCCTTTGCTCGCGAGCAAAGCGAAGCTTGGTATTATCACCAATGGTTTTACACAACTTCAGCAAGTGCGTTTAGAAAAAACAAAGTTGAGTGAATACTTCGATCTTGTGGTGATTTCAGAAGAAGTGGGTGTGGCTAAACCTGACGTTGCCATTTTTGAGCATGCGTTTGACCAAATGGGTCATCCTGAAAAGTCTCGCATATTAATGGTGGGTGATAACCCAGACTCAGATGTTCTTGGTGGTATCCGTGCGGGTATTGATACATGTTGGTTGAATCGCGACGACCACCCCGCGCCTGAAGGTGTGACACCCACTTATACGGCTCACTCATGGAATGATATCAAACGTTTCTTGATTGGCTGATAGACTACTTGCTTGCAGGCGCGCCTTGCGTCTGCATAATTATCCTTATCATTTGCTCTACACTTTCCGCTACTCGCACGTTTATGTTTCGCTGCAATATTCAATGGGTTTCAAAGATAAAACATCACACCATCGTAAATCCGTCTTCAATCTTGGGGTAAGTCTGCATCTTACCGACGCTATTGAGTTGTTTGCTTGGTTTCCTGCTTAGACGACACCTGCATGTTAGCGCTATGTGGGTATATCACTCGAATTGATTAAGGAGAATGTTGATGGGCTCAACACAAGCACTCGCGAAGCAAATGGTTGGAGTATTGTCGCGCAATTGGTGGGTATTACTACTTCGTGGTATTGCCTCTATTATTTTTGGTTTCATGTTGTGGACGTTACCAGCAGAGGAGTCTATTGAAACTCTGGTGCTGGTATTTGGTATTTATGCGTTTGTGGATGGCAGTCTGCAAGTTTGGACCGCATTGGTTGAGCGTAAAGATCATGATAACTGGATTGTATTGCTGCTCTGGGGTGTTGTTGGTATTGCCGCGGGTGTCATGACGTTTGCGGTGCCTGATCTAACGGCAGTTGCATTGCTCTTTTACATCGCTATTTGGGCGATAGCGAAGGGAATTCTGGAAATAGTCACGGCGATTAGGCTTCGTAAGGAGATAGTAGGTGAATGGTTGCTGATCTTTGGTGGCTTAATTTCTATTTTGTTTGGCGGCTTTTTGATGAGTAACCCCATGGCAGGAGCAAATGCTCTGGTTTGGGTTATCGCCACGTATGCGTTTGTTTTTGGCGTTTTGTTTGTTGCGCTGTCTATTAAGCTCAAAGGCATGAAATTAAACGATAGAGAGTGACTTTCACGGTGTTGCACCACGAAACCACAGTCAATGGGAAGGGATTCGTTTATAGTAGTGCTTTCCTATGATGATAAAAACAAATTAAGGAACAGGATGTTTAAAAAATCCCTAATGGCATTGTTGGCGGTTGCCTTGGTCGGTTGCGTGCATATTGAAAGTGCAGACTCTTTGGCCCAAAAAGGAGAGTGGCAGAAGATTGGTGTACGTGATGGCGAGCGCGGCGTGCCATCAAAGTCTATGGCGAATTTGAAGGAGTTGGCGAATAAAGCTGGTGTCGACAATGTGGATGTTGGTGACTATGAAGCGGGATACAATGATGGCGTTGATCGCTATTGCAACGTAGACAACGCTTATGATATCGGTCTTTCTGGGATGCAATATCTGGGTGTGTGCGCGAGCAAAGAAGATGGTGTGCGCTTTCAACTGCAATGGCAGCGAGGTTTTGAAGACTTCCAATCAGCCGATCAAACTTTCTAGCGTTTATATACGGATTCGCTAACCTTTAGGCCACTTTGTGGCCTTTGTTCATTTTACTTTCCACTAATTTAATTGAAGCCTTTCCATTTAAAGCCCACTAAACCAGTAAAGTAAGCCACAAATTCACCATTTGTAAATTTATATTTACGGTGTGCTTTTTTATTTACGGACTATTGCATTCTGTAGTGATATTGATAAGGTGTGTGCATATGCGGCGAAAACTACGCCGGAAAAATGAATAAGTTTGAAAAGAATGAGGTAAGACAGCTTTATGGAACGAGATCTGCTAACGAATGTACATATTCAGGATGAAACCGTACTGATCACCCCTGAGCAGCTGCGTAAGAAGCTGCCAGTTAAAGAAGAGACGTTGGCATTTATCTCCAAATCGCGTCAAGACATTGCCAACATCATCCATAAGAAAGATCACCGTCTTCTTGTGGTGTGTGGGCCGTGCTCGATTCATGACACGGACGCCGCAATTGAATATGCCAAACAGCTAAAAGTGCTCTCTGAGCAGCTCAGTGATCAACTCTACATCGTCATGCGCGTTTACTTTGAAAAGCCTCGTACTACAGTGGGTTGGAAAGGTCTGATTAACGACCCGCATCTGGATGGTTCATTTGATGTAGAAGCTGGCCTGCACAAGGCACGTGAATTACTGATCACCTTGTCAGACATGGGATTGCCTTTGGCAACAGAAGCACTTGATCCAATTAGTCCACAATACCTTGGTGACCTATTTAGCTGGGCTGCTATCGGTGCACGCACCACAGAGTCACAAACGCACCGTGAAATGGCTAGCGGCCTGTCCATGCCAATTGGCTTCAAAAATGGCACAGACGGTAGCCTTTCTACAGCCATCAATGCGATGAATGCTGCGGCATCAGGCCACCGCTTTATGGGTATCAACAAAGAAGGGCAGGTTGCATTGCTAACAACGGGGGGGAATCCGGATGGTCATGTCATTCTTCGTGGCGGCAAGCAAACTAACTACGACTCAGTCTCTGTGACCGAATGCGAAAATGAGATGAAACAGTCAGGGCTTGAAGCGTCTCTAATGGTAGACTGCAGCCATGCTAACTCTCGAAAAGATTTCCGTCGTCAGCCACTTGTTGCTGAAGATGTGTTTCACCAAATCCGTGAAGGCAATAAATCTATCATTGGTTTGATGATTGAAAGCAACATCCACGAAGGAAATCAGTCGGCGGACATGCCCCGAGAAGAGATGGCTTATGGCGTTTCAATTACTGATGCATGTATTGACTGGCAATCGACAGAAAGCTTGTTGTGTCGTGCTCATAGTGAATTGACGCCATTCTTGGAACAGCGTTTAAAAGGAAATTAAGCCTCATGGTTGCAGAGTTGTCCCTGCTTCGGGATCAGATTGATGAAGTCGATAAACAAATGGTGGAACTGCTAGCGCGACGTCTTGCGTTGGTATCAGAAGTTGGTGAAGTGAAAAGTCGTCATGGCTTACCCATTTATGCCCCTGACCGTGAGGCAGCGATGTTGGCCTCTCGTCGCCAAGAAGCTGAATCGAAGGGTATTCCACCTGACTTGATTGAAGATATCCTTCGCCGCACGATGCGTGAATCTTACGCGAGCGAAAATGACTCGGGTTTTAAGTGTTTGAACCCAGAGCTGCGTCCTATCGTTATCGTGGGTGGTAAAGGGCAACTCGGTAAATTGTTCGCAAAGCTATTCCGTCTTTCTGGCTACGAGGTGAAAATTCTTGGTAGCCAAGATTGGGATAACGCAAATGCGATACTTTCAGATGCAGGGATGGTGGTTGTCACCGTTCCTATTCACCGCACTGATTCTGTTATTCGCCAGCTAAGCAACTTACCAGACGATTGTATTCTTGCAGACCTTACCTCTATCAAGAGTGAGCCCTTGCAGGCGATGTTGGAGTCACACAAAGGCCCTGTTGTTGGTTTGCACCCAATGTTTGGGCCTGATATTGCGAGCCTTGCTAAGCAGGTGATCGTGTATTGTGATGGGCGTAACCCAGAATCCTACCAATGGCTTCTTGAGCAATTCAGAATTTGGGGTGCAAGCTTGCATCGCATCAGTGCGATTGAACATGACCAAGGCATGACATTGATTCAAGCACTGCGTCACTTTACTTCGTTTGTTTACGGTCTGCATTTGGCAGAAGAAAACCCGAACTTGTCTCAGCTAACGGCACTCAGTTCGCCGATTTATCGCCTAGAGTTGGCAATGGTCGGCCGACTGTTTGCACAAGACGCACAGCTATACGCAGATATTATTATGTCTTCTACACAGAATATTGACATGATAAAACGTTTCCATGCTCGCTTTGGCGAAGCGATTGAATTACTTGATAAGCAAGACAAAGAAGGTTTTATCACGGCCTTCAATCAAGTTGATGGTTGGTTTGGTGAGTTTGCACCGCGCTTTTTGAAAGAGAGCCAAACACTCTTGCGACAGGCTAACGATACTGCACATCGTTGAGTGTGATTTGGGTATCCATACCTAGAAGTACAATGTGTTTAGTCCAAAAATAGAAAAAGGAGCCCATCGGCTCCTTTTTTGATCGCGTTGCTTTGGCTCAGACGTGTATTACACATCAATCTCGCATGGGGCGACGTTTTCGATAGGGTAAGAACCAAGTACTTTGATATAGCGAGTTAGCTTGGTTAATTCCTCTAGTGTTTCTTTCATTACGTCGGTACGCAGATTACCTTCGACATCGACATAGAACATCTCTTCCCAAGGGTTACCTAGCACAGGGCGAGATTCTAGTTTCGTCATGTTGATGCCGTTGTTTTTCAGAACGAGTAAACACTCTACCAATGAGCCCGCAGTTTGTCCTGTTGACATAATAAATGTCGTTTTCGCTGGGATCAGCGCTGTTACATCGATAGGTTTACGTGCTACGACAATAAAGCGCGTGTGGTTTTCTTGCTGGTTAGCAATACCAAATTTTAAAGGTTTAAGGCCATAGAATTCACCGCTGTTGGCATTACCTATTGCAGCCACTGTTGGGCTGTTCATTTCCGCGACGAGTTTCATTGCTTCGGCAGTGCTGGAGCAATACTCCTGCTTGATGTCTCCGAGTGAGCGGAGAAACTCGCTGCATTGTTGATGCGGTTGAGGGTGTGAGTAGAGCACTTCAATTTTATCTACATCGGTATCCACTGACGTTAATAAGCAGTGCTCAATAGGTTGAGTGATTTCGCCCACGATAGATAGGCGTGTGTGCTGTAACTGGTCGTAGACATCATTGATTGAGCCTGAACTGGTGTTTTCGATGGGAAGCACACCGTAATCGGCGTTGCCGTTTTCGACAACCTCGATGACTTCTTTAAAATTCGGGCATTGAATCTCGGCAAGCTTGGTGTGCTTGCGAGCGAAAAAGTTGCGCGCGGCAAGATTGGAGTAAGAGCCTTTTCCGCCAAGAAAGGACACTCTTGCCAAAGGCTGTTCGTTGTCTGGGTTTGCTAAACGCTGTAAGAATGCTTGTTGATAAAGCACCGAATCTTCAATGATGTCGTGAAATATTTTTGTGACATATTGTGGATCAAGATCGTGAGCGCTTCCGTCAGCAACCAATTTCTCCAGCAGAACTTGTTCTCGCTCTATGTCGCGCACAGGCTTTTGGGTCTGAATTTTGCTTTTGGCCACTTCCAGACTGAGCTTACGGCGGTCAGCAAGAAGTGTCAGCAACTGCTGATCAATTCGGCTGACATTTTCTCGGATTTCATCCAGTGACATATTTGGTTTGTTCATTCCCTGTTCCTGCTGTGTCTTTGTCTGACCCTGACTGCTATAAAAAAGCCTCCCTGGGTTGAGGGAGGCTTTAGGATTCTGTCGTTATCGAGATTCGCCCTAAGCCTCAACCTATAAGGTGAGGGTAAAAAAGCGAGAGAAAAGCAATGTTGTCAGAGTCATCGATAAAGATTTGAGTTGGCGTAATATTGTTCAACCTTATTGGGCGGACGGTGCCATGTCAAGACGAATCAGCCCCGCATGAGCGGGGCTGATTCTTTTTAATCCTCAATACGTTTTAAACAACTTCTGACTCTTCGTCTTCTGGTACGTCGATATGACTTGCTCGACGTGCTTCACCTTTGTGAGCTTGCTTGTTGAGTTGTTTCTCGAGTTTCTGGCCAACTTCATTGATGGCGGCATACATATCATCATGCTCTGCGGAAGCAACCAATTTGGTTCCTGGTACGGACACACCAGCTTCTACTTTGAATTTGTTTCCTGGTTCTTCACTGATCACAGCATGAGGATTAATGAGAGAGACTTGCCATTTTTCCAGCTTTTCAAAACGAGACGTGATTCGTTCACGGATAGCTGCAGTAACGTCGATGTTTTTACCAGTAACTTCTACTCTCATAGGTCTTTCCTCTTTTGCTTGCCCTTTGCTGGGCTCACTTTCAGATTACGTTTCTCAGAAAGAATTAATGTGATCTAAATCACTCTTATTGAGCGAAAGTTGGCGCATCAAATGAATTGTGATCATGTGTTTAACTCTGATTGAAAAGTACCAGAAAGTACTTGAAGAACGGATTGCACATGATGCAAGATGAAGAGATTAGGTCGCTAACAAACATCCAATGTTAGGGCTTTTATTCGTGCCAAATAACCTTGTGGCGAATTATTAGCCATGCGAGATTGCTCGTTTTAACGCCATTCGTGTCGATGTAACACAAAGTCCTAATATCGAATCAATTAAAAAAGCAGCCATTGGCTGCTTTTTTCGTTTTGAATTTGTCTTGGATTTCGCGATTTAGACGTTAACGTTATTCAATTGCATCAGTTCACGTGTGCGCTTGGCTGGCTCATCAAGATTAAGTTCTTCATAGGCTTTCAGCATCAATGGCAGTGATTTCTTTGCTGCTTCCGTGTCAGGATAATCACGTTGGATCTGCTGGCATCGGTTGATGACGGCAATCCATGCTTCGCGACGGACATAGAAGTCGGCGGTAGCTAACTCATAATCGGCTAAACGATTTTTGAGTGAAATAAGTCGCTTTTTCGCATCGGCGGCGTATTCACTGTTCGGGTAGCGATCTAATAAGCGGCGAAAATCAACAAAAGCGCGACGAACAGGCTCAGGGTCACGGTCACTTCTGTTTATGCTCATGACATCATGAATAAAGCTTCTGTCTTGCGCCATGTTCGTCAAACCACGCATATACAAAACCCAATCCATTTCTTGGTGACCAGGGTTCATTCGCATGAAGCGGTCAATGGTGGCTTCGCCCAAGGCTAGATCATCATTTTTGTAGTATGCATAGATGAGATCAAGTTGCACTTGTTCTGAGTAAGCACCAAATGGATAGCGAGAATCTAATGCTTCCAGTTTCTGAATAGCGTTTGTCCAGCTGCCTTGGTTCAGAGAAACCTGCGCTTCTTGATAGAGGTCTGCAGGCGGAACATCTGGGACAACTTCATCTGTGCTTGAACATCCAGCCAGCACGGAAATGGCAAGTAGTGAAGATAGAGTAAGGCGTTTCATTACTACGTGTGCTTCCTTGAAAGAATATTTTTCAACCTTTGCCATTACGGAGTCAGCCGCAAAAAGCTACAATGGCGCGATAGAGGTTATTCTACCCATCGGCCAGATATAATACCAACAAGTAAACGTGACCAAGCCCTAGGGCTGAAAATCGCGCAATATGGTATTAGTCTCATTGAGAATCAAAAAGTTCGTTATGGCACAGCACTTAGAGTTAAACAGTACAGTTAATGAGAATCAACTAGGGCAGCGTCTTGATCAGGCGATCGCTGAGTTGTTCCCTGATTATTCCCGATCACGCATCAAAGAATGGATTCTTGCAGACAAAGTGACTGTCGATGGCGAAATGGTCAATAAACCTCGTTTGAAAATGATGGGTGGCGAATCCATCACGGTTCAAGCTGAGATTGAAGATGAGGTGCGTTGGGAAGCGCAGGATATCCCGCTTAATATCGTTTACGAAGACGACGATATCTTTGTGATCAACAAACAACGTGGATTGGTTGTTCACCCGGGCGCTGGTTGTCCTGATGGGACCGTCTTGAATGGCTTGTTGCACATTTACCCTCAAATCGCTGAGGTTCCTCGTGCAGGTATTGTTCACCGCCTAGATAAAGACACGACCGGTTTAATGGTTGTGGCGAAGAACGTACCGACGCAAACACGACTTGTTCGCGCATTGCAAAAGCGTAAAAAGTTCACTCGTGAATATGAAGCTATTGCGATGGGTAAGATGACAGGTGGTGGCACGATTGAGAAATCAATTGGTCGTCACTCGACGAAGCGCACTCAGATGGCGGTTCAAGAGTTAGGCAAGCCGGCAATCACACACTACCGTGTTGTCGAGCATTTCCGTGCACATACGCGTTTACGTGTGCGTTTGGAAACCGGTCGTACACACCAAATCCGTGTTCATATGGCGTATTTGAATCACCCTCTTATTGGTGATCATCTGTATGGCGGTCGCCCTCGTCCTCCAAGTAAGGCGGGTGAGACGCTGATCAAGACGCTTCGCGCTTTCGATCGTCAGGCGCTACATGCGGCGATGCTGCGTATTGAGCATCCAACAACCAAAGAAGTGATGGAATGGCATGCGCCTATTCCTGATGACATGGTGAACTTGACGGAAGTGCTTCGCGCAGATGCGAAAGAGTTTGAGGACTTGAACTACTAACCATGGATTGGATCACGCCGGACTGGCCAGTACCATCTTGGATCAAAGCGGTAAGTACGACACGTACAGGCGGCGTGAGCCGCCAACCTTTTGATAGCATGAACTTGGGCACACATGTTGACGATGACATCGGTGATGTTATTAGCAATCGCGTTCGATTAGCGGATGTCATGTGTATGCCATCCGCACCGAGTTGGCTTAATCAAGTGCATGGTACGAATGTCGTCACTCTACCTTTGAGTGAGACTCATCGTGTTCCTGATGCCGATGCGTCATTTAGCGCAGAGCAAGGGCAAGTATGTGTCGTGATGACAGCTGACTGCCTCCCTGTCCTATTTTGCAACAAAGATGGCACAGAAGTGGCGGCGGCTCATGCTGGTTGGCGTGGTTTGGTTAACGGCGTCCTAGAGGAAACGTTAACCAATTTCTCCGACCCTAAAAATGTGATGGCGTGGCTTGGTCCTGCTATTGGTGCTGACGAATTTGAAGTAGGTAGTGAGGTTAGAGAGCAGTTTATGGCAGTCGACCCAGGGTCTGAAATTGCCTTCAAACCGCACAATGATCGTTGGCTTGCCGACATCTACTTGCTAGCCAAACGTCGTCTTGCACTGGCGGGAGTGTCAGAAGTGTATGGTGGAACATACTGTACGGTATCTGAGCCTGAACGTTTTTATTCCTATCGACGAGAAAGTCGTACAGGACGTCAAGCTAGTTGTATTTGGATGATTTCTGAATCAGGTGATAATAAATTCACCAAATAGCTTGAAATCGGTCACGCTAGCTCCCATTTTTCGTTAAGCAAATAACGAAAGAATTAGAGGAGGGGCTATGCGCCTTGACCGATTTACCAGCAAATTCCAATTGGCCATTTCGGACGCTCAGTCATTGGCTTTAGGGCGAGATAATCAATATATCGAACCCGTTCACTTGATGGTGTCTCTCCTCAATCAGGACAGCAGTACCATCCGACCTCTTATGACTCTGCTTAATGTTGATGTCACTCAGCTACGTTCAAGTCTTAGCGAATTACTGGATAAATTACCCAAAGTCACAGGCACGGGTGGTGATGTTCAGCTTTCCCATGGCATGGGAATGCTATTCAACATGTGCGATAAATTGTCGCAAAAGCGTAAAGACAAATTCATTTCTTCCGAATTATTCATTCTCTCTGCCGTTGAAGAAAAAGGCGCACTCGGTGAGTTGCTACGTAGCCTAGGTTTGACCACCAAAAAGGTTGAAGCAGCAATAGACAAAGTCCGTGGTGGGCAGTCTATTGACGATCCCAATGCCGAAGAGTCTCGCCAAGCATTAGAAAAGTTCACGGTTGATCTGACTGAAAAAGCAGAGCAAGGCAAATTGGATCCTGTCATCGGACGTGATGAAGAGATTCGTCGTACCATTCAAGTACTTCAGCGTCGTACCAAAAATAATCCAGTCATTATTGGCGAGCCTGGTGTGGGTAAAACCGCCATCGTAGAAGGGTTGGCTCAGCGTATTGTTAATGGTGAAGTTCCTGAAGGACTTCGGAGCAAGCGTGTACTTTCCCTTGATATGGGGTCGTTGGTTGCAGGCGCAAAATACCGTGGGGAATTCGAAGAGCGGTTAAAGTCGGTTCTTAACGAGCTTGCGAAAGAAGAAGGCAACGTCATTCTGTTTATCGACGAAATCCACACAATGGTCGGCGCGGGCAAAGCAGAAGGTGCAATGGATGCTGGCAACATGCTTAAACCTGCGCTTGCGCGAGGGGAGTTACACTGTGTTGGTGCAACAACCTTAGATGAATATCGTCAGTATGTAGAAAAAGATGCAGCACTAGAGCGTCGTTTCCAAAAGGTTTTGGTGAATGAGCCAAGCGTGGAAGATACCGTCGCGATATTGCGTGGTTTGAAAGAGCGCTATGAACTTCACCATGCGGTTGAAATTACTGACCCTGCAATCGTCGCTGCGGCAAGTTTATCGCATCGCTATATTTCAGATCGCCAATTGCCGGATAAGGCCATCGATTTGATTGATGAAGCGGCTTCTAGCATCCGGATGCAAATTGACTCAAAACCAGAGCAATTAGACCGTTTAGAGCGTCGTCTTATTCAGCTCAAGATAGAACAGCAAGCGTTGGCGAAAGAAAATGACGACGCAAGTAAAAAACGTCTTGAAACACTACAAAGTGAAATTGATGAAAAAGAGCGTGATTACGCAGAGCTTGATGAAGTCTGGAATGCCGAAAAAGCAGCGTTATCTGGCACACAACATATAAAGAGTGCCCTAGAGCAAGCGCGGACGGACCTCGAAATCGCTCGTCGTGCTGGTGATCTTAATCGTATGTCAGAGCTTCAGTATGGTCGTATCCCTGAATTGGAGAAGCAGCTAGATCTTGCTAGCCAAGCAGAAATGCAGGAAATGACCTTGCTGAGAAACCGCGTCACCGATGCTGAAATTGCCGAAGTGCTATCTCGTCAAACAGGAATACCTGTTGCCAAGATGCTAGAAGGTGAGAAAGAAAAACTTCTTCAAATGGAAGATGAACTTCATGGTCGTGTTAAAGGCCAAGAGGAAGCTGTTAACTCTGTTGCGAATGCGATTCGTCGTAGTCGAGCTGGGCTAGCAGATCCCAATCGTCCCATTGGTTCATTCCTGTTTCTAGGCCCTACTGGTGTAGGTAAAACAGAGCTATGTAAATCTCTGGCGGAGTTCATGTTCGACAGTAGTGATGCCATGGTGCGTATCGATATGTCGGAATTCATGGAGAAACATTCTGTCGCAAGGCTGGTGGGTGCCCCTCCTGGTTACGTTGGTTATGAAGAAGGGGGGTACTTAACTGAAGCGGTTCGTCGTCGTCCTTATTCAGTTATTTTGCTTGATGAAGTGGAAAAGGCACACCCTGATGTGTTTAACCTGCTTCTACAGGTACTTGATGATGGGCGATTGACTGATGGTCAAGGACGGACAGTCGATTTCCGCAATACCGTCGTCATCATGACATCGAATCTTGGCTCTGATCGCATTCAAGAACACTTTGGGGAGTTGGATTACGATGGAATCAAGGTGATGGTAATGGATGTCGTTAGTAAGCATTTCCGTCCTGAGTTTATCAACCGTATTGATGAAGCGGTGGTGTTCCACCCTCTTGGCCAAGAGCACATTAAGGAAATTGCAGGCGTTCAGCTTCAGCATCTTGCGAAACGCATGGCGGAACGAGATTTGGTGCTAGAGGTTAGTGATGAAGCATTGAGCTTTATCTCTAATGCTGGGTTTGATCCTGTTTATGGTGCGCGTCCTTTAAAACGTGCAATTCAACAGAGTGTTGAAAACCCACTAGCACAAGCAATCCTCAAGGGGGAAGTGGTTTCGGGCAAACCTGTGAAATTGGTTGTTGAAAATGAGCAGATCAAAGCTATTCAATAGTTAACACCAGTACTGGCATATCTAAACACGTTTTTTTGACCTGAAATTCTATGAAAAGAAAGAGGCTGTAGACAGCCTCTTTCCATTTATAGAGGGTAAAGCTTGTGGTTTTGTGTTGTTTTTAAGCGTTAAGTTTAAAATTCAATCGAAAGAGTTTGTTTCTTTGTTTTTTCGTGAAAAAAG
>NZ_JAJUBC010000019.1 GCF_028683095.1 Enterovibrio gelatinilyticus | reverse complement strand
AGTTCTTCCGATCCCGTAGTTTTCGTGCCATTTAATTGTGTTGTTTCAAACGTCTCTTTAAGCGTGATGCCATTTCCAACACCCAGATGCTGTGTAAACACAGTGGTAGACTGAACACCTTCCGAGCTAGTCACATCGAAGGTCAGTAACATCACGCACGCTTCGAACGTTCCCGCGGGCACAGTAACCTCTTCGCTACGCAGAAATTCCATGCTGTAATCCATCGTGTCGGTTTGCACATTATTCACAAATTGCGTCACCGTTGAATAGGTTTTCTTCTCACCCCTATCCAAGGCGTAATCGATCATCAAGCCGCTAGGACGATAAGTGTATTCCTCATTGTCCTCCACCTGCCCAATCGTGGTGATCGTGCCGGCACTGGTGTCTACAACAATATAGGTTCGGTTATCAGTACTTTCACCGTCTTGAGTCGTTTCTTCAATGGCATTGGCGTAGCCACGATAGGTTGTTATCTGAGTGATTTCAGTGGTGCTCGATTCCGTCACTGGTTGAGAGTTGCCTACAACCGCTGAATACTCTTCGGTTACCTTTGTTCCAACGGCATACAAATCTTTGTTGAAGCAAGCAGACGAATTTGAAACTTGCCCGGTTGGGGTATCTTCAGTATTTGTACCACTGCCCGAGTCAGAACCACCTCCTCCGCCACAACCTGAAAGAACTAGCGCAATACTCACGCCTAATAAATACAACTTCATACTTCCCTCTCCAACTTATATCTATCATTGTTCACTTTGCCGCTATTTAACAATCAGCGTGTTTGCCATCGTTCAAAATTGAAAGTCTTCAATTTATGCGGAGTCTATCGTTCAGGTATAAAGGATGTTGATCTGAAAACGAGACGAGAGAGCAAAAATACATAAGCAATGCATATGCATGTAAGGGGGTATGGAAAAATGCTAGAGGATTCGAGAAATGAAGATAGTTATCATTCGTAACTATACCCAAACAATCTGCAGATGCTCGATTTCAGAAGCCATCAATGTGTTCAATTCAAGGCCAATTCTTGTAGGAAGAATCATTCAATTTCAGAGGAATTTAACGACGAAGTGAGCGCACTAACCGCCTAAACACGAGCTAACCGCCTAGTAGAGAAAACGGTTTCTTGTCAAAATTTAGCGTGTTTCTGCGCGCCTTTATAATGCGTAATGATTTCTTCATCACCCACAGCGGCATTTGCCTTAGACCCAAGAAAAAACACGCCATTGGCAGCATCAATGTTATAACTTTCGGGGATCAGTCGATCAAGTAGCATCAACCAACACAAGCAAAGTTTTACAACCTTCCCTACCAAACGCGAACGAAATAACCCTCGAAAAAAGCCTTCAAACGCCCATAGTAATTGGGTTCCAGCTCCAGAGTTCACGCCAGATTTCACCAAGCCAAATTGTTTGAATAACAGTCGATGTCCACTTTCAGTAAAGCGTGTGAAATCATACGCACCTTCGTGTACATGTTGAAGAAACGGGGTTTCTGCATACACTAAACCATCAGGTTTAAGTAGCCGATGCACTTCATCAACTACGCCTTTAGGATCCAGTACGTGCTCAAGCACCGCCTGAACGATCACCGCATCGAAGCAGTTGTCTTCCAGCGGGACACTATGCGCATCGGCAATAAATTGAACATGTTTGGAGGCGTATATGTCGAACGAAACCAACTCAATGTTTTGGTCTTCATAGAAAGGAGTCATACCTTGACCGATCGTTCCTCCCCCTATGATGAGTACTCGAGGCTTTTCATGTTCATTGAACAAACGAGCAAGGATCAGCGCGACATTTTCGCGAGTGACACGATCTGATGGTGACACCAGCCACTTAATAGCTTTCATCACTCCACCATATGCCCGCCTTTGAACCATTGGTAGAGACCAATTTTGCGACGCCATCCCTTTTGAGCATTGATTAAATACAAGAGCAGAATGAGAGTGCTCAGGCGTTCTCTGAATTGAACGACTATTAGGCTTCAATGGATTGATTTCAAAGTCAACACTATCAGAATCACCGTCGCCGTGCTTACAACGCAACAAAGCAGAAACGTCTTTTCGATCGAGTAACATTGCTTATCTCACCGTAGCCTTAACATCATCTAATCGACATTTAATTTCTTGTAAAGGATGCGACAAAAACATTCCTCATCAGAAATATCGAACCAATATAACGGAACAACCATATACACATAAATTCCAACAATCCATTGGTCAAATGAATTTAATGAAAAATTAAGACTTATAGACCAGAAAATATTCTAATTATAGATTCCACCATCCAATATGAAATCAATCCTCCACCACTATAATGAATCAATTAATTGGCTTAAAAACAATGAATAACGCCAATATTGGCAATCATGTTTGACGAAAAAACATAGTAAATCATATCAAGTTAACAACAAATCTAAACCACACCTCTCGCTCACGAAGTTCTGACAATAAATTGACAAAACTCGCAAGTGGATTTCTATAAATTAAATATTTAAACAACAAAAATGCCTCCCTTTTAAGACACGAGATCGTAGAATAAATAAACTCACTTACAGTTCATTTAGTATCTTCTTATATTCTACACTGCTCAATTTTTGTACTTTCCAGCATCTTGTAACTTTATTGGCCTCTTAAAAAAAACCTCACTTCCCAATAAAAAACCAATTCCGAAGCTATCCCAAAATGCCTAAAAACACATAGCAACTCCCTGTCTTGGGTGAGGCAAATCATTCGCGACTTTGAAGCATTTCTCCGCGCTGCACATTTCAAGGCAATCTGGTACACTCACGCTCCTTTTTCTTGGCCGAATGCAAAATCATGTCTAACACCGTGTTTTCACAACTTCACCCTACATTGCAGCAAACACTCGTCCGTCTTGGTTACACTGAGCCGACAGAGATCCAGCAGCAAGCCATCCCAAAGGTGTTGGCGGGGTTTGATGTCATGGGTGCAGCGCAAACAGGCACAGGAAAAACCGCCGCGTTTACTTTGCCGCTTATCCATCAATTGCTTGAGCAAGGTATAAAAGGAGCAACCCGAGTATTGGTGGTGACTCCAACGCGAGAACTGGCCCAGCAGGTCTATGACAAGGTCGTCGAATACAGCCAAGATACGTCGCTCAAATGTGTCGCACTATATGGTGGTGCCAATATCAACCCACAGAAAAGTCAGCTTCAAAAAGGCCCAGAGATCGTCGTAGGTACGCCTGGTCGTCTTTTAGACCACCTACATATTGGCACGCTGAACCTTTCAAACCTCGACACCTTGGTGTTAGACGAAGCAGACCGCATGCTCGACATGGGGTTCATTTCAGACATCAAACGCTTGATGAAGAAAATGCCCAAAGAGCGACAAACCCTTTTCTTCTCTGCGACGTACCCTAAACAAGTCATGGATTTGGCTTACCGCTTGTTGAATGAACCCGTGCGTATCGAAGTGTCTACCTCAAATAGCACTGCGGATACCGTGAACCAATTGGTTCACCCCGTCGATAAGAAACGTAAACGAGAATTACTGTCTTATTTGATTGGTAGCCGAAACCTGCAGCAGGTTTTAGTGTTTGCCAAAACTCGCCAAACCACAGAAGCCTTAGCTAACGAGCTAAAGCTTGATGGATTAGCCGCTGAAGCTATTCATGGCGAGAAAACCCAAGGTGCAAGAAACCGCGCCTTAGAAGGCTTTAAAGAAGGTAAAATACGCGTGCTGGTTGCCACCGATGTGGCGGCACGTGGTTTGGATATTCCTTCCCTTGATACCGTGTTTAACTATGAACTGCCACACGCACCTGAAGACTACATCCATCGTATTGGACGAACAGGTCGTGCCGGGAAAAGCGGCAACGCCATTTCACTGGTAAGTCGTGAAGAAGAAGGCATGCTCACCGCTATTGAAACCTTGATTGACCAACGCTTGCCGCAAGAGTGGCTAGCAGGGTTTGAGCCCGATTTGAATGCGGAAATTGAGCACCGCGAGAAGCGTGGTGGCAGAGGGGGCGATAAGCGTCGACTCAAACATCAATTGCTAAAAAAATCTGGTGCGAAAAAACGCTAATTAAAAATACACTTGGGCGCACTCGCGCCCTATGCCCTCTCAGGCTGTGCACACCGATGAATTACTCTCGTCATTGATAATCCGCTACACTCACAAAGAAAATTCAATAAAACGAACACGCCTTATGCACATCCCATATATCCACTTTAACCTTAAAAAGACCCACCAAGCAGAGCTTGAAATCATCGATCTTTCTGAGGTTAACCGCCGAAATCACACCACACACTCTCCAAGCCAGCCACATCGCGTCACTTTCTTTATGCTGATATTCATTGAGCAAGGCAGCGGATATCATTGGGTCGATTTCAAGCAGCATTCATTTCAGGCAGGTTCCGTTATTTTCGTGCAACGAGAACAAGTCCACGCCTTTGACTTTTCCAATAACCCGCAAGGCAAGATACTGATGTTCACCCAAGCATTCTTGGACAAAGTGCATGACAATATGCGATTGCCCAGCTACACGCCCACACACCTCAACAACCACTACTCACCGCTATTGACGCTTGATGTCAATAACCAGTCTCGCACCCGGTCTTTACTCAATGAAATGCAAACTGAGCTTCAGTGTCACGATGCTGACCCTTTGATTGTCATGTACTTGTTCTCTGCGCTTAGTTTGCTGCACCGCCGATTAAAGCGTGTTGCCGAAGTCGACAATCTTTCTCCCTCGCAAAGCCGTATGTTGTCGAAGTTCATGGCATTGCTTCAAGTAAACTTTGAACGCGTGCGTGATGCAAATTGGTACGCCAGTCAACTCGCCACGACATACAAGACCCTCAATCGCGTGACCAAAATTGCCACATCTCTGACAGCCAAACAAATGATTGATAGTTACACCATCATCGAGATCAAGCGTCGACTGGTCGTCAGTAAAGTCACTACCCAACAAATCGCCCTCGATTTTGGTTTTGAAGACCCAAGTAACTTCGTTAAATACTTCAAGAAAGAAACCAACATGACCCCTAGCTTATTCAGAAATCACCATAGTCAAATGAGCTAGTCACTCTGCTTCACAACGCCCCTATATACACATTCAGTCCTAATTTAATTTAACTAATCCCTGATACTGCTTTCGCAGACGGCAATGAACAATCCGCATCCTCTCGCGCATCGGGTTCGATATTCACCATTTTTCTGCCTAGATCCACTCTGCCCGCACTAGCGTTAAAACCCTATTCTTGCCTCAACGCCACGATTCATTAAAGGACGAGACAATGAACAACCAAAACAACAACACAATTCGCATGGCAGCTGCAGCGGGTGTCATGAGCATGGCAGCATGCAGCGCGACGACATCAGAAGTGACGCTTTCAAACAAAGATAAAGCTGTTGCACTCATCAGTAGCATCGAAACGGGTGACCATGGCCCAATCGCATATATCAATTCAGATAAATACATCCAGCACAATTTAGCGGCTGCCGATGGTCTTGAAGGGTTTGGTGAGTTAATGGCGATGTTACCGGAGGGCAGCGCTAAAGCTGACGTTAAGCGCGCATTTCAAGATGGAGACTTTACCGTCACACACACAGAATATGATTTCTTTGGCCCAAAAGTTGGCTTTGATGTATTCCGCTTCGAAAACGGTCAAATCGTCGAACATTGGGATAACCTTCAAGCCATTGCGCCTGCTAATCCAAGTGGACGCACGCAATTAGATGGCCCTACGCAAGTCACGGACCTCGACAAAACAGATGCAAACAAAGCGATTGTCGCTGACTTTGTGAAAACCATTTTGATGGAAGGCAATATGGCCCGAATCAATGATTTTATCGACAACGAAGACTCTGCGTACTTGCAACACAATCCGATGGTGGCAGACGGTCTTAGCGGCCTAGGCGTAGCATTAAAGCAATTGGCCGAACAAGGCATGCCAATGGTGTACAGCACCAATCATAAAATCTTAGGCGAAGGCAACTTCGTGCTGGCGATTAGCGAAGGGATTTTCCTGAAACAAGATGTCGCTTTTTATGATCTTTTCCGCTTAGACAACGGCAAAATCGTGGAACATTGGGATGTAATTGAAAACATTCCACCCCGTAGTGAATGGAAAAACGACAACGGTAAGTTTGGCTTTTAATCAATGATCGAAATGTGGTGGTAACATGATCATTCACGCTCGGGGCGATGGTTCATTCATCGACCCGAGCGTGCATGAAGAAGAGTAACAAGCGCTGAACCAATAGTTTGATGAGAAGCAATGGTTTGATGAGAAGCGCAAGAAGCTGCGCATTAGCGACGAAGCAAAATCACGAGAAACTTTTGGCTGCCCCTCATCCTTGTCACATCCATTTTGACCACGATCCGGCGAAATACTGTATCTTCATATTTAGTCACTATGCGGGTTAAATACGTTCTATCCCCGCTGGCGCTGCCAAAACAGCGCCCGCGGGACAAATCTACCCCTTACACAAAAAAGAGCTTGTTGCTATTTTTCATCCTGAACAGCATGTGTTGATACCTCCCCTTTACTGTCTGCTTTATCTACCGCACGGCTATACGCAAAAATCGCCGCAAAGATCCCACATGCAAGCAACCGAAGTCCGATGGGCAGGCTTGGCCACAACAAAAGCACACAGGTGCCAAGAAGAACCAATCGCAAAACGACGTTAAGTTGACCTTCAAGATAGCCTTCCATTGCCCCAATCATTGCGTACGTGCCGACGATGGCGAACACCCCCACCAACAACACATCGCTGATGTTCCAGCTGATCAATTGGGTGTACGC
Organism: Enterovibrio gelatinilyticus; assembly: GCF_028683095.1. Lineage (GTDB taxonomy): Bacteria > Pseudomonadota > Gammaproteobacteria > Enterobacterales > Vibrionaceae > Enterovibrio > Enterovibrio gelatinilyticus. The sequence continues at coordinate 104,949 of NZ_JAJUBC010000019.1, read as the reverse complement.
AATGAGTATCGGTACCAGATACAAGCCTTTTGCGATTTTCCACGCGGTCATGCCCGTCAACATGGGCGGCGTTCGTGCAATTGTCGCGGCAGCAAAGGCCGTTAAACAAACAGGCGGCGTGACATTACTGTCTTGCGACAACCAGAAAATGATCAAATGGGCCGAAAGCAGCGCGAGACCCACGGTTTCCACACCCAAACTTTGTTCAAGTAAGGTTTCTTTAAAATCCGCAGGGACGAGCGACAACATCTCTTTCGCCATTTCCAGCGTCATTGGTGCGTTGAGTAACGACAGTTTTTCAGGTGCAGCGAGCATGAAAATCGCCTTTGCTTGCTCAGGTAACTGGCCTGCCACCATTAAGTCCAGCAACTGATTTTCTGCCAGCAAGGTAAAGAGCGCAGGGGCTGACAACGTCCCTAACACAATGTACGCCGCCGTGACTGGCAAACCCATACCCAAGATTAGCGACGCCAGTGCAATAAGAACCAGCATGATCAGCAGATCACCGTTTGCCCAGCCATCAATCATGAGGGAGAAGGTGTTACCAATGCCCGTCGTGCTGATCACATTCACAACCAGCCCAATCCCCACCAACAGTACCGCTGTTGGAGCCATGTTCCTGGCGCCAAGTGCTAAGGCTTCCAACACGGCTTTAGGTCCCATCTTGTGGTCTTTCGACAGCCAACTAGCGGCAATCACCGAAAGTATTGAAATTCCCGCGGCATAAGTGGGAGTGAAACCCTCAATCAACAGGGTCACCAGCACCGCAATCGGGATCAAGTTGTGCCAACCTGAGATGAGTACTTTCATGATGGAATCTTCGCCAGACACCACCTTTTGCACCTTGCTACGTTTCGCTTCAATCCGCACAAAAAAGCCGACTGAGAGAAAATAAATCAAAGCAGGAACAAGCGAGACGGCGATAATATCAACGTAAGGAATTTGGGTATAAGAGGCCATGATGAACGCCCCTGCGCCCATGACAGGTGGCATTAATTGCCCCCCAGTTGACGCTGCCGCTTCGACACCGGCCGCGAAACGCGAGGGGAAGCCTGCTTTTTGCATCAACGGGATGGTAATCACCCCTGTTGAAACCGTATTCGCCACACTTGATCCGGACACAGAGCCCATCAACCCTGATCCTAATACTGCGATGAAACCTGGCCCGCCAATCACTTTTCCTGCCGCTGCCCGCGCAATGTTAACAATGAAGTCGCCCACGCCAGAGCGCACTAAGAATGCCCCAAACAAGATGAACATGAACACATAACTCCAGCTAATTCGAGAGATAGGACCAAACATCCCTTCCGACGAATAGAAGCTTCGGTAAAGCAAGGTTTCCATGCTCAAGCCCGGAAAGTGAAAGATCCCCGTCATCCACTTGCCCCAAAAAACCACATAGCTCAGGCAGATAACAATCAACACGGGGATAAACCAGCCCATGGTGCGTCTGACCAATTCCATCGCAATGACGATGGCGACAACCGCGAAGAACCAATCACTGGCGATGAATTTCACGCCACGCTCATAGAGCGCATCCTCAGCGAATGGAATATAGATAAGGCAGGCGACCGCCGCCAAGGCGAGCCAAATGTCCACCACCAACGCAATCTTATTTCGCTTCAAAGAGGCATGCGCGGGATACCAAAGAAAACAGATCACCGCAAAACCCGCAAAATGGGTGGCGGAAACCCAAAGTTCAGACCACGTCGATAATGTATTAAACCAAATGTGTACCGTTGACATGAGCACCGCTAACACGGTGATCAATGTATTCACCCAGGGAAAACTGGTGCGCGTCGGTAATTCGAACTTTTCCAAGTCCTTTTTTACTGATTCGCTCATGAGTCGCTCCTATCCCTCCATTTAGAGAGACATTTTTGATGACCGCCCATAGACCGCAACCTCAAAGAAACGGCGAAACAGGCGTGTAACAATTAACAATGCGTTTTATCGCGAGAAAAATGCCCCATTTTTAGGGGCAAGATGCGTTAGTTGATGAGCAGTGAATCTGGGATAGTCACACCGACTTCTTGGTAGAAACGCGCAGCACCGGAGTGCAACGGTACAGGTAGCCCAGCAATCGCTTTTTCAATCGCCATGGCTTTCGTCGCTTTGTGAATACCTTGAAGAAAAGGGAGGTTTTCATAGATAGCTTTGGTTAGCTGATACACATCTTCCTCTGTCACATCGCTGCGTACAGCAAGGAAATTGGGCTGAGCAATCGTCGTCACAGGTTTATCAAGCCCTGGATACGTGTTCGCTGGGATCTCATAGCTGGTCCAAAGATTGTATTCCCCATTCGCTTGTTTGATTTGCTCATCGGTAAACGACAGGATTTTGATGTCATCACCCATGGCGGCAAATGCTTGTGTCACCGCCCCAACAGGCACACCCGCAGGGGTATTCATGCCATCAATGGTCCCATTTTGAAGGGCATTAGCACTGGCGCCGTAACCCATGTAAGCGAGGTTAAAATCGTTTGGATCAACAGATACCCCCTTCATGATTTGGCGACCAGAATTCTCTGTGCCTGAGTTCTTTTTACCAATCGAAAACTTTTTATCAACAAGGTTAGCGAGATCTGACACTGTGCCCGTTTCAGCCAGATCAGAACGTACAATAAAATGCTCTACGTTTTGCCAAAGCATCGAAACCGCGCGTAAATCCTGTTGTTTTACGCCCTTGTAAGGACCACCGCCCCCCCACGCCCATGCGCCATAAAGCCCCTGTAAAATGGCAAATTGCGCTTCGTTTTCGTTCAAGAGTTTTACGTTCTCGCCCGAACCGGCAGAGCTAATCGCAGATAAAGAAAAGTGATATTTCGGGCCCAACTTCACTTTGCTTAGTGTGGCCAACGCGACGCCAACAGGGTAATACGTTCCTCCGGTGGATGCCGTCGCCAAAATGTAGCTGCGCTCTTCCGCCGCAGACGCGAGTGATACACTGCCTAATGTCGCCATAACCAGCGTCACGGTGGTTGCTATCGTCTTAATTGTCATCCCTGTACTCCTACTGCTTTTGATGCTGTTAACGAAATGTTAATCACGCAAACTAATAGCAAGCACAGTGCCAATACTTAATGCTTTGTTTTAAAACAAAATTATATTTTTATCATTGTGGGATGAGCAAAATCATGCTGATTCGTACGAATTACTATCGGCAAAATATTGCTCATGGTTTTGGGAAAGGAGCCTGATGGATAGCGGGGTTATCATGAGTGCATAGCACTCATACATTACGGAATGAGCAAAAATCTGCCGATAACTTAATCTTTGAAATCCGCTCTATTTAGGCCAAATTTCTGCATTTTTTGGTTCAACGTGCGACGCGGAAGATCGAGTTCTTCCATCACCTCATGAATACGCCCTTGGTGTCGCTTCAAGGCTTCACTCAGGACTTTTCGTTCAAAGTTATCCAACTGCACTGCGAGAGGCACCCCTTTCGTACTCAGTTCGATCGTCGAAGTTGGCCGCATGGATAAAATCTCGATCGCGGAAACTGAACTGTCTAACGCATAGCGAACAGCAATATTGCGAAGCTCCCTGACATTCCCTGGCCATGAGTATGACAACATGCCTTTTCGATCAGCGTCACTTAGCATGCGCGTATTGGCATTCGCTTGTTGAGAGAAATGCTCAAACAACATCAGGATATCTTCGCTTCGATCGCGAAGTGGAGGAATAGAGATTTGCGCCACATTCAACCGATAGAAAAGATCTTGCCGAAATGATGGATGGGCCAGCAAATCTTCCTTCGCCGCAGCGATCACACGCAGATCGATGTGTATAGGTTGATTTCCTCCGACACGCTCCACCGTGTTTTCCTGCAAGCTCCGCAATACTTTGACTTGCATCGCTGCTGGCATGCTTTCAATCTCATCAAGGAAAAGCGTGCCTTTGTCAGCATATTCGAGTTTACCTATGCGACGTTTAGACGCGCCTGTAAACGCCCCAACTTCATGCCCAAACAGCTCACTTTCAAAAAGGTTCTCAGGCACGGCACCACAGTTGATAGGAACAAATCGGCGTTGTCGGCGTTCACTTTCGTTGTGCAGACTATTTGCAACCAACTCTTTCCCGCACCCTGTTTCGCCATAAATAATGACATTGGTATCGATTTTCGCGACGTGTGCAATTTGCTCACGCAAGTGGCACATAACATCACTTTGTCCAATCAACACCTTTTCCAACCCAGAAATACGAGCCAGATATTCCCCTCTCAAGTGGGTGGATGTTTGCGCCCTAAAATGCTCAACCGCTTGCTCAACCCGCTTAGACAATCGATCAGGTTTAAAGGGTTTTTCAATAAAATCAAACGCGCCTAAATGCAACGCTTTGACCGCCATATCCACATCACCGTGACCGGTAATAATCAGCACAGGCGCATCAATTTGGTTCGACTTAAATTGTTCTAGCAATGAAATTCCATCAATGTCGGGCAATCTCACGTCACTGATGATCGCATCAAACGCACCCGCGCGAATTTTAGCGAGAGCGGTATACCCAGTAGCAAATTCTTCAACCATAAAACCGGCTAACTGAAGCCACTGTGACGTTGCTTGTCGCACAATTTCATCGTCTTCGATTAGCGCTATCCGTGCGTCTTGTGTGTTTTCCATGTATTAACCACTACTGAAATATCTTTGTCTCGCCCCATCAAACCTCACGTTAAACATGGGAGGAAAACCGTGTATATCGATAAGTAACCATCACGCTTTCATTATCTTTTGGCAAGCAATGCTGTCTTAAGATGGCTTAAATATATACTGTAATGCTCGCAAAGGGATAAGTCAGCGGAACCTGAGACATTCAAAGAGCGATTAAGTAGTCAGAAGATGGGAGGCGGGAAACGACATATGGATCGTAAATGGATTTTGGTTTCTGTAGCCACATTACTCGTCTTTGCATTCTATTGGGGAAGCAAAGAAATAGCCCACCAATGGCTCACCCAACAAGCACAGGTCAACGCGCAACAAAGCTTACTTAACTCGATAGGTGAAATGCGGCACGCCCTGCGTCGCTTCTATCATTTGCCGTATCTCATCAATAACAATCCTGATGCCGTGTCTCTGGTTGTCGGACGATTAGAGCAATCGGATGACGTTGAGCAATCCCTTAGTCAACTGGATAAAGCTGCCAATACCGAAGGGTGGTACCTGTTATCAGACAAAGGGAGATTGGTGGCGTCCAGCATTGCCGGCGACCACATTAGTAACGCCGACTTACAAACCATTGTTGCTGATATCCACCGACTTGGCGAAGGCACATCCCTCGTACTTAAAACCAAAGGTGAGCGCCCTTTTTACTATCTCTCCGCGCCGATATTTGAGCATTTAGCCATCGTCGGTATTGTGGTGGTTCAACTGGATCTTCGCCTATTAACCGATCAATGGCTCACCAGTTCGGACCTCATCCTACTACGTGATCCCAATGGGAAATTCTTCCTCTCAAGCAGCGATACATACAGCGCAGATTGGCTAAATGACGCTGACAATCCGGTTAAAATCACCAACAAAACACTCCTACAGGGCGAGTCACTCACCCTTTGGAACATGGACAATAAACACTACTTTTCTCAGACAATCCGACTTGATGATGTCAAATGGTTACTCACCTACCTTTCTCCCACCACGCCCGTTGATAGAACGTCTGCAACGATTGGATTAAGTGCCTCCATGGTTTTCTTGCTGCTGTTTCTGACGGGCGTCATTGGGTATCAACGTCATCAAAAACTTCTTTCTCAACAACGTATACAAGCCTTAATCAAAGAGTCAGAGCAGAAGCTCAACCAAATGATTAATAAGACGCAAGTGGGTTTGATATTGTTCGATCAACAAGGAGGCATTGTTGACATTAATGCCATGGCGATTGAGCAATTCGCGATTGAAGAAGGTTCTTTTGCAGACATCAGCCTGCACCAGTTACTCGAGCAGGACAAGGATGCGCAATCACCCCTGTTTCTCGAATCACCAGTCAAAGCCGAAAAAACTATCGTGGAAATGAGCGCCGTTGAAAAAGTGGCCATTCGTCGAGATCATTCAGCCTTTCCTGTTTTGTTTTCACTCACATCATTCCCTTTTCACGGTACGCAGTATTATCTCGCTACCGTGCTAGACATTAGTAAACGTAAGAAAGCGGAACACGCGCTCTACGAAGCCAACATGCAGCTTGCACAGCGTGTTGAAGAGCGGACGTCAGAATTACGTGAGGCGCAAGCCCGTCTTATTGAGTCGAGCAAAATGGCAGCACTCGGCAGAATGTCGAGCGCTATTGTCCATGAACTCAATCAACCACTAACTGGCCTAAGAACACTCACTACATCCAATGCCCTGCTCTCTGAACGAGGGGAAATGGCGATGGTGTCAGCCAATAACGAGCTGATCGAAACCTTGATCGATAGAATGGTCGACATGGCGACACAACTCAAAACTTTCGCTTACAGCAAACCCGAAAGGTTACAGGCCGTCTCTTTTACAGAAGGGTTGCAGGAAGTCTTGCGGATCTATCAACAGCAATTATTAGAGATCGACGTCAGAGTGCGTCTTCCGTCAGGATTACCAAAGATAGAGGCGGAAGAACAAAGATTACGTCAGGTATTGGGCAACCTCATTTCTAATGCCGTTGATGCCCTAGAGCATACTCCGCAGCCACGACTCACCATCTCCGTCACACCGACAGAATCCTCGTTGGAGGTTAAAATATCTGATAATGGGTGTGGCATTGATAATGATGCGCTTTCTACCATCTTTGAGCCTTTTACAACCAACAAGAGAATAGGGAAAGGCTTAGGATTGGGGCTATCGATTGTTGCCAACAACATGAGAGACATGGGTGGGGATGTTCAGGCCAATACCAATCAAAAAGGCGGAATGACATTTGTATTGCGGTTTACATTGATAAGTCCCTAGCGGTCTATCCGATAACTAGCAACTAGCAGCAGGTTGACGCACGCTCTGGGCGATCTCCCATCCCACAAAGCTTGTTCATGTTGCCTTGAATAAACGCAGCATGGGACGCTAAAGTTAATACCAATACGCTTTTTATCCATTCTGGTAATTCAGGGCGAATACGATAGAAAACCCAATGCCCTTGCCTGCGATCACTCAGCAATCCGCATTTTCGCAACTGCGCAAGATGCCGAGAGACCTTTGGCTGACTCTCATCCAGTGCTGTCATTAATTCGCACACACACAGTTCACCTTCTTGCTGGAGTAACAACAAGGTTTTCAGACGCGTCTCATCCGCCAAGCATTTATAGAAAGTCACCGGAGAAATTGATATTTCTGGCAGACATTCTGAAGGCTTTGATTGAGAGTGAGCTGTGTTTAAGAACGAAGATTCCGAGGCCATAGGTATCCGAATAGAAGGGCGAAAGTGCATATCATTAAGAGTACTTTATATATGAATTTCCATATGTAAAGTGACGATTGCATTGCGGTGGGTCATTGCGTTCAAAATGGGTTTACGATTTGAGGGCTTGTTCGACAGCTTTTGGGGTAAACCCATGCAGCACTTTGTCGCCGATTTTGAGCACAGGAACACCACGCGCGCCCAAGGCTGCATGCTCTTTCTTTCCACGAGGAGTGCCTATATCACACTCTCTGTATGTGATTTTTTTACTATCAAAAAACTGCTTTGCCGCGTTGCAATGCGCACATTGTCGGCTGGTATAGATGGTAATGCGCTTCACGCTGCCTCCTTCAATCATGCAGCCAAGCACCCATGAAGGTGCTGGACTTCGGAGCACAAAGTTTAATGAATTTCAGCGGAGAACACGACGGTTTATTCTAAACTCCCTTCTCTTTGAGCAATTGAATAATCGCGTTAGCAGCCTCTTCTGCGGATGGATTGTGAAGAATCTGGCCGCCCGTTGAAGCAGGCGCTGCGGTTGCCGCACGGAATCGATCTCGGCTCGATGAAGCTGCCGCGACGGTTTTTACACGTTTGGCGCGTTTTTTCGCCACCTGCCAGTGCCAACCGCTCAACTCCTTGTCCTCAGTTTCAGCCACACTCAGTGAATGAATCACGCCATCTCTTGCCTTGGTAAAAGCGCTTTGTCTGGCTACAGCGGCGGAGGCACTAGCAACTAACACGGCGGGGAGTTTTACGTGTAACCGACGGCGCTGCCCTCCCGCCAATGCTTGAAGCACCTCAACCGACTCCGCATCTTGGGCAAGAATATCTACCACATCGGGCACGACTGCCGCGTTCAAACGTTTCCCCACCAAATACGGCACCATGCCTGACGATTCACCTTGTTCTGCGCGATGTCCGCATAGTACTAAGCGCGGTGACTTTTGATGTACGTAACTGGCAAGCGCCACACTCACATCCGCTTCTGATGTTTGCGTCAGTACGTCTATTTCAGGCACGCCCATGCCCAAATAGTCGCGCAATGCCGAGCATTCAGGAGCACCCGCAAACACCACACGTGGCGAAGCCGTATGTTGCAGCGCGATTTCGAGCGCTTTTGCATCTCGTTCTGCGCGGCGCTCTCTGCCAGAAAGTGGATGGTGTCCGCAAGAGACTAACACCATGATGTCATCATTAACTTGCATCACTGAGCTCCTTGCTGGTTGTCGCACCTTGAGTTGCATCCACGAGGGCTTGCATCACTTCAGAGCTGTCCGCAATGATGCTGAGATCAGCGCGTTTCACCATGTCACAGGCAGGGTCTGCGTTTATCGCGATGACCGTATCGCACTGCGTCATCCCTTGAAGGTGCTGGATCGCACCAGAAATGCCAACGGCGATATACACCTTGGCATTAACGTAAGTGCCTGATGCACCGACTTGTGTTGTTCTCGGCATGTGTCCGTTGTCCACCGCAACGCGGCTTGCACCTTCTGTCGCGCCTAGTGCGTCTGCACATTGATGGAATAAAGACCAATTTCGCACACCATTGCCACCAGAAAGAATAAAGCCAGTTTCCGGTAATGGGATGTTTTTAGGGTCGACCGCCACGCTGCCCGCATCTTCAATGGCACATGTCGGGTTGGTATTGAGTGAAGCATCGATTAATGATTCGTCTAATGGCGAGGCATCAGTAAGATAACCAGAAATAGGGTCAGCGACTTGCTCTTCCACCAGCAACACGCGAGTTAGTTGCCGTGTCACGGTTCGGCTTGCATCGCCGCTGCTGCACTCAATTTGAACATCATCTGCGTTAAGATCAACGACACTTCTTACCCGCGCAGCGGGTCTTTCATTGATGTCGACACTTAGCTTTCTGCCTAAATCACCGCCCACTAAGCCTGAATCGGGGAAAATCCAGTGAACAGGCTCAAGGGACGACTCCAGCGAAAGCAACGCAGAAAGCCATTGCTCAGGGGAATAAGTAGCCGATGCATTGAGCGCCAATACGCGATCAGCACCCGCTGCGGCAAAATCATCGTGTCGCGCGAAAACAGTAACCAGCAAGACTGCCGTATCTTCACTATGCCGTGCTGCCAATTGCTGCGCCAAACCCAACATGTCTTTGTCGAGCGTTGACAGTTTTTCGCTGTCACCATCAGACACTACCACCACATAACCCGAAGGCGTCGCGATGTGTTTTCTTGGCAAGGTTTGCTCTACAGCTTTTGCTGCACCTCCTGCCGCTGCTGACATCTCTCCTGAACGGTCTATCCGCTTAATGCCTTCTGGGGTTAGAAAGCCAACATGGTGCGGGTCTTTTCGATTTGTGCCGCCCAGCATGATGTTTTGAGACGCCATTAACGCTGCATGCTCTGGGTGCAGGCGATTTCGAATAATTAGCTCTTTTCTCCGATCTCGACGCAGCAATGTGTCTTGTTTTGCTTCATCTGTCATGGTGTCACCCCGCCTTCTCAATGCGATCCAACAGCATCACTGCCACGTCTTTCACATCGGGTCGTGGCATCACCACACCCTCTAACATCACCGCACACTGTGGGCATGCGACAGCTACCAGATCCGCGCCTGTCTCTCGAGCATCGTCCATGCGCATATCGGCAATGCGGTGTTCACCGGGAATATCCGTGATTGGCGCACCGCCCCCGCCGCCGCAACAACGAGAGCGGAAACCAGAGCGCTCCATTTCATTGAGGGTAAAACCCATCGCCTGAAGCAGATATCTGGGTGCGTCGTAACCCCCGTTGTAACGTCCGAGATAACAAGGATCGTGATACGTCACGTCTTGAGGCTTGGCTTCAGAGAGTGTCAGTTTGTTGGCTTTCACCAATCCCGCAAGAAACTCGGTATGGTGCATGACCTGATAGTCGCCGCCAAAATCGCCATACTCGTTTTTCAGGACATGAAAGGCATGAGGGTCAGGTGTGACTATGGTGTCGAAGCTGTATTTATTGAGGGTCTTCACATTGGCGTTGGCGAGGCGCTGAAACGTTGCTTCGTCGCCTAATCGGCGCGCTAAATCACCGCTATCGAGCTCTTCGTTGCCCAAGATGGCAAAGTTCACATTGGCTTGACGAAGCAATGCCACCACAGCGCGAAGCGTTCTCTGATACGCCAAATCAAACGCACCGTCTCCCGCCCAAAGCAGTACATCAGCACGACCCACGTCTGACATGGCATCGAGCTTCAAATCAATCGACCAATTGGCGCGATTCGATGGAGAAAAACCGTTAGGGTTGTCCGTCGCTATCAAATTATCGAGCGAGTCCGAGCCTTTCCCTGCGGTTTCCCCCTTGGCTAACGTGAGATGACGGCGCATATCCACGATGGCATCGACGTGCTCAATCATCATTGGGCACTCTTCCACGCACGCGCGGCATGTCGTGCACGACCACACAGTGTCCGTCTCCAACAGGCTTTCGAACAAAGGCTTATCCGGCGCACCACATTTCGCTTCGTCAGATTTCCCTGTTTCTTCTCCAGGATAACCGCTGCCCGCATAGCTTGAGGTATCACCACCCGCCATGCCGACCACAAGATCTTGAATCAGTTTTTTGGGATTCAACGGTTGACCCGCAGCAAAGGCAGGGCAGACTTTTTCACAGCGCCCGCACTGCACACAGGCATCAAACCCTAACAGTTGATTCCAGTGGAAATCCGTCGCCATTTCAACGCCGAGTTTGCTTTCATTCAAATCTATGGGTTTAAGCCCTGTCGAGCGCCCACCAGCAAAGCGTTCTTGACGGCGATGGAAACCAAGATGCAGCGCACCCGCGAAGGCATGCTTCATCGGGCCACCCCATGTCATGCCAAATATCAGTTCTGTTAAACCGAGCAGCACTCCACCAATTAAAATGAAGGTAACAAGGATCGAGATATTGGCGATGCCAAGAAGCTGGATGAGGGAGATACACAAGCCTGAGATCGAAAAAACTAACAAGCTATACGGGAGGCGTTGCCACGCCCCTTTAGACAAGTTGGCTGGCGGATTTTCGCGGCGCTTTTTCACCTGATACGCGCCAACACTCATCACAGAGAAGGTCACCGTTAACAAGCCGTAAGTCAACGGTGAATCGCCGCCCAACACATACACCACGATCATAGCGAGCATGGAAGCTACAAAGCCGCCCGCCGTTGCTACGTGGGTATTGGCAAATTTTTTGTCGCGCGCCACCACATCATGCAAGTCATGAAGGTAGCGAGGAAGAATAGAAACAATGGCTTTAAAAAAGGGCACATGGTCAGGCTTACCCTGACGCCACATTTTAACTCTCCTCCCTGCGCCTATCGCAGCAAGCACGATCACAAGGAGAAGAAGAGGGCCAATTAGCGCTGTGGACATATCGCTCACCTCGCCAAATACTACAGGTCTTTACACAAACGCAGGGCGTCGTAAATCGCTGCGTGAATATTCCTCGGCGCGTTGCAATCACCTAGGCGATACAGCAAGTATCCGTCCCCTTGTTCGGAGAAAATAGGCTGAGGCTGTGCGGCAAAGAGCGCTTCGATGTCGATTTGCCCTTTATTGCGCGAACCGTCTTTGAACGCATAGTAAAGCGCTTCATCCGGCCTAACGCCGTTTTCAATCACCACTTGGTCTACAACGCGTTCTTCTTTCACACCCGTGTATTCATTTTCAAAGTGCGCGATGATAGCTTCACCTTCTTTATAAACCTTCTCTAACACCAGATCGGAGGTCATCACCACATCTCGGGTATACAGGCTTCGGTAGTAAGTAGGGAAACTGGTGCCCCCCACCGCGACACCTGGCTTGATGTCATCAGTAACAAGTTCAACGCGCGCCCCTTTGGCGGCGAGAAAATCTGCCACGGACATGCCACTGAATTCGCAAATGGTGTCATACACCACAACATTTTTGCCCGGTTCAACCGCGCCGCTTAGTAGATCCCAACTGCTGACGACCAAACCGTCTTCTGCGCCCCATTCAGCCATCTGATTCACAAATGGTTTACCGCCCACAGCAAGTAACACAACGTCAGCATTTTCTGCTGCAATCATGGTTTCATCTGCAGTCACATCGAATACCAGATTCACGCCAAGACGACGAAGTTCCAAATCAAACCAGCGAGTAATACCCGCAATTTGTTCGCGCTGTGGCGCTTGCGATGCAATGGTTATCTGCCCGCCCAGTTCGCTGTTTTTCTCGAACAGCGTCACTTGGTGTCCGCGCTCTGCACAAACACGTGCGGCTTCCATGCCCGCAGGGCCACCACCAACGATCACCACTTTACGAATGGGGCCGTCTGTTTTTTGGATGATATGCGGCATGGTTTGTTCGCGAGAGGTCGCAGCGTTTTGAATGCACAATACGTCAATACCTTGATACTGGCGGTCAATGCAGTAGTTCGCGCCAACACATTGGCGAATTTGATCTGTCTGTCCCAGTTTCACCTTGGCGATGAGGTGCGGGTCAGCAAGGTGCGCCCGAGTCATGCCCACAAAGTCGATCAAGCCACTTTCTAGTGCGCGCGCCGCTTGAACAGGATCTTTGATATTCTGCGCATGCATCACAGGTACATTGACCACGCTACGAATGCCTGCCGCTAAATGAATAAATGGCTCCGGCGGATAAGTCATGTTCGGAATCACGTTCGCGAGCGTGTTGTGGGTATCACATCCAGAACCCACGATGCTGAAGAAATCAATCATACCGAGGCTATCGTAGTAAGTAGCGATTTCTTTCATGTCGTCTTGATTCAGACCATCGGGATGAAACTCATCACCTGTCATACGGATACCAACCGCATAGTCAGGCCCGACTTCCTCGCGAACCGCTTTCAGAATTTCTACCCCAAAGCGCATGCGGTTTTCAAAGCTTCCACCCCATTCATCGGTGCGTTTATTGACGCGAGGGCTCCAAAACTGATCGACAAGATGTTGGTGCGCGAAAGAAAGCTCGACGCCGTCTAAACCGCCGTCTTTTGCGCGTTTGGTCGCTTTCGCGAAATCACCAATGATGCGCCAAATCTCTTCAGGTTCAATGGTTTTACAGGTGGCGCGGTGAACAGGTTCTCGAATGCCGCTCGGGCTCATCAATGACGGCCATTCGCCACCATCCCAACGGGATCGACGCCCCATGTGGGTAATTTGGATCATGATATGCGCGCCATGCTTGTGCATGGCATCAGCAAGATTTTGCAGATGAGGAACCACGTCGTCTGATGCCATGTTGACGGATTTCCACCAACCTTGCGGGCTATCAATCGACACAGGGCTTGAGCCACCACAGACACACAACCCAATGCCGCCTTTGGCTTTCTCTTCGTAATACTGGATATAGCGCTCAGTCGGCATGCCATTTTCCGTCGAATACACCTCGGCGTGGGCCGTACTGATCACGCGATTTCTGATCATCAGCTTGTTGATCGCAAGCGGTTGAAAAATGGCATCGAACTGAGACATTGCACTTCCTTATTATATTTTTCTGGGTCCTGCCGGATTTCTAAAAGAATCCGATGCAGTCAGGCTTTTTGCTCTTCCTAGGATCTAGAACCTGCTCTTCCTAGAGCCTATCTCTAGCCCCTATTTCTAAATAGGCTTCACCTCAAACACCCCAAAATCACAGCCTTCTTCAGAGCCGCTTTGCAATTGGACTGCTTGCGTTTTCAATGGGAACCCAACGCTTTCAGACACTTGGTCCATCGCGCCTGCAAACCACCCCGTGAACATGTAATCCACCTTGCGGTCATTTTTTCCGTAGTAATACACGAATGCGGAGTTCTCTAAGCGCACTCGTGCTGTGCCTTGGGACACATCAAGATGCTCAATAAAGAACTGTCCCCAGCCACGTTGTGAAAGTCGCTTCATGTAATGATCGAACACTTCAGCGCCCGAAATACCGTGAGTTTCGCCTTCTTGTTCGCACCAAAAGTAGGCCGATTTATAGCCTGCTTTGTAAAGCAAATCAGCATAGACATCCGCACCTAGCGCGTCTTCAACTGCCGCATGGTTGTTAATGAAAAAATGGCGCGGTACGTACAGCATGGGTAAACCATCTGTACTCCAAACGCCGGTTTCATCATCAACCTGTATCGGTAACTCTGGTGGATGGTGGCTCATGCATGCTTCCTTAAAATTTTTTCGTAATGTCGATATAAGCGCGATAAATACATAGAATGCGCAAGCTACTCGCCCCACACATCCTTCAATACGTTGACCCAGTTTCCACCCATGATTTTCTGCACTTTCTCAGGCGACCAACCGTTATCAAGTAACGCTGCTGTCAGGTTTGGAAAATCACCGACGGTGCGCATACCTTTCGGGTTGATGATTTCTCCAAATCGTGTGAGTCGTCGGGCATACCCTTTATCGTGAGTGATCCACTCGAAGAAGGCTTGATCGTGACCTTGTGTAAAGTCCGTACCGATGCCCACACAATCTTCACCCACGATATTGACGATGTAATCGATGGCTTCGACGTAATCTTCAATGGTGGAGTTGATGCCATTTTTCAAAAATGGAGCGAACATGGTGACGCCCACGAAACCGCCGTGGTCAGCAATGAATTTCAGCTCTTCATCAGATTTGTTTCGAGGGTGATCTTTCAATCCAAGCGGCAGACAGTGGGAGTAGCAGACAGGCTTTTTGGATTCTAAAATGACTTCTTCGGAGGTTTTTGGCCCGACGTGGGAAAGATCGCACATCATGCCGACACGGTTCATCTCCGCAACCACTTCACGCCCGTAGCCTGATAGTCCGCCGTCACGTTCATAACAACCCGTTCCCACCAGGTTTTGGGTGTTGTATGCCATTTGAGCAATCCCAACACCGAGCTTTTTGAAAATCTCGATATAGCCAAGCTGATCTTCAAACGCGTGAACATTTTGAAAACCGAGCATGATGCCAGTTTTGCCTTCTTGCTTAGCGCGCAGAATATCTTGGGTGGAATGAACGGGACGAATGAGGTCGCTGTTCTCACTCATCAGTTGGTTGAATTCGACAATATTATCAATGGTAGATTGGAAATCTTCCCAAACCGACACGGTGCAGTTCGCGGCGGTTAACCCGCCTTTTGCCATGTCCTCAAAGAGTGCCCTATCCCACTTGGCAATAATAAGCCCGTCAATGATGATGGAATCGCGGTGCAATGCTGCGGCAGGATTGTTGTCAGACATGTAGGTTTCCTTGTGGGTCTTTTTCCTTTTGTATGTCTTTCACGTTAACCAACAAGCTTCAAATTCGGCGATGCGAATGCGACAACCTATAACGGGTTTGCGTCAGGGGTAAAATAGACTCCGAAAAGTCCGCATCTGATTGCAGGTTTAGCCCATTGAAATTTGTGATAGTCTTAATGACTGTTTTCTCAAAAACACCACATTAAACATGAAAATATTCAGCAATTTCGAAAGCGGTAACATCCACGTCGTTAGCGCGAAAACGCCTAGCGATATTCAGCTCACTATCCCTGCGGATAACCAAACTGACTGCTCACAGTGGTTTCATTTCCGTTTGGAAAGCACATCGCCTGAGCTGCACCAATTTACGATTTCTAACTTGGCAAAATCTGCCTACACCGCAGGGTGGAAAGACTACGATGTGGTCGCGTCTTACGACCGCAACGAGTGGTTCCGCATTCCAGCAGAGTTCGATGGTGATAACCTACGTTTCTCCGTGATCCCTGAAAGCGGTTCAATGTATTTCGCCTACTTCGCGCCTTACTCTTACGACCGTCACCAAGACCTTCTGCACAGCGCACAAACGCATTACGCGTGTCAGCTTGAAACGCTAGGCGCAACCTTGGATGGCAATGACATCAGCTTGTTGACCATTGGTGAGCCAGCGGAAGGTAAAAAGAACATTTGGATCATTGGTCGTCAGCACCCTGGCGAAACCATGGCTGAATGGCTGATTGAAGGCCTACTGCTTCGTCTGCTGGATGAAACCGATACCGTGGGCAAAACGCTGATCGACAACGCCGTGATCCGCGTTGTGCCAAACATGAACCCAGATGGCAGCATTCGTGGGCATCTTCGCCACAACGCCATTGGCGTGAACCTAAACCGTGAATGGCAAACCCCATCAGTCGAACGCAGCCCTGAAGTTTTCTACGTGCGTGAACGCATGCTAGAGACTGGCGTTGACATGTTCTTAGACATTCACGGTGACGAAGCCATTCCATACAACTTTGTTGCGGGCAGCGAAGGTATTCCTTCTTACAACGAAGAGATGGCAGCGCTTGAGAATCACTTCAAACAAGCACTGCTAACCATCACCCCTGAATTCCAAGATGAGTTTGGTTACCCGAAAGACGAGCCAGGCAAAGCTAACCTGACCGTGGGTTCGAACTGGGTAGCAGAGCAGTTTAAATGCCTGTCTTACACCGTCGAGATGCCGTTTAAAGATCACATCAGCCATGCTGATGCGCTGTATGGCTGGTCTCCAGCGCGTAGTGCGGCATTTGGTCATGACATGCTTGCGGCCATTTTGGCAACGCACAGCAAGCTGTAATTACGCTATACGCGTTACGCATATGACGCAAAAAGCCCAAACCAAATGGTTTGGGCTTTTTTATGGGTCACGCTCTTTCGGTTTGGTTGACCTGTATTGACGGTTCACTCACGAGGTTTACTCTTGAGGCTTACGCTTTTTCCATACCGTAATCGGGTACATGATTTGCCCCAAAATGCTCTTTGGCAGCGGCTTGGTCGTGCCGTACTCCGCGGGCCAATGTTTACCCGGCATGTGCATGGTGCCGAACAGCCAATCAAACACCACCAAATGCGCGCTGTAGTTGGTATCAATCGCCGGTTTTTCCGAGCTGTGATGCCAATGGTGGAATTGCGGTGTCACGAAGATATATTTCAATACGCCAAAGTGAAGACGAGTATTGCAGTGAATCAGCACCGCTTGCAAGGCAGCAAAAGCCACGTAAGCATTCAGCGCCGCCTCTGAAGGGCCAAGCAGATACAGCGGTACCATGACCATGGCTCGCTCAGAAAAGATTTGCAGAAAATGACCACGAGACCCTGCCAACCAATCCAAGTTTTCCACCGAATGATGCACCGCATGCACAGGCCACAACGCTTTCACTTCATGGAATAAACGATGCTCCCAGTACAACACGAAATCAGCGGCGATAAGAATCAACGTAAACTGGACAATCACAGGTAGCGATTGAATGGTTTCCTGAAACGAAGGACTGACCGCCCAGCTAAAGTGGCTGACATGGTAGTTGGCGTAAATCAGAATCGCTGAAATGGCGAGGTGGTTGAAGCAGAAATACAGGAAATCCGTCTCCCACTCTTTGCGCAAAATCACCTGATTTTTGTACTTGGGTAACAGCTTTTCTAGCGTGACAAAAATGGCAGCAGAACCCAGAAACGCCAAAATCAGCCAGTCTACACCCAATGACAACGCCACGGGTTCAACTGGCCCCACCGGCACTGTGTATCCGCCTAACGCAAAAGCGATCAAAGTAAGAGAAATTCCTACGCAGCCTAAGCGGCGGCACTTTTTCAATAGGTGAGTCATCGCACCGAAAAACAAGGAGAAATACATGCCGTACTTCAACACATGTTGCAAGCTTTCCGCATCGTAGGTTTTACGCAGTTCAGTGGTCGTGAGGTAAGAAGGAAACAAATACGCTAACACAGCAAGCAGTGACAAGGCCCCCAGCATCACCGAAAGGTAACCACTAATTTTTCCGTCACCAACGCGAAACTGGCGCTGAGTGTCTAACTCGACCTGACGTTTCTGATAAGGATATGAAGGATCTTGCTTTGCCATGTGACCGTCCTTGAGTATTGTATTGCCGTTCGTTGATCATACAGTTGATGTACAGAGACTACGGCACTCACAGATGGACGTTAAGCCAATATTGCGAAGTAACAAAAAGCGCCACCTAAGGTGGCGCTATATAGCACTCATTTTCTCTTCTTTTCTCTTCGATCTTTTCAATCGATCTTTTCAATCGCTGCTTTCAGTATGCAGTTAAAAGAGCCCAACAATATCTCCTTGGTCATCCAAGGAAATACTGAGTGCCGCTGGCTTTCTAGGCAAACCCGGCATGGTCATCACATCACCACAAATCGCCACAACAAAACCTGCACCTGCCATTAAACGAAGCTCACGCACTGGCAATATATGATCTGTTGGCGCACCAAGTAAGTGAGGATCAGATGAAAAACTATAAGGCGTCTTCGCAATACAAACCGGTAGTTCACCAAATCCTAACTGATGGATTTCATCCAATTGTTTTTGCGCGGCAATGTTAAATTGCACATCGCTCGCGCCATACAAGCGCGTTGCGATAGTCCGGATTTTTTCGTCGATAGGCATCGCATCGTCATACAGATGCGTCACCTCTGGCGAGCCTGCATCCAAGATGGCTTTTACACCTTCCGCCAAGGCCTTCGCCCCTTCACCACCTTCTGCCCAATGATTGGCTTCTTCAACGCCAGCGCCCAATGACAAACAAACTTCTTTGATCGCTGCCAACTCTTCCGGTGTATCGGTTGGGAATCGATTAATGGCTACCAATGGGTTTAGCCCAAACTGCTGCATGTTTTGAATGTGGCGTTTAAGATTGTCCGAGCCCGCTTTTACGGCATCGACATTGGCAGCATCGAGATCATTTTTCGCCACTCCACCCTGCATTTTCAACGCTCTAACAGTACATACCAGCACCGCAGCATCTGGTTTTAAGCCTGACAGGCGACACTTAATGTCGATAAATTTCTCTGCGCCAAGATCAGCACCAAAGCCTGCCTCTGTCACGACCACATCGGTTAAGCCCAATGCCGTGCGCGTTGCCATCACAGAGTTACAGCCGTGGGCAATGTTGGCAAATGGGCCGCCATGGATCAACGCTGGGTTGTGTTCCAGTGTTTGGATTAAGTTCGGTTGAATCGCTTCTTTCAACAGAACTGTCATTGCGCCATCCGCACCGAGTTCACGAGCGGTGACAGTTTTATTGTCGCGATCGCGTCCAATTATGATATTGCCTAGGCGGCGCTGGAGATCTTTTCGATCATCCGCCAAACAAAGGATCGCCATGATTTCTGAGGCCACGGTAATATCAAAACCTGATTCACGCGGCTGACCATGCGCTGGACCGCCTAATCCAATCAAGGTGTTACGAAGCGCGCGATCGTTCATGTCCATTACGCGACGCCATGAAATACGACGAGAATCCAAATTCAGCTCGTTACCCCAGTGAATGTGATTGTCTATCAACGCGGCAAGCAAATTGTGTGCAGAAGTAATGGCATGAAAATCCCCTGTAAAGTGCAGGTTCAAATCTTCCATCGGGATCGCTTGTGCGCGACCACCACCCGCAGCCCCACCTTTCACACCAAAACACGGACCAAGAGATGGCTCACGCAGACACACACTTGTACTGATACCAATGGCATTCAGTGCATCGGTCAAGCCAATACTGGTGGTCGTCTTGCCTTCTCCCGCAGGAGTCGGTGTGATCGCGGTAACCAGTACCAGTTTGCCTTGCGGTTTACTCGCGTCAAGCTGCGCCAAATCGAGCTTAGCTTTGTAGTGTCCATAAGGGATCAGTGCGTGCGCAGCCACACCAAGTTTGCGCTGAGCGACTTCAAAAATCGGCCAAGGTTTGACGGCACGCGCGATTTCAATGTCCGGCGAGCCCGGAGGAGGTAACACTGTCATAGTTGATTCTGCCAGTACTTCGTTATTGTCATTATTGGTCATTTATACTCGAATCTGTACTCGAACTTCTTGTGAGTATGGGCTGTTTGCCTCGACTTGATATTCTTCATTTGCGACACTTTTTATTCTTTTTACTCACTCTTCGCTAGGATTTCGAAAGTTCCCGCCATCCAATATCAACGAAAGCAGGTATTTCTCTGGCAGTATTTTTTGAGGGCTCAAGTAGACCTTAAGCGGCAGCAAAATGGCTTGATACGGGTCAATGAAGCACCAAGGACAATGTCATTTATTCAACAATTCCCTTGGGTTGAACGTTAGGAGTTGAATATTTTCCCTCGAAGATATCTACTCAAGAGAAAGAGCAATACCCATCGACCAACACGGAGGACACACAATGCCGCGGATTTTATGCTTTGGTGATTCAAACACATGGGGATACAACCCTTCAAATGGCGAACGCTGGCCAGAAGGTGTTCGCTGGACATCTCGCCTTAAAACACATTTGAATGATCCAGTTGCAGACTCGGTTGCTTGGGAAGTGATGGAGGAAGGGCTAAATGGACGCACCACCATGTGGAAAGATCCTTTAAAGCCTTATCGAGACGGTAGCGCTGCGTTACCCATGTTATTACTCACTCATCGTCCTCTTGATTGGGTGGTTATCACACTCGGAACAAACGATCTCAAATCGCTCTACCCATCAGAACCCGCATGGATTGCGGAAGGTATTCGAAAACTGATTGGTCAAGTTCGTGCGTGTGACAACGCAGGACACAGGTCACCTCGTATTCTCGTTGTCTCTCCCGCACCAATGCATGACGACAATAAATGGAAAACCGGATTTACCAATGGTCGCCAAAAGTCTCTGCAACTGGCGAGTTTCTTTTCCGCTGTCGCGAAAGAGGAAGGTTGTCACTTTGTCGATGCAGCAGAAGCCTGCGAAGCCTCTCCCATTGATGGTTTACACATGGATGAGCAAGGTCACTCAGCTCTTGCCATTTTGCTCAACCAAACGCTGCGGAGCCTGCAAGGTTAAGCAAAATAGTGTGCTAGCGTCTGATCGTCGTCGCTTGCTGACGCGTAACGACTTACATTATCGATAACAATAAGCAGAACCCGGATGATTCGTCGTATATTCATTGCACTTTCTTTGTTGCTGTTAACAGCGTGCCAATCAATTCCTGAAGGCGTCACACCGGTGACAGAATTCGATGAGCAACGCTATCTTGGAAAATGGTACGAAATCGCCCGCCTAGACCACAGCTTTGAGCGCGATTTAAGCAATGTCACAGCAGAGTATTCTCTGCGCGAAGATGGCGGTATTCGCGTACTGAACCGCGGCTATAAAGCAGAAGATAAAGAATGGTCTGAGGCCGAAGGCCGTGCCTATTTTGTGGGTACTCGCGACACTGCGCACCTTGAAGTCTCCTTCTTTGGCCCTTTCTTTTCGTCGTATGTGGTTTTTGAATTGGGCGAGGAATACGACTATGCGTTCGTTTCTGGTTACAACACAGACTATTTATGGCTGCTCGCACGCACGCCCACGGTCTCTGATCAAGTGATGGCTGATTTCTTAGCCTTGGCAGAAGAAAAAGGCTTTAACTTCAACGAAATAATTTTCCCCGTCCAACAATGATTTTTGCGTGCATTCAGCGCGCTTTCACTTTTGTCTAAATAGCCTGATTATGATTAATTCAGGTTGTTTGGGCACATATTGAACGCAAGTCCCGAATTTTGCTTAATTTTCCCGCAAACACTGCTGCCTTAAAATAAACCACTAAACTTTGTCGTGGGTTTTTGCTTTAATGCCTTCGAATTAACAAAATAATCAATAATATGCCAATAACAACTGATACCCCTCAAATGCGAGAAACATTGTCTCGCTTAAATCAAGACGCTATTGCTTCTATCGATAGCGATGGCGACTGCAAGATCAAAGTGAGCGATCTTTCAACACTGCTCACCGCTTATAAAATTGAGCTCAACAAAAATCGCAGCTTAAAAAGAACGATAGCGAAAAACGCTCAGAACGCGGCGTAAATAACATTACTAGCGTTTTAGATCCCACGCTGACCTTCATTTTGTGCGAAAAGCGGGCTATCCAGCCCGCCTCTGAGTCAGACTCAAAGCCACACCTAACGTTTTTATATCTACAATCCTGCTCGATACTATTCCCATTCTTCATCTAGCCCGATGAATCCGTTCAATAACCTTGACCAAACTTAGGTTGTGGTGCTCACCGAGTTGCGCTCTAATTCCCCACTACGCAAAAGCACACATTTTATCGCCAAGGATTGCTCCCCCATGCTAAAAAAAGCCATACCCTTTATTTTCGTTCTGCTCTGGAGTACGGGCTTTGTCGGGGCAAAATTCGGACTTATTGATTCTAATGCCGCCACGTTTCTGCTGATCCGCATGGCACTGAATGTTTTGGTATTCATCGCAATTCTGCTGGTAATGAAACCGGTGATGCCAAAAGGCATGCAAATTGTTCATGCACTCGCATCAGGGATATTAATCCACGGATTTTATCTAGGAGGTGTATTTGCCGCCATTGACCATGGCATGCCAGCTGGCCTTTCATCTTTGTTAGTTGGGCTTCAACCCATTCTCACTGCGGTGATCGTCGTGAACACTTCTTCAGAGAGGCTCAATACCGCGCAATGGCTAGGACTCGCTGCCGGGATTATCGGTATTGCTTTTGTGGTTCAAGGAAAAATGAGTTGGGGAATCGATGCACAACCACTTTATGCTTACTTGTTTGTTGGCTCAGCCCTCCTTGGTATTACATTCGGGACTCTTTATCAAAAACACTTCTGTCAGGGGATGAATTTGGTGGCCTCTGCCATGTGGCAATATGTTGCGGCAACCATGGTGTTCTTACCGATTGTTTGGCTGATTGTGGGTGTGCAAGTGACATGGACACTGACCTTTTCCCTCACCATGCTATGGTCAGTACTTGTGCTGTCGGTAGTGGCGGTTTTGTTGTATCTCTACATGGTTGATCAAGGTGCAGCGTCAAAGGTTACGTCTTACATTTATCTGGTTCCGCCATTAGCCGCATTGCAAGGTTGGCTGTTTTTCGACGAAGCTTTTTCTGGTGCCACATTAATTGGCTTCGCATGTTGCGCGATGGCGGTGTATTTGGTGATGAAAGCGCCGAAATTATCGCTACGCTAATCTCTCATCAAGCTGAGATTATCATTCTACAAACAAAGGCTGCGTATCTATTCAATCGCAGCCTTTTTGATTTCACCTACCCATCGCCTTGTTGCAAGCTCCATAGCACTTCATTTTCCCATTTGGATTCACCTCCTCTTCCTTCAATGCCACACCCATTTCCTGCTTAATTTGTAGTCAGTCATTTCGTCTGGTATTTGAGCAATAATAAGTATTCATCAATTACCTACCCTCACCACATTAAATTAATTGACTTTTTATTCGTTTTTAACGACATTTTATGCCCCTTTCATATTGAGAATGATGGAATGTCTCAAACACACGTTCAAACCCAAGATGAGGTGGCAGGCCAAAAGAAATGGCAAATGCCTGACACCCTGATTTTGATTTTCATTGTGGGCCTTCTCGCTGCCGCTATGACTTACTTGATCCCTGTTGGTCAATTCGATAGCCAACAAGTTTCTTTCATGGTCGATGGCGCTGAAAAAAGCCGCACCGTCATCAACCCTGAATCTTTCCGTTTAGTCACTGATGAAAACGGCGACGTGGTTTACAACCAAGTCCAGTTTTTCGCGTCTGGCGGCGGCATTGGCTTGATGAACTTCCCATTTGAAGGTCTGGTATCAGGTTCCAAATGGGGTTCGGCGATTGGCGTGATCATGTTCATGCTGATCATCGGTGGTGCGTTTGGCGTGGTGATGCGCACAGGTACCATTGATAACGGCATTTTGAAGCTTATCGACAAGACCAAAGGCAGTGAAGCGCTGTTTATTCCAGTGTTGTTTTCACTGTTCTCACTCGGCGGCGCCGTGTTCGGTATGGGTGAAGAAGCGGTTGCGTTTGCCATTATTATCGCGCCTTTGATGGTTCGCCTTGGCTACGACGGTATTACCACAGTGATGGTGACCTACGTAGCGACACAAGTCGGTTTCGCCACCTCATGGATGAACCCATTTTCAGTGGCAATTGCACAAGGTATTGCTGGGGTTCCTGTTCTATCTGGCATGACATTCCGCATGGTGATGTGGGCAGCATTTACCCTCATTGGTATCGGCTTTACCATGATGTACGCCTCCAAAATCAAAGCCAATCCGCAAGCATCTTACAGCTTTGCCTCTGATGCTTACCTGAAAGACAAAGCGCAAGAAGAGAATGAAGCACGCTGGGGGTTTGGTGACACGCTGGTCATTCTAACCGTGCTGGCCACTACCATTTGGGTAGTGTGGGGTGTGGTCGCTCATGCTTGGTACATTCCAGAGATTGCTTCTCAGTTCTTTACCATGGGCTTTGTGGTGGCAATTATCGCCATGCTGTTCAAACTCAACAATATGACAGCAAATGATGTCGCCGATGCCTTTAAAGAAGGTGCGGGCATCATGCTGGCGCCTGCCCTATTGGTCGGTTTCGCGAAAGGCGTATTGCTGTTACTGGGTGGCGGCTCTGAAGACCCAAGCGTGCTAAACACAATCTTGCACAATGCAGGCAGTGCTATTAGTGAGCTTCCTTCTGCTGCTGCAGCTTGGTTGATGTACGTATTCCAATCTGTGTTTAACTTCTTCGTGACTTCGGGATCAGGTCAGGCGGCTCTCACCATGCCGTTGTTGGCTCCGCTTTCTGATATTGCAGGCGTGTCTCGCCAAGTGGCCGTATTGGCGTTCCAATTGGGCGATGGCTTCACCAACATCATCGTACCGACGTCGGCATCTTTGATGGCAACATTGGGTGTTTGTCGCATTGATTGGGGCAACTGGGCCAAGTTCGTGTGGCGCTTTATGCTGTTGCTTTTTGTCATTGCAAGTGTCACGGTAGTAGGCGCGCACATGATGGGCTTTGCCTAAGTCAGCACCGCACTGAAGTAAAATGAGCACACTAAAAAGGCGAGATGATTATCTCGCCTTTTTTCAAATCGAATGTTATCTCGAACCACATAGAAGTATGGCGACACGCAGTATGACAACAATCATTGAAGGTAATCAAATCGACGGGCTGGCGGTGATCAGCGCATTGGATGTGACCACACTGGAAGCTGGGCAACACAAGTTCTGGTTTCGCGCTGCTACGAATGCGCTGGCGCAATCGCAACACCTGCCAGTTTGGGTATTCAAAGGTCAAAAAGCCGGTAAGAAAATCGTTATCACCGCTGGCGTGCATGGCGATGAGTACAACGGCGTATTAACAGCACAAGCCATAGCACGCTCGCTACAAGATCAAGATATCGCAGGGTGTATAACCATCATCCCAACGGTGAACCTTACAGGCATGCTTAACCACAGTCGTGACTTCTTTTCTGCCGACCCTGATGTGTCTTGTGGCAACCTCAACCGTCACTTCCCTGGTAACGCCAACGGCAACGAACCTCAGCGGTATTTGTACACGATATGGCACAAGCTACTCATGCCCAATGCAGAGTTAGCCATAGATCTTCATACCCAAACATCAGGCACGGCATATCCCTTATATGCGTTTGCAGATTATCGCCTTGATGATGCCCTTCAAATGGCACGTTTGATGAACCCTGATGCGATTTTGGATGACCCCGGCGATCCTGGGATACTTGAAACGGTGTGGAATCAAAACCACATCCCAAGCATTACTGTTGAAATTGGAGTAGGGCGTTACACCGACACAGCGATGATTGCGCGTACAGTCACTGGCGCGATGAACATTTTCAAACACTATGACGTGATCGATGGGATGCCTGAACCTATCGAAAAAGCCATTGAAAGCGCTCGTGTCACCACACTAAAAGCCGTTCAAGGTGGTTTCATTTTACCGCAAGTTTCACTGTTACAACATGTAGAAACAGACCAACTCTTAGCGATTCAATACGATAGCTTCGGTGAAGAAGTGCATCACTACCGAGCACCTGAGTCAGCGGTGGTATTGAGCATTAATGTGGAATCCATGCGTGCGGCAGGCTCCATGACCATTCGATTGATTCATCCCGAATAGCGCATGATAAGTGACGGAAGACAGTTTGCTGCTCTTTTGTCGAATTGACATGCAAATTAGGAAAACCGTGTATGGACATGCGCGGTTTTCTTTTATCCATCTTAAAAAAAGCCACTAATATATTGATAAATTAGCGTTAATTTTCTAGACAGCTCATGGCACGCACTTTGCTCTACCATAAAGTAATCAGAGTATAAGAGTGCTGTTAATGCAACTACTTCGCTGGATAAGCGATCAGCAAAACATGCTGCTAGTGCGGCTCAGAACCCATTTCGTTCACGCGACTGCGTTATTTGTCGCGCTGACGTGTGTGGTATGGCTGATCATTCCGCACCCCATTATCCCGTTAGTTGTCGGTCTACTTCCCTTAGCACTGCTGATCACCCTTTCACAACCTGTCCTGCTTGGACTCCTATTTATCGCTTTCTCGTTTTTTCGCCTTCACGAAGCCTTTGCCCCTTTGTATTCCTTGAAGATTCCTCTCATGTTGTCTTTAGGCACTCTTACAACGTTAGCGTGGCATATTGGACTGAGCGGCAAAATCAAAATGTTCCACAGCAAAGAGCTCAACAGTTTTTATGTCTTCTTGGCACTCGTCACCATCGGCATTCCTCTTTCAGGTAATACGGGTGAAGCGTTTGCTTACTACAAGAACATCTACATCAAAATCGGCATCATGACGCCAGCACTTGCTTGGTTATTGTGCCATGAAAGACACTATCGAAATGCGTTGATTATGATTGTCGCATCTGGCTTATCCGTTGCCATGGTGACCATTTTCAACAAGGTGAATGGCATTGGCATGGTGGAAGAAACGCGCGTCACCGTGGGTCGAGAATTGGGTTCGGTATTGGGCGATCCTAATGATTTGGCGCTTGTGCTTTTGTTCCCTTTTTCATTTGCAGTGAGTATCACCATCACGTCAGGTTTGCCCAAAAAAGCCCGCTTTATTGGCTTAGTGACTGCCATTGCGCTGTTCGTTGCCATTATTGGCACACAAAGCCGAGGTGGCATACTCGGCATACTCTCAGCGTTAGGCACAATTGGTTGGCGTCGCGTTAAGTCCAAAGCCTTGTTGTTCGGCGTCGGCGGCCTATTGTGCTTAATATTGTTTATGGTCGCGGGTATCAGTGGACGTAAGTCTGGTGGTGCCGCAGAAGATGGGTTGGATGAGTCAGCAAAAGGGCGCTTATATGCTTGGGAAGCGGCCTTTTTCATGGCTGTCGACAACCCTTTCTCGGGCGTTGGGCTAAATAATTTTTACTTTAATTACTTCTATTACTCGCCACATTGGGATGGACTAAACCATGCGGTTCACAGTACATGGTTTGGCGTACTGGGTGAAACAGGTTTCTTGGGTCTTGCCGCTTTCTTAACCATGACGTTCATTGTGTTCCGGTCAGCGCAAAAAACCGTCCAAATAGTAACGAGTAATCCCCAAGCATATCCCCCAGTAGTGCGCTGTATTTCAGAAGGTTTGTTCTCAGGCATGATTGCGTTTTGTGTGTCAGGCACCTTCCTTACACAAGGTTTCACTTGGCCTATCTATATTTTGCTTTCATTGACCGCTTCCGTCGCCCATTACGTCAAAGTGAACGAAGCGGCATTGGCGGCGAAGAACCACTGCAATTCTGACGAACAATCAGAAGGTGACGCTAACAGTGACAAAGCGCCTGAGCCCAGCCCTAATAGTAACGCCAGTTCCCGCTAGCCAACATCAGATAAAACATCCCCCTGTTCCTTACCTCGTGCTACACAACTCGCTCCATCAGCCGTGTTGAACTATAAGCGTCAGTTTCTGGCAGGTTGGCAAGCTAAGTGCATAGATAACAAACAACGGCTGTAACGCACTAAAAAGTCTTTCAGCTAGCTGAAATTCTCATTATGACATTCATCTTCACCGTCATATTGAGAGCGAAAATGAAACTAAACCATCACGCCAAAGGAGGAAATGGCATGAAGAACGTATCACTTTGGGTGAAATACATTGTGTCTGTCATCGTGCTTACCGCAGGGATCAGCTACCTCGCAGGAAATGCCGCCAGGCAGATAGAGCGCAACTATCTTGAAAGCCGGATGGACATGCAAATTCGTGCGAACTTCTCTGCGTTAATCTCTGCATTGTCAGAAGATATAACAACGCAAGAATCAGGGATCTTGAATCAGAAGTTACAGTTAATGGCTAAACACTATCCCGACCTTTGCTACGTCTCCATCGTCACCAACGACGGTTTAGAAATAGGGCAATGGGGTGACAAGCCACACGACAACAACCCAATGGCATTGAACTTCGTCAATCCCGTCAGCATCGACGATAAGCACATAGGACTCATGCAAATATCTATGAGCAAAAAACAAATGCTTCAAGATATCGCACTGCATGGTCAGCAAATTCGTTACTTTTCAGCCGCGGCGGTTTTAATTCTCAGCACACTGGTTGTCGTTGTCTCTCATTTCCTCGTGTTCAGGCCATTAGCGCGTGTTTCCCGCCGATTGCAAAGCCTGTCAAACAGTCATGATCATCAAGCCTCTACTTACAACGAGATGACGCGTTTACATCTCTGTGTCGACGAGTTGGACAAACATATTCAAGAGCAACAACAGCGAGAGCTTGAGCTTAGTGAGGCCAGAGAAGCCGCTGAGGCTGCCAATATTGCCAAATCCCAGTTTATTGCCACCATGAGCCATGAAATTAGAACCCCGATGAATGCGATTCTGGGCGCAGTAGACATACTAAAAGAAGAAACATTGCCGCCACATTGCAAGGTACTAACCACTATGGCGGATGATTCAGCTAACCTGCTGCTAAACCAACTAAACGATATTTTGGATTACTCCAAATTGGATATTGGTTCACTCGATGTAAGACGCGAAGAATTTGATGTGGCTGAATTGGGCGAGCATGTACTTTCAATGTTTGAGAAAAATGCCGCGGCAAAAAACATTTCGTTAATTTTTGATGAACGATTAAACCATCGCATCATCGCAGATACTGACAAAGGCAAGCTCTCTCAAGTACTCACCAATATTATCGGAAATGCCCTCAAGTTCACGCAAGAAGGCGAAATAGAATTAACCATGAGCCATGCCTACCCTTCAGGCTTAAAACTGCAAATTTGTGATTCAGGAATAGGTATCGCACCCATCGACCAAGAAGCCATATTCGAACCTTTCACCCAGAAAGACCCCACATTCTCTCGAACCTATGGGGGGGTAGGAATGGGACTTGCCATCTCTAAGCGTCTTGTAGAATTGCTTGGTGGCGAGTTGGTGCTTGAAAGTCGGGTAAATGTTGGCAGTGAATTCACTATTACTTTGCCTTGTGACATGCAATACCCAGAGCAGTCTTCTATCAAAGAGATACCGAAGAAAGTGTTCAAGACAGAAAAGCCCGGCAATATTCTGTTGGTTGAAGACAACCCCGCCAATCAACTCGTTGCTCGTACCATGCTGGAGAGTGCCGGATTTATCGTCTCCACGGCGTGTAATGGACAAGAAGCCATCGATGCTATCGAGAATTCACATTATGAGCTGATTCTGATGGACCTACAGATGCCTGAAATGGATGGTTTTACCGCGTGTGAGACGATTCGTCATCTCAACGAACAAGGGCGAACTATGCCCATACTCGCCATGACTGCAAACGTAACCGCTCACGATAGAAATAAATGTAGGCAGGTTGGTATGGACGATTTTCTGGCCAAGCCCGTCAACAAACACACAATGATCGAAGCGATAACTAACTGGATGGGACGAAAACATATCAGTTTCAACGCATAACGCAGATTTTTGCCTCAAGCCCAAGTCGCTTTTTGAAGAAACCCCACTATCTTTAATAGTGGACGAGTGGTTCATTATTGATACAAGCGAAATCAATCTCTTACCATTAGATAGCGCGAAAGTGAATATACGAGAAACACTGCTGAGGTGTTTCTCATATTCATTGTCAGAATGAGAAACTGCCTGTCCACTCATGAAGATAAAACCATATTTCATTGTTTTATATGAATATATTTACTTGGCATAGATTTCGCTTGGTACAGATAGTCATACAGGAGAGGCACTACATCATGCAAATCGAACGCATTGAACAATCTAACGATTCTCTGCTCATCCTCATCCATGGCGATATGGATGCACAAGGATGCAGTGAGCTTCAACCTGAATTAGATGAACTGGTGAACGTAGAATCGCTCACAGACATTACCCTCAACCTTGGTCAAGTAGACTTCCTCGACAGCTCGGGCATCGGCGCCATCGTATTTCTCTTCAAAAGACTCAAAGCAAATGGCAAAACGTTAGCACTCACCCATGTACATGGCCAACCTCTTGAAATCATCAACTTATTACGTATCAACAGTGCGATATCTGTAGAGACTGCACCAAACGCGAGTTAAA
The DNA here is from genome assembly GCF_028683095.1 of Enterovibrio gelatinilyticus. Lineage (GTDB taxonomy): Bacteria > Pseudomonadota > Gammaproteobacteria > Enterobacterales > Vibrionaceae > Enterovibrio > Enterovibrio gelatinilyticus. The sequence continues at coordinate 74,407 of NZ_JAJUBC010000019.1, read as the reverse complement.
CGGAATTCTACCCAGTAGGGGAATTGTCATGAGAAAACTCTCAACGCTCATCGTCATCACTGCACTGAGTTCAGGCTGTTCGATGTTTCCCGATGACGGCCAGGGCGGTATGGCTGAGCACCATTATTCTGCACTCTCTCCTGTATTAGCCGATCAACCTATCGGTCCAGAACATGGCTTACGGTTTGAATGGGAGTTATCAGCACGTCACTTAGATGTTTTGGTGTTAGAAGGTGCTGAACTGTGTTTTCCAGCCACTGTCTATCAAGCACGCCGTATGCAGGCTCGCATTGTACGAGAGTTGCATGGCGGACTAGAGTTTGATGCAGCTAACGACCTGATTATTCAACGTGCAGCACTCGAAAGATTGGAAAAACAGTTAGATGCCGTCGTTAAAAGTGGGGCTTGCACGCCAAATGGTACGGGCCAATATGCCTCTGCCTCGCAACTTGCTGAAGAGATCTATGCCCTACTGAATATCGACAACCAATTCGCATTCAACTCCCCCGAAGTTAACCCCAAATACATGGGCCACTTAGCGGAAGCCGCTCACTTGTTACGCGACTTACCCCAATATTCCCTGCACATCACTGGACACACAGACTCAATTGGCAATCAGAGAGCCAACAAGGCGCTTTCCCTTGCGCGAGCAAACCAAGTAAAACGATATTTACAGATATTCGGCATTGCTCCTTCTCGCCTCACTGTCGCTGCTGTCGGTTCAACTGACCCTCTTTTTGACGGCAGTGAACCACAAGAGCGCTTGGTGAATCGGCGCGTATCCATTGAATTGATTGAAGTACCGACGCGCCCTCTCTCGCAAGGAGCCGTCAAATGAAGCATGCACTGACTCTCATCCTGCTTTCGGCGTTAATTTTTGCCAATGCGGTAAAAGCGCAGTCGGAAGAATATCGCGTACAAATCGGCGATTTGGTAGCAATTATGTTACCTGGTGAGGTCATGCTGAACAAAGAATTCCAAATTGACCGCCAAGGACGTTTGTCCCTCCCCGAAGTGGGCATGGTTCAAGCCGCAGGGATGACAGAAGAAGTACTGGCTAGCGCTGTTAAAGATACCCTCAGTGAAGTCATCCGCGACCTCTCATCGCTACAAGTTTATGTTAGTAAACGCCAACTCATCGTTACCATCCAAGGTTACGTAGCGGAACCTGGTGAGTTTACCCTGCCCAACGAAGCGTCCATTCAAATGGCACTCTATGCGGCGGGTGGGCTCCGTCCAGGCGCTCAACTCGATAAGTTTCAGTTACGACGGGGCGACGAAGTACGCACCTTTGACTACAAAAAATTTCTCGACTCAGGGAATGACAGCCTGTTACCGACCTTGAACTCATTAGATACCTTATTTATCCCAGCGTCGCCCATGATTGGCAACGTTGAACAGAGCTTCGACCCTTCAAAACTCGCCGATTCTGGGGATGCCGCTGAAGACAGAAAAGCCATCAAAGTATTTGGCGAGGTAATACGTCCAGGCAGTTTCTCCGCCAAGGAAGAGAACAACTTGGTCGACTTGCTCATGCGGTCTGGGGGAGTGACACGCTTCGCAGCCGTCGAACAGATCCGCGTTATTTCTAAGAGCGAGCCACGTATCTTTAACCTCAAGCAATATTTGGACTCAGGCGATGAAGGCCTATTGCCAAACATTGTTGAAGGTTCAACCATTTTTGTTCCTAAGCAAGAGGAAGAAATTAAAACCGGTTCTAACACTGTCTATGTGATGGGGGAAGTCGCCAAACCTGGCGCTTATGAAAGTAAAGAAGAAGCTACATTTATTGATATTCTTGCCAATGCAGGCGGGCCAACCCGTTTTGCGGAAAGTCGCCAGATCCGAATTATCAGAGCCAATGGAGACACCGTAGGGTTTGACCTGACCCTCTTCTCAGAAGGCAAACTATCAGGACCTCTGCCACTCGTCGCTCCCGGAGATGCGATTTTTGTTCCCGAAAAACTCGACCTCAACGAGAAGTCATGGCTAAAAGTTTCACCAGACAGAGCCGTTCGCGTGTTCGGCGAAGTCGTAAGACCCAGCCGTATTGAGTGGTCTTCTGAAATGTCACTCCTTGATTTGCTGGCTCACGTTGGCGGGCCAACCTCTCGCGCAGACACCAGTAAAATCGAAATCGTGACGCCAGTAACTGCCAATAGATCAAAAGTCTATACATTCAACCTCGACACCTTCATTCGTGATGGCTTGGCTGACACAGAATTACCCCCGATTAAAGCGGGTTCAACCGTTCGCGTTCATGACTTACCTGATGATCCAGTTGATAACAAAGCCAAATGGATTCGACAAAGTTCAGACACATCGATTTATGTTTTTGGCCAAGTCGGCGCTCCGGGTCGTTACAAATTTACCGAAGAAATGCACTTTCTCGATATTCTTTCTGCCGCTGATGGTCCAACCGCTCAGGCAGATTTACACAATATTCGCATCACACACCTTGATGGCAATGTTGCTCGAGTCAGTAAACTGAATTTGGCACTCTTCTTTGAAACTGGCGATTCAACCCTCTTGCCTGAGGTCAATATTGGCGACACCATCTACATACCAGAAAAAGACCGAAATTGGCTCGATCTGTCAAAAGAAAACACCATTCGCGTGCTAGGAGCTGTGAATAAACCTGGGCGCTACACTTTTGATGATCACATGACAATTCTCGATCTTCTCGCAGAGGCTGGCGGCCCAAGTAACAACGCCTATATCGAGCGAATTACCGTAGTCAATGTGTCCTGCTGCCGAGATCAAGCAAAAACCTTCAACTTATCTGAATTTAGCCGCACTGCGCGATTCCAAGACCTTCCTGTATTGCGTGTGGGTGACACGGTTTACGTGCCCACGAAAGAAGAAAGTACTGCAGAAAAAATTCGTCAAGGGATCACTGATATCTTCCAACTGGCAGGGATTGCCGCACTGATAGGATTACTCTAATGAATATTCCTCCGTGGAACGTAGAAGTAGAGCGGATTTACTTTCAGGTTGTCCGCAACAATTACAAAACCCTAGCGTTGACAGCGACAGAGTCAGGGGAAGGTGTCACATCACTCGCGAGCGCCATCGCACACCGCTCTTTGCTGGCCGGTAAGTCCACCTTGGTCGTGGACTTGAACCTCTATCATCCGAGCCTTGAAAGTCAGGGGATGACTGTCACGACCTATGACAATCACCAACTTCCAAGCCCTGAACTCGTCGGTGTCACAGGCGACAACACATACTTCACAGGAATCATTGCCCCTTCGAAGCGAGAGACCATCATGGAGTTGCGCCGTCCAGGCTCATTGGAAGAATATGTGAAACAATGGCACGAGGACTTTGATCTGATCATTTTTGACACGTCACCCATCTCACGACTCAATGCGAACAACATACCGCCTGAGCGTGTTGCCGCGGCTGCGGATGGAACGATCATGGTCGTTATGACAGGGCAAACCACCGAAGCGCAAGCATCAGAATCTGTTAAAAAGCTCAACGATGCGGGTGCACACATCCTTGGCTGTGTACTAAATGATAAAAACAACCCTTCACTAAAAGTCGAAATTTTGCGCGAAATAGGCCGTATTTCGAAACGTATGCCATGGCTCGCAGGCCGACTCAGAAAAGCCATTTTAAAAAGCCATTTATTGTCATTGGAGATCTAATTATGGTGATGGTAATCAATCTCCAATATCGTCCTGCTACATTAAAAACCGCAAGCGAAGCCAGAAAGGAAATCAGCGCAACGCTAAAAGTACGGGGAGTTAGCGACCATCTTTCGAACAATATTCAACTGTGCTTCTCTGAGGCTGCAGCGAATTTGGTGAACCATACAAATCCAAAACCTACCTATATAAACGTGGAATTAGAATGCCAAGATGGATATTGGTTATTGCACCTATCAGATGACGGACAAAGCTGGAATCCAGCACTGCCAAATCGCGTTCAAACCTTGGATACATTCGAGGAAAAAGAGGGTGGACGAGGGTTGGCGCTCATTCAGAGCCTTACCGATGACATGGAATACACAAAACGCACAACCTTCGGTGCCAATAAGCTCACCCTAAAGTGGAAAATTCAACAAATTTCCACCAAACCTAGCGTGCTCATCGTTGAAGATGATGACAGCCAACGACGTTTGTTTAGTGCATATCTATCCGAACATTATCGTGTTTTTGAAGCAGAGAATGGCGAGAAAGCTCTCGAGTTTCTGCTGCATAACACTGTCGATCTGGTGATTTCGGACATCCGAATGCCCGGGATGGATGGCTTAAGCCTAAAAAAAGCGCTTCACAATGAAACCAACACACTACTGACTCCATTCATCTTTTTAACGTATTCAGATAACCCTGAAACAAGAAGCAATGCACTGGGTCTTGGCATTGATGATTACATAGTAAAACCTGTTTCAAAATCCGCTCTGACTCAAAGCGTACAACGTGTTTTAAACCGTTCAGACCAAATCTATCGCCAGTTAACAGACAAAATCAATCAACGTATTACCAGCGCACTAACGCCTTCTTTACCCAGCACATCCCATGGGTGGAACATGTCAATCGCGAGCCGTAACACCGGCATTGGCGGTGGAGATTTGGTTCTACACCGCGATACCCCCGATTTTTTGATGGTCAATCTTGCTGACGTCATGGGACATGATGTCGCTGCCAAATTTTTCTCGTACGCCTATGGCGGTTATCTACGCGGCCTTATGTACCAAGTTGAAGCGGAGAAAAATCCCTGCGCTACGCTACTCAATCGCTTGTCTGATTGCGCACTGGAAGACAATTTACTGTCACAAGTCATCCTGACTTGCTGCTCCATGGCTTTGTTTGATGATGGCACCATTCAAATCGCGAGTGCAGGCCACCCCGCCCCCTTTAAAGTCTCAGAAAATCTCGTAGAGCCGCTTAATATTGGTGGCATCTTGCCGGGCGTGCTTTACGGCGCGGAATATGACGTACTCACCACAACACTCAAGCTTGGAGAACGAATCGCGATATATACCGATGGCTTATTCGAAGCGGCGGAAGACAATGAAGCCCGCCAACTTCTCACTGACAAAGTGATGGAAGCCTTAAGTGATACACGTGAATTGCCCTTGCAAGAAGCCACCGAAACCATCATGTCATCATTTGAACATTATGGAGAGCGACACAAAGATGACGCGACACTAATTCTGCTTGAACTCTGTGCTCGGGAAAGAGAATAAGCCAGCAAACTGTACTAAACTCAAAAACGCATATTATTAATATTGACACTTTAGTTTCAACAATTACACAAAACAAAGGGGGGCGCTCTGAACATTAATATTAAAACGGTATTTATCACCGTATTAGCGCTAACCCTGACGCTCATGGCACTCATTGTCTTGTCTTTTTTCCATCATCATAAGACCAACGTTAACCTTCCCAGTGAGCATATCCAACGCATCGCCAATATCACTGCCGAGATTTCATTGGAATACATATCAAACAATGACATTGGCGAGTTAAAAAACCTGACAGACAAGATCATTGAGCAAGAAAAGTACGCGTTCTTAAGTATAGAAAAAAGCGGCAGCGTACTCGTTCATAGCCAGTTATCGCAAGATACATCGGGCGAGCTCTCCACCAAAAGTGCCCCTATCGGTGGTGTTAACGACCCCTCTGGCTGGGTTGTGATTGGGTATGATGACAACTCGGCTAGCACAAGTGAAGAGCTCGCTGAGCATATGCTAGTTTGGGGCATCATTGCTGTAGGTGTTCTGTCCATTGCCACGATTTACATTATGATGCTGGGCGTCACTAAGCCCCTTCGTCAATTGCAAAGCGTGAATTCGCCTAGCAGGCATACGTCTCGGTTAAAGTTATTCTTTCAAGATGACATTGAAGCGACGGTCCAAATGGTCAATGCCATGCGGAATAAGTTAGATAACAGCTACAACCAACTGAACGATTCACTCAAGCATCAAAAGCACTCGTACAGTGAAGCACGACAGATCGAAGAAAAAAACGCAGCAATATATAATGCCTCACACGATGCCATCATCGTTGCGAATGACAATGACATCATCATCGAATTCAGCCCAGTTGCCGAGCAAATCTTTGGCTGGGAGCGCCACGAAGTGGTCGGAAAAGCCATGGCAGATACGATTGTTCCTGCTCGCCTTCGTGAAGCACACATAAAAGGAATGCGTCACTTTCTCTCCACTGGCGAAGGCCCCGTTCTTAATCAACGAATAGAGTTAACAGCCATTCGAAGAAGCGGTAGAGAGTTTCCTATCGAAATTTCAATTTCACCGGCCAAAACCGCCCAAGGGCATATTTTTGTCTCTTATATTCGCGATATTACTCAACAACTTAAAGACCAGACAGAGCTAAAGATAGCGGCTCACGCCTTTGAATCGTCAGAAGCGATGTTTATTTCAGACAACCACGGTCACATTATTCAAACCAACCCTGCTTTTACTCACGTCACAGGCTTCTCTGACATTGAGGTTCAGGGTGAAAAGCCTCGCTCACTGACCACGAACCCACAAGATGCAGCGTTTCATAAAGATATATGGCGCAAGCTGTTGGCAAGTGGTTATTGGCAAGGAGAGCTCAACTTTCGACACAAAGAAGGCCGTTCGATCCCTGTTCGAATAAGCATTACCGCAGTGAAAGACGAAAGCGAAAAATTGACTCATTATGTGGCGCATTTCTTTGACTTAACCGAACAGAAAAACACCGAGCAGATCATCTTAGAGTCCCAACAGAGCGCAGAGAGTGCTAACAAAGCCAAAAGCCAATTTTTGGCTGCAATGAGCCATGAAATTCGCACGCCAATGAATGGGGTTCTTGGTGTACTTGGTTTGTTAAAAGAGACACCACTCACCGACCAGCAACAGAAATTGGTGAAAACGGCGCGGGAGTCGGGTGAGCTGCTCCTTGCCATCATCAATGACATTCTCGACTTTTCGAAGATGGAGGCCGGCAAGTTATCGTTAGAAAAACATCCCTTTGATATGTACGACCTCTTCAATCAAACAGTGGATATCATGCGTCCTCAGGCACAAAAAAAGAACCTACGCTTGACGGCGAAGATCTCTGACAATGTGCCAAAGTTCTTGAATGGCGATGGCGACAGAATACGCCAATTGTTACTTAATTTGCTGTCCAACGCCGTCAAATACACGAAAAAAGGCTCTGTGACTGTTTCACTGACAAGCAACCACCAAAGTTCCAGATATCACCAATTGCAAATCGATGTGGTCGACACGGGTGTCGGTATAGATAACAGCCATATACCAATACTCTTCAACGAATTTACTATGGCTGAAGACAGCTACAATCGCGGTCATGAAGGCAGCGGTTTAGGTTTAGCTATCTGCAAGCAAATCGTCAACTTGATGGATGGTGAAATCTCTGTCGTGAGCGAAGTTGGCAAAGGGTCAGTGTTTAGCGTCGTGATCGACGTGGATACAGCGTCTCAGGACGATAGTATTGTTCATACGCCCGAGCCTTCCGCGACCCATGTCGATATCGCGACAGACATTCGAATTCTTATGGCTGAGGACAACCCCGCCAACCAAGTCGTATTGCGTACCATGCTTGAATTCTCTGGCTTGTCTGTCGATATTGTAAGCAATGGTCAAGAAGCGGTGGAAGCGGTCTCTAGCATTCCGTATGACATTGTATTAATGGACATATCCATGCCTGAAATGGACGGAATGGAAGCCACTCGACGCATTCGCGCCCTCGACAGCGACGCTAGAAATGTGGTGATCGTCGCTCTCACCGCCCATGCGATCCGAGGCGACAAAGAAAACTTCATGGCCGTTGGCATGGACGACTTCGTCTCTAAGCCGTTCACACGCCAATCCATCTTAGATTGTCTCTCGCGTTGGCAACCAAAAGGGCACATCAAAGAAGCTCGAGACACTTTGGTGAATGATGTCCACGTAACACAAACAGTCAGCGATGTTTCTCGTCAGGAAAATCAACCTCATTCATCAGAAACACCATCAACCAGCTCAAGCCACGACAGAGTCGACGAAGTAACACTGACTCAACTCGTCACAGACACTTCTGCTGAAGTCACTCCTCAGCTCATTTCTTTTTATATCAGTGATGCCCAGCTACGTGTTAAAAAAATCGAGGATTCGGCTGCCATTCAAGACTACTACACGCTTGAGTTTGAAGCGCATACATTAGGCAGTAGCGCCGCCTCCCATGGCAACAGTTTGTTGAGTAACCTTTGCCGAAATATCGAACAGCACTGCCTAAATCAACATTACGAAACAGCGCTGGAAGCGGCTTCGTTACTGACAACAGAAGCAACGGCATCGCTGACCGAACTGGAGAAGCGAGTACAACAAGGGTTTTCAGCTGACGCCAATACCAAAGCCAAGAAATAGTCCGATGGCAGAAGGAATCTGTCATACACTTAAATCACTAATTAACAGAACGTTACGTCTCCTTTACCCGATAAATGGAATGACGCAGGCAGACAGTTAAAGGGATTATTCCACATGAAGCAAACGTATCGCGTGCTAATCATCGAGGATTCAGAACCACTTGCGAATTTGTACATGCAGTACCTATCCGATGAGCCGATCGAACTGACGTGCCTAGAAACGGGGCAAGCAGCACTCGACTACCTTCAAAGCGTTACGCCGCACCTTATTTTGCTGGACTTGAAGCTGCCTGACATGTCTGGTGAAAAGATCCTTCAATGGATTAATGAACAAGGTCTGCCTTGTTCCGTTATTGTGGTAACCAGTCATGGCTCGGTGAATAAGGCGGTAGATCTCATGCGCCAGGGGGCGGAAGACTTCCTCGAAAAGCCTGTCAGCGCCGAACGTCTAAAAACCACAATACGCAATCAACTTGAACGAAATCGATTGAAAGGTCTGGTTGATGATATTCAAAGCAGTTTTGAGCGAAATACGTATCAAGGTTTCATTGGTTCCAGCCTCCCAATGCAGAACGTTTATCGCATTATCGACGCAGCAGCGCCTAGCAAAGCCACCGTGTTTATCACTGGCGAAAGTGGCACAGGGAAAGAAGTCTGCGCGGAAGCCATTCACCATCAAAGCCCGCGAACCAAAGCCCCTTTCATTGCACTGAACTGTGGTGCTATCCCGCATGATTTAATGGAAAGCGAAATTTTCGGTCACGTTAAAGGTGCATTCACCGGTGCCAGTAACGAGCGAAAAGGTGCCGCTTCGCAAGCTGATGGCGGCACCTTATTCCTTGATGAAATCTGCGAAATGGACCTCGAACTTCAAAAGAAATTGCTGCGTTTCATTCAAACAGGCCGCTTCCAGAAAGTGGGCGCTAGCAAAGAAGAAAGCGTTGATATTCGTTTTTTGTGTGCAACAAACAGAGACCCACTCCAAGAAGTCTCCGCAGGACGCTTTCGAGAAGATCTCTATTACAGGCTGCATGTTGTTCCCTTAAGCATGCCACCGCTGCGCGATCGTGGTGATGACATTTTGGCTATTGCCACTCACTTCCTCAAAACCTATGCGCAAGAGGAAGGAAAAGCATTTTCACGTTTTACCCCTGAGGCCGACGTGGTGCTGCGACACTACCCTTGGCCTGGAAACGTGCGTCAGTTGCAGAATGTCATTCGTAATGTCGTGGTACTCAATGATGGGGATGCCGTCAGCATTAAACAGCTTCCCCCGCCGCTCAACGACACGCTTAGCGATCAAGAGATACTATCCTTAGCGCAGATATCAAAGCCCGAAACAACCTATAGCAATGCGACAGACGAGCCCAACGAAATGTCACCATTGAATGACGAAATTCGCCCCTTGTGCGACCTTGAACGTGAAGCCATTCAACGTGCCATTGCGCATTGCGATGGCAATGTATTGAAAGCGGCCGTCCTGCTACAAATCAGCCCATCAACGCTTTATCGTAAGAAACAAGCATGGGAAACCGATGAGGCTTAAGTGCTAGCAAACAGTAGCCAGACTATGTCAGGGGCCGAAAAAAACGCCGCTAATTTTGCGGCGTTTTTTCGATCATAGCGTTATACGTCTGGTTCTATAGAGAATCGAGACTAGCCTGCTGAACGTTGCGAATTGCTTCCATTAGCAAGGAAGGTAAGCAACTCTCGAAGCCCTTGGGTCACTGACGTTTGTGCGACAATGCTAAGATCCTTTGCCCCGCGAGCTGGGCTACCTATCGACGTGCGAATATCTCCGCGGCGAGCGGGTGAGTAATTGACCTCTACCGGTGAACCCGTTAGAGACATCAATATAGTGGCCAATTGATTCACAGAAAGCGCATCACCACGACAAACATTAAAGACCTCTGGCGTCACAGAGACATCTTTCATGGCTGCCCGTAAGAAACGAACAACGTCAGCCACATAAATAAAGTCACGGGTTTGCTCACCATCACCGTAAATAGTGAGAGGCTGTTGCTCCAGCACTTTATCGGCGAATATCGAAATCACGCCAGAATATGGTGATTTAGGGTCTTGGCGAGGGCCAAAGACATTGAAGAAACGCAGGCCCGTAGTCGGCACGCCATGCACCACAGATGCAACACGAGCGTGTAGTTCTGAGCCGAGCTTATCAGCGCCATAAGCAGTGAGTGGGCGGAGCACTGCGCGCTCAGCCAACGGCATATCCGCATTGTCTCCATACACAGCAGCAGACGAAGCATAAACAACAGGCGTTTTGGCGACCCTAGCGGCTTCGAAGGTACGAATGCTGCCCGTCAGGTTCACTTCGTGGGTTTCTACCCATCGTTGATTCGAACACTCAACAGATGCTATTGCCGCTAAATGAAAACAACCGTCGACTTCTTTCATTGCGTCTTCAAGTACTCCGGGCTGACAGATGTCGGCCACACGCAACTCACAATGGCGGGGCACATTGTCACGAGACCCAGTAGAGAGATCGTCCACCACTCGGACATGGTGACCATCAGCCAAGAGAGATTCAACGAGGTGTGAACCAATAAAACCACAGCCTCCAGTAACTAAATAACTCGCCATACTAGCCTCTATCAATTATTGAGATAACTATCAGGCCTACTGCAAAGTGTTTGCCAAGTTTTATTTCGACGTCATCCGTTATCATCCCAGTTTTTTGTTCTTTTCACGCTCAGCCCTTTGAAAGTCAGGGGTGTACTCACTTTCTAATATCGAAAAAAACCTTTAAGCAAGATTTCTGTTTATCTCTATTTAGGTTGATGGTTCGAAAATCGGCGACATCTTCAAGCGCTCCTCACTCACTTCGTCAATTTGACATGCGCTTTGAAAGAACAAGCGATAACCGTTGTCATTTTGATGAGTTTCAATTCGGGCTTTTCATGAAAAACCCAGTTAACAAGCTAAAAAATAAGAAGGTTAATGATATGGCACTAACTTTGCTTCTGTCTTAACTCTAAAGTCCCAATTCAAACAAAGGTGACGGCATGGCAACGCTAAAGAAGAAGATCTGGATAGTATTGGATAGCCGTGGGTTTGGTGGCATCGAGTCACATGTCGAACAACTTGCGCTTGGTTTAAGTAGCGCACGAACAGATGTGACCGTGGTCTTTCTCAATCAATATGGCGAGCACCCTATCCAAAAACGTCTTTTGTATCATGGGCTAGATTGCCAAATTCTTGATGGGCGAATTGTTTCCCTTTGGCAGGCTATTCGCAAAGACATGCCAGACGTTATTCATACTCATGGTTATAAAGCCGGCATTCTTGCACGCCCTATTGCAAAAATGATGGGTATCACTTGTGCCAGTACTTTCCACAGCGGTGAGGTAAAGGAAGGGAAAATGAAATTTTATGACTGGGTTGACCGCCACACAGCCTTTCTTGCCAACCAAGTTTATGCTGTTAGCACACCTGTACTTGAGTCCATACCTTGTCCAGCAAAACTCGCTAATAACTTTGTTAACGTGGAGGATTCCGAGGCTTCAAATGGCGATCAAATTGCTTTTGTCGGACGATTAAGTAAAGAAAAAGCCCCTGAGCGTTTTGTGCACCTCGCCAAGCGTTTCCCACACCTCGAATTCCATGTTTATGGCGACGGACCGATGCTGAAATCCCTTGAAAAATCCGCGCCCCAAAATCTCACTTTTCACGGTGCACAAAGTGATATGCGGAAAGTATGGAACCTAATTGGCTTGTTAGTGATCCCTTCGCGTGCCGAAGGGTTGCCTATGTCTTCATTGGAAGCAATGGCTAGAGGGATCCCCGTCGCGGCATTTAATGTAGGAGCACTAGGCCAGCTGATTGAGCACAACCACAACGGATGGTTATTGGAGCAAGGCGACATGAACGGATTGGTTGAGGTCATCCATCAGTGGCGCAATAGCGATGTTGTGCAGCGAGCAGAATGGCGTATGCGTGCGATCAGTACCATTAAGAAAGACTACTCTGCCGAAGCTGTTGTCCCTCAATTACTCAAGGCTTATGCCACTGCCGCCAAGTGACCGTCTGTGTGACTCTCAAAATGAGAGAAATCTACCTATCCGCGATGCTCAGCATCGCGGATTTCGTTTAAAAGGCATTAAATCAAACAATTAGAAAGTTGGATCAGTCTTTGCAACAGACACGAGTAAATGGTCTTTATCTTCTCGGTTCACTAAAACATGCTTCCGAGGATTAACCCAACGCTCGAGAGGAAATAACAATGAACATCAAACCTCAGGTTCTACCTACTCCTCAAAAAGTACTGTTTGTGCACTATGGCGATGACTGGATCCGCGGAAGTGAGCGTTGTCTGATTGACTTACTGACGCATCTCGATAAAACAAAATTCGAACCAGTACTTTGGTGTAATAGCGAAGTGCTTGCTAACGAAATTCGCCAACTGGCGATACCCGTGTATGTCAGCAACTTCACTCTATTGCTCGGTGAGCGTTCACCTAAATGGGATGTTATCGGGTACAGCAAATTAGTGAACACGGGGTTGAACATTGTTGATAAGCACGACATTACCCTTATCCATTCCAACAGTGGTGCACCTTCTCAATGGCTAAACCTCGTATCACGGGCTCGTAAATTACCGCTTGTTTTGCACCTTCACTCTCGTTACCCACTTCGTGATCGCATTACGCTTGGGCTCCATCATGCCAGCATGGCCGTTGGTGTCAGCCAGCCCGTTGTTGATCAACTATTGACTGACGGTGCCGCACCAAATCGTTGCAAAGTGATCCCTAACGGTATCGACACAGAAGCACTGCTCAACCAGCCCGTTGAAGACATTCGCAAATCACTCGGGCTACCAAGTGATGCATTCGTTGCCATTAGTGTGTGCTCGCTTATCCACCGCAAAGGCGTCGACTTGTTGATTGAAGCATGCAAGCAATTACGTGAACTTCGCTTGCCCATTCACCTGGTCGTGATTGGCGAAGGCCCAGATCGTGAAGCATTGCAAACCCAGATTGACGATGCACATCTCAGTGACTTCGTCCATTTGGTTGGGGAGAAGCACAATGTGGTGGGTATGATGCGTGGTGGTGGCGACTTATGTGTTTCCGGCGCACGTGAAGAAGTTTTTGGGCTGACATTGGCAGAAGCGGGGTTAGCTGGCCTTCCCGTTATCGCACCGCGAGTCGGCGGCATTCCTAGCGTGATTAGCCACTTAAAAACGGGCCTACTTGTACCAACTGAAAATGCGCACGCCATGGCGCAAGCCATTTACCACTTGTTCGTGAACCAAGACCAGCGCTTGCAGCTTGGCCAGCAAGGTCAACAACACGTCAAAGAGCATTTCACTATCGCTACACACACTCGCGCCTTTGAAGCACTTTATCAAGGGCTGCTCGATAACCCAGCGATGACCACGAACTGGATCAGCCATTGGCAGTTTGTACCGCCAGTAAAAGCGTCGTTTCGCTTTATGAAAAACTTCCGTAAACCCCATACTCAGGAGGCCACAGTATGAGTAAGCTCAAACACATTCTCGTGCTTGACCCTATCGCATTCTCTGGCGGGTCAAAGGTATCAACCAAGCACGTTCTTACCCAGCTTGAAGATAAAAACGTGCGCGTGTCTGTGTTAACGGCAGACACCAAAACATGGCGTCATACCCAAGCTTATACCAAGGCATTATGGATGCCGGTCGCGCTTGAGAAAGCGGAACAAGGCTTAGCCTATTTTGCTCGCCATTTGTTAATCGCATTACAGTTGGTCTGGTTTAGACTTTATATCGGCCGAATTGATACCGCCCTTGCTGCCTCAGGTCCGGGGGTCGACCTGGGTTTATATATCGCAAAGCTCATCCTAGGCTATCGCTTGGTGCAGATGATTCATGGCCCTGTTGCCAAGTCTCGAACCATCGGTCGTTGCTTACTGCATGCCGATAATGTGTTTTACCTCGAGTCCACCAGCGATTCTCTTTGCACAGCGCTCAGTGCCGCAGGCTGCCACCAAGCATTGTCAGAACTAACGCATTTTCAAACCTTCAATAATGGCCTGCCGAAAAACACATGGCCAACCCAGTGCCAATACGATAACGCCGTTGTATTTTGGGCGGCCTCATTGCTGAAGTGGAAAGGTCTAGACACGTTAATTGAAGCTCTCAAACACATTCACTCATCACAACATATCGACACACATGTGTGCTTTATTCGTCCTGAACAAACCACGTTACCTACCAGCGAAGCGCCTCAAGATGTGATGAACGTGTCTTGGCACGAAACCCCAGACAATTTGGATGAAATTCGCTCTCAATCCAATATCTTCGTCTCTACTAGCGTGAAAGAACCCTTTGGGTTGTCCATACTTGAAGCGATGGCGGCTGGCATGTGCGTCATTATCCCTAAAGACGGTGCTTATTGGGACAGCCAACTCACTCACGGTGTGAACTGTCTAAAGTACCAAGCTGGTGATATCACGGCATTGGCAATGTCCCTGCAATCCGCACAAAGTGATATGCGTTCACTTAAGCGTTTGGGTAAAGCTGCCAGTGTGATTGCTCAACAGTATCGCGCTGAAATTTGCTTTGGGGACATCTGTGAGGCATTGGCCACCAATGCAGAATCAAAGACTTCTGCACTGACACGTCGAGAGGTACAAGGATGAAACCACTTACGCCCGTCATGAAACAGACTCTGCTTTATGGCAGCAGCATGGCTTTGATGAAAGGCATCTCACTGTTGATGCTACCGTTCATCACGCATCAACTGCCTCAAGCTGAATTCGGGCTATTGGAAATCATCAGCAGTATCGCTGCGCTGGGCAGTATTCTTGTGGGATTGGGGTTAGAAGATGCGTTATATCGCTTTGTAGGGGGAAGTAAAACCCAACGTGAGCGCTTAACCATGGCCGCCAGAATATTTACGCTCACGTTGATAACCTGTGCGGTAATTATTCCATTGGGGTGGATAGGTGCATCGCTATTAGATAGCTATGTCCCCGGTGGACTCACCACTTATCAATTGCGTTTAGTGCTTCTAATGTTGGCGTTGGAAGGCTGTATTGCCGTTCCGCTGGGTTGGCTTAGAATGCAAAACCGCGCGATGGCTTTCTTTTCAGCTGCAGTTGGTCGTGCAGTATTTCACGCTGCGCTCACTATCATCATGCTGCTCAACGGCCGAGGTATCGACGGAGTTTTGGAGGCTGGTTGTATCGCTGCTATTGCACAAGCATTGATCCTGACAGTGGTACAAATCAAAGAAACGGGCTTATCGTTTTCCCGAACCGTTACCACACAAGCCTTGGTTTATAGCATGCCAATTATGGCAAGCGGCATCATGGCCTTTACCCTCAATGGCCTTGACCGCTGGGTACTTGCTGACGTGAGTTCATTAGAAGAGCTCGCCCAGTTCGGTGTCGCTGCGAAGTTTGGTCTTGCCGTTGTATTGCTGCTGCAACCGTTTGGCATGTGGTGGATGCCAAAACGTTTTGACGTGCTTTATGGCCCAGATGGCAGAGAAAAAGCCACTCGGTTTACAGGGTACGGATTAGTCGCTGTGATGCTCATTGCCGTCAGTGTGGCATTCGCCGCACCACTTGCTATCGCATGGCTGCTGCCAGAAAGCTACTTACTTGCGGCACAATTTATCGCCTTTCTTGTGGCTGCAGCGTTGTTTAAAGAAATGGCGGAGCTGGTCAATCTCGGCAGCTTTGCGGGCGACACGACCTACGCACAAATGGGTATCAATGCCGTTGCCGCTGTCATTGCGATCACCACATTGTGGTGGTGGGGTCATGAATATGGTGTGTTTGGTGTGTTGATGGCACTGGTGTTTACGCAATGCCTTCGCTTCGTGCTTTTTTACGTGGTCAGCCAATCGCTATATCATTTGCCATACCCTGTCTATTCGCTGCTATTTCTTGGCTCTTTATGTTTTATCTGGTTGGCAGTCGCGCACTACGATTGGTCGGAAACCGCGAGAATTATTCTTCTATTTATCGCACCGTTAAGCTTAACCCTCATCAGCCAAAAAATAGGGCTATTGCCAAAAGGGTCATTAAAACGAGTGGCGGGTCAAACCGCTTAGCAAACACTGAAAGCTCACTTTCTATGCCAATGCATTTTTATCACCTTCAGCAAGACAATAGATGTGCGTAGCTGAAGGGGACAAGAAAGCAGACAATTATACCCAATCAACCTGAAGATGCTCAATTTCAGAGGCCGTCAGGTTGTTTGTGGATATGTCTTCTTTCTTTTTGACATTCAAAATGACAAAAAGTCATTCACACCACAACAACCAACACATAATTCATTGATAAATAAAACATAAATAAACTGGCTCATTTCGTGCTTTATCTATAGTCAAACCGTTCTCGATACCGGAATTGGCAAGGAGCATGACAATGAATATGCAAGCAACCCGACATTGGTTAAAGCACAACCCAAGCCCACTCGCTCGCGGCTTATTCCGAGCCATCAAAGCCTGCATTCACTTCAGTATTCCAGCCCCCAGATTACTGGTTGTGCCGCTCTATCACCTCACCCGTTTGCTTCAGAATGTGTGGGAAAGTGCCACTCGCTCTCTATGGTGGACACCGATATTCAAAGGACGTCTCCAACATGTGGGTAAGAATCTCTATCTCTATGGCGGCATGCCTTTTGTTAGCGGCCCTCTCGCCATTTCTTTGGGTGACAATTGCCGAGTGTCGGGTCAAACGACGTTCTCAGGTCGCGTTTCTGGACACGATCAACCACAATTACTCATAGGCAACAATATTGATATCGGCTGGCAGACAACCATCGCTGTCGGACGGAAAGTGGTGATTGGTGACAATGTTCGCATTGCAGGCCGTGCCTTTTTGGCTGGATACCCTGGACATCCTATGAATGCAGAAGCACGCGCAGCTGGGTTGCCTGAACTCGACAGCCAAGTGGGCGACATTATCCTAGAGCCTGACGTCTGGCTCGCTACGGGTGTGTCCGTTATGGCTGGCGTGACAATTGGTCACGGCACCATTGTCGCAGCAGGCAGCGTTGTGACGTCAGATTTACCACCCAATGTGGTCGCGGGTGGTGTACCCGCAAAAGTGCTACGTGCGTTGACCGACGAGGAGATGGCAAGATGAAACGGGATCTGATTGTTTTCGGCGAAGATTGGGGCGGTTTGCCATCTAGCACTCAACATTTAATTCGTCGTCTTTCGCAGGACCGCAAAGTCGTGTGGGTCAACTCCATCGGTTTACGTCGTCCTACTTTCACACTCCATGATTGCAAACGAGCATGGCGTAAACTGACGGCTAGTCGCACAACCGCAAAAACGCGCAAAGACAGTCCTTTAAGCCTAACGAGTTCTACTGAAACACCCGATAACTTAATCGTGGTCAATCCCTCGACACTGCCGGCACCGAGAAGCACGCTAGGACGCAAACTCGCCACCCGTATGCTGCGAAAACAGCTCACTCCAATTATTGAACGCGCTCAACTGCATGACCCTATCCTGTGGACATCGCTGCCCACAGCTGTCGATATGTTCGACCAACTGGGTGCGTCTTCACTGGTTTACTATTGCGGTGACGATTTTTCCTCTCTCGCGGGCGTAGACCACATGACAGTGGCACAACGAGAGGAAGATCTTGTTCAAAAAGCGGACCTTATTCTAGCTGCAAGCGAAGCGCTCTTTACACGCTTTTCAAACAAGCGCACCAAATTACTTCCACACGGTGTCGACTATGATTTGTTCTCAATACCCGCCCAACGAGCAGAAGACCTTCCCAACAATGGAAAACCAACCGCAGGTTTTTATGGATCTCTATCCGACTGGCTTGACTATGACTTGCTGAACCAAACCATTCATTTGATGCCCGAATGGGACTTCGTGTTCATTGGAAAACCATGTGATGCGGCGTTGTCACTCGCACAACACAACAACGTCACCCTGCTAGGACCAAAGTCCCATCATGAACTTCCCGGCTATAGCCAGCATTGGTCTGCAAGCCTATTACCCTTCGTTGATAATGCCCAAATTAGAGCCTGCAACCCATTAAAGCTTCGCGAATACCTCGCTGCAGGTAGGCCAGTGGTTAGCACGCCATTTCCCGCCATCAATGAATATCGAAATTATGTGTCGGTTGTCCATTCAGCCAATGAAATGGCAGCCGCACTTAACAGTGCTGCCAACCAAACACCAAATTCTCGACAGCAATCCGCCGTCAGCATGCATACATGGGATGCACGTGCACAAACACTCAATGCTTGGTTGGACGTACTATGAACACACTAACGTATAAGTTGCTGATTCTATTAGATGGTGCGTGGAGACGACGCTACGTGATCATGATGCCTATCATCATTTTTCCGTTAATGGGCACGGCAATTGGGCTGATCACACCGAAAAAGTACAACTCGCATACAACCATGTTGATCCAAGAAACCTCAAAAATGAATCCATTTCTTGAAGACTTATCCGTTTCATCACAAATGAAAGAGCGTTTTAGTGGCCTACAAACGCTGCTACATAGCCGACACATACTCGGTAAAGTGGCGCTCGATCAAGGCATGATCGATGCCGATTCTGACCCAGTTACGGTTGATGAAACCATCGCGAAATTGTCTTACGGGCTAACCATGTCGACGATTGGCAAAGATGTGATCCGTATTGAATACCGCTCATCAACGCCGAAAGGTATGAAAGAAACCCTGCAGATAGTCAGTGACCATGTGATTGAAGAATTGCTTGCCCCTGAACGTTCTTCCATGAAGGATTCGAGCGAATTCCTTGCCGAACACATTACTTATCGTCGTGAGGAGCTCGACAAAGCAGAAGCCGCACTTTCTGATTTTCGCAGCAAACATGCAGATGGCTTACCAGAGCTTCAAATCGCTAACTACGCGCGTATAGAGCAACTCAAACAACGCTTATCTGAGAAACAAGCCGAGATGGCAGGCGCACGCAGAAGCCTAGGTGGTCTTGATGAACAGTTATCGAGTACCAACCCCGTTATCGGCAAAATTGAAGATCAGATCGTTAAGCATCGCAGTGAACTCGCCATGCTTAAAGCGCGCTATACCGACCAACACAGTTTGGTGCAAGGTGCTTTGAGAAATTTACGCCGCCTAGAAGAGCAACGCACTCAGCTTCTTTCTTCGACACAACAACCTGTAGATACTGACAAACTATGGGACATTGCAAGCAGCACCACCATTGATTCTAGCCAAGAGACCCAACCCCTTTTGATCTCTCAGTTGGAGAACCTCCAACTTGCCCGAAGCAAAGTAGAAACACTGGATGAAGAGACGGTCAGCCTCCGTGCAATGATTGCCACCTTAGAAGAAAAAACCAGCCAGTCCGGTGGCAAGGAGCAAAAAATCCGTAAGTTAGAACGCGACCTGGAGGTGAAGCGACAGCTATTCCAAGAATTGCTGGAACGCCATGAAATGGCACGCCTTACCAGCTCACTTGGCGTATTCGAACAAGACAAACGTATCAAGATTATCGACCGCCCCTATTCACCGGGTGTACCCAGTAACCTTCCTCTTATTATCTTTACCATTGCAGGCCTTATTGGGGGCGTGTTCTTGGGATGTGGCATGGCGTTGATACTTGAGCTCACAGATACCACCATTCGCCGAGTCGCCACCTTAGAAGCAATAACAGGAACCCCTGTACTCACTCGTGTACCCAGAATCGCGGCTGAGTTTCCTCCGTTAGCTAGCAACACTGGCACACCGCCATCGAGCGGAAAAATCATCGACATCAATTAAATCCACGTAAACACACAAGTATGAATGAGGCGAGACGATGAGATATTGGCTACTTTCACTCACACTTATACTCTGCGCACCCGTGCTTGCAGAACTAAGGCTCGACAAAATGGATTTGTCGAACATCACGCAAACCAGCATATTGATGGTGTCCGGTAATAACCTCTCCTCAGATGAGGTCATCGTGGTGGTCCGTGCTGACGATAGCATTAACCCTGGCTACTCCGATCGCGCCAACATAGAACGCGTGATCCCAAAAGGCGCATTTGAATTGCAGATCCCATTTGCAAGCCTTCGTACCCCCAGTGGTAAACAACTTGACCTCAGTGCCTTAGAGCAAATCATTGTATTCACGGGTGACGCCCCCCGCGGCTTTGCGTTATCGCAAGCGCGAGTTGAAACACCCAAACCACTTGGTAAAAACGTATATGCGTGGGATCTTGGCCCAGAAGGTAGCGCCATTTGGCCAGGGTTTCAGCCACTCACCATGACTTCCGGCCTCCTCACAGGGCGGGGGTTGAATGCCATTGATCGTGGTGCACGCGCACAAGCCGTTGATGCTTTAACCGTTGACGGTATCCGTGGTATTGAAACCGCAGCTTTACCTTTGCCCGCTGGAAATTGGCAAATCACCCTTTGGCTTCGCGATGCAGGCGAATGGGAGTACTTGCCTCATCCTCTTGAACGACGCATTTCAGCAAATGGCACGTCAGTATTTACGCAACGTTTATCACCCACTGAATGGATTGATTCTGTGTATCTCGGTCGACAAAATACCGAGATATCACCAAACAGCAGCAGTTGGCATCATTATGGCGAAAGAAAAAGTGACCGCGTCACTTTTAATATTGCCAGCGATGGTAGCCCCGTTATCTTAAAGTTAAGTGGCGACTCAACCGATGCGCAGTTTTTGAGCGGCATTCTTGCGGTTCCTCAAAGTAATCCTTTGATATTGAGCATGCTCACCCGTCAACGAAAAGCATGGTGGGAAAAAAATTGGCCTATCGCCAATTGGAAGAAATGGCCGAGTGGGCAACCTCGCCTGAACACCGCCAACCAAACAAGCTCGGCGGCACCGGGGACCTCTGCCGTTGTTCAGTTTGATTTCGAGCAAGGCAACCTTAAAGGTGCGCCAATGGTCATGCTACGCCACCCGTCGTTGAACGGCTTGGCAATTCCGTCTATTTGGCATTGGAGCCAATGGCAACTAACGCGCACACATTTGTCCTCAACCTTACTCGAAGCCAATGATGATTTTTTGCGCCACGGGTTAATGCCAGAAAATCATGGCGTCGCGATGCCAAGAAAAATGGTAGTGCGTGTGGATGTCCCTGAAGGTACGCCGCCCGGCATCTACCAAGGCGAACTGTCGGTCATGTTGCAAGGAAAGACGCTCAATAAGACGTTTTCTATCGACGTTATCAACGTTGCTCTCCCTGATATGGAAAAACCTGTCGGCATCTATCTTGAGCAACCCGTACATTTTGGTTGGTTCAAAGAGATAGCCCCACTAGGTCAACAAGCCATGCTGTGTGATCTCACCTTCCTAAGAAAACTCGGCTTAACGGGTATTTCTCCGCCTTACCCTACCCCCAGCAATGAAGAGGCGCAGGCTGAATTCGATTCGTTATCTAACAAGCTCAACGAAATGGGGTTCAATGCGACCATGTCGTATACTTCCGCCAAGCGGCTTACTCAATCTTTAGGCACAGGCGGTGCTGCCAACGTGATTTCGCAAATTGAGTCTCAGTACAAACGTCGACTTCAACACACCCCCTACTGGTCCATTGCCGATGAACCGAGCAACCCCGGCAATCTTGATATGTTTAAAGACATGCATCGTCAGTTTTCCATGTTTGCGCCGTCAGCCAAACTGGCCGGACACCTCAATCATGATGAAGACAGAGAATACCTATCAATGTTCGATCTGGTGCTGATCAACGACGGTTTTGGTATCGACAAAGACGAGATTCAAAAAACACAAGAAGATGATCGTGAAGTCTGGTTGTACAATTTACCCAGCCCACGCGCCGCCGCGGGCTTCTATCTTTGGCAATCAGACGCTGATGGTTTTTTGAAATGGCACGGTCGAATGCCAACCGCAGACCCTTTTGATCCCACTGATGGACGCGAATATGATGTCCAGTTCCTTTACCCGTCCAACGATCCTTGCCCAGAAGAGCCTGACATTAACATTGCCCTTTACGACATCATGCAGGGTATTACTGATTACCGCTGGATACTGTGGCTAGAGCGCCAAGCGCCGTCAAATCCTGATGCAAAACGCCTACTGACTGAGCTTCAGCGAGAAGTCCCAACCACATGGAATGCCATGCTGGCTGTCCCCTCAAAGCAACTGGAAACGTGGCGACAGAAGATTATCGCGTTAACGCGTTAACGCGTTAACGGTCAAAGCGACTCTCATTATGAGAAGAATACGAGAGGCACAATACCCTATTTTATTTTTTTCATATAAAAACAAAGCGTTAGATTAAACATAAAAACTGGCACGCCTTCTGCTTTATTCATAGCAATACTCAGTCATTCTCAACGAGGTTGTCATGAAGACCATTGTTCAAGTCGTGCAACATCTCAAACCAGGCGGACTCGAAGTCATGGCCTTGGAATTGATGAAATTCTCGCACCACGGTGATGCAATGAAAATTGTCAGCCTCGAAGGAGATGCTGAAACCGCGATTGCCGCATGGCCAAGACTTCGAGAGTTCAAAGATCAGCTAGTGTTCTTAAACAAGGCGCCAGGGCTCTCGCTTTCAACCATTATGACGTTGAAAAGAGTTTTATCGTCGCTGGACGCTGACCTCATTCATACCCACCATATTGGTCCGTACTTTTATGGTGGTCTTGCCGCCTTTCTTAACCGCATCCCCCATGTACACACAGAACACGATGCATGGCACTACAGCAACAAACGTCACCAAGTTTTACATCGTATTGTGTCTTTGTTTGGAACACCAGTTTGCGTGGCAGATGCCGATATCGTGGCTCATTCACTCTCTTCCCTGTCAGGCATGCAAGATGTGCGCGTCATCAAGAATGGTGTTGATACGTCAAAATATATTCCCGGTCACAAACCAACAGCCCGCGCTGCGATGAAACTGCCCAATGCCATCAAGCTCATTGGCGCAAGTGGGCGCCTTGAAGAAGTCAAAGGCCATGCTGTACTTATCTCAGCCATGACGGAGTTACCTAACCACATTCACCTTGCCATTGCTGGCTCAGGTTCGATGGAAGTCATGTTGAAAGACAAAGCTAAAACACTCAACCTCAGCGACCGCGTTCATTTTCTCGGTCATGTTGAAAACATGCCGAAGTTCTATCAGTCACTCGACCTGTTCTGCCTACCATCCTTCAACGAAGGTTTCCCTCTCGCACCATTGGAAGCACAAGCATGTGGCATCCCTACGGCAGTAACCAATGTCGGCGGCGCAAGCGAAACACTATGTCCAGAGTCGGGATGCCTCATGACAGCAGGTGATGCAAGCGACATGGCTGAAAAAATCACTCACTGCCTCCACAACGCTGTGTCATCAAACCCTCGAACATTTGTCACTAATCACGCGGATATTCGCACAATGGCAAGTGCTTACGATTCTTTGACTGAGGGGCTTTGTCATGGCGCATGAAATCACTTTTTGGCTAACCACAGCCAGTATCATTTTAGTGATCTACCACCACGTGGGTTATCCGCTACTGCTGAAAATCTTAGTGCGTAAGCCTTTAACGTCAGCAGAAAAGGGCGCTACAACACAAACAACGCCTGTTCGCGGCTATCGCAGCAGTGCAAACGACATCGACTTACCAACGATCAGTGTCCTAATGCCCGCTTATAATGAAGAAAAATGGATTGCCGACAAGATCCGAAACCTCGCCGCATTGGACTACCCGAGCAATAAAGTACATGTGGTACTCGCATGTGACGGCTGCACAGACAAGACCGCTGACATTGCACGTCAAACTGCTGAAGAAGCACTGTGCAAACATCTTAACGTCACTGTGATTGAATATGAACACAACGCGGGCAAGGTGGCTGTTATCAATAACACCATGCCACTCATTCAAGGCGATATTGTCGCTCTGAGTGACATTTCAGCTCTGGTTTCAATCGATGCCTTCTACATCGCAGCACATCACTTTAGTGACGCAAATGTTGGCGTACTGAACAGTCGTTACTGCTTAATCAACGCTGCCGATGGCGAACAAAAATACTGGGACTACCAAAGCACAATTCAACGCAATGAAGCGCAATTAGGCTCATCACTGGGCGCACATGGCGCACTATATTTCATTCGCCGCGAACTGTTCACGCCTTTAGCTCCCGACACCATCAATGATGATTTCGTTCTACCGATGCAAATCGTCAAGAAAGGCTTTCGTGCCGATATTAACGAAACGATTCAAGCTGTCGAACTTGAGCCAACAAATGCGCATCAAGATTTTCGTCGCCGCCTTCGTATCGGCGCGGGTAACTGCCAACAACTGATGCGTTTGCTGCCACTGCTCAACCCCCTGCGTGGCGGCATAGCCTTTACGTTTGCATCAGGTAAAGGCCTGCGAGTGCTCATGCCGTTTTTCATGGTTACCGCTTTATTGGGTAGCGCACTGCTCGCACCATCAAACAACTTCTTTGCTCTAGCAATGACAGGACAAATAACCATTTACCTTGCGGTTGGCTTATGCCGCGTCGCTGGCTATCAACCCAAAGGCAGTATTGCAAAAGCTCTGCAATACTTAGTGACAGGTCACACTGCGAACCTAATTGGTACATTGCGTTACATCACAGGTTTAGAGACAGGACGATGGACTCGTGTTTCTGAGGATTCAAAGACTTCTAATAAGGATAAATCACTATGAATATCAGCATGAACTTGAACGTAAATAGCGATATCAGCCCAGTAACGGCAAAAGCAAAGCGTGGTTTTGATATTCTGTTTTCTCTGATTGGCTTAGCCCTAACTCTGCCACTGTTCCCTTTGATAGCCCTCGCCATCAAACTCGACAGCCGTGGACCCGTGTTCTTCAGCCAAATGCGAATTGGTCGCGCACTACCGGATAAAAGCTTGCTGTTCCCGATGATCAAATTTCGCACTATGCGTACCGACGCCGAAAGCGTAACAGGTGCAACGTGGGCAACAAAAACTGACCCACGAGTGACCCGTGTTGGGCGTTTCCTAAGAAAAACCCGCTTGGACGAGATCCCTCAGTTTATTAACGTTTTAGTCGGTGATATGTCTATTATTGGCCCTCGTCCAGAACGTCCTGGCTTCTACCAAAAATTGGAAAACGCGATCCCATACTTTGCCGAGCGTACTTATGGCGTGACGCCGGGGATCACTGGACTGGCTCAAGTCAATCAAGGTTATGATACCTGCATTGATGATGTGCGTTCTAAAGTGGGGTTTGACCACTCATATGCGCTTTCTTTAACCTCACCAACAAGCTGGCTGAAAATGGACCTGCACATTATGATTCGCACCATTGTCGTTATGGTCTGCGGTCGCGGCCAATAGCGGCTCTTCAACACTGAGCCACAAAACGCCATGTGGCTCCACTCTTGTTTTAAGAGCACCAATACAATTGCTTTATGAGCACCAATGCGATTGTTATAAGAGCGCCATTTCGCATGTTATCAAACCGCTGTACTCTGCTGAGAGTGCAGCGGTTTTTCTTTGTCTATCACTGAACCGTGATGGTGATTTTTTCTGAAATCACGGGTTTGTGATGGGGAATATGTAAGTAATCTCCCAGCAACAATTGCAGTGTGTGCTTGCCTTTTGGCAAGGTCATCATGGTTTCAGTTTGCCCACCACCAAAGTGCCTAACATTGTCATTCGCTGGCAAAGGCAACGAGAAATCCGCTAGTGAGTCGACATCAATCAACAAGTGATGGTGCCCTGAGTTGGGCTGATTATTACCCGCAGGCGAAACATCCATGCCTTTCAAACCGAATACCACTTTGAATGTCTCCGGTACGGTTTCACCATCTTTAGGCGTTACAAAATAAACCTCCGCATCAGCAGCCGATGGGGTGGCTGCAAGTAACGATGAAGGCAATAAAGTAGCGGTTACTAGCAAAAATGCAGATAGGATTGTGTATTTCATAGTGTCCCCATTAGAAAGCTTTCTGGCTTACATCAGCATGACTGATGTTTGACGGGGATAAGTGTCAGGAAATGGGACTTTGACAAGAAAATACCACTCCTTTAGAGAGTGGTATTTTCTATTCTGCCCCTATAGTTATTGTCAGTGGATGGTTATCCGTTGTCAGCTAACCCTCAGCCCTCAGCCCTTTTCCATGTGCGATAGCCCCCAACCAACCTGAAAATACTCGATTAACAAGGCCCAATATCTCAGCGCAATCGAGTGGCGAGATCGCATACCCTGTCATATATTAGATATTATTAATTTAATAAACACTAAATTAGCATTGACTTAAATTTGGTGTTCTATAAGATTGGTTTCCATGGAAGTGCTGTTGATGAGACTCGCTCAGCCTTGAAGACGGAAATAACAGGAGTATCTATGTCATTTGGAATCCCTTGGGAAGCATTGCTTGGGGGTATGTTGCTCGGCGTATCGGGGCTAACACTATTGGCCTTCAACGGTCGTATCGCTGGCATCAGCGGCATTGTTGGCGGGCTACTTAAACCTCGTCAATCTGACGTTGCTTGGCGTCTACTCTTTCTCGGCGGCATGATCATTGCGGGCGTTATTTCACCTCTTGTTGGGTTTACCTACCCAGATTTTTCCTCTGTTTCAGGAGGTACCTCCCCGCTTCTTGCCGTTGCAGCGGGACTACTGGTCGGTATTGGTACTCGTCTAGCAAATGGGTGTACCAGCGGTCACGGAATTTGCGGTATGGGCCGCTTGTCTAAACGCTCAATCGTCGCCACGCTCATTTTCATGGGTACAGCCTTTTTAACAGTATTTGTGCGTCTTCACGCCTAAGGAGATAAGGATGTTTAATCACGCTATTGCGCTATTTTCAGGCTTGCTGTTTGGCCTAGGTATGATGATTTCTGGCATGGTTAACCCTGCCAATGTCATTGGCTTTCTCGATATATTCGGACAATGGAATCCCAACTTGGCTTTTGTAATGGGTGGCGCTTTATTGGTCTTTATGCCAGGTTATTTCTTCTTAGTTCGTAAACAAGCCAAGCCATTGTTGGCTGACACCTTCTGCGTCAATGAGAGTACTGCGCTGGACGCAAAGTTAATTTCTGGTGCTGCGCTATTTGGTGTGGGGTGGGGGCTGGTGGGAATTTGCCCAGGACCTGCCATCACTGCATTAGGCTCTGGATCAAGCATCGTGTTCTTGTTTGTATTAAGTGCGGTGATTGGGATGTACTTTGTCAATGTAATCACCACAAAACCTTCTCCTTCCTCGCTCCCAGCACATCACTGATATCCAGCACGTGCAAGCAACAATCCAAACAGCCTGACCATACTTCTTCAGGTTGTTTGGCACCTTCGCACCCAATGAATAAATAATCAGAAAAGTTACCCTATAACGCGTATAGAAAGATGGCTATTGCTCGTATAATTTTGATAATCTCGCCTGAACATATAAGTCATTGATTTCATATGACCATCTTATTTTCGTGTAAAGAAAAATATCTAAAAGCCGACATTTTAGACAATAAGCATGAGGCAATGGACACTTAGCGTATATTCCAAATGTGAATTCGCTGTACAAACATTCACCATAAATGACTGGATTATCTGTCACCAGGAGTAATTGTTAATGGAAACTTGGTGATTAATTAAAGATAAACCAATAAAAACTATTATTGGGTTAGATAAACATCTCCGTTTTTGTGTGATAGAAGTCTTGTTTATAAAAATATTCATCACTGTCTCAGCTGATCGCATATTTAGACTTTGGGCCTTGTTGCATATATTATTTAGTTACATTTATCACATTACACAACCATTAATACTCAACAAGTTAGCTATAAAAACACCAGTAACCATACAAGAGATAGCTCAACAATAAGAATTGGTATTAAAAGTGAAAAATAAACCCTTGAATTAGTTGGTGGATATATTTAAATATCAGTTATATCTTATTTCCTAACTTGAGAATAAACATGAGATTCGGCACTGGCCAGAAATCCTTACATTTAATTTCAAGCGAATCATTAAAATAAGATCACCCTTAAAACATAAATGGAGTTTTTCATGTCTCTACTTAAAATCGCTAAGCGTTTTACAAAAGACGAACGTGGCGTAACCGCTATCGAATATGCAATCATCGGTGTGGCTATTTCTGCAATCGTGCTTGCAGTTGTTGCAGACGGTGGGCTGGGTAAAGCACTAGGTGACGCAATGACGGTAATTGATACCAACATCGGTAAAGCCGAAACCGTTACTACTCAGTAATGTGGGCCTAAGACCATTGTCAATGAATCTCATTGGTCTAGTCCTTATAGCCATCTCAACGGTTATTATTGTTTCGGACATCAAAGAGCGAAAGATAAGCAACAGGTTAAATTTAGTCGTTTTGGTCTGCTGTTTATTAATTGCCTATGAATACGAAAACATAGAGTTGCATATTCTAAGAAGCACTCTAGTCTTAACCGTTGGGTTGGTTATTTTTAGCTTGGGTATAATTGGGGCTGGCGATATAAAGCTTCTTTCTATCTATGCGCTAATAATCGACAGCCAATATTGGACACTGTCTTTAGTAACAATCGGTTTTATTGGTGGCATCACAGCATTAATCATCCTCATTAAATCGAAAATTGTGAAAAACGGTAAAAATAAAGGCGTCCCATACGGAGTTCCTATCGTTTTTTCCAGTCTTTTTTTTATTCACCTGAGTGCACTTAGTTAAACCAGCCATCCTATGTGTAGGACATACCGAGTAGACAAATGAGCCAAAGAGTATTTTTTGTTATTGCAGTACTGACAATCATTATTGGCCTGTTAGGTTTGACCGGAATGTTTAGGTTCAATCAAACAGCAGTCGTCGATACATCTATCCCAACATTTCAAGTCGCGCAACTTGAGGCATCACTTGAGAAAGGCGATCTTTTAAAACGAACAAATGTCCGATATTTCCGCGTGCGTGAGCAGGAGGCCATGACGAAAGGGATTGCACAAGATACTTCATTAGAAATTGTTCCCGGCATGATTGCCGCTAAAGACATATCTAACTCTACCTTCATCACTCAAAGCGACTTTATTTCACCCGGAGACAAAGGCTACATCGAAGCCGCGATAGAGCCTGGCATGACACCTTACTCGTTTGGTTTAACAAGCCGAGACTTTTTAGGTTCAGGTATTTCTGTCGGTGACCATATTGACGTCCTAGTGCTGACATCAGACGAGCAAAATATTGGCGAGTCAGGCAGAAGCAATGCTATTCAATCATTCCGCACGCTATCTGTTTCTCCATTGCTCCAAAACGTCAAAATCCTCGCTATTGAGGGAGAGAATGATTCTAAAACTGAGGACTTACCTATCACCATTGAGCTCGCAAGAGAGCAAATAGGGAAAATGGTCATAGCGAGGCGCATTGGTGTCATTGAAGTTATTAAGTCTTTAAATCAAACAACATTGGGCATGAATGCGGACACGCACGACGTGTTACCAAATTTTAAATCGGTTATTGAGATTCGTGGCCAAGATAAGGCTTTTAACTAGAGAGCAAGGAATGCTTACTTTGCGTTTTCATCACATCTTACTCGTCGTCTTTTTGGCGTCAGCCTCCCTGACAGTGAAGGCGGCAGGAATCATCAATCTTGGTACTGGCGATGCCCGTTCTATGCATTTTGATACCACAATCGGTACTATTTTTATCGCTAACCCAGAAGTGGCGGATTACCAAGTCATTGATAACAACCGCTTGGTCGTATTTGGAAGAAACATTGGTACCACAACGTTAATCGTTTTTGGTGAAAACAGTTCCACACTGACAGAAAAACGGATTGTCGTTAATAAAAGTTTAATAAGCATTGAGCAAATGCTCTCATCACAATACCCAAACGCCGAAGTGTCCGTTTTAAACTTGGGTGATCGCGTTGTTTTGGGAGGCACTGTTCCAACGCAAAAAGAAAAAGATGAAATTTATGCCATGGTTGGTGAACTCCTAACCAAAGATCCCACAGAGAAAGTCAAAACGCTGGTATCCATTAACACCGATACACCCGATAAAGATATCGACTACCTTGCGCATAAAATCTATGAGGGTGTGGTCAACAACTTGGAAGTCACTGTCACTAAACAAGTCAACGTCAAACTCACCATTGCGGAAGTTAACAGTTCAATTGTGAACGAACTCGGCATCCAGTGGGGTACCGTATTTGAAAACACGTTCAACAATGGACAATTCTTTCGTGCCATTACGGGAACGGGCGGTTCAGGTAGCAACGTCGGCTCTTACATTTCAGCCATCAACGATGACAGAATTGGACAAGTACTCTCCGAACCCAACCTCTCGGTTATTTCAGGAGAGACGGCAAGCTTTCTTGTCGGTGGTGAAGTGCCAATTTCCTACCTCTCACCTGACGGTTATGTCATCAGCTATCGATCGTTTGGTATTGGTCTAGAGCTTGCTGCTGAAGTTCAACGCGATGACAAGATCATGTTGACCCTCCTGCCATCTGTGAGCTCGGTCGACGAGCAATTTGGTGAAACCGCCTTGGATATACCTGCATTTCGTGTTCGTCGAGCCCAAACAACGATTGAACTTGGCGATGGTGACAGTTTTGTTCTAGCTGGATTACTCAGTACGGAAGACCAAGAGTCACTAGCAAAAATACCATTTATCGCTGATGTTCCAATTTTAGGGGCATTGTTCCGTCACTCTACGACCACTCGGCGAAAAACCGAGTTGGTTATTGTTGCCACTGTATCTTTGGTGACGCCAATAACCTCCGCAAACATCACACTGCCACAAATCAAGCAGACCAGCACTCTCTCTCGATTCTTCGGGGTTGATTTTGATTCATCGTCAGACACGGCTAAATGGCAGACTGAAATTCTAGCGACGGGAGGGTTCAAGAAATGATTGGTACCAAAAGATATCTCGTCACTTTTGTTCTGAGCACCTCTTTTCTATTCGCTTGCTCAAGTTTACCGCATCGAACAGCAGTGCAAGGTGGAGACGTTACCGTCACTCCGGTGACATATACCTATGCTGTGAGTTTGAAAAACAAGAAATCAAAGCTCGCCAAAAAAGAGCTATTCACTTACCTCAAAAACAACAAAGACGACCTGCTTGTCTATGGCGCGGAGATCTCTTGGAAAGGTCATAGCGCAAAAAGGCTCGCCATGGAAGCATCTAGGTGGCTGATCAGTGCGGGAACACCGAGAGAATTAGTGACTTTACAGTCAGACAGTTCGCAGGCCGTCGATATCATTTCGC
Source organism: Enterovibrio gelatinilyticus (assembly GCF_028683095.1). Classification (GTDB taxonomy): domain Bacteria; phylum Pseudomonadota; class Gammaproteobacteria; order Enterobacterales; family Vibrionaceae; genus Enterovibrio; species Enterovibrio gelatinilyticus. Next base: position 42,923 of record NZ_JAJUBC010000019.1, on the reverse strand, counting down.
TATCAACAACTATCTATCAGGTGCAAACGCACACCTGTAACGAGCGCGTGATTGGCAAGTATCACTCTGGTGATGATGGCTGCTACTCAGATAATTTAAGATGGCAGTCGATGCTCCATCCTGACAGAAAGTTAGCAGGCCAAAATCGTACCACCGTTTTACCTCAAGACAGCCAGTAAGAGAGACATCATGATCTTTGACGAACTACTCAAGAAAGAGTCAACGAGCTCTCTCTCTAACCTTGGCAATCAGTCTGGCATTAAGGTTATTCAATTTCATAGAACGGATGCATCAAAGTCTCTAGTCGAAGAGACTTTCCGCTTTATTGGCGAAACGCTGCCAACCGCATATCAATACAAGTTTGATGACGTCGCAGGGCAAGTGGAAGAGCTAAATGCCCAAGTTGCCATTGTCGATTTGGTGAAATGTGAGGACATATTAAAAGAGTGCCGCCAATTATCAGAGCGCCTTCCCACCTCTCTTTCTGTCTTAATCATCGGTGGCGAAGACTCTATTTCTGTGGTGCGAGAGCTAAAAGCGTTCGGCTTTTATTACCTGCTTTGGCCGATATCGAAGATCGAGCTTGCTGAATTTGTCGAGAGTGTCTTAGCCCAACATGAATCAGCAAACTTTAAGCATCGTCGACGGGCAAAGCGTATTGGAATCATCGGCACTCGCGGTGGTATCGGTACCTCACTCATCACAGCAGAGCTTGGCTGGCAGCTTTCTAATGAAAAGCAGGCTTCCTGCGTTGTCGTAGATAACAACTATCTTTCCGGCAATCTCGATATCTACCTTGGCGTGAAAAACCGTGAAAAACGAAAACTTAATGCTGTTGAGTCCAGTGGTAATGTTGATGAGTCGATCGCGAAATCGCTCGTCACACGAGTGAACCATCGACTCGATTACCTCGCTTTGGGCTTAGATAGTGAAACGTCAGCGGACTTCCACGAGGTCACTGCCACTGTCATCAGCAATTTAAGCAGCGAAACCAATTTCATCATTGATGATCTCTCTGCCTCTGTCAGCTTCGATTTAAAGCCGAGTTCATTAATCAAGCAACTTGATGTGGCTGTAATAGTGATGGACCCGACCATTTCCTGTCTTCGCGAAACCGCGGCGCTTTTGCATAACATTAAAAAGCATATAGAAGAAAATGACCTAAGGAAAACTGTCCGAATCATGCTTGTTCTCAATAAGCATCGAGCATCTCGCTTCCATAGCGTCACTGAATCCGAAATTGTTAAGTATCTAAGTGTGCCCATTGATGTTGTCCTTCCATATGAAGTTTCTGTGGAAGAAGCATTGGTCAGCGGAACCATGCTAAGCAGTGGCAAAACCAAATTTGGAAGCCAGCTCCGCGCTTTATGTTCTTTGGTAGTCGGTGAAGTCGCACTGCCAAGTCGTGGGAAAGGGCTGTTTCCCTTTTTCCGTAAGAAGGGTAACTAATATATGAATCCTTCTCGTGAACTTTACATTTCCTTGCGCACGCGCATCTTTGATGCTCTTGACCCAGAAGCCGTTTCGACACTTAGCAAGGACGAACTGAAAAGCCAGTTACTTCAAGCCATTTTGCTGCTCATAGAACAAGATAAGTCACCAGTATCTACCACGCTTCGCAATGAATTCGTCACCATGCTTTACGACGAACTTCGAGGGCTTGGCCCTATTCAGGCATTGATGGAGGATGATTCCATTTCGGACATCATGATCAATGGCCCTGACAACGTCTTTATTGAAAGGCAGGGACTTGTTGAAAAATCTCGAATCACCTTCATGGATAACACACAGCTTACAAACGTCGCCAAACGCATAGCCTCAAGAGTCGGTCGACGCGTTGATGACTCCACACCGCTGTGTGATGCTCGACTTGAAGACGGAAGCCGCGTGAACATAGTTCTCCCGCCCATTGCCATTGATGGGGCATCCGTATCTATCCGTAAGTTTAAAAAGCAAAGCATCAGTTTCGGTGATTTGATTGAATTTGGCGCTGTCAGTCCGGAGGTCGCCAAGCTCATGATCATCACATCACGCTGTCGTCTCAATGTGGTGATCTCTGGCGGTACAGGCTCTGGCAAAACCACAATGATGAATGCACTCTCGCAGTATATCTCTGAGAGTGAACGTATTGTGACAATTGAAGATGCAGCTGAACTTCGTTTGCAACAACCTCATGTGGTACGTCTGGAAACACGTACCGCAGGTATTGAAGGTAATGGCGAGATCAACCAGCGCCAATTGGTTATCAATGCGCTCCGTATGCGCCCTGATAGGATCATTATTGGTGAGTGCCGCGGAGCTGAAACGTTTGAGATGCTTCAAGCGATGAATACAGGCCACGATGGTTCAATGACTACCCTCCACGCCAATAGTCCTCGAGACGCCATTTCTCGTATCGAGAGTATGGTCATGATGGCGACGGCTTCTTTGCCTCTGGAGGCCATCCGACGCACTATCGTAAGCGCAGTCGACATTATCATTCAGATTAGTCGCCTTCACGATGGTAGCCGCAAGGTCATGAGTATCTGCGAGGTCGTCGGTATGGAAGGCGACGGTGTGGTGATGGAAGAGATATTCCGTTTTGAACACCAAGGCTTCTCAAGCCAAGGACGAATTCTAGGCCGGTTCATTACGTCTGGACTGATGGAGCGCTCGGCGCTCTATGAAAAAGCGCGTTACTTCGGCTTAGACAAAGAACTCAAAAGTATCTTCAGTGAGATGCAAGCATGATTGCGAATCTGTTTTTCATCGGCTTAATTGGGGTTGGCCTCTACATTATGAGGAAACAGGCTCAGCTCAGTGAACGCCGAGAAAGTATGCTTCGTGAAAACAACACGCTACCTGAAACCAAGCTGCTCGAAAACCGCGCTGTTGATATGGAAGCACTGTCCAACACCACATTTTCTCAACGTCTATCTCGATCTCTTAGAAACATCTATTACGACATTGGCGAGTACGCCATTATTAAGGTGTTGGGGTATTACGTCGCCGCCACCTTTGTTGGTGAGTTTGTTTTTGTAACCGTATTTGGATTCACAACTCAAGTATCGCTTTTACTTTCTTACCCTATTTTCACCTATCTAGGCATTCGGTATTTAGAGTTTCGAACACAAAAAGAGTTCGAAGATAACTTCCCAGATGCGCTCAATATGATCGCCAGTTCGGTTTCCGCTGGTGAAAGTTTGCTCCACGCAATTCAATACGTCGGAAAGTCACTCGACAATATTGTTGGACGCGAATTTAAGACGATGGGTGAGCGATTAAATTTAGGTGAGACAACCGAATCTGTTTTTGCTCGAGCATGTCAACGATTCCCAACACCCACGTTCCAGTTCTTTGTAATCGCCATGAGGGTGAACGTAAATCGCGGTGGTCAACTACGCCGTGTGATTACCAACCTCAACCGTGTGCTTTTCGATGCCAAAAGTGTGGATATGAAGAAAAAGGCATTAACGGCAGAAGCACGTATGTCTTCATACATCATCTGCGCTATTCCTTTTTTCTTCCTGTTTGTTGTTCTGCGTTTTTTGTCACCTGAAAACTATGACTATGTGATGCATGACCCAAGCGGAAGGTTTCTGCTTTATTACACCCTAGTCAGTGAATCGATTGGCATTGGTATCATCACTTGGTTGATGAAGAGTGTGAAGTAATGAACAATTTCTACACGCTCATTTTCATTGTATTGATAGCGCTTGGCGCAGCGACAGCCCTGACGATTCTGCTCGGCAACGTAAAACGCAAGAGCAGCATTGAACAAGCATTAGATATTAATCAGATGGACAAAGTCTCTTCGCTCGCGAATGCATCTCGATTGATTTCGTCATTTTTCGCTGCCAGTAACAACGAAATCACTGAGAAATTTATTGGTGCTGGTATCTATAACACCGCGCTGGCACCTTACTTTTTCCTTATTAAGTACACGGTTTTCGGGGTTGCTTCCGCTATTGTCATTTTGACTGGCGATGCGCCCATCTATGAAGGAATCGCAGATAAAATCACATGGTTAGCAGGATTAACCCTAGTTGTGGTTATTGGGCCTGACTTATACCTAGAAATGCGCCGTCGCGCACTCGCACTAAAAATCACCCGAAAACTGCCTTTCTTATTAGATTTGATGGCCACTTGCGTTCAAACGGGTATGACTATCGAGTCGACCCTATTCTACCTAACGTCTGAAATGGCATCATTCGACCGCGATATCGCTTACATGTTGAAACGCCTCAGTGACAGAGCTAGAACCGTTGGTCTAGACAAATCGCTCCAAGATCTTTACGAACGGGTTCCGTCTCCAGAAATGCACAGCTTCGTTATGACTCTCACCCAGAGCATGCAGCACGGTACGTCGGTTTACGAAATCCTAACCACGCTTTCCAACGATATTCGAAAGATTCAGCTTCTTTCTCTCGAAGAAAAAGCCGGAAAGCTCTCTTCCAAAATGTCCATTCCAATGATCATTTTTGTCATGATGCCCGTCGTTGTGCTGATTGTCAGTCCTGGTGTGATGAGAATGTTGGAGAAACTATGAAACCGTTACTCATTGCCACCATCATTCTTGCGCTTTCTGCGTGTAGTTCCTCTAATGTGCTCGAAGAGTATGCCGGGGAGAAAGGAGATCAGCTTTTACTCCAAACCGGTAACTACACCTCCTTGGTTAAACGCTACCAAGAGCAACTGAAGAAAAGCCCGTCACCAACACTGCGATATAAATTGGCGAACGCACTCTATTTGTCAGGCGATCCAGAAGCCGCACAGTTTCAGTTAGCGCTGATCCCCTATGATGCCATTAAGGATACAGAGCTAGAAATGCTCAGAGCAAACGTGCTCTATGACCTCGATAGACTCAATGCCGCCGAGCAACACGTAAACACGGCATTACGTATCTATGATAACAATGCAGAAGCGTACAACCTAAAGGGACTGCTCCTCGCCCAACGTGGTGAACTCAATAAAGCCAAACAGGCGTTTGATCGAGCGCGCCTTTATGGCTTCGATGATGACATTGTGAAGAACAACCTCGCGATGGTCGCCATGTTAAAAGGTGATTTTAACTGGGCAGCCGACATTTTGTTACCGCTAGTGAAAAATGGTCGTTCAGACAGTATCGTTGAGGCTAACCTATTGCTTGCACTTGCTAAATCTGGCCGTTCCCGCGAATTCAGTCAACTCCTAGCAAGCCAAGAAAGCAGAGAAACCATCAATGAAAGATATACCAGCTTCAATAATGTTGAGGCATTGAGTCGCTTCTCTCAAACCAACTCGCAAACTAGCGCTCAAAAAAATGCTCAAGCCAGCGTTAGTGCACCATTGACAACACCGGCTTCAGCGACGGATAGCATAAAAAAAATTGACTCCATTTTGGCGACCAACAAACAAAGAGACAAACCTAAATTAGTACTCGCTCAGAATGCTCCGATTGATAACATTGGAGCCGTAGCTAAAGCGAAAGACGAAACCAAAGATGACGCGGTTTCAACGGCAAAGAACACTTCTACCAAAAAAACGCACCGTGCAATCAGCGCTCCGTCGACGGTATCTGCTGCCGTCGCCTTAACATCAAAAGCCTCCGTCGCCCCAACAACAAAGCCCGACATCAGCCCACCTAAAAAAGAAAAAGTGGGACCGCTAGAACTTGCACGTCAACGAGTAGCAGAAGCCAACAAAGCCAAAGCAGAAAAAGCTCAACAAGAGAAGACACTAAAACCTGCTAGAAAAGAGGCAAAACAAACACCGTCTCTCGTCAAAAAGACGAAAAAGAAACGCTCTCGCTATTTAGTTACGGACATTACTTTTTTGCAGGCTAACGGCGTAAGCGAATACGTCGCAACTTCAGATTTTGAATTGGGAAAGATCCACTCTCAGTATCTCGAGAAACGCAGAAAATGGGTATTTGATATTGAAGGCGCTAAGAATTTCACCACCAAGCGTAAGCGCTATTTGAAAGAAGGCCCTGCGAAGGCCATTGAACTGGGAGAGCATGAGAGCTTTGTTCGTATCGTGCTTGAAATGCACGAAAAAACCCAGGAAAAACCCGATATCAAAGTTGAAGGAAACACTCTAACCATTCGTTGGGATTCTTGACATGAGATCGTTAAGGCGAAAACACACACGAAGAAAGAACCAACAATCAGGTGTTATTACCCTCGAGTTTGCCATCGGCTTTCCGCTCCTGTTTTTCTTTCTCATGTTTTGGGTCGAAATATGTGTCATTGGCTATTTATCGTCAGTGGTTGATTACGCCATTTCAGAATCTTCTCGCACTGCTAGATCCTCTGCAAATGCGAATTATGAGTCCATATTCCGAACGGCGATCAGCAACAGTAATGACTTTTGGACAAAGGTTGTTGACCCTACCAAATTCAGTATCTCTGTTGAATTTTATGACTCATTAGACAGCGCGGCGTCAAGGGCTGGCACCGTATTGGGCTCGGACAAACCCATTGCCCTTTACCAAGTGAGCTACGAATACGAACCCATGTTCTCGTATTTGTATGATGCAGAGACATTGAATTTATCTCGTGAAGTCATTGCTATTCAGGAATTTGAACGTGACCAATTTAGCCAATAAACAACGTGGCACATTCACCATTGAACTTGTCGTCATTCTGATCGCATTCAGTTTTATTTGTGTTTTCACTATGGATGTTGTTTCAAAACAAGCCGTTGTCGGAAAGCTGGATCGTCTTTCCTATTCAACGGTAAGCCTAGTTAAAGAGCGGACTCAACTCTTTGATGGAGAAGACAAAATGACAATTGCGCAAACATCCACATTGTTTCGTTTAGTGTCGACATCCTTAGATGCAACAATGAACGGCTTCGAACCGAGTCGTCTCGGCATGGTGATCGAACAACAGCGATTCAACAGTGAGCAACAACCTATTTCCGCTCAGACTGGGGTTAATATCTTTGATGTTGGTGATTATGGATGCGCGCCTGTTAAAAGGCTCAGCTTAAAGTCAGAACTCGCGCCAGTGACCAACTTCGGTAATCGACTAACGCTGTATCAAATCACTCTTTGTTATAAAACGGACAATATGTTCGGAAAACTCATGGGCGAAACTTGGGAGTTGGCTCGCTCAACCTCAATATCAGTAGGTCGATAGGATTGAGTGCGATGAAATCAAGTTCTTCAAAACAACGTGGCGTAGCGACCATCTTCTACATTATCGCTTTTCCACTATTGTTCAGCGTATTTGTTCTCGCCATTGAATCGACGCGCTATTTACAAACCCATGCTCGGGTCAATGATGGCGTTGAAATGGCCTCTCTTGCCGTCGCTGCTAATGCTTCAACCGTCGTCCATGAAAATCAAATATTGGCCAAAGGCTTTGTCGACAATTACGCACCAGACGGCGACATCAACGCTTCTGACATCAATGTCCAAAGAACGAGTTGCGATGAGATCTATGGAGAACAATGCGGGAAAGCGGGGGTTTATGACCGTGATGGCTTAATTTTTACCCAGTATCGAGTCAGCGTCGAATCAGATTTCACCAGTTGGTATCCGAAGAGCGATTATCATCAAGGGTATGAAGAAAAGATCACCATGGGCGGAGAAGCAACGGCACGTAAATATCAGGGCTTTACCATTGATGTCGCCTTCGTCGCGGATTTCTCTGGATCAATGGCGAGCGCATGGGAAGAAAACGATAACAATAATGACGACGACGATGAATTCAGTCATATCAACTCAAAATATGAGGGAGTTGTTGAGGTCATAAAACGCATTACTGAAAGGCTGGAGTCATACAATGATTCCACTGAGCAAGAGATTGGCGACGAGCAACTCGCAAACCGTGCGGCGTTTATTGGATACAACATGTATCCCCATGATCTCGGTTCCTACTACAGCAATGTTCAGTACTACGGCAATGGTTCTAGATCATACCAGTGGTGGAATAACATTCCCAATATCAACTATGCAGCTACCGTCGCAGCCCCTCTCACAACACCGAGAACATCCATCATCGGCAGAGATCCTAATGATAGTTCGTCCTTCAGGACGCTGGGGTTAACTGATAATTTTGCTAATTTCAGAACAACGATCGATCATTTTATCCCCAGCCATGGGACCGCTTCTTTCGAAGGTATTCTCGAGGCAGCGAAGATTATTAACGGCGGAGAAAACGTTCGAAAACTCATCATTGTTCTCTCTGATGGCGCAGATTGGCACCCCGACTACGCCCATGACAATCGCTTTCCCAGCTATGCCGCACTACGACTCTATAACGCTGGGCTATGCGACAACATCATAACGAAGTTAGAACAAAGGCAAATCAATGGTCGGGCTGTCGAAGCTCGAATATTTGTGATTGGTTTTGACTACGACATTTCGCTAAACCCAGGATTGCAGACTTGTGCTGGTGCTGAAAACATTCAATCAGCGAGCTCATACAAGGATATCTATGAAACGGTTCTTGAGCTTATCAGTGAAGAAGTTGGGCGCTTGTACGTTGGCAGTTAAGAACGCTTATGGAGACATTATGAAGTCAGCATTTTCAATAACAGCACTGGCAATTACCTTGAGTGCTGTTAGTTCTATTTCTTTTGCTGAAAATATTTCAACAACTGTATTTGAAGATATCTGTTCGGATAAAAACACAGAGGTCGCCTTTCGCATTGATGTGGGCCAATCCACTGAAGTGTTTTTTCATAAATCACAGTATGTTCAATTAGAAGCACCGATGACAACACATCCCACCACCCCGTTGTTCATTGACGCCTTGGTGAACGCCGGCCTCAACAAAGAATGTGCTGAGCTTTTAGTTCGCGAGACACCCCGTGTTTCATCACATCACAATCAACTTGTTGCCATGGTGCACTTTGGTTTTGATAAGTCATCTCTCACATCAACTGGCAAAAAAATCCTTGCAAGTGTGGTCGATACAATCAAACGCAGCCAAACCGCGTTATCCATTGAAGGGCACACCGACAGTGTTGGTAGCCACGCCTACAACCTGAAGCTTGGGCTTCAACGTGCTGATTCTGTGAAAGGCTACCTCACCACATCAGCGGGCAACACGGCTGCACTTAAAACGCTTTCCCGTGGTGAAACCGCCCCTATTGCTAACAATACAACCGCAGCAGGAAAAGCGCAGAACCGTCGAGTAGAAGTACGTTCATTGATCATCCCTAATGGCACCACTAGCAAGTAATCGCATCCTAGGCGACACTTAGCCTTGTCATGTTCTCAAGTTATCTCGCCGTTGTTGAGGTGGCTTGAGTACAAAAGCATAAATTGAGGGAGATTGTTCAATGATCAAATGCGATGACTATGATTGCGTGGAAATTGTCTGCTTGTTTCGCTACCCCATCAAACTCGTTTTACGCTCGGGTGAAACCATAGAGGGCATTGCTAAAGACACGACGCGAAACGCTGACCGTGAGGAATGTATTTCACTAGATACAGACCGCAACCAACAGCGTGCCACAGAACTTGTGGTGCTCGATGATGTTGCTTCATTAGAGGTGTTGGTCGACAACCCGCATTTTAAGCAATTCAGCTTTGGCCTGAAGTAAGCGGAGCGATCATCAAGCAGATAAATTGATAGTGAAATAAAAATTCCATTTTAAATTTCATTTCGAAACATTACACTTGCCATAGATGGAACTGAATCGAGCACTCTATGGCTACGGCAACTCACCTCGCTGAATTACAGCAACAAATCCGACAACGCTATCACGACTTGAGTAAGCGATTGCAACAAGTCGCCCACTATGTTCTCGACAACCCAAACAGTATTGCCTTTGATACGGTCGCCGTGATCGCCACGCACGCCAATGTGCCACCTTCTACCCTAATTCGCTTTGCCAACGCGTTCGACTTTAGTGGCTTCAATGAAATGAAGCAGCTTTTTCGCAAGAATTTAGTCGAAGAAACGAGCAGTTACACTGAGCGCGCTAAGCTCCTCAAAAATAACCAATCAGATGCTTCACTAGAGACACCTAGCGACATTCTTCAACAGTTTACACTGGCGAATACCGTCGCCTTGCAGGAACTGACCAGTTCCGTCAGTCCTGAGCAGCTTGATGCCGCGGTAGACCTACTCGAACATGCGGACACTATCTACGTGGTCGCCATGCGCCGCGCATTTAGTATCGCGTCTTACCTTTCTTATGCTCTTCGTCATCTTGAACGACGAGTGGTTTTGGTAGATGGCTTTGGTTGCATGGCTTCGGAGCAGTTGGCGCTAGTCGGTGAAAAGGATGTGGTGATTGGTGCGAGTTTTTCGCCATATTCACCTGAGACCATTGAGCTTTGTGATCACGCCACCCAATCTAAAGCGAAAAAGATCGTCTTCACAGACAGTCAAGTAAGCCCTTTAGCCGCGAACAGTGATGTGTGCTTTGTGATAAAAGAAGCCGCCGTGGAGTCATTTCGTTCACAAACCGCTACCTTATGCTTGGCGCAGTCTTTGGCAGTGTCGCTCGCGTTTCGTTTGAGCCGACAGTAAGGTTAACAGCTAAGATTGTGATGCCGTGTTATATCAAGCTGATGATCCCATCCGCAGACAGCTTGATACCTGAAAGAAACAGAAACAAATAGCACAGTTGATAGATACGTTTTTGGCTGACACGATGCAGCATCCAAACTCCCATTTTTACGCCAAGCGGTGCCAGCGGAATCAAGATCAGTGCGGTCAACAAGTTCGTTTGATCAAATTCGCCAATCGCCGCATAAGGGATCACCTTCACCACATTCAACAGAGCGAAAAAAACCGCCATGGTGGCTACCAGCGTCACTTTCTCAAGCTTTTGTGGCAAAAGGTATATGCTTGCTGGCCCGCCGCCTGCATGTATCGTTGTGCTAGAAAAACCACTAACACCACCCCAAATCATGGCTGCCATTTTCCCCTTTTGCTTTTTCGCCGCTTTCATAAGACCGAATTCAGACAAAACATAGTGAATACAAAACCACAGCGAAAGAAAACCAATGGTCAACTTCAGCCCAGCTTGGGGTACGGCATGAATATAAAAGCCAGCAAGAGCAACACCGAGCAATGCCCCCGGCAGCATGCGCTTTATTACGACGTAGTCTGCGCTTTTATAGTGATAGCGTACTGCGAAGAAATCCATCGCCAGTAAGATAGGAAGCAATATCGCCGCAGCTTGCGTGGGTGCAATGGCAAAGGCCATCAAGGGCACTGCTATGATCCCCAACGCGCCACCCAGCCCCCCTTTACCAATGCCATAAATCAGCACCGCGGGAACGGATAGAAGATAGAAATAAGGGTCAGTGATGACTGGCAAGTACGCATTCTCAATTGAATCGGTTTATGTCGATCATAGCGATTTATCTCCTTTGATTGGCGGGAATAACGTGCCTAAAGTGATATCCGCATACAAACAGAGTGGCATTGAAACAGCTTGGCAACCATGTTTTCCAAGTAATAAGAAGCCCGCACAAAGTGCGGGCTAATAGACGTTGAATTTTCACGCCAACCATCCAATGGCGTGAGCTATCGTTTAGCAATCTAGTGTCAGGCCATATTCCTCAGCCGCATCTTGGATCCACAGCGCGATGTAGTCTGCAAAGCTGCGTCTCACCACGAGATCGTAACAGTTTTCGCTACGGTGGCGCATAAACACTTGCGCTTTGGCAAATGTCGTACCGACGCATTTACCGACGCCAAAGTGGCGTGAATCAACGTCGTAAGAGACAGATTTTTTCAGCACATCTAGCGCGTGAGAGCCGGATAAGGTCACCAACGACTGACCACCCGACACATCCACCACTTGATAATGTCCACTCAACACAGCACGCAGAGATGTTTCAATCTCTTGGGCTGATTTTGCAGTACTCAACACGAGCCATTCATCCGGCGATTGCCACCAAATTTGATAATCATCAGACTCGGATGATGAACACGACTTGGTTGGCAACGACATCCCCAGTGCTTGCTCGATATTCGTAACAAACTCCGCGGTAGGCGCTCCACGCAGAACAACTTGGCTCATGTTCTTCGTTTCATGCAAGTGCACACCCGCAGACGCGGTTTGAGATTGACCTAAATGATGTAAAGGCAGCGCATTCTGAACAGTATAAGCCTCTTCAAGCGGTGATACGTCTTCATCTTTTGATTGCGCAGGCTTCTCGTTTTTGGTGTCATAAAACACTGAACTGCATATCTGAGCTTTCAATACGTTACCGTCTGCCAATGGGAAGTAGACATGATCACCCATTCGGTTCAGGCCGTTTTTGATTAGCCCAAAAGCAATGGACTCACCTAGAACGTCACTGAAGTACGAAGAAGTGACGTGCCCCACCATGGTCATTGGAATCGGTTGCTCTGGATTATCCACCGCTTGCGCACCTTCCGGAATAACCTTGTTAGGTTCAGTGCATTTCAGGCCCACCAGCTGTTTTCTGTCCGTACGAATGGTATCTTCACGCGTCCATGAGCGACGCCCCAGAAAACTGAAGGTTTTCTGCTTTCCGGTTATCCAACCCATATTCAAATCTTGTGGCGTGACCGAACCATCGGTGTCTTGACCAACAATAATAAAGCCCTTTTCAGCACGCAAAATGTGCATGGTTTCTGTGCCATACGGCGTGATGTTATACGGTGCCCCCGCTTTCATCACTTGTTCCCACACATACATTCCTGCATTGGCATTTACATTGATTTCAAAAGACAATTCGCCCGTGAAACTGATGCGAAATACTCGCCCTTCCACGCCAGCCACTGTCATCGGTTTCCAGCTCATAAAAGGCATTGCTTCTTCTGAGATATCTTCATCACCGACCAGTTGCTGCAAAACATTACGGCAGTTAGGCCCAGAAATCGTCATGGTCGCCCAATGATCGGTCACACTGGTAAAGTAAAGGTCAAGTTCAGGCCATTCTGTTTGGTGCCACGCTTCTAACCAACGCAATACACCTGCGGCTCCACCAGAAGTGGTTGTCATCAAGAAATGGTCATCTGAGATGCAAGAAGTCACGCCATCATCAAACACCATGCCGTCTTCGTGACACATCAAACCATAACGGCAACGCCCCGGAGCGAGTTTGTCCCACCCGTTGGTGTAGATGCGATTGAGAAATTCTCGGACATCTTTGCCTTGAATATCGATTTTCCCTAAGGTCGAGGCATCCAATATTCCAACGCTTTCTCGTGTTGCGCGACATTCTCGACCCAAAGCTTGCGCCATGGTTTCATTCCCTTTCGGGTAATACCAAGGTCGCTTCCATTGCCCCACATTTTCAAACTTGGCGCCATGTTGAACATGCCATGCATGCATCGCCGTGTAGCGTGCAGGGTCAAACGTTTTCCCCACATCACGTCCTGCCAACGCACCAAAGGTAACAGGCGTGTACATAGGGCGGAAAATCGTCGTGCCCGTTTCGGGGATGGTTTTTCCCATTGCATTGGCGGCTATCGCCATGCCATTGATGTTGCCAGTTTTGCCTTGATCGGTGCCAAATCCCATCGCTGTGTAACGCTTGATGTGCTCAATGGATTCGTACCCTTCACGCACAGCCAGCTCAATACCCGCCGCTGTTACATCGTTTTGGAAATCGACAAACTGCTTAGGTGCACGGCTGTTAGGAAGGCGATGCGGTGCAAGGTACAATGCCATTGCAGGTGTTGATGTCAGAGTATCAACATCTGGCATATCAGGCTTATCAACAGAAACGCCTAGTGCCTGCGCCAAGCGCATTGCAGCTTCTGCCCCTTCATTGATCACGTCAGCCAACTCGCCAACACCCGCCACCGCACCAGCATAGTCCATCCCTTTCACGCTGTTTGATGGAACAAACGCGGCAATATCATCACGCCAGAGTGGGCGTCCGCCCGTATGACAACTCAGATGCAAGGCAGGACTCCACCCTCCACTGCTGGCAACCGTGTCGCACGCAATAACCGATGTTGTGCCGGTGACACTGCTGCCCGTTTTATCAATAGCCACCACTTCAGCACCCGTCACTTCGTGGCTTCCTTTCAGGTTCATCACGGCATGACCTTGGTAAACCGTGATCCCCAGATCTTTCGCCTTCTGGACCCGATCGCCATCAGAAAACGGACGCGTATCAACAATCGCCGCAACCGTTCTTCCGCTTTGATGCCAATCAATCGCCGCGTCATAGGCTTCATCATTGGTGGTCATCAGCACCAGCTTTTCGCCCGCAGCAACGCCATACCGACGAAGATAGATAGAAACGGCGGAGGCCAACATACTGCCGGGCAAATCGTTGTTACCAAACACCAAAGGCCGTTCAATGGCGCCCGTTGCCAGCAAAACCCGCTCCGCTCGAATATGGTGCATACGTTGTCGAATGCCATGCACCTCATCACCGAGGTGATCCGTTTTTCTCTCTACCACTCCCACGAAATTATGGTCGTAGTAGCCAAACGCCGTGCTACGTGGCAATAGCGTGCAATCGCGGTCTTTAGCTAGAACATCAAGTGTCTCTGCCACCCAGCGATCCGCGGGTTGACCGTTGATCGCCTCTCGGCAATGCAGCAAACTGCCTCCCATTTCAGCTTGTTCGTCCACAAGCATCACGCGAAGCCCTTTCCCAACCAAGGTTCTCGCAGCCATTAATCCTGCTGCGCCAGCCCCGACAATCAACACATCACAGTGATGATGCATTTTGTCGTATTTGTCAGGATCATTTGCGCGAGGGATTTCCCCAAGCCCCGCCGCGTTACGAATGTGTTTTTCGTAAGTGGGCCACAATGATTCCGGATACATGAAGGTTTTGTAGTAGAAGCCTGCCGGCATCATGGCGCCGCCAATTTTGCCGACCATAGCTAACGCATCTGTCTCTAGGCTCGGCCATGCGTTCACGACACGCGCATCCAAGCCATCATAAAGCTCAGTTTGCGTTGCGCGTTGATTGGGGGTGGAGGTTGAAGGTTGAGAACCTAATTGCAAGATCGCATTCGGCTCTTCCGCTCCCGCACCGACGATGCCGCGAGGGCGGTGATATTTGAAGCTACGTCCTACGACTTTCACGCCGTTAGCAATCAAGGCTGACGCTAACGTGTCCCCTTTATGTCCTTGGTAAACCTGACCGTTGAACGAAAACGTGAATGAAGAGTTTCGATCAATGCGACCGCCTTCCGGCAAACGATTTTTTTGGCTCATGCATTCGCCTCCCCGTTTGATTGGCCATGAGACTTATCCGCCTCTGCTGACGCACCAATCTTGTACACCGCCTCAATGTCATAGGTCACCGTATTGCGCTGCACATTGAAGAATTTTCGACACCCCGCAGCGTGATACCACATTTCTCGATGGCTACCTTTGATGTTTTTACGATGAAACAAATAGTGTCCCCACTCTTTGTCACTCAGCGCATCAGGGTCTTCTGGGCGAACAATATGCGCCTCGCCACCATAGGCATATTCGTCTTCGTCTCTGTGTTCTTCACAGTAAGGACAGTAAATACGTAGCATGTCAGTTCCTTTTCCAATACTGCGTGAGGTTAATGCGCAACGCCGGCAGCGCCGTGCTCATCAATCAAATAGCCAGACACAAAACGGTCGATATTAAAGGGCGCCGCTAACGGGTGCGGCGAGTCATTCGCAAGGGTATGGGCAAACACGTGGCCAGAACCCGGTGTTGCTTTGAAACCACCCGTCCCCCAACCACAATTGAAGTACAACCCTTGAATGTCAGTTTTACTGATGATCGGGCATGCATCAGGGCAAGTGTCGACAATACCGCCCCAATGGCGGTTCATACGCACCCGGCTGAGGAAAGGGAACATTTCAATGATGGCCGCAATGGTATGCTCAATAACCGGAAAAGAGCCACGTTGACCAAAGCCGTTATACGCATCAATCCCAGCACCGATCACCAAGTCCCCCTTATCAGATTGGCTGATATAACCATGAACTTGGTTAGACATGATCACTGTATCAATACAAGGTTTGAGCGGCTCTGACACCATGGCTTGCAATGGATGAGACTCAATGGGCAGTGTCATGTTTGCCATGCGTGCAAGCTCGCCAGAGTTACCTGCAACAACGCAACCGACTTTCTCAGCGCCGATAAATCCTTTTGAGGTTTCTACACCTTTGATTTTGCCTTCTTCGATACGCAAATCTGTCACTTCCGTTTGCTGAATCAGATCCACACCAAGTTGGTCAGCCGCCCGTGCAAAACCCCACGCGACAGCATCGTGACGCGCCACACCGCCTCTTGGTTGCCAACTGGCGCCCATGACCGGATAACGTGTATTTTCCGAACAATCTAGCAAGGGAACAAGGTCTTGAACGCCTCGGGTATCTAGCACTTCACAGTCAATACCATTGAGCCTATTGGCACTCACTCGTCGTTCAATATCTCGCATGTCTTGAAGGGTATGCCCCAAATTGAGCACCCCACGTTGACTGAACATCAAATTGAAATTTAGCTCCTGAGACAAGCCTTCCCATAGTTTCAATGAGTGTTCATAGAGGTGAGCCGCTTCATCCCACAGGTAATTGGAACGAACAATGGTGGTATTTCGCGCTGTGTTACCACCGCCTAGCCAGCCCTTTTCGATCACCGCAACGTTTTTCACCCCACACTCTTTAGCAAGGTAATACGCGGTTGCCAACCCATGACCACCACCGCCAACAATGATCACGTCGTAATAGGGTTTAGGGGTGGGGTTGCGCCAAACACGCTGCCAGTTTTCATGGAAAGTCAGGGCGTGTTTAAACAGGCCGAATCCTGAGTAATTTGTCATTCCTTTGTCCTGTGCCGAGGAAAATTCTGATCCCCCAATTACAAGGGAGGCAGGTTGCACCAAAAGTGTAGTCATTTCATCGCCGTTGGTCGCGAAGCTACCACGCAATCTCGACCATGGTAAGGTTGCTCTGCTACCTCAGAGTGCGCAATTGCGCCTGCCCTCAATGTGTTTGCGACAACACAATTAGGGCATTTTTCTCCATTGATCAATGACAATGCGTTACGTCACTTTTTCGCCCTCGTTTAACGCACAGCAGACGTAATAGCACTATCCTATCCTCTAGAAGCGCTCCGCTGTCCTATCGATTAAGCGTCAAAGATCTGCGGTAGCTTATAGGGCGACAGCAGCATGAATATGTCTGCGTCTATTGAGTAATATTGAGTAATATTGTGTAGCGATGAGTCATCCATGACGAAACCCAAATCCAAACCCGCCCAGTCAAAGGAAGACCATCCCCTTCCTCCTCATTCTCTTCACCATTACATGGACGAAGAAAATGACGTGACGTGTTTTTCGACGCTACCCACGGAAACACCTCTTGCGATTTCCTACAACGGGGTCAGTCACGCAGTCATGATGGTGACACCTCAAGATATAGATGACTTCATCTATGGATTTTCATTCAGTGAACGAATTATTCGAAACAGTGGTGAAATCCATGACATCGTCGTAGAGACAGAAAACGACGCTTTACTCGCCCATGTCACCTTAGCCAATAGAGCACTCGCAAGAATGTCACTGACCAAGCGTCATTTAGCAGGCCGAACGGGGTGTGGTATTTGTGGTGCTGAATCGCTGGCACATGCTATTCCAAGCTTAAGTGCACTGGATTACATCGAACCTATCAGCAACGCCAGCATTCTCAAACTGCGTGACACGCTGCGAGAATGGCAATCATTGGGGCACATCAGCGGCGCGATTCATGCTGCACTGCTCGTCGATGACAACGGACAGATACTGACGTGTAAAGAAGATATTGGGCGGCACAACGCCCTCGACAAAGTCCTTGGTGCGGGGCTACGTCACCGCTCACTCTCTCCAACGTATGCCCTATTGATGACAAGTCGATGCAGTATAGAATTAGTACAAAAAGCGGTGACCGCAGGTGTCGGGACATTGATCACACTCGGCACGCCAACGTCATTGGCCGTCAACACTGCCATTCAGGCGAATCTCAATCTGATACACCTCCCTCGAAAAGATGCGCCTCGGTTTTACAATCGTTCGGCAAAGGGACGCCTTGATCATAACGTTGGTAAACCTCGCTGAATCCAGCATCTTCAGGTTGTTTGGGTATAGTTCTAATTCGCTCGCAGAACAACCAACAACTGCCCCCTAAAACAACGCGTTGAATTATCCTAACCGCCTCACTTTACACAGTATATTGACGTCACTATGGATCTCGAGCATCCGCTCCATGTTTGGAAGCAAACCCGTCGCCACGGTAAGTTAAATTATGTCATCACGTTATTTTTGGTTTTCACCATTGGCACATTGATGGGACTCGTTGGCTCGGCTTACTTCTCTACCAATGGTAATGACGTCGAACAGTTCTTTCTTTCCTTTCCTATCTATTGTTTAAAGATCGCAAGTTTCAGCCTGACAATAAGCCTTGTCAGCTGGTATGTATGCGAGGCGTTGTATAAGTATCGGTTGAAAAGAGACAAATTGCTCTCACCCAAACCTCATTCGCCATCGCATCCCGAATGACGCAATAGTGATAATTCTCCTTAAGTGAATAAAAAAACGCCAACTTATTAGGCAATGCGTGACATTGATGCCATCGTTTCTTTCCGTTCTCTGGCAACCTTATGACGCTAAATTAATCGCGCTCTCGGTACCATTAAACTGGAACGACAACGTCAGCGTATAAAAAGAATCTCGTTTCATTAAGAAGGCCCATCAGATGGTAAATGGCGAAACCGCTTCTATTAAAGATATCGTTACTTTTGCTGAGGTCGCCCCTATCGCTGTCCCCCCATCTTTACTTTTAGAAGCAGATCCTTCCGCAACCAGCATTGCTTCTTATCTACTTGATTCCTGGTGCTTTGTCGCTTTGAAAAACAAACAAATCATCGCGGCATGTGTCATCAAAAAAACAGACTCTGGCGTCGCTGAGGTGTTTAATATTGCCGTATCACCCGAGTTTCAGGGCAATGGATGGGGAACAGGCCTTCTCAAGTACGCAATACAATTTACGCGTAAGAAGAAAATCAAACGGTTGGAAATAGGGACAGGAACATTCGGCTACCAACTGGCTTTTTATCAACGAATGGGTTTTCGCGTATCCGAAGTGGTAACTAACCATTTTCTGGAAAACTACGATGAACCCATTTGGGAAAATGGTGTTCAACATAAAGATATGTTGAGGCTCTACCTCGATCTATAAATATCAATCTCACTCTTTACGGCAAGAGAAGCAAAGAATTTGTAGGAGGTGACATTATAAACGCATGCTGAGACATGAAATAAAATTCTCAACAGCGCCCTTTCTTTGCTTGTCCAGGCGGACAAAATTTACCGTCAGATTTATCCCCAGAATAATCCTTGTCATCGTCGTTATGATCTTTTGACTTTACTTTAATTTCAACGTCATTGGTTTCACCTTCAACGCTCGTTAAACGACACCCTGTCGACACAAATAAAACCACTAACAACAACGTAATTAGTTTCATTTTTCATCTCCTTAAGTCCTTACTCGCTAGTAATAGTAGCCTAGCGCATGATGAGTAAGACTTTCGTTCAACTTCAAAAGCCACTGAAAAGTGCCCGGTTCTCAGAACTCGATGTACACTCGCAATCTAGAGATTGTAGGTTAGTCTGGTCGACGCTATTTTTGAGCCATCACACCATCATTGTCTTGAGGCTCTGTCTCGTGACTAGACAAACCCAAGAACTCTCGGAACGCATCAATGCTAATTGGACGACCGAGATAATAACCCTGTGCCAGATCACAGCCTTTCGACGTCAGCATCTCCAATTGCTCTTGTGTCTCAACGCCTTCGGCGATTGTTCTCATCTTGAGCCCACGCGCCATGGATATCACGGCGGTTGCCAACGTTTCGTTAATTTCAACGTCGGTAATACCATCTACAAATTCACGGTCGATTTTCAACGCATCAAATGGAAAACGCAGCAAATAGCTCAAAGAAGAATAGCCAGAACCAAAATCATCCATCGATAGTACTGCCCCCATGCTGTGGAGTTCTTCTATCACGTCTTTCACATACATTTGTTGACTCAAAAGTACTCCTTCCGTCACTTCCAACTCTAGGCGATTTGCATCAAACCCTGCCTCGTCGATAGTGGCTTTCACATCCTCGACAAAACCCGATTTACGAATTTGTTGCGGTGATATATTGATCGCCACATTGAGAAGTCGACCTTGAAAATTCCTAAGCCTAAGAAAATCATACACAGCCGTTTTCAATACAAACTTTCCGATTTCATATATCAAATTGGTTTGTTCAGCGATCGGTATAAATTCATCTGGAGGTACGCTTCCAAGCTCACTATTGTTCCACCGTAGCAATGCTTCAGCCCCCACAACTTCATTGGTCTTCAGGTCAATAAACGGCTGGTAAACAAGCGAAAATTCATCGAGAGAAAGGGCTCGAACAAGGTTGTATTCAATTCGAACACGGCGGTGAACATTGTCATTCATTTCAGACGTGAACATACGATAAGAATCTTTTCCGCCGCATTTAGCTTGGTCTTTCGCAACGTCAGCATTGGCAAATAACCGCTTGAAATCTTCTGTATCCAGCGGTGACAGTGAAACACCTATACTGGCAGTGATATGCACCTCACCCCCGCTGGAAACAGAAATAGGCTTGTTGATGGCTTTGCGTAATTTGCTCGCTATCTGACATGCATTTTCTGTTTGATGCAGACCCGGAAGCACAATCAAAAATTCATCGCCACTCACTCGACCTACCGTGTCGACCTCACGCACGACTTGGAGAATGCGCTTAGACAACTCTACTAAGACTTGATCCCCAACATCATGGCTAAGAGTGTCATTAATCAATTTAAAATTATCGATATCCACCAACATTAAGCCCGTGAGCAGCCCACGCCTCAGATCATGGGTAATCGCATAACGAAGACGGTCTAATGTTAGATTTCGGTTCGCCAGTCCCGTCAGTGAATCATAAAGCGCTCGCTGCATAATCAGGTCTTCGTTACGACGAATTCGCAATTGATTGTATATTCTAAGTTTCACTTCTGCAGGAGAAACAGGCTTGTTGATGTAATCTGCGCAACCGATACGCAGCCCCATTTCACGGCTCTCATCTTCTTGCTTCTCACTGATCAAAATGATGGGAATATCTTTTGTTGCCACGTCATTTTTGAAGGCCTGACAGAGAGAAAATCCATCCATATCGGGCAGATCAACATCCAGCAATACAAGTTTCGGCTGCTCAGTTTTTATCAGAACACTCGCGGTTGTTCCCGTCGTAGAGAAAATGACGCGATACTCTTCGCCTAATATCGCATTTAATATGCGAACACTATTAGGTGAAGAGTCAATGATTAATAGGGTGTCTTTATCGGCTGCGCTGTGGTTAACCAACATATGACTGACCTCCCTGCTCCGTTTGTTCTTTGCTGAATCCGTTGTCAGAAATGAATTGCTTTAACGCCGTTAAAGCTTGGGGGTAATCAAGTTCAATCAACTTGTCACCAACCGGTTTGAGCTTAATCGCCAAATCACAGAAATCGACCAACATCTGATAATAGTTGTCTATGGCCATCATATCTTGCGCCATGATCTGCGATTCCAGTACAAATATGCGGTCGATGAAGGCCTTATCCATCTGGTTGACTGAATGACTTTTGGGCAGCGCTGTAGATGCGTCGTTTTCAGTCGTTTTATGAAGAGAAGTAACATTATGCCGCTTAAGCAAAATGTCGCCGATTTCTTTAATGGCATTATCCATATCGCGCCGAAATTGGCTGAGTGACAATTGATAGTCCTCCAATGTCATTAACGCATTTTGGAGTTGCTTGGCTGATTTTCTTAGTGCAACAACCGAAAGATTCCCAGCACTACCTGCAATATTATGGGCGCTTTCAGCTGCTTCCGTTAACTTGCCCGATTCAATCAAAACGCACACTTGGCTCTCTTGTGCCCGAGCCTGGTGGGCAAAATCACTCAGCAGTTTGAAATACAGCTTCTCATTACCCATTACTCGCTTAATACCGTCATCGACATCGACGTATTCATACTCTTCGACTTCAACCGATTTATTTACATCACGAATATCTGTTGCATTGACCGCTAAACCTAAGTGGCTCGCAAGTTTTTTCAGCAAAATATCGGCATCAAGTGGCTTTGCTACATGATCGTTCATTCCAGCATCCGCACACCGTTGACGGTCTCGTTCCATGGTGTGGGCCGTTAATGCAAAAATCGGCAAACTCTCTCTATCGGCAGTTTCCCGAATAATACGTGTTGCTTCGAGGCCATTCATTTCCGGCATTTCTAGATCCATCAAGACGGCATCATATAGCTCTGGCGCAGGACACACTTTGACCACCGCACTGCGCCCTGAATCCGCCAACTCAACTTGAAAGTCATTGCTGATTAGTACTTCTTGTACGATCTGCTGGTTTATCGGCATATCGTCAACAACGAGGATGCGCTTGCCGCTACCATTAATTGTGATGCCATTTGAATGCACTTGCGCTGCAATAATGCGTTGGTGCGTTTTTGGTAGATTTTTACCCAGCACTTCCATCATGGTGTCAAACATAACGGACGCAGAAATTGGCTTATGAAGGTATCCATCCACCTGGCCTTTGCTGCGTTCTTTTTCAATAACAGCACGATCAAACGCACTGATCACTATCACCAATGGCCGTTGTTCTGGTGTCATATCAGTTTGGAGTTTTTCAAGTAAATGAAAGCCTTTTTTGCCGGGCATAGACCAATCAAGCAATACAAGATCAAAGGGTTCTCCTTCAAGATCTAAATGTCCTTCTTCGATTGCATGAAATGCGCTATCAACATCACTCGCGGATTCACAGTAGAAACCCAGAGACGAAATAATGGCTGAATGCACCGCGATCGAAGAGGGATTGTCGTCCACCACCAGTACCCTTAACCCTCTTAGATCAACGGGGACGGCAAAGCTCTTATCCGCATTAACCTTCGCGACCTGTAATTCAAGATTGAAGTAAATCCCTGAATCTTTATCGATTGACTCTTCATGAAACGCGCCCCCCATCAGTTCGACGAGACAACAGGCCACCACCAAATTCAAGGATTCATCAAGCTCTGACATTGCCATAGCCGCTCGTTCTGCCAGCTCATCCAAATCGTCTGAGTCTTGCTCGTCATCAGTGATTTTCCGGTGCACTGAAAACTCCAATACCACACTTGAATCAGACAATTTTCCTGCTTGAATACTCAAAATAATGGGGCAGCCACCGCCAACGATAAATGCTTCGCTGATCAGGTTGAGTAGAATACGTCTTAAACGGTCTGGGTCGCCAACAAGTGAACGTGGCACATCAAGCGGCACATTGAACAACAACTCTACGCACCGGTTCTCCGCTTCACCGACTAAATAATCTCTCAAGCTTTCAAGTAACTGTCCGAGGTCAAACGGCGTGTTGTCGAGAGAAATAGTATTCGTCGACATCTCCTCGAAATCTCGCAGATTGTCACCAATCACAGACGCTCGTTTCATCGCATTATTCACACTGTCCACGTAAACAGACTGTTTGTTGCTCAGCGATGTTTGGTTGAGCATTTGAGCACAGCTCACTGATGTCGCAATGAGAGGAGATAGTGTCATATTGACTTCAGTCAATAGATTAGCACTTCGACTCAACGCGCTCGTCACCCCTCTGTGTGCGCCCGCCACCAGGTGTGTGCCCATTTTTAAATAAAGCTCGTCTGCCGCGATGGGATAAACCATATAATCACTGGCTCCCGAACGGAAAGCCAACTGCTTCTGATCACCGCAATACGTGTTAGCCGTCATAATAATCCGCGTGTTTTTACATGTGCTCAGAGCACGGATCTTCTTGATCTCAACATCAATCGACTCTCCGCTTTCAAAAGCGAAGTCCATGCTGATGACAAGAATATTGACGGGGTGCTGTTCGAGAATAGTGGTCAGTTTTTGAGGTGTCGCTACGGAGCGCAGCCAGTAACCATTTTCACTCAATATCTGCTGGTGAAAATCAACATGCGAGAGATCTTCATCGGCGAGTACTATTATTGGCTCGTTTTTCACCAAACCTTTCATTACACCGTTCCTTTAGAATTGGTTTACATCAGCGCCTAACCACTGAAACATTCGTCATTTCAGTCGTTAGAGGTCACATGGCGGTCTTTCAGTCAAAGCAGCGAATTTCGCATGCCAACAGATCAAAAAGAGACAACTATCACCTTCACTAGGCGTATAAAGTTGCTCTTTTTCGCCTCACTAAGGGGCTTGTTTTTTCCTTTTAAAACTAGTGTCTTTTTTATACAACTGCCAATCTTCAACAAGACACCACACCAAAATGATGTCTACAGGATTCTAAAGTTCATGACAGACAAGCCTTAACGGCACCAATTTTTTTTTCACTCCTCCTCGCCATCGTTTTTTATAAAAACTCTTTACATTCAAACGTCTCATATATGAAACACAATTTATTGAAAACCCGAATTTCTTCCTTGCATGGACTTATCACCAACGATGTTTGTGTACTAAATTTAACCAGCAAAGCAATTTTGATTCTTATGGTTCAATTTTGAACCTAACTGTTAATGGGAGATTTCAATGGCTATCACTTTGGTTCTCAGTCAGGTCGTTGGGCAAGCTTTTGTGGTTAAACCAAGCGGTGAGATGACACCTGCGGCGCGTGGTGTGCAGATAAACAGTGGCGATGTGATTTCTGTACCAAACGGTAAGAATGCTTGGCTGGTGACTGATGATGGTGAACAAGTTGATGTGCTCGACGATGCTCTTCTATTAAATGATGAAGGTTTCAATAGCTTAGAATTGCCATCTGATGTGAATGCCATTATTGAAGCGTTAGAAAAAGGCGATGACCCAACACAAATCGACGGCACTGAAACGGCGGCGGGCGAAGAGCTCAGCAGTTCAACTTCTGGCCCTCAAGTAATCATTGAAGCAAATAGCTCTCGCGGTAGCATCAGCAGCATTGAAATGTTTGATACAAAGGGGCTTGTTGAGTCTGGTCTCACATCGGCACAGGCAGAAGAACTGACCTCAGCGCGTTACGCCAGTTTGCTTGATCGCTCCTCTAAAAACGACAGTAATCCTAACAGCGATCAAACAGACAGTGACGCTAACATCGCGGCTGAGATCTCGGGCGATTTAGCCGTTAACATTGAAGATGGCGATGTGTTGCAAGCGTCAGGCACCCTGACCTCATCGGATGCTGATGGCCAAGACAACCTGTTTATCGCGGAAACGGTTCAAACAAGACGTGGTGAACTTACCATTGATAGTGATGGAACATGGAACTACACCAGCACAGATCCCACTGGTGCCATCAAAGGGCTACACGAAGGCGATACGCTAACGGAATACGCTACTGTGCGTGCTGCAGATGGCACAGAGCAACGGATCGCGATCACCTTTGAAGGCAAAGATGACAGCGCAGTTTTCTCAGCAATGACCAGCGCTGACATCCGAGAAAGTGATGACACCATGACGGCGCGAGGCTCCCTCAATGTCTCTGACCCAGATTGGGGCGAATCCTTCATGCAACCAGGAGAGTTTGAAGGTGATTGGGGGACACTCTCCATTGATAGAGCGGGTAACTGGTCATATGAAGTGGATAATACCCATCAATCGTCGATTAATGGATTGACTGACGGCGAAAAAATCACCGACACGATTACTGTCTATTCTGTCGATGGCACCGAAACACAAATCACGCTGACAATTAACGGTGTCAATGATGATGCGCTCATCGCTGGTGATATTACGTCGACAGTTTCCGATAACGGCGGCACCATTTCCACGTCTGGCAGCCTAACCTCGTCCGATGTCGATGGTAACGACAATACCTTCATTGCAGAGACGATTGCCACAACACGTGGGCAACTCACGATTGATGAAGGTGGTAATTGGACCTATACCAGCACGGACCCCACCGGCGCTATCCAGCGCCTACCTGACGGCGAAACCTTAACGGAAGTTGTTACCGTTCGTGCTGAAGATGGCACTTCACAGCAGCTTGTTATCACCATCGAAGGCATTAACAATTCCCCCGTGTTCTCGGCAACCACCACGCAAGACGTTTATGAAACCAATGACGTCGTTAGCGTCAATGGGTCAATAAACATCTCCGACGCTGATTATCAAGAAGCATTCATGTTGGCGGGCACGTACTTGGGTGACTTGGGCTCGGTCAGCATTGATCGTGCTGGTAATTGGACCTACACCTCTGACCCATCACAAAGCGCTGCACTAGACACACTAAAAGGCGGCGAACAGCGAGTCGATACGATCACCGTGAGATCGTTAGACGGCACGGAAACTGACATTCTCGTCACTATCATCGGCACTAATGATCCCGCTCAAATTGCGGGAGACGTTGTCGGCACAGTGGTTGAGGCCGATGGTGCAATGTCTACCTCAGGTCAATTAACGTCAACCGATATCGATGGCAATGACAATACGTTCACACCGCAAACTATCGAAGGGCGCTGGGGTGAAGTCACCATCAATGCCGACGGAAGTTGGACCTACTCGACGTCTGGTGATGTGCGCGCAATTGACCGACTGGGCCAAGGTGACCAACTCACCGATACCATCAATATCCGCGCAGAAGATGGCACAGTGCAAAGCCTCACGATCACCATTGAAGGCACCAATGATGTTCCAACTTTTGGTGCAATGACAGACGTGTCTATCAACGAGGGAGATGGGCAATTATCGACTTCAGGCAGTGTTAACGTCACCGATGTGGATGCAGACGAAGGGACGTTCCAAGCTGACACCATTGCTGGAGAGTTTGGCACCCTCACCATAGACACCGCAGGGAATTGGACTTACACCACTGACACAGCCCACAATGACGCCATTGATGCGCTAGATACAGGCGATCTGATGCCTGACGTTATTACCGTCTATTCGCAAGATGGTACGCCATTAGATATCACCATCACCATCATAGGAACCGATGACCTACCCGTTGTAAGTGGAGAGTTTAGCGGTTCGTTAACCGAAACCGACACTGAAGAAGCGCTTACGGTCGACGGTACGATCAGCATTTCAGATATCGATGCCGAAGACACGCCGACGTTCGAGAACACACGCATCGAAGGCGATTATGGCGAACTGGTTCTCACAGATGGAAGCTGGACGTACACACTTAACCAAGAAGCAGCCAGTGCTCTCAACACTGGCGAAGTCGACACTGACGTTATCACGCTCACCGCCAGCGATGGTACCCAACAAAACATTGTTATTAGCATTACAGGCACTGACCAAGATCCTGTTCTTCAAGGCGATACCATTGGTGCAGTGAACGATGGCGAGGGTCTGACCGCTACGGGGACGATCCAAATTATCGACCCAGATACTGGTGACTCGCCAACATTACAAAATGGCACCGTCGATGGCAGTTACGGTTCATTGGAGCTCGTCGATGGAGAATGGACTTACACACTCGATCCCGACAGTGTTGCTTCTTTGCCTGAAGGCGGAACAACAACTGACACTATCACCGTCACCGCATCAGACGGCTCTACGCACGACATCACAATAACTATCACGGGCACGGACCAAGAACCCGTGCTCACTGGCAGCACAAGTGGCGCTATCACAGAAGGCAATGGCTCGCTCACTGCGACGGGAACGGTTGACTTAGTCGACGTCGACACTGGCGAAAACCCAACGCTGCCTAATGGCACAACGGATGGGCAATACGGTTCACTCACGCTTATTGAAGGTAGCTGGACATACACGCTTGACCCTGACCTTGCGCAATACCTCGATGAAGGGCAAACCACCACTGACACCATTAGTATCACTGCTTCAGACGGCACAGTACATGACATCGTTATCACGATTACGGGAAGCGAAGATGCCGCAGAACTTAGCGGCAATGTGAGTGGTAATGTGACGGACGAATCAGGCTCGCTATCAGCAAGTGGTAGCCTCTCCATTAATGACCCTGATACCAACGACACCCCTACGCTTCCTGATGCCAATACACAAGGTCAGTACGGTTCATTCAGCATGGTGGATGGCAACTGGACTTATACCCTCGACCCTGAGCTCGCAGAAGAAATTGGCGCTGGCGTTCAAGTCACCGACACCATCACAATTACAGATTCGATGGGCGGCACACATGAGCTTTTGATAAATGTCACGGGAACCGATGATGCCGCTGAACTCACCGGCGATACAACAGGTTCACTGACTGAAGGCACTGATATTTCGACATCAGGTACGGTGTCATTGGTTGACCCCGATACGGGCGACAATACTGAAATTGAAAACACGACAGTGTCAGGACAGTTTGGGTCGCTTACGCTGGCAGACGGCGAATGGACGTACACCCTGAATCCGGGTGCAGCTCAATCTCTTGGCGAAAACGAAAGCACAACCGACACCATTACGCTCACTGATTCCAAAGGCACAGAGCATAGTATTGTGATCACGATTGAAGGCACTGATGATGCGCCTGTCGTCAGTGGTGACTTTAGCGGCAGCGTTACAACAACCATTGATTCTGATATCACGATCAACAACGTGTTTGTACTCGGTGACGATATCGACGTGGATGGCGAGGACTTCAATCAAGGTTCACAGCCGGATAGCATGCACTTTGACTCAGCAGGCTTTAGCGCCACCGTCACAGACAGCGATGGAATACTAAATAACTCCGCCAACCAAACCATTGATATTGATGGTCAATCCTATCCGCTGTCTGTCACCGCAACCGTTGAATACACCGATGCCTATGACAATGTATTCACGATGGGTGTGTTGTCCATCGATAACGGTGACGGAAGTAACACAACTGTTCTTGTTCAAATCGACGGCCCAGACATTCTGCCCGGCACAGAGCTTAACCTCGTTGAAAACTCGTATTCCGAAGTCAATGCCATCAATTACTTGGATGTCACTGGCGCCATCACAGCAACAGGCACCGTTTCTATTTCGGATGCCGATGCTAACGATTCACCTGAATTTGCGAATACAACCATCGAAGGCGAGTACGGTTCATTAAGCTTGGTCGATGGCGAATGGACTTACACACTTGATCCGAGCAAAGCACAAGGCATTCCAGGCGGCGAAACCGTCAATGAAAACTTCACGCTAACCGCGTCGGATAACACACAAGCTCAAATTACCATTTCAGTCGAAGGCACCGACGATGCAGCAGTCGTCACGGGCGACTTGAGCGCGTCTGTTGCTGAAGGCGGCGATGCGTCTGTCTCCGGCTCTATCAACATCAGTGACCCTGATGCATCCGTGCAACCCACCCTTGAAAATGGCACGGTCGAAGGTGAATACGGCAGCCTAACACTGACGGACGGCGAGTGGACCTACACGGTCAACCCTGACAATGCACAATCTCTCGGTGACGGCGATGCCGCCACCGACACCATTACAGTGACGGCCTCTGACGGATCTGAGCATCAGATATCGGTCACGGTGACAGGCAGCGATGATGCCTCTGTGGTCACTGGCGTGACCACGGGCGGCATTGATTTAGGCGCAGACACGCCAGAAACCAGTGTCTCTGGCACGCTCTCTATCACTGACGTGGATGACGGCGACACACCAAGCTTTGACAATGTCTCTATCGACGGCGATTACGGTACCTTCACGCTGACTGACGGTAACTGGACCTACACGGTTGATCCGTCTAAAGCCGACGCACTGAACGACAACCAGACCGAGCAAGAAGTGTTCACCCTGACCGCCTCGGATGGCACGGTGCAACAAATCACAGTGGATGTAACAGGTGCAGATGATGCAGCGGTTATCACGGGTGATAGCACCGCGAGCATCACTGAAGATGCCGGCGCACAAACAGCCTCTGGCACCATTACGATCACCGATGCAGACACGGGTGACACGCCCACTATTCCGAATGGCACCTTGGCGGGTGAATACGGGTCGTTAACGCTCGTCGATGGCGCTTGGACGTACACCGCTGACAGCGCATCCATTCAATCACTGGCTGACGGCGATACCGCGACGGACACCATCACGGTGACTGCATCAGATGGCACCACGCAAGACATCGTCATTACCATCACGGGTACTGACGATGCTGCTGTGGTGACAGGCGATACGACAGGCAACACCACGGATCAAGGCACCTCGGTATCTGGCTCTATCAGCATCAGTGACGTGGATAACGGTGAAAACCCAACCATCGATAACATCACCATCGAAGGGGAATACGGTAGCCTTACACTCACTGACGGCGAGTGGACGTACACGGTTAACGCCGAAAACGCACAGACCCTGCCAGACGGGGAATCGGCAAACGACACCTTCACCCTCACAGCATCTGATGGCTCAACCCATCAGATCACGGTGACCGTGGAAGGCACCGACGATGCCGCTGTCGTCACGGGCGACTTGAGCGCGTCTGTTGCTGAAGGCGGCGATGCGTCTGTCTCCGGATCAATCAACATCAGCGACCCAGATGCGGCAGTACAACCGACCCTTGAAAACGGCACGGTGGAAGGTGAATACGGTAGCCTCACACTGACTGACGGTGAATGGACCTACACGGTTAACCCTGACAATGCACAGTCTCTCGGTGACGGCGATTCAGCCACAGACACCATCACGGTGACAGCTTCTGACGGCTCTGAGCATCAGATATCGGTCACGGTAACAGGCAGCGATGATGCCTCTGTGGTCACGGGTGTGACCTCGGGTGGCATTGATTTAGGCGCAGACACGCCTCAAACCAGTGTCTCTGGCACGCTCTCTATCACTGACGTGGATGACGGCGACACACCAAGCTTTGACAATGTATCGATCGAAGGCGATTACGGTACCTTCATGCTGACTGACGGCAACTGGACCTACACGGTTGATCCGTCTAAAGCGGATACACTGAACGACAACCAGACCGAGCAAGAAACCTTCACACTGACGGCGTCGGATGGCACGGTGCAACAAATCACAGTGGATGTGACAGGCACCGACGATGCGGCAGTGGTCTCTGGTAATTTCACCGCGAGCATCACTGAAGATACTGGTGCGCAAACAGCCTCTGGCACCATCACCATTACCGATGTTGATACCGGTGACACGCCCACCATTCCAAATGGCACCTTGGCAGGTGAATACGGGTCGTTAACGCTTGTCGATGGAGCTTGGACATACACCGCTGACAGCGCATCGATCCAATCGCTCGCTGACGGTGATACCGCAACCGACACCATCACGGTCACCGCATCAGACGGCACCACCCAAGACATCGTGATTACTATTACGGGTACGGATGATGCCGCTGTCGTCACAGGCGACACGGCTGGCAACACCACGGACCAAGGCACGTCTGTGTCGGGCTCTATCAGCATCAGTGATGTGGATAACGGTGAAAACCCAACCATCAGTAATACCACGATTGAAGGCGAATACGGTAGCCTCACGCTAACTGACGGCGAGTGGACGTACACGGTTAACCCCGAAAACGCACAAACCTTACCGGACGGCGAATCAGCAAACGACACCTTCACCCTCACAGCATCTGATGGGTCAACTCATCAAATCACGTTAACCGTTGAAGGCACCGATGATGCAGCGGTCGTCACTGGCGACCTCAGCGCCAGTGTGGCAGAAGGCGGCGATGCCTCAGTTTCTGGCTCAATCAACATCAGCGACCCTGATGCGGCAGTGCAACCTACCCTTGAAAACGGCACGGTGGAAGGCGAATACGGCAGCCTGACACTGACGGACGGTGAATGGACCTACACGGTTAACCCTGACAATGCACAGTCTCTCGGTGACGGCGATTCCGCCACCGACACCATTACAGTGACGGCTTCTGACGGCTCTGAGTACCAAATCACCATCACGGTGACGGGCAGCGATGATGCCTCTGTGGTCACTGGCGTAACAACGGGCGGTATTGATTTAGGCGCAGACACGCCAGAAACCAGTGTCTCTGGCACGCTCTCTATCACTGATGTCGATGACGGCGACACAC
The DNA here is from genome assembly GCF_028683095.1 of Enterovibrio gelatinilyticus. Classification (GTDB taxonomy): domain Bacteria; phylum Pseudomonadota; class Gammaproteobacteria; order Enterobacterales; family Vibrionaceae; genus Enterovibrio; species Enterovibrio gelatinilyticus. The sequence goes on along the minus strand of NZ_JAJUBC010000019.1, from coordinate 11,068 downwards.
CAAACTTCGACAATGTCTCTCTCGACGGCGATTACGGTACCTTCACGCTGACTGACGGTAACTGGACCTACACGGTCGATCCGTCCAAAGCCGATGCACTGAATGACAATCAAACCGAGCAAGAAACCTTCACACTGACGGCGTCGGACGGCACGGTGCAGCAAATTACGGTGGATGTGACAGGCACCGACGATGCGGCAGTGGTCTCTGGTAATTTCACCGCGAGCATCACTGAAGATACGGGCGCACAAACAGCCTCTGGCACCATCACGATAACCGATGCAGACACTGGCGACACGCCAACCATTCCAAATGGCACCTTGGCAGGTGAATACGGGTCGTTAACGCTTGTCGATGGAGCGTGGACATACACCGCTGACAGCGCATCGATCCAATCGCTCGCTGACGGTGATACCGCGACGGACACCATCACGGTCACCGCATCAGACGGCACCACCCAAGACATCGTGATTACTATCACAGGCACAAATGATGCCGCTGTCATTGAAGGCAATACGTCAGGGACGATCACTGAAGATTCGGGCGCACAAACCGCGACGGGCACCATCACGATCACCGATGCGGACACGGGTGAAACACCGACCATTCCGAATGGCACCTTAGTGGGAGAGTACGGCTCGTTATCCTTGATTGATGGCGCATGGACGTACACCGCTGACAGCGCGTCGATCCAATCGCTGGCAGATGGCGATACCGCAACCGACACCATCACGGTGACAGCGTCGGACGGCACCACGCAAGACATCGTAATTACTATCACGGGTACTGACGATGCAGCGGTCATTGAAGGCAATACGTCAGGGGCGATCACTGAAGATTCAGGCGCACAAACGGCCTCAGGCACCATCACCATTACCGATGCTGATTCAGGTGAAACACCGACCATTCCGAATGGCACCTTGGCGGGAGAGTACGGCTCGTTGACTCTCGTCGATGGCGCATGGACGTACACCGCTGACAGCGCATCCATTCAATCGCTGGCAGACGGCGATACCGCAACCGACACCATCACGGTGACAGCGTCGGATGGCACCACCCAAGATATTGTCATCACCATCACTGGTACTGACGATGCGGCGGTCATTTCCGGTGAAACATCAGGTGCAATAACTGAAGACTCCGGCGCACAAACTGCCTCAGGCACCATCACCATCACCGATGCGGACACGGGTGAAACACCAACTATTCCTAATGGCACCTTGCCGGGCGAATACGGGTCGTTAACGCTTGTCGATGGCGCGTGGACATACACCGCTGACAGCGCGTCGATCCAATCGCTGGCTGACGGTGATACCGCGACTGACACCATCACGGTGACAGCGTCGGATGGCACAACGCAAGACATCGTCATCACCATTACAGGTACCGACGATGCGGCGGAAATTTCGGGTACAACGACAGGGACTGTCACTGAAGGGGATATCGGTGATGTCGCAACGGCAACCGGCGAACTGAATATTGTCGACCCTGATGGTGAGCCAGTGAACTTCCCTGATGCAAATGTTAACGGCGAATACGGTAGCTTGTCGTTAGTGGATGGCGCATGGACATACACACTCGATCAAGAAGCAGCACAATCGCTCAATCAAGACCAAGAAGTGAGTGACACCATTACGGTGACAGCATCGGATGGCACAACGCAAGACATCGTCATTGCGGTGACAGGTACTAATGATGCCGCCGAGGTGAGTGGTACGACAACAGGTGAGATTGTAGCTCCCCAAAATGTTGAACCAGAATTTTACACAGTGTCAGGCGTGTTCGTCATGGATGAAGGTTACTCCTTTACCAGTGGTGACATGCAATATCTTGGTGCGCATCCGCCGACGCTCGATTTCCAACAATCTGCCACCACGGTGAAGTTCTTTGATGATGATGCCACCATGCACGGTGATGACATCGTCAACGAAACACCTGATGACACAAACCAATACATTGAGTTGAATGGCCAACAGTATATCGCCAACTTCGACTACACCATGGAATACACAGACAGCAGCGGTAATGTGTATTCCTTCGCCATTATCGATATTGATTTGGATGGCGACGGCGGACATGGGTCTGATAGCCAAGAGCAAGGCAATATTATTGTTCAGCTTTCAGGCCCTGAAATTCAACCAGGTACACAGTTGGATTACGTTCCAGACTCTATAGTCCGTGACGGCAACATGTCTTACGATGATTTGCCTACGGTCGCTCCTGTCACTACCTCTGGCACCATCACAATCAGTGATGCTGACTCAGCCGACAATCCAACCTTGCCAAACACCACTGTTGAAGGTGAATACGGTTCCTTAACACTGGTCGACGGCGAGTGGACGTATACCCTGGATCAAGAAAAGGCGAAGTCCATCGGGGCGGATGAAACAGAAACTGACGTCATCACTATTACCGCGTCAGACGGCTCAACCCACGACATAACCATCACGCTAACAGGCTCGGATGACGCCGCGGAAATTTCCGGCACAACGACAGGGACTGTCACTGAAGGGGATATCGGTGATGTTGCCACCGCCACGGGCGAAATCAGCATTGTCGATCCTGATGGCAACCCCGTGAATTTCCCTGATGCGAATGTCAGCGGCGAATACGGTAGCTTGTCGTTAGTAGATGGTGCGTGGACATACACACTCGATCAAGAAGCAGCCCAATCACTCAACCAAGACCAACAAGTGACGGATACTATTACTGTTACAGCGTCAGATGGTTCGACTCAAGACATCACGATCACCGTCACCGGCACAAACGATGCCGCTGAAGTATCAGGCACATTTACTGCAAGTGTCGATACTGATGGCTTCAGTTTGAATGCGTCTGAAAGTGGAAACATTCAGGCTGGTGATGCAGCAACCGGCGATAGCAATGGCGCTTGGACGACAACCACAACCACCATCGATGGTGTACCTTACGTCATCTCGACGTCGTTTGGGTACGACGGCACCACCATCATTTCACGTGTCGAAGATGATGGTTCATTGACAGAAACAGACCGTATTTCCTACGACAGTTCTGCAGGCACAGTCACATCCACATCAAGTGGTGATATCACAGATGTGATTGAAAATGCGGGTGTTTCTGTGGGCGCAATGGGGAACGGATTGACACAATCGAATGTGTCTAACATTGATGGCCAAGACACATTGTTCCTGACATCACAGAACAGCGGCTCTCTCTCAGCATGGGAAATCTCTAGTGATGGCACATTGTCACTCAATGGTGGCCTCACCTTCGGTAACTCACAGACAGGCATTGTCCGTGAAAACGTGACCTTTGAAGCGGATGATGGCACAGAGTATGTCTTCGTCGCTCGCCCTCAAGGGGACTCAGTCGACACGCTTACCTATAACCCTGAAACGGGCGAATTCGCTGAAACAGGCAATTCGATCGCGGCTGGTGACATCGTGTCAGGGGTCGATATTATTACTGTTGATGGCCAGACCTTCCTTGCTTCTAGCAGTAATGACGGCATCAATATCTATTCCGTTGACAGTGCCACAGGGAACTTGACGCTCGTCGACAGCCAGTCTCTTGATCTAAGCGATGGGAATTCCGTTAACTTCTATCAAACAGGTGATGGCACGACATACGCTATTGCATCAAGCGATGGCAGCGATAACGCCTCCATATTTGAAGTTGGAGCGAACGGTTCAATGACGCTGACTGACACCGTCTCTGGTGGTGGTGCGTATATGTCATCTGCAGGATACGTCGATGGCGAACCTGTCTTTGTGATGCCAAACGCAACGGAAGGGGTTGATCTCTATACCATCAATGACTCGGGCGATTTGGTGCTTCAGACCACAATCACTGGCATTGAAAATGACAAGACACCACCGGTTATTGTTCAAACATCCGATGGAAGTTACTACCTTGTCGATGGCGATGGTCAATCAACAACGGTCAAACTCGACTTTGGCAACGACTCAGACATTACGGTGTCTGGCACACTCAGTATTTCCGATGCAGACAGCGATGATTCGCCATCCTTTGAAAACACCACTGTCGAAGGAGAATACGGAACACTTACCCTCACCGATGGTGTATGGACTTACACGGTAGATGAAGCGAAATCGCAATCTATCGGGGAAGACCAGGTCGAAACCGACACCATCACACTGACAGCGACTGATGGCACAACCCAAGACATCGTTATCTCAGTCACGGGCTCAAACGATGCCTCTGAAATCACGGGCGATACCACAGGTAGCATCACTGAAGATGTGGGCGCACAAAGCGTCTCTGGCTCACTCAACATTGTTGACCCAGACACGAACGAAACGCCAACCTTCACAAACGAAACCATCGCCGGTGAATACGGCTCACTGACCATGGTCGATGGCGAGTGGACCTACACCGTAGACGCTGACACCGTTCAGTCGCTCGCTGAAGGCGAAGCCGCCACTGACACCATCACAGTCACGGCGTCTGACGGCACCTCACAAGACATTGAAATTAGTCTAACGGGTACTGACGATGCTGCTGTTGTCACTGGTGATACCTCGGCATCAGTCACAGCCAACAGCACGCAGAGTCACACGATTGGCAATGCGTTTGTCACGGATCAAAATGTCGATTATGAAAGTGGCTCTTTCGTCACATGGAGTTTCCCGCCGGAGCTTAACTTCAGTGATAGCGGTGTCTCCGTTCAAATTGTTGATAACGATGGTCAACTCAACAGTGATGACAGCCAGAACGAAACGAGCGAAGACAAAACGCAGTCCATTATTTTGGACGGTGAAGATTACAGCGTAAACGTAGATTACTCTCTCACCTATGAAGATGGAGCGGGTAACACTTACACCTTTGCAGTCGTCGATGTCGACATGAACGGTGATGGCAGCAATGCCGTTAGTGGTGCAGAAAGCGGAAAAGTGTTGATTCAATTGGATGGACCTGAAATCACACCGGAAACGTCATTGAGCCTGGTGCCTGATTCATACCAGAACATTAGCAGTCTCGAGTATTCAGACATTGAGGAAGCTGCAACGGTCTCCGGTACGCTGAATATCTCTGATGTGGATGCGGCAGAAGCGCCAGCCTTCGAAAACACAACCATTGAAGGCGAATATGGATCCCTGACACTGATTGACGGTGAATGGACATATACCGTCGATACCGAGAAAGCACAGTCTTTAGGAGAAGATCAAACTGCGACAGATACCATCACACTGACCGCTACCGATGGCACCACACAAAACATTGAAATCACAGTGTCGGGTGTTGACGAAACCGCGGTGGTGAGCGGTGACACGACAGGCAACATTTCTATTGTTGATCAAACAACCGTCGAGACATCTGTCACTCGCGGAAGCGAGGGGATGTGGGAAACCAACGGTGGTGATTCAATGACGCTGGACTTTAGTCACGTAGCAACCAGCGCAACTTATGACAACGCCGTCGGTTACTACGTGCTTGATGCGGAAGGCAATGTACTCAGAGCGGAAGTCATCTTTGATAACGCACATGGCGTCACCAGTGCAACAGCAGATATCAACACCCAAGGCGGAGAGAAAGTTGGCCTGTTTATTATCCCTGATGGTGATACGAGAGGCTTTGATGCTGGCGAAGTCACACTGAGCTTCGGCAGCAACGGCGTCACGGCATATCAGGGTTCCGCATCAGGCACGACCTTGGTCTCGGAGTCATCGAAAAATGGTAACGGCTTCGACTACGAATCCAACTCTGGCAGTAGTTCTTCGTGGGAAGACATCGTCGGGGGAGGAGATCGCGACTTCAATGATGTGACCTTTACGGTCAATGCAAGTCAAAGCGTCGAGCAAAGCATCACCACCAGCGGTTCACTCACCATTTCCGATGTTGATGCTGGTGATAACCCTATCTTGCCCAATACGACGGTACAAGGCGAGTTCGGTACCTTGGTACTGACCGATGGTAACTGGACATACACCTTTGATGAGAGTAAATCCGATCAGATTGATGATGAAACACTAGACACCATAACCATCACTGATTCTGAAGGCGGTCAACACGAAGTAGTCATCACCATTCAGGGCACAGATGACGCCCCTACAGTCACAGGGGCATTCACAGGTGCAGTGACGGAAGGAGATTTTGGAGACGAAATCAAAGTCAGTGGCAGCATTGCCATTAGCGACGTAGACGCAGAAGACGCACCAGAGTTTCTCGATACCACCGTGGAAGGTAGCTACGGCACTCTAACATTGGTGGATGGCGTTTGGACGTACGAATTGGATGACGTGAAAGCGGAGGTCTTATCAAGCACTGACAGTGTCAACGATACCATCGCACTCACCGCAACCGACGGTACGGTGCAAAACATCAACATTTCCATTTCGGGTACCGATGATAACCCATTTGTCGTTGGCACAAATAGCGCTGCGATTGTCGCACCCGATTCTGCTACGCAGGATTATGTCGACATCAACAACGCCTTTATCCTCGGAGATGGCTATAACTTTTCCGGTGGTGACATGCAGTACTACGGAAACGAACCGACACTAACGTTCAATGATTCGGGTTCAACCATCCGTATCTTCGACACAGACAGCCAAATGCATGGTGACATCTATTCAAATGAGTATGTATACGATTCATCTCAGAAAGTGGAGATCAATGGCGTTCTTTATACTGCCACTTATGACTACCAGCTAGATTACCAAGATAGTGGCGGTAACGTTTACTCTTTTGCCGTGTTGGATGTTGATCTCAACAACAATAGCAACTTCATGGACGACACCAACGAGCAAGGCAAAATAATCATCCAGATTGATGGCCCCACTATCGCTCCAGGCACGTCCATGGATTACATTCGTGATACGCCCAATCAGCCAAGCTCCATGTCTTATGCCGACTTTGCTGACGGTGCTACCGCCTCTCTGGCAGCGCAGGGTTCGCTTTCGATTCTTGACCCAGACACCAATGATGTCCAAGCATCTTTTGCGAATACGACGGTTACGGGACAGTACGGTTCATTGGAATTGGTCGATGGCAACTGGACTTACACACTTGACCCACGTTCTACACCATCATTGGGCGACAATGATACCGTTACAGAAGTCATCACGCTCACCGCAACCAACGGTGCTCAAACCGATGTGAGTGTGACCATAGGAGGTTCTGAAAATGCAATATCACACGCCTCACTAAATGGTGTTAGCGAATCTCTTGCGGATGTCATTTCACTCGATGATGTCACCTTCTCTGGTAGTGATGGCAACGACCGTGTTGCAGGAGGAGTCGGTGATGACCTTATATTGGGGAACAATGGTAATGACATCATTCACGGAAATTTGGGGAATGACATCATTGACGGCGGCCTCGGTGACGACCTTATCTTTGGTGGGCAAGGCAACGATATTATGGCGGGTGGCGCAGGTTCTGACACATTTGCGTTCCTTAACGGTGACCAAGGCACCGCAAACGCTCCCACTGTCGATCATATTGCTGACTTTGACACCTCACAAGATGCCATTAACTTGTCCGACCTAATGCAAGCAGAACCATCAGAGTCCCTAGATAGCTTCCTATCATTAATTGACGATGGTGAAGGTCATGCAATGCTTAACATTTCCTCAAATGGCGACGGCAACGTCGACCAACAAGTGGTATTTGACAACATGAGTGTGGAAGACATGGCAGACGCCTACAGTGTTGATATTGTCGGTATGTCATCAGAACAAATTAGCTCTTCAGTGATCGATGCAATGATTATGCAAAGCAAAATGATCGTCGACTAGTTACACCGATAATAATAAGAGCCTAGCGCTACACGTTTGCCAGTCAGTCCCTCTGACTGGCTTTTTTTCGTATGTCTCACGCATGCATAATTACCAGACTCAGGTATAATCTTCTGCTCATGAAATTTAATCAGCTTGCTAAAGACCAAGCGAAAGTGAAGACCAACACATGAAACTGACACGACTGCTTTTACCCCTTTTTGCCGCATTGGCGCTTACTGCATGCAGCGAAAATGCACCATCGAATTCAGACAAGTACACGACACTTGAGACCCCTGTTCAAATTGAGAACCTGCCGGTGGTTACTGAAGTGTTTAGCCTATCATGCGGTCACTGCCGCTCAATGGAAGACGCTATTCCAGCTATTGAAGCTGCCGCGGGGGTTAACATCGGCAAGGCTCATGTCACCTTCAACGAAAGCGCGACTTTCTCTGCGTTAATTTACTATGCGGCGATCTCTCAATCCGATGGTAAACCTTCAAAAGCATTGGTGGAGGCGTTATTCAAATATGTTCAAGAACAACAAACCGATGACGCTGAACAGAATAAAGTCATTCTTAGTCAAATATTTGAACAATTTGGACTCACCAGTCCTTACGCGCTAAGTGAAGCTCAACAAGCCAAGTTATTTGCAGCCATTGAGCGTGCAGACCAAATAACCACAGAATCTGGCATCGTGTCTGTACCCACATTCCTTGTCAACGGCAAATATGTGGTGAATACCAGTGCTCATAACAGTGCCGATGAGCTAGCAGTAACCCTCAAAATGCTGATGAACAAAGACAAGTAAAAACACGCAAAATAGCGGATTCTGAGTTAACTATTTTCAAGGAGTGAAAATGATATTAGAAGTGGCGATATTGAACGTGGTTCCAGGCCAAGAAGCCGACTTTGAGTCTGCATTTTCCTGCGCTCAGAAAATCATCGCGGCACAACGTGGTTATGTTAGCCATGAAGTACGCCGTTGCATGGAAAACGCTAGCCGATATGTGTTGTTGGTGAACTGGGAAACACTGGAAGATCACACTGAAGGGTTCCGCCAGTCGGAAGGGTATTTGGAATGGAAAGCGCTCCTACATCATTTTTATGACCCATTTCCCACAGTCGAGCACTATGAGCCCGTGCCTAGCTTGAAAACATGCAACTGAGAACATGAGTCTCTAAACGAAAAAAACGGCGCCGACGCGCCGTTTTCTTTTCTCTCATCGCACACGTAAAGGGCTACTTGATGCGATCAAAGCCTGCTTCTAAATCAGCAATAAGATCGTCAACGTCTTCCAAACCAATGTGTACCCTCACCAACGTACCTTCAAAATCCACAGGGCCAACTGGACGAATGGCATTGAGCTCCTCGGGTTGATTCGCCAATACCAATGATTCGTAGCCGCCCCAAGAATACGCCATGCTGAAGTGTGTGAAATTATCTAAGTAATTCGCAATTTGTTCGTCAGTTAACTTCTCATTCAATATGAATGAAAAAAGTCCGCAACTTCCAGAAAAATCACGTTGATAATTCTCATGCCCGATGGATTCTGGCAATGCTGGATGATTCACTCGCGCCACTTCCGGACGGGCACTTAACCACTGTGCGACAGCAATACTGCTTTCGTGATGTTGTTTCAATCGCACACCCAAAGTACGAAGGCCACGAGAAGCCACATACGCCGTATCCGCGTCGACCATTTGCCCCATCAAATATGAGCGTTCGCGTAAGCGTTCCCAACAACGTTCATTCGCAACAGCAGTACCGATCATCGCATCAGAATGACCAACAATATATTTGGTACCTGCTTGCACGGAAATATCAATGTCATGCTCCAGCGCATGAAACAAAACACCGGCAGTCCATGTATTATCAATGATAATCACCACATCGGATTTAACCGCTCGCACTGCACTGACAATACTTGGAATGTCCGGCACTTCCATGGTGATTGAATTCGGTGTTTCAAGAAACACAACCGCAGTGTCCGAAGTCATTAGCTTGGCAACTTCTGCGCCTTGCATCGGGTCATAATAGGTTGTCGAAACACCCATATCGGCCAGAATCGTATTGCAAAAAGCCTGAGTTGGCTCGTAGGCACCGCCAGTCATTAAGACATTGTCACCGGTTTTAACAAACGACAAAATACTGTTTGCAATGGCTGCCGAGCCGCACGGATACAACACACAACCTTTTCCACCTTCAAGTTCTGCCATCGCATCCTGAAAAGCGAAGTGAGTGAGCGTGCCACGACGACCATAAAATAGTTCGCGCTCTCCGCGATGTTTCGTCGCATGCTTTTTTTGCTGAACAGAATCAAAAACAATCGATGACGCTCGCTGAATCACGCTATTCACACTGCCTTGGCAGTATTTCTTATTGCGCCCTACCGACACCAATTTTGTGTTCAGTTTCTCTGATGACATGAAATCTCCCTTTCAAACCCGTCCGTCGTCAAATTGACGGTCTCAGCACTCAAAAAACAAGCCACAAAGAGTACATGAGAATAGTGAAATTTGCAGCGTCCAATCCCGACACCATCCATATTGTGGACGTAAAGGATCGAGGCGACGTTAGCCATAATCATCTCAGTGCTCACAGTGCAATCAAAATATACAAGATAACTGTGGCTGACACATCGCATAACAAGAACACTGTACTATAGTTAAGACATTATTTCTTTTGTGGATATTTGCAATGAGATCAAACAGTAACCGTCATAGTGCCTCATTAATTAGCCTATCTCGAAGAATTCTATCAGCGCTACTTATTTGGGCAGCCATAACGGTTCCCACGTACGCTGACGATCACCAAAAGAATTCGGATACGATCGTCTTTGGCATTGTTCCTCAACAGTCATCATCTAAGCTCATTCGCACTTGGAGCCCTGTCATGGCGAAAGTCAGTGAACTCACGGGGTTAAAAATCCGCTTTGCCACAGCACCCAACATTCCTGAATTTGAAAAACGATTGGCTGCTGGCGACTACGATCTGGCTTATATGAACCCTTACCACTTTACCGTGTTTAATCAATCCCCCGGCTACAAGGCCATTGCGCATGCAAAAGACAAGCGCATTAAAGGCATTTTGGTGGTTAGCAAAAGCGATGGCATCAGTACGCTAGAGGATTTGGAAGGTAAGGAAGTTGCGTTTCCCGCTCCCGCCGCTTTTGCCGCCACGCTGCTAACACAAGCCGTTTTAAAGAACCAAGGGATCACCTTTATTCCTCGCTACGTCGGCTCTCACGACTCTTCCTACCTTGCCGTGTCCGATGGGCTGTTCTCTGCAGGCGGCGGAATTGTTAGAACGTTGAACGCGACACCTGATACAACACGGAAAAAATTGG
>NZ_JAJUBC010000018.1 GCF_028683095.1 Enterovibrio gelatinilyticus | reverse complement strand
CCAGCTTTTTGGTGCCGACAAAACAAATGAAAAAGTTGTAGCAGGTCTCATCGACTCCGCTAGTTTGGCTGCGGTTGCTATCGGATACTTAATTCTCCATGTCCTCGTTAGTTCACCTATACAAGCGTACAAAAATTATAAAAAACTTGGCTTTTGGGATGGGAACACATTTCACTATTATGATGAAGTTCTTGTCTACACTGGTGTAATCCACCCTAAAGGGCAGAACTTAGTCAATATCACCTTCCCTAGGGAATGTAAAAACGCATTGGTATCAACCAAAACTACTATTAATGGAGCGCATGAGAGAGTTAAAGCGGGTTTCACTATCATGCAACAAAAAGAAGGTGTGTGGCTGATACCAATGCAAAACGGTATATCGTCAACTTCAATACGCTTAAGCAAGAGAGAACAAGTATTGGTTACTGAATCTGTATCAGGAACTATACCAACTAGGGTGAAAGTTCTACTTGAGTCTTGGGAGCTTTAAGCAATGCGGAAAGAAATACCTAACAGTGTATTAGACCCAAAAATGGTGTGTTTAAACACGCCATTTAGTCCAAAAACAACAAACTGCTATTTTACCACCATGCGTAACATTCTGTTTTATAAAACTAAGATCCGACCTGCAAAAATCACGTTGTTAAAATGTGACAAATCGGTGAGATTGAAGATTATGCACCGTCACCATCAGGCCTTAGTGTCATAACCAGTGCTTTAATTACTACAGATACGCTATCGGTCATTAGCTTAGATATGGGAAATTTAGTGGCGCGGAATTTTGATGAGCTTTTACTCTAAGTGACTTTGGGGCAAAAACACGCCAACAAAGCGCGGCATGTTAGTCCTCGCTTTGTTGGGTGAATCCGTGTTTCTCGAAGCAGGCGGCGGCTGCTTTTAAATCATCGAGAGCGGCTTCAATATCGCCGTCATTAAGGTTGGCAATATGATGAGCGGCTTGGTTAATGCCGCAATTGTCAGAAATGACATCAATCACATCATCGGGAACCACTTCGCCTTGTTGGTTTAGCCAGACAATGCTGGGAAAGGGGTCTGCATTATGGCTGTCGTTGGCGTGCGCATTGAATGCAAAAAGCAATGCGAGAACCATTGGGATTTTCATCATGCCTTTCTATACCTTCTATACCTTCTATGCTTTTGAGCTCTTGAGTGCTTTTTGTGCCAACACATCCGTTAGTTGGTGCATTTCAGGCATGATTCGGTGAATCAAATGAAGTTGCTGCAATACCATTCGGGCAGAGCTGCTTTCTTCTTCACGCCATCTTTCTAAATGCTTGCCCAATGCATCATCTAAGCAAGGCGTTTGAGTCTCTGAATTGCCAGAAAGAGTGGTGATCAAGCAATCCAATTCTGCATGAATGCCCCGGTGCGCTTTGGATACCAGTTCATGAATGCTGTCATCATCCATTTGCATACGGTGTGCGCCAAGCGTTGATATATAGCTCAACATGGCATGATTCAAACAAAGAAAGCGAAAGCTCTCATCAATCGCAGTGCGGTATCGCCCTGGTTCGGCGAGCATGTTACTGATAGCAGTGGTCAGTTGCGCGTCTTGGTTGTGCGCTTCTCGACGTGCAACGCGATAAGCCATTGTGTCTCGTTTACCGATGCGATATTGACCGATGATTTGTGCAAGATAGTCGCGGTTTGCTGCTACGGAATCTTTCATGATCCCCCGCAAGCGGTGAGCCTGCCAATCTGGCAATACAAAACGTACAGCGGCGACGGCGAGTAAGCAGCCGATCAAGGTATCTCCTAATCGCGGTAACATCACGGCATAGCCTTCACCAAGTTGGTTGAAACACATCAACACCAATAAAGTGATAAAGGCTGTCGCGGCGGCGTAGTGCGTGGTTCTAAAGGCGAAAAACAACACGCCAAATAGCACCATTAAGACGAGTTGCCCGGTTAAATCAGGGAAGAGGGTAAGCAATGGCAGGCCAACAAGCAAACCAATCAGTGTGCCTGATATCCTTTCAGTCAGTTTGCTTCGGGTAGCGGAATAGTTGACTTGGCAAACGAACAATGTGGTGAGCAATATCCAATAACCACGTGTGAGATCAAACGCTTGAATGATACCGTAGCCAGCACCTAGCGCTAAACTCAAACGCACCGCGTGACGGAATAGCAAGGATTTTGGCGTCATCTGTGCCCATACGCGAACACACTTTTCCTTGAAGCCGTGGGCATTTGAATCGGGGATTTCTTTGTCTTCATCGTTGATCGTGGCATCAGGGTTGCTGATGTTTGATAACTGGCGCTCGACCGTGGCGAGGTTATTGAAGAGGAAATCGAGTTGCCCCAGCAGTAAATTCCATTCAGGGTTGTTTTCCGCTTTGATGTACATCAGCGATTCATGCAATTCATCCAGTGCTTTAACGCTCTCTTCACCATGACGGTAGGGGCGAGATAGGGTTAAGCAATGAGATACCTCCAAGCATGCCTTGGACTGCAAGTGCAGTAAACGTTGAAGGCGGAACATGACATCACTATGGAAAAACACTTCTGCTAAATCTTGGTAGCGAGAGTGGGACGAATTTGCGCGTTCATGGATATCTTGAGCGAGAAAGTAAATCTTGAGCAGTTGGCGTGTGTTGCTGTTGACGCGTCCACGACGCATTCGATTCATGAGCGCGTTTTTTGCCCCGTTCAACGCATTAACGACTTTGATGTTTTCATTCGCATCTCTCAGGCGTAAAGGCTGAGGGTTGATGTTTCGGCTGGGGTGGAACATCTCAGATTTTTGGTCGAGGTACTGGGACAAAGTGTTAAACACCAAGGCGATGCTTTGTTGTACCGGCTGTAACGGCCAAAGAAGCAGCCATACTAATGAAATACATCCATACCAAGCCGCACCCGCGATAAGCAGAGAAGGCTGATACCACAAAGATACAGAATCTTGCGCCCCGAGCATGGTGTAGATGGCGGTTAAAACGGATGCAAACGCAATGCTGGTATACCGCGGGCCAATAGCCCCTAGCATGATGAAGCTGAAGGTGGAAACAACCATTCCAGAGACGAATAAAAGGGGATACTCAAACAGTATTTCGACAGAAAAGGTGGTGATGGCGAAACAGAACAACGTGGTAAGCAGTGCAGAGAATCGACCGGAGAAATTATCATCTGTTTCTGCCAGTGCCGAAGCAATAATGCCTAGAACAAGCGGTGTGATGGCCTCTGACGCGCCGTACCACCAACAAGGGATCGCAACGCCGACCAGAGCAATAAATACTCTCACGCTATAATTGATGCGACTGTTGGCCCAGTATTCACGGAATGTTAGCGAAGTGCGTTTTGAAATCATGAGAACGAAACTGGAGGAAGAATGGGAGTAAGATAGCAGATTGGCGTCTTCATCCAAGGGATGAGATCAAAATCAATGTATTTTTCCCTTTCATAAGATCATTTTGTTGTATTTCATTCACCTAGTCCCAGCTATACAGTGAGAAGGGAGCGATAAATTGTTATTATCGTCTTGTTATTCCTATGATAGAAACCGTTCATGAAATTGTCTGCCAGTAAGCTTGCTCAATGGTGTGTACAGGGCGATCACTACAGCATCGCATTGTGTGATAACCACCTTATCTTTGAGTCAAAACAGCTCACAGAAACCGTTCCTTTTGCAATTTGGGATGGTCAATGCAGGCTTTCCCGTGGCCTGCTCTGGGGCAAAGTCACCTTCATTGTTTCCCCTTCGGATCAACCGGCGCGTTCCATCTCAGTGTATGGTCTTCCTTGGCAAGATTTAACGGCGTTTGTGAGTAGAATCACTGACGCTTACCAGTTGTGGCTGGGTAAACAGCAAAATCGTTTCATGTTGGTGGAGCATGAGTTGATCGCACTACGCGATGAGATTGGTGCCCATAAAGGCTATCTACGTGATGCCGACCTGCGACAGTGGATGAACAAGGCAAATAAGCAGATTGAGGAGTTGGGCGTTCACCCTCAGGTGGCGGCGTTAGCAAACCCTGAGCTTTATCAGTCGCTTTTTGTCTGGCTGCAAAACGGAAGCGCGATGCGGGATGCGCGTAATGTCCGATGGAAGAAAAACGAACTTACGCGATGGTCTCAGTGGTTCGATGGCATCGAGTCTTCACCACTGAATCTTTCGCAACGTCAGGCTGTTCTAATGGATGACAACCATAATTTGCTGCTTGCAGGCGCAGGGTCGGGTAAAACCAGTGTGTTGATGGCGCGTACTCAATATCTTGTCGCCAGTGAACAGGCAACGGCAGATCGCATTGTGATGTTGGCGTTTGGCAAAAAAGCCAGTGAAGAGATGTCCCAGCGACTGAACGCTGCGGGTTTGAAAGATGTACATGTAGCAACGTTCCACAGTTTTGCGACCCGAGTGATCAAAGAGATCACGGGAAGCGCACCTGTATTGTCACCGCTAGCGACCGATGAAGAAGCGAAACTGACGTGGATGACGTTGTGGTTAGCAGAAAATCTGTCACAACCCGCTGTTGAAAAACGTTGGTTGAAGCATCTCACTCAGTGGCAAATTTCAGGTTTGAGCAGTGAAAGAGCGCTGGCAGAGCAAGCGCACGAGCCTCGTCTTCATAAATGGTTATGGCGACAAGTTGATTTGCTGATCCAGCAAGACAAGTCACAATCGGCGTTTCGTGGCTTGGTGAAAGGGGATGCCCGTGCGGAAAGTGAATTCGCAATGGTGTGGCCGCTGATGCGAAGCTATCAACAACATCTGTCCCAAGCCAACGAGCATGATTTTAACAGCCTGATTAAGACAGCAACCAAACTGCTATCGAAAAAATCCAGTACATTTGCGGCGCAATATGACCACATTATGGTGGATGAATACCAAGATATTTCGCCATCAAGGATGGCAATGTTAGAAGCATTGTGTGGTGGTAAGCGAGAGCGTTCGCCTTCGTTATTTGCAGTAGGGGATGACTGGCAGGCCATTTATCGTTTTGCGGGGTCGGATGTGAGCTTAACGACTGACTTCTTAACGCGATTCTCTGCAGGTGTGATTGGATATTTGGATGTGACCTATCGTTTTCATTCTCAGATAGGTGCTGTTGCTAACCCGTTTATTCAAGTGAACCCCAAGCAAATCACCAAACCGCTCAATAGCCAAAAAGAACAGAAGAAAAAAGGCGTACACCTTTTAGCGTCGGAATCGATTGAAGAGACATTAGCCAAGTTGGCGAACACCGTGGGTGATCGCGACGTGTCACTTATGATGATTGGCCGTCAACATTCCTGTAAACCTGCCGATCTATCGTCGTGGCAAGCCCGTTGGCCTGCAATAAACATGACGTTTGTGACGGCTCACGCCAGTAAAGGCTTAGAGGCGGATTTCACGTTTATTCTTGATATGAATGAGGGTGTATTTCCCGCCAATAGCCACAATGAGGGGTTAGAGTTCGCACTATTGAGTGTTGATGGAGAGATGGTTCACGCAGAAGAACGGCGCTTGTTTTATGTGGCTCTCACGCGTGCCAAACAAGAGTGCTGGATTTTCTGCCAACCAGAAAAAGCCTCTGAGTTTGTAAAGGAGCTTTGGCAAGGCGACTATCCAGTAACGGTAAAACTGCCCAAAAAAGCCCTTCATTCGTCGTTGTGATGGCGGGATGCTTCCTATCGCGATCAGACAATAATCAGACAATAGTTGATCGGCGTGGCTGGAACTGTCAGATTAGGCTGCATGCGTGTCTTTATCGCTGTATTGCGCCGCAATATCAATAAACTGGTGTTCACACATAAGAAACGCGTCAACGATGGCGGGATCAAAGTGGGTGCCATTGCCCTGCAAAATGATGGCTTTTGCTTTTTCGTGACTAAATGCGGGTTTGTAAACTCGTTTTGAAATCAACGCATCGTAGACGTCTGCAAGGGCCATTAAGCGCCCTGACAGCGGGATTTTTTCGCCAGCTAACCCTAGCGGGTAACCCGATCCATCCCACTTTTCATGGTGCGTTGCCGCGATTTCTTTGGCGAAGCGCAAGAAAGCAATGCCATCAACGCTTTGTTCTGTCATGGACAAGGCATCAGCCCCTAACTGGGCGTGGGTTTTCATGATCATAAACTCTTCATCCGTCAGTTTGCCCGGCTTGAGTAGAATTGCGTCAGGGATACCTACTTTGCCAACATCATGAAGTGGGGCGGATTTGTAGAGTAGATCAATCGTTTCGTTGCTGAGGTACGCCGCATATTTGCTTTGTCTACGCAGCGTGTAGGCGAGTGCTCGCACATAGTTCTGTGTGCGAAGAATATGCGCCCCTGTTTCGTTATCCCTCACTTCCGCTAGCGTTGAAAGTCCGATGATGGTCGCATCCCGTGTTCTATTAATTTCGTCATAACTGGCATGAAGGTCGCCCAACATCTTGTTGGTGTAGTAAGCAATAATACCCAATTCACCAACATGATTTGACGGAAGCGTTTGATCTAATTGACCGTGAGAGGCGAGGACCATTACATGGGTTTGACGTTCCAATTGCTGGTGGATTAAATCCGCCCCATTTTTTGAAATGATCGCGATATAACCAACGACGACCAATGCGACGAAGAAGAACTCCTTAAGAATGCTATCAATATCGGCAATCGCTGGCTTGTGTTCAGTATGCTCGACTAACCAAAGCAAATCTTTGGTGACGACTAAGCCCAAAAGTACCGTTACCATAACAACCAGAAACATCGCCCCCAAGCCAATCTGTCCTGCCAGTGGTGTGCATTTTTCGGGAGCATCTTGAGATAGATTTGGTGACTCAAAAAGGTGGCGAGCGTTATCTATAGCCAAATCAAGACTGATGACAATGCCCAGCAATGTCACGCCAAACATCACCTTCAGATTACTGTCTAGCGGAAAGTCATAAAGGACTCCGTACCACGTGGCAAAGCCTATTCCTGTGACAGCAAAAACGGTGACATTAGCCGGTAGGCTGGCTTCTCCATGATAAATAGTGCGTAAAATCAATCGTACAAAGAAGAGTGCAATAAACACTGTCGCAGTTTGGATAAGTAAGACCGTGGTGGGAAGAGAGTCAATGAAGGGGCAAACTTTTGAGCCATATAGGGTGAAAATAATAACCGCGACGACATAGTGAATGATGGCTCGTTTTGGAGATTGTACCCGTGCTCTTTCTGTCATGTTGTCTTTCTCTATTGGGTCAAAGTGTTTAGTTTGTTTGGCCAGCGCTTACGCCACATTGCATTAGTGTTTTGTTGGCGATGAGTTCGGTCACCAACACATGAAAATAGAAAGGAGCATCGCCAGAACGTATTTTTTGCTCGGGTTCGGTCAGTGCGTTTTTCGTTAGCGAACCAAATTTTTTGAAGACGATGGAGGACGACTCTCCCGTTATCGCCATGCCGAGTTTCGCGCAAGTAGTGAGGTTGTTCATTAAGGACATGTGCATGCCATTTTCATCAGTGTCACTGACTCCCAACACGGCAAAATAGTCATTGTTACGCAGCCAGATTTCCCCATTTTCAATGATCTGCTTTTCCCCTGTACCTATGCTCGCCCACGGTCTTTCGAAACCCAGCGCTTTGAGTGCTTTCTTGATGTTCTCTGTCGGTGGATAGCTTTTTCCTTCCGAGGAATGTGCTGACACGGAGTAAACCGCGAAAGTGATCATTGACCCGAAGAGGAGAAGAGCGGGCGCAAAACGCCACAAGCCGCGTTTAACCACAGGCACCACGTTTATCTAAGAATGTTCTCTAAGTGTAGACGGATGAATGTATTTATCGATAAATCCCGAGTTTGAAATTTCCGTTCATCTAATGACTCACATCACAGAATCCATGTTTCTTGATGGCTGGATTTATGCTGAACAAGAGAGCGAAGGATATAACTCAATAAAATACAAGGTAGTAGAGCGTGATTTTCGAATAGGCGCAGTTAACTAGTTTGTTGAATTTACGTGATCTTTTGCCTATATATTAATGATAGGAAAAAGAAATGTTAGTCATGGGATATGCGAGGGACTTGTCAATATTTCTTACATTGACCGATTAAGCATGTAAATAAAACTGAAATTATGCATTAGAAATATGTATTTCCGGCGAGGGATAGCAATGAATACAAACTCGGCACCAGCGAAAAGTCCGCCGGCAAAACCAAAAGAACGTGTGATTATGGGCCTTCAGGCCATGGATTTTATCCAGCACGGCACTGAAGCGTCATTGGAAATAGTAACGCCCCTAGGACAAAAACTTGATTTCAAATCCAATTTTATTGGGTTTGATGATCAACAACATATTTTCTTTACGATGCCAAAGCTGAGTAAACGACAGTATGAAGAGTTTTTTATGGAAGGCTTTAACGTTGATATTGAAGGCATTTCTGAGCAAGGAGAGGGGGCTTTAATACGCTTTCGAACGCGGATCGCGCATGTGGTTTTACGTCCTATTCAAGTGTTGGTTTTCCCCGTTCCTCAGCAAGCTAAGCTTGTTTTGCTACGAAACGAAGTGAGATATGACTTGCGTCTACCTGGCGATATTCAACTGTCGAACAGAAAGCTGGGTGTGATTTTGACTGATGTGTCTTCAGGTGGGTGTGGCTATAGCTACGAGGCTATTTCGCCAGAATTTGATGTCGACCAAAAGATTGTGCTGGAAGTGGTTAACAAAGCCAATGGAGATACTTATGCACTGAGTGGCTCTGTGAAAAATGGTCGTAAAAAGCGAGGGAAGCAAACCTATGGGATGGTATTTGATGAACCCGGAAAGGCTAACTGCCGTCGCTTACTCTCAACCTTGATTTATGATGGGACAAAATATGTATTTAGAAATCCCAAAAAAGAAGCTGGGCCCGGTGGAGGCTAAGTTCTAGCGACACGACGTTTCGCAAAAGATATAAACGACAAAAGCACCGATGAAAATCGGTGCTTTTGTCTGTTGTTAAGTTTCTTAGTCATCGGTTGTGAATAGTTGCGTTAAATCAAATAATTAACAAAAAATGTCTTATTTCTGATTATATGGGAAATCTTGTCTAAACTTAGCGGATAGCGTTATAAATCAGAGTTTTTCATGAATGACCTGAATGTTGATAATCACTTTGTAACGGCTGCCGTAGTTGCCGCAGAATTGTACAAAGCGAGAGAGATAGCCAATGACATTTCATTGACGGCGAGCAATGCCCGTGCGTTGGCGTTACGAGCAGGTCAAGGCGCGGCTGGCTTTCGCGCCATAACAGATTTCATTGATCAGCTAGCCGATACCACAGTTAAAACGTCAGACATCATCAATTTTAGGGCAGTGACAATCAGCCGCTTAGCGACCAATATCGTTCGAAGTGAACGAACGATAGCGCGTTTTAAACAAGCAGCGAAAGCCAGTCACGATGCTCGGTTTGTGCAAAGTATTATTGATCCCATCGTGCACATGAAAAATGAACACGCCATAGTGCTTCGACAATTTCACCGCGAAGTCGCGCAACTCAGTGAGCTTCTGGAAAACCTCGCGAGAGAAATAAAAACGGCATCCGTTTTGTCTGCGATGTCTCGCGTGGAAGCGTCACAGTCAGGGAAAAAGTTTGAAGAAGGACTAAATGTGGTGGCAGATAATGTATCGACCGCTGCTGAGCGTATTCAAGTGCACATTTCGCTCTCTCAGTCACTGTGTCGTGAATTGTCGGACGACTATTACTGAGATTAATTGCATTTATTAGGAACGGCTCTACTGCCTCGGAGATAGGCTTTAATGATTACAAAAGAAATCTATTCTGGTGAAACGCATCAATGGTTTATGTTTGGTCGAGATCCCTCTAAACCTGAAAAAATCATTGATACAAACCAGTACATGATTCGTACCCCTAAAAGTGCTTTGTTGATGGACCCCGGCGGGATTGAAATATTCTCAGCGATGTTGGCATCAGTGGTTAAGCAAGTACCTATCACGCAAATTACTCATTTATTTGCTTCTCACCAAGACCCTGACATTATTTCGTCGTTGGGGCTTTGGGACACGGCATTGCAAGACGCAAAGCTTCATGCTCCTTGGTTGTGGGAAGGCTTTATACGTCACTTCGGGATGGAAAATATCGAATATGCACCGATTGCAGATGAAGGGGGAAGCCTGGTCTTAAATGGGGTGGAAGTGCGTTTTATTCCAGCTCATTACCTTCATGCATCTGGTAATTATCATGTTTATGATCCCGTGGCTAAGATCCTTATGAGTGGGGATGTTGGGGCGGCGTTGGAAGCCGACGACTCACCGTTAGAGGTGGAAGATTTCGAAGAACATATCCCGAAAATGCAGGGTTTTCATCAGCGTTGGATGCCGTCGAACGAAGCAAAGAATGACTGGGTGAAGCGTGTAAGAATGCTAGATATAGAGATGATGTGCCCGCAGCATGGGCGAGTCTTTACTGGGGATAATGTGGGCAAATTTTTGGATTGGTTTGAAAAGCTTGACGTAGGTGTGGCTATCAAATAGGTCAATCCTTTAGGTTTAGGTTTAGGTTTAGGTTTAGGTTTAGGTTTAGGCTTCTGCATTCATTCAGTTTGCTGACAAAAATAGAGCGCCATTGGCGCTCTTTTCTATTCTCTGAAGACTAGCAATAGATTGAGTGCTTCACCGGGGTCAATTTGGTGATTGATGTCATCGGAAAAAAACTGATTAAAGCCAGCGAGTCTTGGGTCATTATTATTTATATGATGAAACCCCATACTCCAGTTTTTGAATTGTCGCTCTGTGATGCTTTTTCGCATGAGTTCTACGATGGAATAGTGCCGATGGTCTTTACATATCACCTCAAAAAGTGGGTAAATCACGTCTTCTTCACCTTCCATGACTTGTATAAAGTCGCCGTCTTTGTAAAGAAGCATACCAGTAATACCGCGTTTTTCGTTGTTCTTGCGTATTGAAGCGAGCATGTTCGCGAGTTCTAGTTCGCTAAAAGGGTGCTCAGCGCTACTGATATAGACAAGTTGCCTTAATGTGTCACTCATTATTTACCCTGTTACCGTGTTCGACTTTTCTTACTATAAGTATGTATTAAGTCGCAGTATTTGCACGATAACTTGATGAATTTACGTAGAGAACTGAACTTTCTATTTGTTGTTGGT
The DNA here is from genome assembly GCF_028683095.1 of Enterovibrio gelatinilyticus. Lineage (GTDB taxonomy): Bacteria > Pseudomonadota > Gammaproteobacteria > Enterobacterales > Vibrionaceae > Enterovibrio > Enterovibrio gelatinilyticus. The sequence continues at coordinate 104,524 of NZ_JAJUBC010000018.1, read as the reverse complement.
TCAAGAAGTTAAGCCAGCGGACTTGGTGGTGCTGTAGCTTGTCACCAGGGCCTTTGATTTCAACGAACTGGCACTGTTTCTCCTTAACCATAAATAAATCGGGATGTCCTGCTCGGTTGGATTTGGGGTCAAAGAGAATGCGTTCTACACAGCGGATGATCTGTGTCGTGGTGAATGTGGAGCATATTGCTTCTACCAATGATCTATCGACGAGATGCCATTGTACCCAATCGTTGGTGATACCTATTTTTTCGTCGTATACCTTGAGCAACGAATAGTGGCCTTGTTGTAGCTCAAGGAAGCGGCTCTCTATCAGCGAATGTCTATTTAAGCCAAATTCTGGGGAATACATGTCTCTCGGTGAGCGCTGAAAAGGGTGCATAAATGCCCCTTTAATAGGGGCAAATATTATGTCCCAGAGTAGAAGTCCAAATACTGCGTTCAGTACGGCATTTTCACAAAACCAGACATTCCATCCTTGTGCTTCAAAGGCCAATGCGGCAACCCGTTCGACTCGCTGATCGATATCCATTGAGGCCATATTCGTAGCAAATTCTTGAGGTGGAACGGCGGTATTCTCCGAAAGAAGAGGGGGCAATAACACGCTGGTCTTCGGGGCTTTCTTGACAATTTGCCGAGCGAGTCGTTGAGCCACCTCCTTTTCATCTTCAGTGATGGGTGAGCGCAGCATCGCTTCTATCCAATTACATGCACCGTTAAGGTCACTTTGCTTGAGCGCGATGCGTGCAAGCCGCTCACGAGCGGGGGGCAAGTTGGATTGTGCAAACAGGGTTGCTGCAGTTTTTAGATCGTCCACACGTTCAGCATCTCTTGCCAGTTGGTTCGCTAAACGATCCCACTTTCTGCTCAAAGGAGACCATGAAGGTTTGGGCGGCAACGCATTGAGCATGGAAAGTGAAGACTTAACCTCTTTATTTTCAGTGAGTTTGAATAAATCATCGCTTAGTGTTGAAAAAATTAACCAATCTTGCACTTGGTCTCTGGAGTTAAACAGTCTGTCTCGATAAAGAAGTGATACCCTTTCGAACCGATAAATACCTAAGTCGCTTAAAACAAACTGGCTAAGGTCTTGTCGTGAGTTACCAAAATATAACAAGAGAAACACAGGCAGTACGTCATGCGATATGCATAGGCAGTCTGATGTCATTGGCGGGATCTCTTTCCCTTCTAGTAACACCACAATTTCATCTATGAGGTCAGCTTTCTTGGCCGAGGGTTTGAGTGCGTTTGATGCGTGCTCTGCAATGGATGAAAAGTGCTTGATGAGTTCAGGTTTTGTCATGAGGTCAACAGCCACGAGCACTGGCGGTGTTCGTGTTACCGATATCATGTTCTGCTCGACAAGCTCTTGAATGGCTTCGTCAATATCGGAGATTTCATCGTAATGAAGCTTGTCACGACGAAACCAGTTTCCTTTGCGTGAAAGCAGTCGCACCGTCAGCAACTTTGCGTTTGTCGCGAGGGCAGAAAAAGAAGCTAGCCATTCTTTTTCTGTGTTAGTCAGCAGGTCTTCATAGCGATGCGTCACGATATCTACGATGGATAAAAAGTTGTCGAGATAGTACCGCTCAGGCAAAACCTCAGTAGGGCGTTTTTCCGAATTGTCCTGATGTATAACGAGGTTTTCACGTTTCATAATTTGTATTTTTTGATTTTGCTTGGCTCAGTATGGCAGGCGTCATTTTGTTTTGATAGAGGTTCTCGGCTCGTGAATATTGTTCGCTTAATAGTAGTGTCAGTTTTCTTTTTGGCATTTAACGTGTTTGCTCAGGCGTCAGGGAATGCAATCAATAGCACCTTGCCTATCAAAGCGGCGGACTGTTTGATCGTTGATGAGGCGGGCAATATCTTGATGGTTCAAGAAGTCATCAGCGGTAAGTTCTCCATTCCGGGTGGCGCCATCATTGATGATGAATCGCCGGCAATGGCCGCCATCAGAGAAGTCTATGAAGAAACAGGATTTCATATCTCGGTCGGAGATATGATTGCTCGAACGTATAATTCAGCGATTTTTTCGTGTCAGATAAAAACGCCAACGCCCTATTTCGTCGATGAAACAGGCAAACGCGTTGTCATGGGGTGGTCGGCACCGCACTTTGGCAAAGAAGTGAAGCGAGTTCTCCTGTTGCCTAATACGGCGCGTATGCGAAATAACTACCGATTCCCAGAACACAAATGGATGTTCCCTAAGTGGGTGCCAGAGGTGCCAGCGAGTGATTTCGTATTATCCCCCGGCGAAGAGAAAGGATTAACGCCTTTTTACCGGAGCCAGTTAAATGCGCTTCAAGCATTGCACAGTGCGAGCGTTTCAAGCCGAGGCTTCATATACACCAGTAACACATTGATTGCTTTTGGGAGTCTATTTACGCCACTTTTCTTCGTGTTGTCTTTGGCGTTTATTCGTGCTTTTCACGGGCACCGTGCGTTGCTAATTTATGGCGCAGGTTTGCTTGGGGTGTCGTTTTTCTCATTGTTACTGAGTACGGTTATTGAGTTGCCTAGACCGTATTTCATCGACCCTGTATTTGGGGAGCAAGATACCATTGGGTACACACTACCGAGTATGACCTTAGCGCTGACAGCCTTTATGTTTTGTTGGTTTGTACTAAGTTGGGATAAAGAAAAACAACCGAAAGGCAGAAAGCGATTGGCACTGCTGGGCATTGTTGTCGTTATGCTAGTCAGTGGGAAATCGCTTCTTCAAGGCGAACATTTTCCTTCCGATCTTTTTGTCGGTGTGTTGATCGGTGTGGCGGCAAGCTTTGCACTGCGGCGTGCGAAAGATTTACGCTTTTCCAATCGAAACCGCGTGCTGATATCGGCGAGATTTTGGCTGCTGGCATTTGTGTTTAACGCAGTGATTGGTCTTTGGATTCATAAGCCACAAATTATCTATCTCTCAGCGATCTGCTTGGGGACGTATTGCTCCTTATTGTGCTTAAAGATATACCCGATCTATGTGTCTGCTGTTCGGCGTCCGGCGAAAGTGACATTTTTCGCTTTGGCGACGGTGGGTATTTTGTTATTGGTAACAAGTAATCTGTACGTGACTGGCAAGTATGCGATTAATCAAATTGTTGTCGCTATGAATTGTGGAACAGCTTGGGCAATTGCCGTGTTGTTGCTGGTTGTCACACCGAGAGTGTTTCTTCGGTTGATGCGCTAATCAAATTGTTTATACATTGCGTTATACATTGTTTTATACGTTGTGAATAAGATGAACGAAAAAGCGGTTGGGTATGCACGGGTAACTTGTGTGTTTTCAGCCGCTTTTCGCTATTGATGAGCATCATTTCCACTTTGATGCACCTCACACCTGAGGTAAAGTGTGTGGCATTGAATTCAACGTAATTTGCCAGAAGCCGTATGGAATAACGGTGAGTATACTGGCCTCAGGGAGCATGATGTTACCAGCACTTACCCATCAGCACACACTTGAACCTGTTGTTGGACGCTATCTGGATGCGCTCAAAAGCAATGGTTTTCAAGGTGATGTAGAAACATTCTACGCAAGCCGACTTGCCGTCGCGACGGATAACTCTGTCTATCAACTCTTGCCACAAGCCGTGGTTTTCCCAACTTCAATCCAAGATCTGTCGATGATTGGCTCTTTATGCCAACAATCAGAATTCAGTGATATTCGTTTTTCAGCGCGAGGGGGCGGTACAGGCACTAATGGGCAATCGTTGACCCAGCACATCGTTGTTGATATGTCTCGTCACATGCGCAATATCCTTGAAGTGAACGCGGAGGAAGGCTGGGTTCGTGTTCAAGCCGGTGTGGTGAAAGATGCGCTGAATGACGCACTGAGACCTCACGGTTTTTTCTTCTCGCCTGATCTCTCAACCAGTAACCGCGCGACGATCGGCGGTATGGTTAACACCGATGCGTCAGGTCAAGGGTCGTTACGTTATGGCAAAACCTCGGATCATGTTCTTGGTCTTACTGCGGTCATGGCAGATGGCTCTTTGCTGGATACTGACACGCTATCAATGGATGAAATTGCAGCCAATCCACGCCAAGATTTTGCGGGAAATGCACTGCGAACCGCTGCGGATATTTGCCGTTCAAAACGCGCAGAAATAGACGCTAAGTTCCCACCATTGAACCGCTTTTTGACAGGCTATGATCTCAAAAATGCCTATCAACCAGAGTCGGACACCTTCAACATGGCTCGTTTGCTGTGTGGCGCCGAAGGTTCGCTGGCATTTATTGCTGAAGCTAAACTCAACATTACCCCAATCCCGAAAGCGCGTACTTTAGTCAATGTAAAGTACGACAGCTTTGATTCGGCACTGCGCAGTGCGCCAGTGATGGTCGAAGCGAAAGCCCTGTCTGTTGAAACTGTTGACTCACGGGTATTGAACCTTGCTCGGGAAGATATTGTTTGGAATACGGTCAAGGACCTTCTGACCGATGTACCAGGCAAAGTGATGCAAGGCATCAATGTGGTGGAGTTTGCGGGTAACGACATTGACGAAGTGAACGGGCAGGTCTCGGCATTGATAGCGCGTTTGGACGTGTTAGTTGAAGCTGGCGATCAGGGTGTGATTGGGTATCAAGTCTGTGATGATCTCCCGTCAATTAACCGAATTTACAACATGCGTAAAAAAGCGGTGGGTTTACTAGGTGCGACCAAAGGCGCAGCCAAACCTATCGCATTTGCTGAAGACACCTGTGTGCCGCCTGAAAACTTGGCAGACTACATTGTGGAGTTTCGCGCCTTGCTCGATAGCCACAAGCTAGATTATGGCATGTTTGGTCACGTTGATGCGGGCGTACTTCATGTCCGTCCCGCCCTTGATATGTGTGACCCTGAACAAGAACGTTTAATGAAAACAATCTCCGATCAGGTAGTCGCGCTGGTGGCGAAATATGGCGGCTTGATGTGGGGCGAACACGGTAAGGGCTTCCGCTCAGAATATGGGCCTGATTTCTTTGGCGATGAATTGTTTAACGAACTGCGTAAGGTCAAAGCTGCGTTTGATCCTGATAACCGGATGAACCCGGGCAAAATCTGTACGCCGTTTGATAGTGAAGAAACGCTGGTAAAAGTGGACGGAGCGAAACGCGGTACATTGGATCGCCAAATTCCGGTTGTAACACGTGACAGTTTCCGTCAGGCGATGGAATGTAATGGTAACGGGCTTTGCTTCAACTACGACACCAGTTCTCCGATGTGTCCGTCGATGAAAATCACTTATGACCGCCGCCACTCTCCAAAAGGTCGTGCCGGTATTGTGCGCGAATGGTTGCGTTTACTTGCCGAACAGGGCGTTGATCCACTGGTACTTGAAAAAGACCTCAATGAAAAAACGCCGTCAGTACGTCAGATTGTTGCGCGCTTTAAAAACACATGGCTTGCAAAGAAAGATGACTATGATTTCTCACATGAAGTGATGGAAGCCATGAATGGATGTTTGGCATGTAAAGCATGTGCCACTCAGTGTCCTATCAAAGTCGATGTCCCTAGCTTCCGTTCTCGCTTTATCAACTTGTACTACAGCCGCTATCAGCGACCAGCTAAAGATTACTTAGTTGCGAACATTGAATCTATGCTGCCGTGGATGGCGAAAGCGCCTGTTATCGTTAACACCTTTACCCAACCAAAGTGGGCACAGGCTGCGACCAAGAAAGCGATAGGGTATGTTGATGCGCCTGCGTTGTCGGTTCCGACTCTGATGGAGTCTCTTGATGGTCATCATGCTGTTAACTTCGATTTGCAATGGCTCAAGGCGCTGAGTGTTGAAGAACGCTCGCGTTATGTATTGATTGTTCAAGATCCCTTCACCAGCTTTTACGAAGCCGATGTGGTGAGTGACTTAGTACGCCTAGTCGAAAAATTAGGTAAGAAGCCGATGTTGTTGCCATTTAAGCCAAATGGTAAGGCTCAGCACATTAAAGGGTTTTTGAAGAAGTTTGCTAAAACCTCGGCAAATACGTCAGAGTTTCTTAACCAAGTCGCTGACCTGTCTATTCCAATGGTGGGTGTCGACCCCGCGCTAGTGCTTTGCTATCGCGATGAATACAACGAGATCCTCGGTGACAAGCGCGGTGATTTTACGGTGTTAACTGCGCACGAATGGCTCTTGGATGAAATTCAAGATCTACCCGCAAAAGACAACGTCGATACCGACGCTTGGTATCTCTTTGCGCATTGCACAGAAAAAACCAAGTTGCCGAATGCGGAAGCTGAGTGGGGACGTATCTTTGCGCACTTTGGTGGAAAACTGGAAGCCGTTCCTGTTGGCTGTTGTGGAATGGCGGGTACATACGGTCATGAGTCAGACAAACTCGAGAACTCGAAAGGTATCTACGGCCTAAGCTGGAAACCGCAACTTGAATCTTTGCCGAAATCTCGTTGTATGGCGACAGGCTATTCATGCCGTAGTCAGGTGAAACGCTTTGAACATAAGAAGCTGTTCCATCCTGTGCAGGTATTGCTGAGGATGGCGTAAACCTTGGTGCGAATGTCTGAAAAAGGGCGTTTACAAACGTGATGAAAGGGAGCGATAAGCTCCCTTTTTGCTCACTAGATAGATATGAATGTGAGTGCTGTCTTAATAGTTAGCCGAGACTAAATGAGCCAACTGTTAGTCTTACCCATAACGATTTCGTTATTGGTGAGGAGTTGTTATGAATATGCTTCAGCCACATATCACGTTTCATGGAGTATGCAGAGATGCTTTGCTCTTCTATCAAACAGCCTTGGGAGGTAAGGTTAACACCGTCACCACTTTCAATGATTCGCCTGTTGAATTTCCTTCCCATATCCTTGATCGAGTGATGCATGCAGAATTTGTTTCTCCAGAGGTCAGTTTTCTTGCATCCGATGGGCTTGATGACTCATTAGCCCAAGGCTCTGGCGATGTGGCATTTCACGTCTCGTTCAGTGAAGAACGCCGCCAAAGTGAGGTGTTTATAGCGCTGTCGGATAGGGGGCAAGTCATCATGCCATTGGACTATACGTTTTGGGGAGTGAAGTTCGGCATCGTTACTGACCAGTTTGGTATCCGCTGGATGCTTAGTTGCTCGGCACAGGACAATTGAACGGTCGCTGATTTTAAGCTTAAGGATTTAATGAACGAGAATTGTAAGCTAAGGATGATTGTAAACAACAGAGTGTTAGCCCCACATACCCACAAAAAGCCCCAGTCCTTTGCAAAGACTGGGGCTTTTATCGTTTTAGCGTTGAACCATAACTAGCCTCAAACGCTGAAACACGACAGGATTTATTCCTCGTTAGGGCTAAGCCAGCGGTAAGTCACACCCGCAATAAAGGCGCCAATAAGCGGGGCTACCCAGAACATCCAAAGTTGCTCAATCGCCCAATCACCGACAATCAGTGCTGGCCCAGTGCTTCGCGCTGGGTTAACCGAGGTGTTTGTAATAGGAATACTGATTAAGTGAATCAATGTAAGCGACAAGCCGATTGCCAACCCAGCAAAGCCAGGGCTAGCAAGTTTATGGGTAGCACCCATGATGACAATCAAGAACATAAAGGTCATGACAACTTCAGTCAGGAAGCCAGAAAGCATGTCATAGCCACCCGGAGAGTGATCACCATAGCCGTTTGAAGCCAATCCGCCTGCGAGATCAAATCCGGGTTGTCCGCTGGCAATGATGTACACAGTGAAAGCACCGAGTATGGCTCCTAAAACTTGAGCAACAATATAGGGGAGGAGATCACTCGTTGGGAAGCGGCCACCGGCCCATAAACCTACTGAGACTGCGGGGTTTAAATGACATCCTGAAATATGGCCAATGGCGTAAGCCATGGTGACGACCGTTAGGCCAAATGCGAGTGCAACACCTAAGAATCCGATGCCCAATTCTGGAAAGGCTGCGGCAAATACTGCGCTACCACACCCACCAAGTACGAGCCAAAAAGTGCCGATGAACTCAGCGGTAAGTTTTTTCAACATATTATAACCTTCTATTACAAAAAGTTTTTGGAGCGAGGGAATCCCTTGTTCAGAAAGTCTAGTAGAGCTTTCACCCGTCGAGGTAAATAAATCTAGCGAACTATACTGATTGATTAGTAAATACTATTCTTTCGTATGGGCGTGCCATCAAATGGTAGTAATGACTTACCACATGCTTTATGTGTCACAACTGAGTGTGGGTATCGCAGAGCGACAGTCGCTTGATCCATTCGTCGCTGTCTAGACGTATATGTGTTAACGTTGAAAAATCATAGAGTTGGCTAACGAGGCTATAAAATGATTAAAATTGCGGTGATTGTTGGACTGATCATTGTTGGTTTATTGGCTGCCAAATTTCTTGATGAAAACGCACAGAAGAAAGTATTGATTGGGCTGTGTGTGGTCGCGGCGCTTGCGTCCTTGGGACTGGTGATTTCTGAATTGATGCGATGAACATTGTGTGTGCAAAAAAGTAAAAAGCGAACCTTTCGGTTCGCTTTTTTGGTTTTGTTAGCGTGCTGCAGGGCGATTTCGGTTACCGGAAGGACGGTTTTTGTTTGCGTTCGGCTTCGAGGCTCCAGGCTTAGAAGCTGTTGGTCTAGAAGCACCAGGTTTAGAACCAGTCGGCTTGGCGCCTTGGGCTCTTGTTCCTGGCTTAGAACCGTTCGCACCTTGAGGCTTTGGCTTACCTGTCACCGGTCGCTTCTGACCATTCGACGCAGATTGACCTTTGGCCCCTCTACCTTGGCCCTGAGGCTTACGGATGTCAGGTTGATTCGGATGCTTGGTTGCAAAGCTCTTCTTACCTGAACGGTTTGAGTTACGACGCATCAACGCGGCTGCTTCTGCTTCGCTGCCTTCTCGTGGGATCAAACAGTCAGCACGATCACCAATCAAATGGCGTTTGCCCATGCTGATCAACGCTTCGCGAATCATCGGCCAGTTGGCTGGATCGTGGTAGCGTAGTAGTGCTTTGTGCAAACGACGCTGAAGCTCACCTTTGGCAACGAACAGCTCCTCACGTTTCTTGTACTTCACGCGTTTTAGCGGGTTCGTCTCAGAGTGATACATTGATGTGGCATTACACATCGGCGACGGATAGAAGTTCTGAACCTGATCACACTGGAAGTCGTTCTCTTTGAGCCATAGTGCCAAATTCAGCATGTCATCATCAGTACAGCCAGGGTGTGCTGCAATGAAGTACGGGATCAAATACTGCTTCTTACCTGCTTCTTTCGAATATTTTTCGAAGAGTGCTTTAAAGCGGTCGTATGTACCCATGCCCGGTTTCATCATCAGATCCAGCGTACCTTTTTCGGTATGCTCAGGTGCAATCTTCAGGTAGCCGCCAACATGGTGTGTGACCAATTCTTTCACGTACTCAGGGGATTCAATCGCAAGGTCATAACGCACACCTGATGCGATAACGACTTTCTTCACACCCGGCAACTCACGTGCAGAACGGTAAAGATCGACAGTGTGCTTATGGTCCGTGTTCAATTTTTCACAGATTTTCGGGAACACACAAGATGGTCGACGGCAGTTTTGCTCGGCGCGAGGATCTGAACAACCAAGGCGATACATGTTTGCCGTTGGGCCACCGAGGTCTGAAATCACGCCTGTAAAGCCCGGTACTTTTTCGCGAATATCTTCAATCTCGTTCAGGATAGATTCCTGAGAACGGTTTTGAATGATGCGTCCTTCGTGCTCGGTGATCGAACAGAATGAACAGCCACCAAAACAGCCACGCATAATGTTGACTGAGGTTTTGATCATCTCGTACGCGGGGATTTTTGCATCACCATATTTCGGGTGAGGCACGCGTGCGAAAGGCAGGCCAAACACATAGTCCATTTCCTCAGTGGTCAGAGGAATAGGCGGGGTGTTAACCCAAAGCTCACGTTCGCCGTGTTTTTGGACGAGTGCGCGAGCCGAGTAAGGGTTGGCTTCCAAATGCATGACGCGACTTGCGTGTGCGTAAAGCACTCGGTCGTTGACCAGTTTCTCGAAAGAAGGCAAGCGAACATAGCTGTTTTCAGCATCATGGCGCGGAGGGCGAACCATGATAGGTTTCGCTTCAGCTTCTTTTTTGGTCTCTGTCTCGCAGGCCGTTTCTGTGGCATATGGGTTCGGCATGACCATCGACTTGCCCGGTTTGTCGATGCGTGAGCTATCAACTTCCGTCATGTCCTCTGGCGCTTTTTTCAACATCACGGCAGTACCAGCGATGCGATTCATGGTTGCAACGCTTTCGCCTTTAGCAAAGCGGTGGGCAACTTCAACCAAAGCACGTTCAGCATTACCGAACAGAAGGATGTCGGCTTTCGCATCGCACAGAACAGAGCGACGTACTTTATCTGACCAATAGTCATAATGTGATAAGCGGCGAAGACTGGCTTCAATACCACCTAGCACAATGGGTGTTTCTTTATAGGCTTCTTTACAACGTTGAGTATAAATCAACACTGCTCGGTCAGGACGCATTCCACCTTTGTTATCAGGCGTATAGGCGTCATCGTGACGAATTTTTTTGTCTGCGGTATAGCGGTTGATCATGGAGTCCATGTTACCCGCAGTAATACCGAAGAAGAGGTTTGGCTGACCTAGCGCCATAAACGCTTTTTTGTCTTGCCAATCTGGCTGCGCAATGATCCCGACGCGGAAACCCTGAGCTTCTAATGTACGACCAATAACGGCCATACCAAAGCTTGGGTGATCGACATAGGCATCGCCTGTAACAATAATAATGTCACAGCTGTCCCAACCTAGCTGATCCATTTCTTCTCTGCTGGTTGGCAGAAAAGGTGAAGTGTCATAACACTCAGCCCAATATTTAGGGTATTCGAAGATGGGAGTGACGGAATTGCGCATTTCTTAACCTCTTTTTCGCAAGGCGGCAATTATAGCGGCTTGTAGAGAGGAGAGCCAGAAGGTTTAAACCCGCAGTTTTGCAGGGTTTTTGACAGGATTGGGCTGCACTACCTGAAAATGCAGCCCATTTGATTCAGAATTTGTAGCTTACACCCAGCGAAAATAGGTATTGGCTTGCGTTGTAAAAGTCGATATTTGAGTCGATGTTGCTATAACCTGCCAGTGAAATGAATGACAAAGAATCCAGACCAAAAATCTCGCCATATTCATAGGCAAGGAAAGCACCATATTCTTTATCTTCTCGTGTAGCTTCGAAAACAGGATGTATCGCGTCGTAATCACGTACGTGATATTTACCCGTTAACACAATTTTATTTCTGCCGGCAAAGCTGAAATAAGAAAGCTCCCCACCAATGGATTGGTATGACATGGCATCGCCATCGGCATCATGGTTGATGTAGACCACGGCAGGCGCGACCCCTAGACCGCGACCTAGAAATTGACGATAGCTGGCCTTGGTATAAAAGCTATCCCCCTCGCGTGCAAGCTGGTTTTGTTCGGTTGGTGAAAAGCTGCTCGTGCCACTTTGTTCATTGTCGATTTCGGTTTGTGCGTAAGCGAAATCCAGTGACAGGGGTGAACCGCCAATTCGACTAACTTGCAGGCGATATGCATTACCAGACTTGTCTGTTTCACTGCGGGCTGTATCGGTGAGGTAAGGATTTGCCCAAACTTCTTCTGAGACAACGGTGGGTAGATAAGCGGCGGTGACTTGCGTACCTGAAGCAAATTCATATTTATAGCCGATTTCCAGTGCAATCGTTCCCACTGCAATATCTTCTCGCGTCGTACCTGCGAAAACCTGATGGTTTAACCCTGCACCCCATGTGAAAGCCACACTACCCAGTGGACCAAAAATGCTATCGGTTTCCCTGTTACCGCTACGGTTTAACGGTGAGTTTTTTGTAGCTTCACCACCTGTAGAGAGGTTGGAATCTGTAGAAACAACCCCACCAATCAGTGAAATTTCGCCACTAATACCTCCGTGCTCGGCGAGCCCCGCATGGGCAAACATGGGCAGCAGAGCAAAGCCCATTAAGGCATGGTGTTTAATATTCATCGGTGCAATATCCTTTTGCGCGTGCGGTTGGCCTGCTTATGTACTGTTTCTATATAAGCGATAAGTTGAGTAGTGTTGCCATCTTAGCAAAGGCTGTGACAAGAAAAATAGTCATGTCAGCCTGAAATTAACAATTAGTGCCGTAGTGATAAATTACGGGTTAGTACGCCAAAAACGATCACTCTATTCAAGGTGATTTATAAAGTTATCGTGTTGTTGGTGCTCAAGTGATTGCATTAACCCGATGAGAACGTCGATTTTATTATTCGATAATTGGCGATAATCAAAATAGGGGCAAACGATGAGTGGCATCGTGGGGTGTTTGGCAAATTCATGGTCAAGCCAAACACATTCCGTTGCAATGCCTAATTGGTTGGCATGTGTTTTTCCTGCAATAAGGTGGATTTGGTGCTCGAAAGGTTGATGATTCTTGGTTGGCAGTTGCAGGTGATGGTGACCAAAACACAACCGGGTATTGGATGATACTTGTAGCAGTTCGTTGTCTCTGTACGCTTGCCATGTCTCAAACCCTTTTGGCCTTAGAGGTGAGTTTTCGGGTAAGGCATGAAGTAACTTTGCATACACGTTGAACACTTTGCGCCAGCCGTTTCCGCCTACCTCTCCAATGGCTTTGATCTCTTCAGATGAGAGTGGTGTATTGCTCCCATTTAGCGGCATGTCACCCCATAGCTTATCCAGCGGTGGTGCTTTTTCGACATAAACAATGATTGATGCGTTGGGAGAGCCCAAGGAAAATGAATGCACAGTTGTTTTCCTGTTATTTGTTTTGTTGGACAAAGTCGATGAATGCGCGGTCTGCCAGTGATAAGTAACCGTGTTTGCGCCATGCCATAGAAATATCTAGGGTCACGGGTTCGTCAAAGGGAATCGCAACGAGCCCAGGTTCGTGTTCAGTGACCAGTTCCAGCAAAGCGGTGATCGCAAAACCATGACGAACGATATTGAGGATCATTGCCAGCAAATTGGTTTCAAAAGAGAGGTGGGGGCTGATTTTGTGGGTGGCACAAATCTGGTCAATGAATTCGCGATGGAAATAGCCTTTTTTAAACATCACCAGTTCTTCATCAAAAAATGACTCGAAGCTAATCGAGCTTCTTGTTGCCAGTGGATGGTCCGTACTTGTAACAGCGACCATTTGCGATGTGATTAAATGAGACGTATCCAACGCTGCAGGCACATCTTTGCTGTGAATCACTCCGACATCGAGTTCTCCATCTAGCAGCATTTGGCGAATAGACTGAGTACCTGCCTCTACGACACTGAGCTTGAGGTCGGGGTATTGGCTCTTAAAGCCCATTAAAATAGAGGGGAAAAAGTAGGAACCCAACATACCTGGTACGCCGACACGAACTTCGCCTTTTTGCAAACCACGTAGCTCCGCCATTTCTGTGTTCGCATCTTCCATCATTTGTAAGATTCGATGTGCATGGGGCAGAAGAAGTTTGCCTTCATACGTGAGGTGAACTTGGCGTTCGTTGCGATCAAAAAGGTTTAGTCCAATGCTACTTTCGAGTTTTTTAATCGCGATGCTTAATGCAGGCTGCGCGATGTGCAATTTTCTTGCTGCGCGGGTGAAACTCATCTGTTCCGCGACACACGCGAAGTAGCGAAGTTGGCGAACATCCATGTGCAGTAGCCTTTAGGGGAAAATGTCTAAGCGATTTATGGGAGTTTGGGTATATACCCAAACAACCTGAAGATGCTCGATTTCAGAGGCCATCAGTGCGTTCAATTCAAGGCAAATTCTTGTAGAAATAGTCATTCTATCTCACAGGAATTTAACGATGAAGTGGACGCACTGAGGGCCTCCCTTCGGGCGAGTTTACTGACGCCATGCTCGGTGTTATCCCTTTTTAATGGAGATCGCTACATCGGCAAAGGGACGCCTTGATCATAACGCCAGTAAAACTCGCTGAATCCTGCATCTTCATGTTACTTGGGTATAAGTATAAACAAACGATCTTACTTCTATATATTTAATATACTTTATATATCACCAGTAGGTTGCTAATTTCAGAGTATATTTTGACATCCGTAATGTAGAGCATGATTGAATTACAGACTCCCGCTTATCGCAAAGCCGCATTTGCCCTGTCTTTTGGCTCCTTTTTGGTATTCTGCAACCTATACCTATTTCAGCCAATGCTGCCTATTTTTGCCGATAGCTTTCATGTAACTGCAACCAAAGCCAATTGGTTATTGGCATCTTCAACCTTGGGTCTGTCCCTGAGTTTATTGCCGTGGGCATTGCTGTCGGAAAAAGTTGGCCGTCGCCCCGTTATGTTTTCGAGCCTCTTACTTCTGCCTATCGTGGGAATTGCTTCATGGCATGTTGAAGCTTTTTGGGGGCTCGTGGCTTTGCGTGGGTTAATGGGCATCGCCTTGGCGGGTTATGCCGCTGTCGCTGTGGCGTATATGGCTGATGAATTTAGCCCGACAGCGCTGGTGGTAGCAGTTGGTGGGTACATCAGTGCAAATTCATTAGGGGGTATTTTTGGCAGACTGTTTGGCGGCGTGTTCTCAGATTTCTTGGGGTGGCAAGGCGCGGTGATGGCAATGGCAGTTGTCACTGCGATTGGTATTATCTTGGTGTTCTGGCTGCTACCGGCACAGCGCCGTTTTGTCTCATCTAAGACTTCTTTTCTTGCTCAAGCAAAAATGATTGGTATGCATATTCGCTCTCCCATACTTTGGGTCGCGATGATCATCGGTGGCGTCAACTTCGCGTTGTTCGTTAACATTTATTCGGTAACAACATTTAGGCTTCTGGAAGCGCCGTTTAACCTCCCAGTGGGGGTCGCCTCTGCTATTTTTGTATGCTATCTCGCGGGTACGTTAACGTCTCGTTTAAGTGGACGTTGGGCAAATAGATATTCTCCTGTGTCCGGCATGACGTTTGGCACAGTTGTCACGTTACTCGGTGTGCTGGTGGCAAGTGTAGAGACCGAAATAGCTGTTATTGTTGGGCTTCTGATTGTTGGAGGTGGCGCCTTTTTTACCCATTCATTGGCTTATGGATGGGTGAGTCGTCGCGCTGTTAGTGGCAAGGCGACAGCAACCGCATTGTATTTGGTTCACTATTATGTCGGTGGAAGTCTGGGCGGGTTCTATTTGATTGGCTGCTGGGAGTATGGTGGATGGTTTGCTGTGACACTCGGTGCCGTTTCATTGGCAGCGGTGAACCTGATTTTGATTCAATTCCTAGGTGTCATTGAAAAGAAAGCTATCACCCATAACGTTTGCTTGTAATGGGTGAATGGGGATTAAGTTAATTTGTCGCTTCAAGCCAAGGGCGCTTGTATTTCTCTTGTACCTTCTCACCACAATTCTCAAACGTTTGACTACAATCTCTGCCATTGTTCTTGGCGTGGTACAGGGCAAGATCTGCCTTTTCTAGCAATTGGTTCATGGTATCTTCCGTCGATACGCTCGTGCTAATCCCAACCGAGGTTGTCACGTGAATTGGCTTAGAAGTACCTTGAACTGGAATGTTTAAGTTCCTAATTCTGCTCATTATCCTATCGGCCACCAGTTGCGCATTTTCTGCCGTACACTGAGGCAGAAAGAGGATGAACTCTTCACCACCAAAACGTCCAAAAATATCAGATTTCCGTAACGTTTCTTGCACTGATTTGGTGAAAGCTTGCAGTACGAGATCGCCAGCAAAGTGACCATATCTGTCGTTGATCCGTTTGAATTTATCGAGATCCATGATTAAGACGGAATAAGGACGTGCTCTGGTTCGTGTGTTTTCAATGTCTCGTTGTGCGAGGGTGAGTAACATTCGGCGATTGTAGACACCGGTTAGTGGGTCTAATGTCGCATGGCGATAGAGGCGAAGCATCATGTGCAACTTGGATGTTTGTCCCCAAATCACCAATAAACCGACAACAGTTTGTAGCCAGTAAATGGCTATTGTATCAAGTGATAACAATGCGCCGTTATGGTAGTCGACAAACAATTGTGTGAGGGCTGTAACCAAAATGAGTGATGATGATTCCCTGATGGACAATGGGAAAACGGTTAACATGATGACATGCAGAAAGGGCAGTAGCGTATAGCAGAAACTAAATGAATTAACGGTATGAGGGTAACCTAAGGTGTGATTCGCCAGAAGGTAGAAAACGTTGAAACTCATTACCAAACTCACTAAGGCAATTCGGCAATCATGAAGCGAATTTCGCACGCTGACAGCGCGAGCAATTGAAAGCAAAGCAACGGCGAGACCTACCCTTAAGAGTACTAACGAGTAATTATCCTGGGGCATAACAAGACGATCGACAGGAATCCATGCGAGGGTCAATACCGCCCACACATAACTCAGCGCGATGATACGACTGCGTAGATACGTCGCTCGCGTCGTATTGAAGCTACTCGCATGGCTACTCGCGCTCCAAAGCTCACGAAGAGAGAGTTTATAATTTCGGTAGGTTAACTCCATGTTTCCTTAGCCTAAAATTATTGGATAGTGCCTATCAGTACGTCGTAAATTAACCGACAGATCGTCTAATATTTTTGAACCGTGTTCACAATATTCACTTCTATATTAAAACAGTTACATATCAATGCGAGCTAAAGCAAAATAATCATCAATATCTGTGAGGTTATCTACGTTGTTTTGTGAATGAATCCTAAATTTGCATTCCAGTGGAGGTTCATGAAGGTGATGTTTAGAAACCTGCATATTCCCGTAATTTGGGTATAATCGGGCGCACGTTTTCATTGGGTAAGAAAGAATGTACGAATTGTTGAGTTCGGTGGTGATGTCTGGGGCCTTGGGCGCCCAGTGTGTTTTGACGTTAGTGTTACTTAAAGGGGATATCTGCCCCGGTCAACGTGGTCGTCTCCACAAAGCTTTTTGGTTTATCGTTGCAGCGTGGGCGGTGGTGATTCCCTTCTCGCCATTCTCGGTATTGCCGTTTATCGCGCTTGGTATTTTCTCGTTGCGCTCAAAATCAGGAAAAACGCGATTATCAGGCCCTATTCCAATACTGCATCTCGCCAATGGCTTTGGTGTTTTGGCGGTGTTGGTGTCTGCTTGGCAGCAGGGTAGTGCAGCAGGTTTGCTAATGCTTTCTCAAGTGCTGTTGGTTGGCGCAATTACAGCGCATTGTTTACTGGTTCGTGCTCGTTCTCGTTTACAGGCTTTTCACCGCATTTTGCCTGTCGTCGGCATTGTCGCCTCCATGTTCATGGCAGTGATTATTGCGGTGACAAGCGCTTCAATGCCTGAGTCCGAAGCTAACACATTGATTACTTCGTTGCTTTCTAGCTTGGGCTTGGTAGTGTGTGGCGTGATAATTTGGGCACTACATTTACTGCGTCAAACTCCCCCCCGGCTAGCCCAACTCTGTTGTGCGCTTATCGTTATTGCGAGCGCCTCTGGCTTGGCAATGTCTGCGATGGTCTAAGTCCTTAATAGCCAAACTCACTCTGTTATTCATCATTGTTCTGCGAGCTTCAGTTTTCTGTTTCAATGGTAGGAAAAGGCACATGAAGTGCCTTTTTTGATCCTGTTGTTTATAGCAGATGATCTAACTGGACTAAAATAGACATGTGGTTACTTGGGTATAATGGCAGACAGAGAGCAGTGTTTATGGAAATTCATAATCTCGATCATCTTGATGGTGCGATCATGTATGGCATCGTGAATGAAAAGCTGCGTTTGGAGTGCAGCAGTCTTGACGACTTGCTAGTGCAATTTGAATTGGACCAACAAGCATTCCAGCACAAACTGGACGAAATGGGATGCTACTACGATCCCGTTGTGAACCAGTTAAGGCAAAAATAGCCGTTTGAATTTTCTGCTTTGACAACCATGAGCCGATTTCTCGGCTCAGACTTTCTTGATCCCATCCAAATGCGTATGGCATTGATTTCGTGCTGTGGCGAAAAATGCCTGAAGGTAAGGACGGTCACTTTCTTGATGCCTGACTGCTGCATATAGTCGTCGCCATAGTCCTTTTCCTAACGGCTTATCAACCACTAATCCTTGTCGTGAAAATTCACTGATTGCCCAATTCGGCAAAGCCGCCACACCAAGACCTGCCGTCACCATTTGAATTAGCATCAGTGTGTTGTCTGCAGATTTAAAGTTTGCCGGCTCGATGCCCGCGGGATGGAGAAAGTGTTTGATGACATCCATTCGTTGACGCTGAACGGGGTAGGTAAGAAGCGTTTCATTCGCCAAATCCTCGGCTTCAATAACACTTTTCGATGCCAGTGGATGCGTATCCGAGAGCACCAATCGCATTTCAAAATCAAACAGCGGCTCATAGTGGATTTCGCTGCGAGGGCTAATGTCTGACGAAATAACGAGATCCAATTCCCCACTAGCCAAGGCAGGTAAGGGTTCAAACCCAAATCCTGAAGAGAAGTCCAATGTCACCAAGGGCCAGCTCATTCTGTATTCTTTCAATGCTGGCATTAACCATTGAAAGCAGGAATGGCATTCGATCGCCATATGCAATCGACCTTGCGCGTCTTCCTTCAACGCTGCGAGTTCCGTTTCAGCTCTCGCAAGGCGAGGAAGCATGTCATCCGCCAGTGCCAGCAACACTTGGCCTTCTGCAGTAAAACGAACAGGACGTGTTTTTCGAAGAAACAATGGAGCGCCTATGCGTTGCTCTAGATCTTTGAGCTGATGTGACAAGGCAGATTGTGTCAAACAAAGTTGTGTGGCTGTCGCTGTCAATGAGCCTGTATCGCGTAATACAGAGAGCGTTCGCAAGTGCTTAACTTCTAACATGAATTATTCTCAACATCCGTTTGAGTAATTTGAGTTTGTTTTATGCACTCTAATGAATCAAGGTGGACATGTAAACATCTGGACGGCTAAAAAGGAGAAGATAATGTCCACTACACATATTCTTGGTTACCCGCGCATCGGCAACAAACGTGAATTGAAATTTGCATTGGAGAGTTACTGGCACGGGAAAAGTGACCAACAAGCCCTTCGCGATGTTGCTGCTACTATTCGCCACAACAACTGGCAGTCACAAGCCGATGCTGGGCTTTCTTACGTCACGGTTGGCGACTTTGCTTGGTATGATCATGTTCTACAAACCAGCCTGACCTTGGGTCATATTCCTGAGCGTCATCGTAACGGTCATCCAGATCTCGACACCTTATTCCGGATTGCTCGTGGTAAAGCACCGACAGGTTGCAGCTGTGCAGCGTCTGACATGACAAAGTGGTTCAATACAAACTATCACTACATCGTGCCAGAGTTTACTAAAGACGATGAATTTTCTTTGAGCTGGAATCAGTTATTTGAAGAGGTGTCAGAAGCACAGAAGTCGGGTTACAAGGTGAAGCCTGTGGTTTTGGGACCTGTTTCTTACTTGTATCTCGGTAAAGAGAAAGAAGACGGTTTCAACCGCCTAGATTTACTTCCACGTTTGTTATCCGTTTATCAGCAAATTTTCACCAAGCTAAAATCACAAGGCGTTGAATGGGTGCAAATTGATGAGCCTATTCTTGCGCTTGATTTGCCCGAAGAGTGGAGAAAAGCCTACAAGCTTGCGTACCAAGTCATTAGTGGCGACGTAAAACTGCTTCTTACTACCTACTTTGAATCTGTTGAGCAACAGCTTGATGTGATTAGCGCACTAAAAGTAGACGGTCTGCATGTTGATTTGAGTGTTGCGCCACAACAGTTGGATGCCGTGATCGATGCAGTTCCCTCCAACTGGGTGGTTTCACTCGGTGTCGTAAATGGCCGTAACGTGTGGAAAGCCAACCTGAACAAATGGCTGCAAGCACTCCAGCCTGCCGCGGAAAAGCTGGGCGATCGCCTTTGGGTATCAAGCAGTTGCTCTCTTTTACACTCGCCGATTGATTTGAACTTAGAAACTAGCCTCGACGAAGAAGTGTATTCTTGGTTGGCCTTTGCTAAGCAAAAGCTGAATGAAGTAGCGTTATTGGCAAAAGCACTTGATGGAAATGAATCTGCCATTGCAGCTTGTGAAGTGTATAGCGAAGCCATTGAAGCGCGCGCATTCAGTGAGCGAGTCAACAAGCGAGATGTACAAGCGAAAGTGAACGGCATTACTGCTGCGTTAGGTGAGCGAGAACTACCGTATGAAGCGCGCGCAAAAGCGCAAAAAACGGCGCTGTCGTTACCTCTTTTCCCAACTACGACCATTGGTTCATTCCCGCAGACGGCCGAAATTCGTCAGCAGCGCCGTGATGTTAAGTCAGGTGTTCTGTCTGCCACAGATTACACGGCTGCAATGCAAGGCCATATTAAAGATGCCATTGAGCGCCAAGAGAGACTCGGCCTTGATGTGCTGGTTCATGGCGAACCAGAGCGTAATGACATGGTGGAATATTTCGCTGAAAACCTTGATGGGTTTGCTGCCACCCGATTCGGTTGGGTACAAAGCTACGGGTCTCGCTGTGTGAAACCTGCTGTCATCGTGGGTGATATTTCTCGCCCTGCACCGATCACTGTGGATTGGACGTCCTATGCACAAAGCCTGTCAGACAAACCGGTGAAAGGTATGCTGACGGGGCCTGTGACGATTTTGGGTTGGACTTTCCCTCGTGAAGATCTGTCTCGCCAAGCCATTGCAGAACAAATTGCGCTGGCGTTGCGTGATGAAGTGGCTGATCTACAAGAAGCAGGTATCAACATTATTCAAATTGATGAACCTGCAATTCGTGAAGGGATGCCGTTAAAAGCGGGTGATTGGAAAGCGTATCTCGATTGGGCGGTTAATGCATTTAAGATCTCAGCGGCAAGTGCCAAACCAGAAACGCAAATCCACACACACATGTGTTACAGCGAATTTAACGACATTATTGACTCTGTTGCTGCGCTCGATGCCGATGTCATTACCATCGAAACGTCGCGTTCAGACATGGAATTGCTTCAAGCATTTGAAGAATTTTCGTATCCAAATGAAATTGGCCCGGGTGTGTATGACATTCATTCACCAAACATCCCAGAGGTAGACAGCATGGTTGCTTTGTTGGAGAAAGCACGTAAAACCATTCCAGATTCACGTTTATGGGTTAACCCAGACTGTGGATTGAAGACGCGTAACTGGGACGAAGTTGAAGCCGCGTTGTCTAGCTTGGTCAATGCTGCGAGCATACTGAGAGATAACGTCAGTAAGCCTCGTTGAATCCTGAATCTACAGGTTGTTTGGGCATAAAGAGGTCGAAAATATAGACCCTCTTTAATAATTCTTTGCATTTTCAGCGATGCGAAATCTCGTTGATCCCTTCTCGCCCTGATGGTTTTTTCCGTCAGGGCGAATTTATTTTCACTTCCTCACCAAAGAATTCAAGCGCTTAGTTTGCCCCATGGTGGCAGGATTCGTAAATATGACTAACAATTAGTTAACATATAACGGAGGGTATAAAGAGGATGGCAAAGAAGGTTTTGTATTCAACGATTGTAACGGTCCTCGTTGGGCTGTTTTTTTCGTTCCTCGCAGCCATGTCTTTGTATCAATCTGAGAAGCAAGCCGTTAAACATGAAATTCAAAAAGACGTTGAAAATGCAGCCCTTTCTTTAGGCAGAGAGCTCAACATCAGTATCGAACTCCTTTACGCCCTACGCAGTCAGCTCTCCCTTAGCAATGAAATCAATGAAGATGCCTTCAGCGCGTTGGCTAACAATGTGATGGATCGACATCCTAATATACGCGCAATGGAATGGGCGGAATTTGTCACGAACGATGAACGCTCCCTCTATGAAGCGGAAGCGGCGTTAGAGTTTGCGTTGTTTGAAATTGTTGAGCTGAATGAAACGGGAGATTTGGCAAAAGCAGGGCAGAGGGATCGCTATTTCCCTGTTCGGTATGTGACGCCATATGCTGAAAATCAGAACATGGTGGGGTTTGATTTGGCCTCGCGAGCATCAATGAAAGATGCGTTGGAAATGAGTTGGTATCGTGGTGTTCCTATTGCAACACCTGCTATGCGCTTAAAAAGAGAGTTTGAAGACAATAGCGGCTTTCTTATGCTACTCCCCGTATTTTATGGTGAGCCGGAAACAGCAGCCGATCGCCAAGAAACGTTGAGAGGCTTTTTGTTAGGGCTGTTTGCTGTTGGGGATATTTTTGATTTAGCCATTAACAACACGGTAAAAGAGTCCATCAACTTGGAATTGCTGGATGTGGGGCTAAAAGCGCAAAGTGACGTGATTTATCGGAACGTTGTCGATTTGTCTGAGCCGCCAGTAGAAGCATTGAGCTATACCTCTGCGCCGATTTATTTTGCTGGAAGAGAGTGGTTGTTAAAAGGCACGCCTTCACCCAGTTATGTGAACGAGCGGATGAGTGTTTATCCCCACTTAATTTTCTTTATCGGTGTTTTGATTTTTACGTTACTGGCATATTTGCTTTATATGCTTCAACACCGCGCTTTACTGATACAAAAACGTGTGGATGCAAAAACCCGTGAGTTGCGCGAAGCTAACAAAAAACTCGAAAGGATCTCGAAGAGCGATGGTTTAACGGGGTTTTGTAATCGAGATTACTTCGAAGAATGTGTACAAGCTGAAGTGAAACGCACTCAGCGTGACAAGCTAGCCATCAGTATGATCATGATTGAAATTGATAATATGTCCCACTACAACGCAAAACATGGTCGCGTTGTGGGTGATAAGGCGATTCGTTTGATTGGTCAATCTTTAGTAGATACGTTAAAGCGCCCTGGGGATCTGTTGGCCCGTTATGGAGGAGAAACATTTGCCATACTTCTGCCAAATACCAAAGATGGCGCTCCGATTGCTAATGTGTGTTTAGAAGCGATTAAACAGTTGAAATTGCCTTTTGACAAAGAAGAAGGCAGTCAGCTCATGACCATTTCGGTTGGTGGGGTTACCGTGCTAAATGCCGATAACATGGATGCTTCGAAAGTGATTGCTTATGCGGAGATAGCCTTAGGTAAAGCGGTTGTTGCGGGGCGGAATCAGTCTAATTGGATATATACCGAAGAACGAAAACAGCCTCCCGAAGGAGGCTGAATATACTTGTAACTGGTTATCGAGGGGGAGTTAGTTCACCCAATCACGCAGCTGGAAAGACAGTACATGCTCGCCATTTTTCAGAACGAGTTTTTGTTTAGTCAGCGTCACGTCGCTCCAATCACCTAATACACTGGTCATTACGCCTTCGAGATCCATTGCTGATTCTGGGCATGCCATCATAGTGCTTGCCATTTTATCGATGCGGAATTGGTCTTCCTTCAGTTCACCTTGACCAAAGTAACGGTTACAACCGCCATGGCCATTAGCAGTGAATGACTCACCAATCTCTAAGCTTGGCGCAGCAAAACCTTCTGGAAGGTTTAATGGCTGACCATCAACGCTTTCCAGAATCCAGTTGTGGTGCTGCATGTTGACAACAGAAACATCCATAGCGTCGTTTTGTGCTGAAGTGCTGGTTGCACAGCCTGCTAAGATTGCTGGTGCAACCAGCATTGCAATTGCCATTTTTTTCATTTGTTACTCCAGATATGTCACTGAATGCATGTATTAAAGACAGTGCCGATGAAGGAAAGTTTCCTCGTAACTCAAACACGGTGTTATGAAGAACATTGTGCTTATTATACCGCAGTATTTCGGGGCTGCGCGGGTATATTGCTTACCAAATCAGCGGATAAGGTCAGAAATCTGTTAAATCTGAATGGAGTAGGTCATTTCGGTCATTTTTTGTTGGTGATATACCGGCACAATATGGGGAGAACCAGCAGAATGAATGGATAGCGGTTGCTTAAAAAGGTAGTAAAACGCTCTCACTGAAGTGAGAGCTTGAGGGAATCTTATCACGGCATTGCTATTACGATTTCTATCCTCTTAGTATGAGGATGTTTGGCTAAGTAGAAAAAATTGACCCGTTAGCCGAAATCGCCATTCACGTAACCACGCGTGCGCTGATCACGAGGGTTGGCAAATAACTGGTGTGTATCGTCATGTTCAACCAGTTCACCCATCAAAAAGAAAGCGGTGCGGTCTGAGATACGACGAGCCTGTTGCATGGAGTGTGTCACGATGACGATGGTGTAGTTCTTTTTCAATTCTTCCATCAAATCTTCGATTTTCTTGGTCGCTATAGGGTCAAGTGCAGACGTTGGTTCATCCATCAGAATAACTTCGGGTTCCATGGCTATGGTTCGGGCAATACATAGACGCTGCTGTTGGCCGCCTGATAAACCAAACGCATGGGACTTCAACCTGTCTTTCACTTCATCCCAAAGGGCAGCGCTTCTCAAACTCTTTTCAACGACTGTATCCAGTGTTTTTTTATCCTTGACGCCTTGGGCACGCAAACCGTAAGCAACATTGTCATAAATGCTCATTGGAAATGGGTTGGCTTTTTGAAACACCATACCAACTTTAATGCGAAGGTTTGCAATGTCGATGTTGCCATAAACATCTTCGTTATCCATATCCAAGCGACCGTCAATTTTCACGCCTTCAATGAGATCATTCATGCGATTCAGGCAACGTAATAGTGTGGACTTTCCGCAGCCAGACGGGCCAATCAACGCCGTCACTTTTTTATTCGGGATCGGTAGGTTGATATTCTTCAATGCGTGGTTTGCGCCGTTACCGTAGAACAGGTTTAGGTTTTCAATGTTGAATTTGTTCATGATTATTCTTCCAGACTCAATAAGTGGCTTTGCTGAATTTGCTAGCGATGAGTTTGGTCATCATGTTGATAAGCAGTACGACAACAATCAGTACCGTTGCAGTGGCGTAAGCTTGGTGCCACTCGTGGACGGTGTAGAGCTCCTGAGTCAATTTATACAAATGTACGGTGAGGGTACGGCCTGAATCCAACACGCTTTCTGGGATTCGGGCGACCATACCTGCAGTTAGAAAAACGGGGGCAGACTCGCCAATAACGCGTCCTACACTCAAAATGATGGAAGTCACGATGCCCGGCATCGCACTCGGTAGTATGAGTTTCCAAATGGTGTAGATTTTCGATGCCCCTAGTCCATAGGAGCCTTCACGGTAAGTGTTTGGCACTGCCATCAGCGCTTCTTCGGTTGTGCGAATAATGACAGGCAGAATCAAAATACTTAACGTTAATGCGCCTGATAGAATCGAGAAGCCTAGTCCCAACACGGCGACAAAGAATGTCATACCAAATAGACCGAAAATGATTGACGGAATGCCTGCAAGTGACTCCGTACAAAAGCGAATCACTTTTACCCATTTGCTACCGAGCGCGGCGTATTCGGTGAGGTAGATGGCGGTCATGATGCCGATCGGCGCTGCGATAGAGATAGACGCAATAACCATGTAAATGGTGGAGACAATCATTGGCCAGATGCCAGATTCTTCACCAATACGGCTGTAGTCGCTTGTGATGAATGACCAGTTCACGTATTGCAAACCGTTGCTTAAAATGTACCAGATGATCCAAAACAGAAATCCGACGGTCATGCCTGCAGCTAGCCAAACGGTAACTAGCGAAAGTTTGTCTTTGAATTGACGTGTCATCATGGGGTTACTTCGCTTTTTCTTGGTTTAGGTATAGCAGGGCAGCATTCAAAATCATGATGAATACCAAGAGAACGATGCCTGTGGCGTAGAGCGCATTGGCGTGAATGCCAGACGCGTAGGACATCTCTAGTGCGATGTTTGCCGTTAGCGTACGTGCTGATTCAAGAATACCCTCAGGCATTGCCGGTGCATTGCCCATCACCATGATGATGGCCATGGTTTCACCGAGAGCGCGGGCAATGCCCAAAATAACACCTGTCATAATGCCTGAACGCGCTGCTGGAATGAGTAGCTTAAACGTTGTGAACATCGGTGATGCGCCGAGCGCAAGGGAGCCTTCTTTGTAGGCTTTAGGTACGGCACGCAACGATGTTTCAGACACTGCAATCACAGTGGGAAGTATCATCACGGCAAGCACGATAATGCCTGCAAGCAGTGTGTTGCCAGCAGGTACGTTGAAAATGTCTTGGATCATAGGAACGATGATCACTAGGCCAAAGAAACCGTAAACCACCGATGGAATGCCAGCCAGTAACTCGACAGCTGGACGAATAATGTTGGCTAGCCACTTAGGTGCGACTTCAGCTATGAAAACTGCTGTTAGTACAGCAACGGGCACGCCGATGACAACAGCGCCAGCGGTTGATGCTAGCGATGCCACAATCATTGGGGCAATGCCGTAAAGAGCAGGGGGGAGCCACTCCGAACCTGTCACTATGTTGACAAGGCCAGCCTGCTGAATGGCAGGAATCCCTTCACGGAAAATGAAAAAGCCAATAGTGGCGAGAGACAACACGCCAAGCGCGGCAGCAGTGAGAAATAGGGCGCGGAAAAACTCTTCACGCCAGTCGTGGTTTCTACCTCGACCGAGCTTACCTGCCGGAAGGGGTTCGATAACGTGTTGATGTATGGTGGTCATGGTTCACTCCATGATGCCAGTTTTGGCATTGAGGAAGTTTGTTAACGTGGCCCAACTAGAAACGAGTTGGGCCAATATGGTTAGTGATTAAGTTTGATTAATTGACTGGCACGTAGCCTTGGTTTGAGACGATTTTCTGGCCGTCTGCAGACATGATCCATGTCAGGAACTCTTCGGCTTCAGGTGATGGATTACCCACCTTATTGAGCACCAAGAACGGACGCGCAACTTGGTATATGCCTGCAGCCACCGCTTCTGATGTTGGTGATACGCCGTTAACCTTGACAGCTTTCAGAGACGTGTCGATAGAGCCTAGTGAGATGTAGCCGATAGCAAATGGATTGTTAGCGACGATGGTTTTCACTACACCATTGCCGTTACCGACCTGAGCGCGTTGGGAAATGGCTGAGACAGACATGCCGTTGATTTTGCGCTTAAGGCTCATGATGTCTTCAAACGCACCGCGTGTGCCTGAAGCAGTATCGCGGGTCACAACAACGATAGGTTTGTCCTCGCCACCAACGTCTGACCAGTTCTTAACGTCTCCGCGATAAATTTTCGCGATTTGCTCAACAGTGAGGTCAATTAGCGGGTTGGCGTTGTTGACTACGACAGCGATGCCATCACGTGCTATTACGGTTTCAGTGATTGATGATTCTTTTTCTGATTCCTTCAATTCGCGAGAGGCCATACCAAACATGGAGGTGCCGTTTTTTGCCGCTTTAACTCCCGCCGAAGACCCCGTGCCTTGCACTTCAATAAATGTGCTGTTGTTTTGCTTGTGATAAGTCTCGGCAAGTACTTCCATTACTTCAGTCACTGAGGTTGAGCCGGAAACAGTGATTGTTTGTTGCGCTGAAGCGGTTGTGGCCATCAATGCGCTTGCTACGCACAATGCAGAAAATACGTTTGATTTCATTGTCGCTTTCCTTTGGGTTGCCTTTTGGTGAGGCGCTGTATGAGTCAACGAAAGCAACTTTAGGAGAGTTTTATGACAGCTATGTTTCACTAATTTGAAGCATTAATGACGAGACGAATGATTCGTAAATGAATCGCTTGTTTTGTGTGCGAATAGTTAGGTAAACGAATAAACGAGGGGAGAACGGAGGTGATTCTTAACATTTGGAGCGACTCAGGTGCAGGCTTAGTTTTGGCTAGCAACTCTGAAGTTAACTAAGTGAGATTCATGTAGCCAAGCATCCGTCTGGGCCAAAGTCATCGGACGTCCATACCAATAGCCTTGTATCTTGTCACACCCAATGGACATCAAATACTGGCCCAATGCCTCGGTCTCTACACCTTCTGCAACAACACGGCATTCAAGGCTGTGTGCAAGATAGATTGTCGACCTAACAATGGCTTCGTGGTTACTGCTATAGAGTAAGTCTGTCACGAAACTGCGGTCGATTTTTATTTCATCTATGGGCATATTGCTAAGAATTGATAGCGATGAGAAGCCCGTACCAAAATCATCGATGCTTAGCGAAACGCCCAGTTTTTTGATTTTTTCGAGGACTTCTCGCGCCTTGCAGGGATTTTGCATCATGCTGGTTTCGGTCAGTTCTAACGTTAATTGGGCAGGGTTAATGGCGTAGGTTTTCAATAATCGCTTTAAGTAGGGTTCCAGGTTGTTATCCTCCAGATCTTTCACCGATAGATTCACCTGTACTTGCGGAAAAATACCTTGTGAATGCCAAATAGCTAGCTGGGCAATTGCTGTTTCCAACACCCAATGAGTGATCTGTTTGATAGCATTAGTTTGTTCGGCGATGGGAATGAAATCGTCAGGGCGTACGATGTATCCATCATTCAACGTCCACCGAATGAGAGCTTCAAATGTAGTTTGGTTTGGAGTTTGAACATTCATGACGGGTTGAAAGTAAAGTTCGAAATCCATTGTCGAAATTGCATTGTGTAGCATGGCAGCTAATTCAGTCTGATCGTAAAAATGGCTGGTTCTTGAGGGTTCATAGATGGCGTATGGCGCTTGAATACGTTTCGCGCTATACATCGAAATCTCTGCGCGTTTTAGCAGTTCTTCAGCATTGGAACCATGTTCTGGAAAGAGTGCAACGCCAGCGGTATTGGTCAAGTTCATATCATGATCGTTGATGGTAAGTGGATGGTCGAGATACGCTTGCATGCCTTCAATGTATGCTGGGATGTTGGTGTTTTCAGGGTTAAGAAGAACCAAAGTAAACCGATTGCCACTTGAACGAGCAAGAAATATATCGTCGTCAACGTACTCTTTCAGTCGTGTTGAGAATTGAGCGAGTAAAACGTCCCCTTTTTGATGACTAAACACCTCGTTTAAATTGTTGAAGTTATTAATATCAATAATGATTAAGGCAAGTTTTTGCTGAATAGTACTGTCATCGGTGATTTGCTCGGTGATTGTTTTGAGGAGAAATCGTCGATTAGGTAAGCCAGTTAATCGGTCGTGTGAGGCGTTATGGCGTTGTTGGAACTCAGCAAAAGCGATGCGTTCCATACTCTGAGAAACGACGCCAAATATCATGACGCAGAAAATACCGCCACCAAAGAAAATGACAGCAACGACGCACTCGATAAAGGTGATTTCTGGCTTCATCGATAGAAAGGCAGCATACAAGATATAGCCAATGATGAAGCCAAGCACGACAGGAACAAAACTGAATGTAGAAGGGCGTCGATCACGTTGATATAAGGAGATCGACGACTTTAACGCAGAAAGGAGCGCAAACATACCCATGATGACAAGGACAATAGATAGGGTTTTTATCATCGTTGTTGCAATGCACCCACATAAAAAAGGAACGTCACTCTGTTGATGCTGTCAGGTAAGCAACAACAGAGACCCTCCTAATTGTAGTAGATGTTTCTCATTTTGAGATTTGTGTCGCTTAATTGAGACCGAGTGTTAAGTAGAGCAAGCACCACACTTAGGATTCTTAGGCAAAGAAAACGACCGCCATTCGCTGCTCAGTGCATCATAAAACATTATTTTACCTGTTGGCGCTGGTGAGAATTTTGATATGACTTTAATGGCTTCAAGTGCTTGGGTTGCTCCAATGATGCCAACGACGGGCGATAAGATCCCCGCTTCTACACAGCTCAGCACCTGTTCGCCAAACAGTGCGCTGAGGCATTGGTAACAAGGCTCTTTCTCTCCATAGGTGAAGACAGCTACTTGTCCTTCCAAACGGATAGCGGCACCGCTGATCAAAGGCGTTTTTGAACAGAAGCAAAGTTGGTTGAGTTGGTTTCGTGTGCCAATATTGTCTGAACAATCGATAACGATACTGTGCTGTTCGATTAATGCCAATAAGGCATTGTCATCCAACCGTTTTTCGATGGTGTCGATACTTACATGTGGGTTGAGAACACGCAATGCTTTGGCCGCAGACTCTACTTTCAGCTCACCAATTGTGCTGTCATTGTGAAGCACTTGTCGCTGCAAGTTTGATAGTTCAACGCGGTCATCATCAATGAGCGTTATTTTCCCAATTCCCGCAGCAGCAAGGTATTGGCTTGCTGCACAGCCTAAACCGCCAGCACCTAGAATAAGGACTTGGCTTTGCTTTAAAGCCTCCTGACCGTCGAAATCAAATTGTCTGAGCACGATTTGGCGGTTATATCTGAGTTCTTCTTCGGGAGAGAGAATGTCCACGTTGTCCCTTAGCGTTCGGGTAGATGAGTACAAGGAGTGGGGAGAGGCCGGGAGTGTTTTAGCGTGACGCTAAAACACCGGCGACCTCGTTGGCGAGTTCAATGCAGGATTAGTTCAACACTGCACTAAACGGTTCAACCATGACTGAGTCACCCACTTCTATGTGGCCGCGATCTTGCTCAAGAATGGCAAAACAATTTGCCAATGAAAGCGAACTAAATGCGCCAGAGCCTTGGTTGCCTGTTGATGCGACAACGAGTTCACCTTGTTCGTTCATGCGATAGATAGCTCGTTGGTAATCAGTGCGACCCGGGGCTTTTTTGAAACGCGTTTCTGCTTTGGCTTTTAGTGCGATGCTCTGCTGCCATTGCGTATGTCCTGCTAGTTTCGCTAGAAGTGGCTGAACAAGCACGTGCAAAGTCACCAGTACAGACACTGGATTGCCAGGCAATCCACAGAAAAGCGCGTCTTTAACAGTACCGAAAGCAAAGGGTTTGCCAGGCTTGATAGCGATTTTCCAAAAGCCAACTTCCCCTTCTTGGTCCAAGATGTCTTTGGTGTAGTCGGCCTCACCGACGCTGACACCGCCCGATGTCACGATGACATCCGCATCGTCTGCAGCACTTAGAAAGGTTTGTCGCAATTTTTCCGGGCAGTCAGGTACCACACCTAGATCGATTGCTTCACAGTGCATCTTTTCCAGCATTGCGCGAATGGTATAGCGGTTGCTGTCATAGATTTCACCCTTACCCAAAGGCTCACCAACTTGACGTAATTCGTCGCCTGTCGAGAAGAATGCAACTTTGGGCTTGCGAATAACAGTGACATTCGCAATGCCTAGCGTTGCCAGCATAGGCACTTCTCGAGGCGTTAGCAGCGTGCCTTTCGGAATAACGACAGCGCCTTGCTTAACGTCGTCGCCGATAGGGCGAATGTTCTGTTGAGCGGTCGCTGATGCAGTAAAGATAATCTGATCGCCGTCTACTTCTGTTTGCTCTTGCATAATGACCGCATCTGCACCTACTGGCACTTCAGCCCCGGTCATGATGCGAATACAGGATCCTTCAGGCCAATCGCCCTCAAAAGGAATACCAGCGAAAGATTTACCTGCCAAAACGAGGGTGCGAGATTTTTCTAAATCAGCACAGCGCAGGGCATAGCCATCCATTGCTGAGTTGGCAAAAGGTGGGACATTGATAGGCGATCGAATATCTTCCGCCGTAATGCGATTTTGTGCGTCAATCAGTGACACGTTTTCGGTTTGTGTCAGTGGCGTGGTTTGATCCAAAAGAATGTCGATAGCCGTTGATACAGGCATCAAACCAGGAGTGTCGCAGCAACCCATAATGAACTCTCAGTAGTTTCGAGCAACTTATGCTCAATACGCAGAATAAAGCGGGCATTATGGCAAACTTTAGCCGCTGAAACTAATGCCCACACGCATTTCGAGGTGTAAATTTTTTACTATAAACGCTATGCTTCAAAAATCTGACAGAAATTGATCCTTGTCTGTGAATGACGAGTAATTAATTAGATAACAACATTGCAATAATTCAAGGATTTTCCATGACAGCATTGAGCGATTCAGCAACACGAGTCCGCGAAGCCCTTATCGCACGCGGTATTGAGACACCAATGCAGACCGGCTCCACAATGACCGCGGAAGAAAAGAAAGAACGAATTGAATATCACATGCGGGAAATTTTGTCTGTTATCGATCTTGACCTCGATGATGACAGTTTGACTGAAACACCAGCGCGCATTGCAAAAATGTACGTTGATGAGGTGTTTTCCGGACTTGATTACGCAAATTTCCCCAAGATTACTGTGATCGATAACAAGATGGGTTGTGACGAAATGGTGAGAGTGAAAGACATCACCATGACCAGCACCTGTGAGCATCACTTAGTCACGATTGATGGCAAGTGTACTGTCGCATATCTACCTAAGAACAAAATCATTGGTTTGTCGAAGATCAATCGTATCGTACGTTTCTTCGCGCAGCGCCCTCAGGTTCAAGAGCGTTTGACTCGTCAAATTTTGGTGGCTCTGCAAACGCTATTGGAGACGGAGAATGTTGCTGTTCACATGCACGCGACTCATTATTGTGTGAAAGCGCGTGGAGTGATGGATGCGACTAGTGCGACGACAACGACAGCGTTGGGTGGTAACTTCAAACAGAATGCCTCCACGCGAGCAGAGTTTTTGCACGGCGTCGGTTAATTCCACGTTTGGTGGTACCCAAGATAGGTTTCCATTAACCGGAATAGAAACAAAAAAAGCGCCGAAAGGCGCTTTTTTATTAGAGGTTAGTGCGATGATTATTTAAGAACCGCAGCGATAGCTTTACACAGTGGACCCATGTTAGAGCGCATCATGCCGGCAACACTGATACGGCCAGAGCCTACGATGTACACACCGAATTCTTCTTTCAGGCGTGTCACTTGTTCTTTGTTTAGACCAGAGAAAGAGAACATGCCGTTTTGGCGTTGAATAAAGCTGAAATCACCTTCCACGCCTTCTTCTTTCAAGGTAGCAACGAATAGCTCGCGCATTTCTTGAATGCGAACACGCATATCCGCGACTTCTTGTTCCCACTCTGCACGCAAGGCAGCGTCGTTTAGGATCGCTGTCACAACTGCAGCACCATGCGCTGGTGGGTTAGAGTAGATAACGCGTGCAATGCTTTTCACTTGGCTAAACGCGGTTGCGGTTTCAGCAGCGTTTTTACCAACGATGGTGAATGCGCCTACACGTTCGTTGTACAAGCCAAAGTTTTTCGAGAAAGAGCTCGCAACTAAAAGCTCTGAACATGCATCAGCAAAAATGCGAAGGCCTGCTGCATCTTCTTCAACGCCCGACGCAAAACCTTGGTAGGCAAAGTCGAACATTGGGAGTAGGTTTTTCTCATTACACAGTGCAGCCAGTTGTTGCCACTGCGCGGCATCTGGGTCGATACCGGTAGGGTTATGGCAGCAGCCGTGCAGAAGAACCACATCACCTTCGCTTGCGGTTTGTAGATCTGTCAGCATCGCTGCAAAATCCATGTCTTTAGTTTCTGCGTTGTAGTAGCCGTAAGATGCCACTTCCAAGCCAGCCGCAGCAAATACACCGTTGTGGTTCGCCCATGTCGGGTTACTCACCCATACTTTTACATCGCCAAGTTGACGCTTGATAAATTCCGCCGCCACACGCAGTGCGCCTGTACCGCCTGGTGCTTGTGCTGTTTGTGCGCGTTTATCTGCAATAAGAGATGCATCGTTACCAAACAGCAGCTTTTGTACGGCTAAACCATATTCAGGCGTACCTGGGATGCTTAGGTAAGATTTTGTGGTTTCACTTTCAAGTAGAAACGCTTCGGCTTTCTTAACGGTAGCTAAAACAGGTGTATTACCGGATTCATCCTTGTAAATACCGACGCCCAAGTTGATTTTCTCGGCGCGTGTATCTGCTTTGAATTCTTCAGTAAGACCTAGAATAGGGTCGGCAGGGGCTGCAGCTATTTTTTCAAACATCTCATTCATCCATGGCGTTAGTAAAGGGAACTACCTTTGTTTATACCATTTTGATCCGTTGTAATAAAACCGAAATTTCCTGAAATTTTATTGTTCTTTGTATCTGTCTATTCGCGCGATCAATCGCACATTTTTTAGCAACCGTTGGAATCATGTTCTTATTGACCTTTTCGACAGGTTTCGCGCGGAGTCCTGTGTTCGTCAGGTTGCTTGTATCTCTAAGGAAGAATGATTCTGAATCGTACTTTTATCATCTATCAGCGTGTGGAAAGTGCATTGAAATAGACGATGTGGGCTGAGAGGGGCGTTTTGAGGGAAAATTACATAAAAAAAGACCGCTAATAACAACAGCGGTCTTTCGAAACATAATTAGAACGTATCAGCGATGCAAAAAATTAGAAGTTTGCACTGCGTGGCGTACGTGGGAATGGAATAACGTCACGAACGTTGCCCATACCTGTTACGTAAGAAACCAGACGCTCAAAGCCTAGACCGAAACCAGCGTGTGGTACGGTGCCGTAGCGACGAAGATCGCGATACCAGCTCATGTGCTCAGGGTCGATGTTCATTGCGCGCATACGTGAATCTAGAACGTCTAGACGCTCTTCACGCTGAGCACCACCAATGATTTCACCGATACCTGGTGCAAGTACATCCATTGCCGCTACTGTTTTACCGTCGTCATTCAAGCGCATGTAGAATGCTTTGATGTCTTTCGGGTAGTTTTTCACTATAACAGGCGCTTGGAAGTGTTTCTCTGCAAGGAAACGCTCGTGCTCAGATGCCAAGTCGATACCCCATTCAACTGGGTTCTCAAACGTTTGGCCTGATTGAAGCAAGATGTCGATTGCGTCGGTGTAATCCACTTGCGCAAAATCAGAGTCAACGAATTTCTCTAGACGCGTGATCGCTTCTTTGTCGATGCGCTGAGCAAAGAATTCAAGGTCATCACGACGTTCTTCAAGTACTGCTTTGAATACATACTTCAGCATGTCTTCAGCCAGTTTTGCTACATCGTTCAAATCTGCAAACGCCACTTCTGGCTCAACCATCCAGAATTCCGCTAGGTGGCGGCTGGTGTTTGAGTTTTCAGCACGGAACGTTGGGCCGAAAGTGTAAACTTTGCTCAAAGCACATGCATACGCTTCTGCGTTCAGCTGACCTGAAACGGTTAGGAAAGTTTCTTTACCGAAGAAGTCTTCGTTGAAATCCACTTTACCTTCGTCTGTGCGAGGTAGGTTTTCCATGTCCAGTGTAGAAACTCGGAACATTTCACCCGCGCCTTCTGCATCAGAAGCCGTGATAAGTGGCGCAGAAACCCAGAAGTAACCTTGCTCATGGTAGAAACGGTGAATCGCTTGAGACAGGCAGTTACGAACACGTGCAACTGAACCAATCACGTTGGTACGTGGGCGCAGGTGAGCAACTTCGCGTAAGTACTCAATAGAGTGACGAGTTTTTGCCATTGGGTAAGTATCAGCATCTTCAACCCAGCCAACGACTTTTACGTCAGTTGCTTGAAGTTCAAATGCTTGACCTTGTCCTGGGCTTTCAACAACTTTACCTGTCACTTCAACAGAGCAGCCTGTGGTAAGACGCAGTACATCTTCTTTATAATTATTCAGCTCATTAGAAACAACAGCCTGAATTGGATCAAAACAAGAGCCGTCATAAATGGCGAGGAAAGAGATACCGGCTTTTGAATCACGACGGGTGCGGATCCAACCACGGACAGTGACTTCTGTGTCGACTGCCGTTTTGCCGCGCAGGACGTCTGCTACAGGCATATAGTTCATAATTTGCATCTAACTCCGTTGAAGAATGCCTGACAAATCGTGTCATCAGGCTAGGATAATTCGCGCTTAAGCAGGCAAGTTTACCTTTATCGCCAAACTACCTCAAGATACTTGATTTACGTGGATTGCTTGCCCGTACTGTTCGGAGAAAATCTAAGCGAATACAGTGTGGATCATTGGTGCGGAAAGAGGGGATAGCAACCTAAATGTGTCATTTCGGGAACGACAAGGGGCTATTGGCAGTGATTCAATTTGAGCTGGGCTCAAATATTAAGTAGCATCGCCCCCGCAAGTGATACCCAAGTGCGATTATTTGGGTATGCCATTATCGATCACAGGAACGTACAAAATGCACACCGAACTGTTTAAAGAATTCATGTTTGAAGCGGCCCACCATCTCCCACATGTCCCAGAAGGTCATAAATGTGGTCGATTGCACGGTCATTCGTTCCTTGTGCGTATCTATGTCGCGGGTGAGGTTGACCCTTATACTGGCTGGGTCATTGATTTTTCTGAGATCAAAGAGGCTTTTAAGCCAATTTATGATCGTCTCGACCACTATTACTTGAACGATATTGAAGGGTTGGAGAACCCGACCAGTGAAGTGTTAGCAAAGTGGATTTGGGATGAACTGAAACCGTCTTTGTCTTGCCTAAGTAAAGTGATGATCAAAGAAACGTGTACTGCAGGTTGTATTTACACCGGTGAATAACACGCCATTCTGAGCCACATTCACGATATAACGTGTAGATGCGATGTGGAATGGAAAACGAAAAAGGGCCTGAGGGCCCTTTTTGTTTAGATTGTTGGTGAGTTTGACACAACGTCGAGAGTTTCTGGGTTGAATCAGGCGATATCTAAGTACTTATGTGTCTGAATCGACAAGCGCCAGTTGCGTTGAATGCATGTTTTTATGCAAAGTTCGGTAGCTCTTGGCTTCTGGCTAATGGGTTGCAGTGCAATTTCTTTATTACTCAAATTAATTCCATCAAGCAATGTATCAAGCTTTTCAATATCAGATTCTGTCCCGACAGGGTGCTTGATCTCATTGGCTCTCTCTAGCGCTTCTACCAACACCGGAAGTTTTCCGCGCATGTTGATTTTAGGCGATACCGTCACCCATGTGTCCTTGGTCGCTTTGATTGCGTAAGTGCCGCTGGTTTCGATTTGGCATCGATAACCTGCCGATTCAAGGCGTGAGGTTAGGGGGATGAGATCAAAAATACACGGTTCCCCGCCGGTGATAACCACATGTTTTGCAGTGTAACTTTTCGCTAAGTGAGCAAGAATAGTGTCAGCTGACACCTGTGACCAAGTTGGACTGTCGCCGGTTTTCGCTAGGACAGTTCCAAAATCTCGCTCATCGTTTGGGAGCGTATCCCACGTTTGGCGTGTGTCGCACCACGGGCAGCCTACAGGGCAGCCTTGAAGGCGAACGAATACGGAAGGCACACCCGTAAAGGTCCCTTCTCCTTGAATGGTTTCAAATATTTCGTTGACGTTGTACATACCGCTTCAACAATCAGATTTTCATGTGGTGCAAGATTATGGCAGTTTCCCTAGCACCTGTCTTGGGAAGAAATAATTTGATGCATTACTTACAGAATGACATACATTTAAATCATTGATTTTTAGTGTCAGATGCTGATTTATTTGGGATGAGACAAATAGCTCGTGATGTGTATCACGACATCTAACTATGAAGCTTCACAATTACTTCGCAAAGTAAAAAAATTCACTGTTAATGAATTTTATAGGGAAAGTGGGATGATTCTCGCCCAACCAGGACACATAGATCACATCAAGCGCAACAATGCTGGGGCGGTTTATAAGCTGATCGATCAACTTGGGCCTATCTCTCGAATTGAGCTTTCTAAACGCAGCCAATTAGCGCCTGCAAGCATTACCAAAATAACCCGTGAGCTCATTGATGCTCATCTTGTCAAAGAGACTGAATACGGAGAGCCTGGCAGCCGTGGGCGACCTGCCATTGGCTTGGTGTTGGATAATGAAGGCTGGCAGTTCCTGTCTATTCGTCTTGGTCGTGGCTATTTGACCCTTGCTTTGCATGAGTTAGGTGGCGACATCCTCGTGGAGGAGCGCCATGACATTCTCGTGCTCGATCAGGATGTGCTCATTGAACTGATTCAACAGTACATTAATCAGTTTTTTTCAACACATTCAAAGATTGTTGACCGTGTTACTTCTATTGCTGTTTCGCTTCCTGGGCTGGTAAACAGCACGCAAGGCATTGTGATTCAAATGCCGCATTATGATGTACATAATATGCCGCTGGGAGCGGCAATACATCGTGCAACAGGGTTGCCAGTATTCATCGGCAACGACACACGCTCTTGGGCACTAGCCGAAAAACTGTTCGGTAATGCACGTGACGTTGATAATGCCATACTCATTTCTATTCATCATGGGCTCGGCGCCGGCATTATGCTCGACGGAAAGGTTCTGGAAGGACAAGTTGGCAACATTGGTGAACTAGGGCATATACAAATCAAACCGTTTGGTAAGCGTTGTTTTTGTGGAAACAACGGTTGCTTGGAAACGGTTGCTAGCCTGCAAGCAGTATTGGATGACACGCAGACTCTCCTTGATCAAGGCCATGAAAGTGTATTGCACAATAAGCCACTGACCATCGACAGTATTTGTGATGCTGCGTTAGAAGGTGATGGCGTCGCGCAACAGATTATCACCGAGTTAGGTCATAACCTTGGGCAAGCTATCGCGATCATGGTGAATTTGTTTAACCCACAGCG
Source organism: Enterovibrio gelatinilyticus (assembly GCF_028683095.1). Classification (GTDB taxonomy): domain Bacteria; phylum Pseudomonadota; class Gammaproteobacteria; order Enterobacterales; family Vibrionaceae; genus Enterovibrio; species Enterovibrio gelatinilyticus. Next base: position 66,445 of record NZ_JAJUBC010000018.1, on the reverse strand, counting down.
AGTGTTAATTGGTGGAGAGTTCAACCGCGCAAAGTCTGTGCTTTATCCTGCCATTATGGAAAGAGTGTTGAATCAGGCTTTGCCGCACTACTGTGAGAATCTAATAATAGAAGAGAGTTATTTTTACACGCAAGCGACGATGCCCGGCGCGGCGTTGGTTAAGCGTGCGATGTATGACGGCTATTTGTTAATGAAGGTTCTAGAAGGCTAATCTTGGTTTAAGTGGTTTAAGTGGTTTAAGTGTCAAAGAAAAAGGAGCGCATGGCGCTCCTTTTTTGTAAGAGTCGAGTCCCGAGACTGGTGACTTATTCCTAACGGTAACTTATATATCCTGCGCCTCATCTCGTTAACACTGGCGTTTGAAAAACGTTGCTAAAACGGATACCAGATAGTCGCTGCTTCTGAAGAACGTTTGAAAATCGCTAGCGCCACCAATAGCGCAATAACAGCTAGCGCAATACCATCTTTGGCTGTTAGAGGGCGAGAGTGATACCAAGTTCGTTTTGGGTTTCTGCCAAATCCACGTAGCGTCATGGCGTTGGATATTTCATCTGCTCGATCAAGGCTTGAGAAAATGAGTGGAATAAGAATTTTCGCCACACCTCTAAATCGTTCCATAAGCGGTGCATTTTTCGAGAAATCAACGCCACGAGCTTGTTGCGCGTGCATGATATTCACAAAGTCATTCTTCACTTCAGGCAAATAGCGCAATGTAAGGCTAACGGCATAAGCGATTTTGTAAGGAACACCAATACGATTCAGGCTTGAGGCGAACTCGGTTGGATGGGTGGTAAAGACAAACACCAACGCAATAGGGAACATACTGAAATACTTCAGTGTCACGGTACACAGGTAGAACAGTGTTTCTTGTGTTAGTGAATAGTTACCCGGTAACGAAACTAGAGGCGTGGTTGTTCCAATCCACTCTGGACCCTGTTGTGGCGCAACAATAAACATGAATACGGCATTCATGCTGAGTACGCTCAACGTGCCGAGCAAAAGCGGCTTATACACCCGAAAAGCAACGCCCGTCATGTTAAGCAGCGCCAAGCCAAGTGCGACCATGCTTAAAATGATGCGCAAATCGAAGGTGGTAAGCACAACCGTTACCCATGCCATGAACAAGGCGAACTTGGTGATGCCATTGAGTGCATGCAGAGGGGAGTTTGTATCAATGTAGTTGATACCAAACTTCATCTTCGACGCTTTCATTTGGTATTGCTCTCAGTTTGAATGAATTGCTGCATAAATCCGTTGATGTCTTTGATTCCTACTCGGTCAGCGATCTGATAGAGGCTGGTTGTAGCAAGGTTTGCTTGGTCAAGCAGATTGGGTTGACTGAAAACGGAGGTCATTGGCGCATCGGCAATTAACTTGCTGTCGGCGATCACAATTGAGCGAGTCGTGTATTCGAGCACCAAATGCATGTCGTGCGAGATGATCATAACGGTGATGCCACGTTCTTTGTTTAGGCGCTGAATGAAAGAAAGCATTGCGCTGTAATTACGATAATCCTGACCTGCTGTGGGCTCATCAAGAACCAGCAATTCTGGCTCCATCACCAAAATTGACGCAATGGTTACGCGTTTTTTCTGGCCATAACTCAATGCATCAATAGGCCAATGACGATATTTACTTAATCCACAGAGTTCGAGAGCGTTTAGCGCACGCTGCTCGATGTCTTCTTCGCTGAGGCCTAGATTTTTAAGGCCAAAACTCACTTCGTCCATGATCATATGATGAGAAATCATATGATTTGGGTTTTGCATGACGACACCAACTTTCTTGCTACGCTCGAAAATTGAAAGTTGGCTGAAATCTTCACCATTAAAACAGATCGTGCCAGAGTCAGGTTCGAGCACGCCCATAATGAGTTTGGTGATGGTGGATTTTCCTGAACCATTCTTACCAAGAACAGACACGATTTCACCGCGATTGACTGAAAATGATACGTCTTCCAACGCATTCTTTTCGCCATCGTATGAATAGGTTAGCCCTTCAATGTTTAATAGTGGCTCGGCGTCTGGCTGCCCGTCGTTAGGCGTATATTCCTCTGCCCATTGCAGCAAAGGTGTTGCAAACTGGTCAACATCAAGCAAGTTGAGATAAGCAGGATTATCAGATTCCGAAAGATGACAACCTGCGTGTTTCAATGCTGAAAGATACAGAGGTTGGCGAATACCGTGCTCGTGAAGTAAACCTGACATCAAAATGGCATTTGGCGTGGTGTCAGCGACAATGGAACCATTATCCATCAAGATCACGCGATCGACGGTGTGTGTCAGGACATCTTCAAGGCGATGCTCAATGATGATGATGGTTTTACCAGTGTCACGGTGCAATTGATCGATGATCTCAATCGTGCGTTTGCCCGTTTTAGGGTCGAGCGCCGCTAACGGTTCGTCAAACAGCAACACATCAACGTCATCAACCAAGATGCCAGCGAGCGATACACGCTGCTTTTGACCGCCAGATAAATCATGTGGCGCATGGTTGAGTAGCGTTTCTAAGTCGACCATTTTGGCCGTAGCCTTGACCAAAGGGTACATGTCAGCCACTGAGACACATTGGTTTTCCAATGCGAAGGCAATGTCTTCTCCCACACTGAGACCAACAAATTGGCTGTCAGTGTCTTGCAAAACGGTGCCGACTTTCTCTGTGTATTCCACCAAAGACATCTTTTGGCTGTTTTTGCCATCAATCAGCAACTCGCCGTGAATGTGGCCTTCAATAGCATGTGGGATGAGTCCATTAATACATTGACCCAGCGTGGATTTACCGCTGCCGCTAGGGCCAATGATGAGGACTTTTTCGCCCTTTTCAATACGAAGGTTGATGCCTTTAAGTGTCGGATTGACTAATGCATCGTAGCGAAAGGTAAAGTTCTTAAATTCGATGGACATATTGGCGCTTAAGCCTCTTCCAAATTACGGTACTGGCTGTTGCGTTTGGCTACGGATTGCAGAATGAAATACCCCACAACAGTGACCAACAAAGCGTTACCTGCGGCAATAATACAGAGCTGAATAAATACCTTGGTAAAGGGTTCTGCGTATAACAAGGTGTCCAAAAATGCTGAACAGCCATAACCCAATACATTGCCCAATAAAGCGAGCAGTGAGAAAAGTACGATATCTATCGTTGGGAAACGGCCATATTTAAGACGATTCTTAGTGAGCATAGGAAAGAAGCCGATGACCATACCCACAATGCCAGAACCCAATACCCAAGTGAGCCATACGCCCCATCCTGCGAAAAGGTCGGTAACCCAGTGACCGATAAAACCGACAAAGAAGCCAACGCCGGGACCAAAGAGCACAGAGAAAAGTGCAAGGATAGCCATTGCTGGTTTTAGCGTTGTATTGGCGAATACGGGAATACCAAACATGGGCAAACCGCCAATACCATAAAGTGCCGCGCCAATCGCAATGATAACGACAGTTTTCGCTGAAAAATTCATAGATAACCCTTGGTGCCAGAGTGCTTTAGTGCAACACCTGACACGAACTTGAATGCTTTTGTTGATGTGCTTCACAAAAATGAGGCGGGATTATATAGGATAACCGCCAAAAAAAGAAAGCTATCAGTCTAGACGTCTACAACGCTGTGTAAACCATGATAGACAGAATGCTGGTGGGATGAGCAATCAATGTTGGGATTGTGGGTTGTTTGGGAAAACGAGGAGCTGAAGGGAGAAAAAGGAAAAAAGGCGCCGAAGCGCCTTTCTCGTAGTCAGTGTATTTTATTTGGCGATTTTTTCTTGCATTGCTTTCATCTCAACCGCTCGGCAAGCCGCGGCAGTGAAGACAACATCGGTTGAACTGTTCAATGCAGTTTCTGCCGAATCTTGAACCACACCAATAATGAAACCGACAGCAACAACTTGCATGGCGATATCACTTGGGATGCCAAATAGATTACATGCTAGTGGGATCAGGAGTAGTGAGCCACCAGCGACACCTGATGCGCCGCAAGCAGAGATAGCGGCGACAATGCTTAGTAGTATGGCTGTGGCTAAATCTACTTGAATACCAAGAGTGTGAACGGCCGCTAGCGTCAGTACGGTAATGGTAATCGCCGCACCACCCATGTTAATGGTAGCGCCAAGTGGAATGGAGACCGAGTAAGTGTCTTCATCCAATTTCAGCTTGTTACAAAGCTGCAAGTTGACTGGAATGTTCGCTGCTGAGCTGCGAGTGAAGAATGCGGTTACGCCACTTTCTCGTAGGCATTGGAATACCAACGGATAAGGGTTCGTGCGTGTTTTAACGTAAACGATGAGCGGGTTTATGACCAGTGCGATAAATGCCATGCTGCCCAGAAGTACGCTTAACAGATGCGCGTAACCGATCAGGGCTTCGAATCCTGTCTCTGCGAAGGTATTTGCCACAAGGCCAAAAATACCAATCGGAGCAAGTTTAATAATAAAACGTACGATGAACGATACACTCTCCGCAACGTCTCCGAATACGGTTTTGGTGGTTTCTGACGCATGATGCAATGCGATACCTAAACCGATTGCCCACGCCAAAATACCAATGAAATTACCTGTCATCAGTGCGTTAATTGGGTTATCGACCACATTGAAAAGCAATGTTGAGATAACTTGAGCAATACCTTCCGGCGGAGAAATTGCTGCTGTAGATGCAGTCAACGTCAGCATGGTAGGGAAAATAAAACTCATGGTAACGGCTGTGATCGCTGCTGCAAATGTACCGACAAGGTAGAGCGCGACAATGGGACGCAAGTGCGTGTTTTGACCTTTACGCTGGTTTGCAATTGAAGCAGCCACGAGGACAAAGACAAGGATGGGTGCGACAGCTTTTAGTGCGCTGACGAAAAGGCCACCTAGAAAGCCAACGGCTTTTGCACTGTCTGGTGAAATGCTCGCCAGAACAACACCCGCAATAATACCGATCAAGATCTGGAGCACCAGACTTGAATTGGTCATGCGAGAAAGAGGGGAGGATATTTGCTTCATTTTTATCTCACTTCACTGTGTTTACCTGAGTAACCATCAGTTTCTGGTTACTTGGTTATAAAACCCAAGCCGTCCAAACGTTAATGATAAACATTTGGGTGTCGGGAAAGCTGTTAACGAGTGGTTAGCGTTAGGATTAAATCAGGTGAATGAGTGCTCTGTAAAGTGATAATTAGATCATAATCTTTTATTTTTATATCAACTCATGATTTTGTGGTGAACAATAATTAATCTACGATGTAAAATATTGTCGCTATTATTGTATGGTTATTGTAAGCAGGCCAAAAAAAAAGCACCTCAGATAAGGTGCTTTCTTTGCAGGTATTGAATGCTTATAACATATTCAGATGACTAATAAATAACACGTCCTACCGCGTTCAGTATCTGGCTAACGCCTTTAGTAAAGTGCAATGGTGCATCAGCCACCGTGTAACATAAACAGCCATCACGGGTCTGCGGCGTATGATGATTTTCACTGTCCAAAAGGATGAAATCACCGGGTACATATTGGTCATGTTCATCTTCAAACTGACCACTGAGCAGCAGTGTCACTTCTATGCCTTTGTGTGTGTGGCTCGGCACTCCGCCATTCATCCCAATGTGAAGTAAGCTGGCGTGAGTGTTACCTTCATTCAATGGCAAACGTGCTCGGCTTATTGCACCAATACTGCTCCAGCCCAAATGATGATAACGACGCAATGCAGTTGGGAGTGTGTAACGCTCGCCAGCCACATCGATATTTGCTTCTGGTGAAGCGGAGACTAGAGTAATTGGCAATTGCTCATCGCTCATGATGGAGGCCATCATGGCTTCAAATTCATCATTTTCTATCTCTTGCTTCTCATCGTCTTGTTGCGGTGCACTGAAAGCCAATTCTGCCGCTTGATTTTCAAATGCTACAAGTTTCTTTGCGCAAACCTCACACATTTCACTGTGTGCTGCGACTGCAATTGACATTGAAGCGGGGAGTGTACCCGCAGCGTGAGCGATTAGAAGTTCGTCGGCCGGGTGATACTTAATCATCATTCACCTCCAAATGAGTGCGCAGTTTTTGCAACCCCAAACGCAGGCGTGATTTTATCGTGCCTAAGGGGACATTAAGTTGATCGGCAAGTTCTTGGTGGGTAAGTTGCTTGATGTAAACACCCTGCACCACTTGCTTTTGAAGATCAGGGAGTAAATCAATATACGAAAAAAGCTGAGTCTGTAATTGATTTTGAAGTGCATCGTCTTCTTGGTCGCCGGACTCTCCGTCAATGAGTGGCCAAATATCACCACTCAAGCAGTCTTCGCGATTACTCTTCACTTTACGAAGCATGTCGAAGCTCACGTTACGCATAATAGTGAATATCCAAGTGGATGCGCCACCTTTTGCACCATTATATAGGTGAGCTTTACGCCACACCAAAAGCATGGTTTCTTGAACCAGCTCAAGGGCTTGCCCATCGGCTCGCAAGTGCCTAAGTCCGTAGGACTTCACCTTTGGAGCGAAATGCTTGAACAAAGCAGCATAAGCGGACTGATCTCTGTCTTCCGCGACACGATGAAGTAATTCAGCCAGATGTTCCGGAGAGTTTGCTGACATAGTGTTTTTACTACTCGGACTGTTTATTGATTTCCTAGTATATGTGCCTTCGACCAATTCCATGATGATTGAATCCTAAAATTGCAAATAGAATCATGACTTACATAACGAACCGCATCAAAAAATGGATCACTCTTCTCGAATATTTTCTTCTTTTAATAAAACAGAGATGAACTGTTTGGCTTCTTCGAGATCGGTTTGGGCAATAAACCATTGTCTTTGATTATTGGCGAGAGGCAGCACCTCTAGCCATCGTTGGCATACCCAGTTCAGGTCATCAAAGTGTCGTTCAGAACCATATTGAGCGGCGTGTTCTGGGTGTGCTTCAAACAGTGCTAACAGTGCGTCACCGAGAAAGTCTGGATGTTCTCTGCTGGCTTCCCAGGTGGGTAATGCTTCTGCGTCTGCCACCCAAAGTCCATCTGCTTCTTGCCCTATGTTCGACAGTTTCACACGCTTTATCCCTTTGATGGTCACCCCAAGCAGACCATCAGGCAAGGTTTCGAAATCGATGATCTTAACGTGGGTACCGAAGGAACAAAGCGAATCACCTTCTTTCATTGCCAACACGAATCCTTGATTATCTTTCATTGATTCTTTTACAAGCCTCACATAGCGAGGCTCAAAAATGCGCAATCGGCTTACACCTTCGGGCAAAAGAAACAGGGGTAGTGGAAATAGACCTAATTGCATTTTTACCTCCATAAATCGTATTCAAATTTACGGGGAGAAAGCACTTGTCGATCACATTAGGTCCACCAAGGCGTTGTTAATAGCATCAATAAGTTGCTTTAGCTGTGCTTCGGTCATGTCATATGGGGGCATGATGTAAATGAGTCGACCGAAAGGGCGGATCCAAACTCCTGATTTAACAAAGTGTTCTTGAATGGTTGATACATTAACGCTGTCATAGGTTTCTACCACGCCAATCGCACCCAACCAACGCACGTCCTTCACGCAATCTAGGTGGCGAAGTTGAGGAAGCAATTGCGAAAGATGGTGCTCGATACCTAGCACTTTTTCTTGCCACGGCGTTTCTAGCAGTAGCGACAAACTTGCATTGGCAACCGCACTGGCAAGCGGATTTCCCATAAATGTGGGGCCGTGCATAAAGCAGCCAGCTTCACCACTACATACCGTGTCGGCAACATGTTTGGTGGTGACTGTCGCTGCCATTGTCATGTAACCCCCAGTTAACGCTTTTCCTAAGCACATAATGTCGGGCGAAATCCCGGCATGTTCACAAGCAAAGCGTTTTCCTGTTCGTCCAAAGCCTGTGGCTATCTCGTCACAAATGAGCAAAACGCCATGTTCATCGCAAAGCTCTCGAACGCGCTTTAGGTAGGTTGGGTGGTAGATACGCATTCCACCTGCACCTTGCACGATGGGTTCTAAGATCACGGCGGCAATATTCTCGAGATTGGCTTCGAGTTTTGTTTTGAAATCGGTGATGTCTGACTCATTCCACTCATCATGGAAACCGCATTCAGGAGAGTCTGCAAAAATGTGTTCGGGTAGGAAGCCTTTATACAGTTTATGCATTGAGTTATCTGGGTCAGTGACAGACATCGCTGCAAAACTGTCGCCGTGATAACCGTGACGTAGGGTTAAGAAGGTCGACTTTGGCTTGCCCTTGGCGTGCCAATATTGCAGCGCCATTTTTAAGGCGACTTCCACTGATATGGATCCTGAGTCGCACAGGAACACTTTTTCTAGTGGTGCGGGTGTCATCTCGACCAGTTTTTTGCACAAATTGATGGCGGGGTCGTGCGTGATGCCACCAAACATAACGTGCGACATTTTACCCACTTGCTCTGTAATGGCTTGATTTAAAACAGGGTGATTGTAGCCGTGAATTGCTGCCCACCAAGAAGACATACCATCGAGAAGCTGTGTGCCATCTTCCAAATACAAGTACATGCCTTCCGCACGAGAGACCGGATAGCAGGTTAATGGGTTAAGGGTTGACGTATAAGGGTGCCATATATGGTCACGATCAAAAGCTAAGTCCATGTTCAAATAATGTCCAGTTGTAAACCATGCATTGTTGTCAATGTTGACATTGTAAGGGTAGACCTTACACTGAACAAGTCATCAATCTCCAAATGACATCGATATAACAGGACAAGCGAATAGAGATTGGCAGGTTGCTGGGTATACGCGTTATTTAATCAAGTTGAGGTAATACAGGTGGAAGTTCGCCATAACTGGACTGTCGAAGAAGTACAGGCCCTTTTTGAAAAACCGTTTATGGATCTGATGTTTGAAGCACAACAGGTTCACCGACAGTATCAAGCGCTCAATCATGTTCAGGTCAGCACATTGTTGTCGATTAAAACTGGAGCTTGCCCTGAGGATTGCAAATACTGCCCTCAAAGCGCGCATTATCGCACTGATGTGGAAAAAGAGCGTCTGCTCGAAGTAGAACGTGTGCTTGATGCCGCAGAAAAAGCAAAACACTCTGGCGCGACACGTTTTTGCATGGGCGCGGCGTGGAAGAATCCGAAAGCTCGTGACATGCCTTACCTGAAAGAAATGATTCAAGGCGTGAAAGGCATGGGTCTTGAAACTTGCATGACACTTGGCATGTTGACGCCTGATCAAGCGGATGAATTGGCGGTAGCGGGTCTCGACTACTACAACCACAACCTTGATACCTCCCCAGAATACTATGGCAATGTGATTACAACTCGCACCTACCAAGACCGTTTAGATACGCTTTCACATGTTCGCGACGCGGGCATGAAAGTGTGTTCTGGCGGGATCATCGGATTGGGCGAAAATGCCCGCGATCGTGCAGGCCTGCTGGTGGAATTGGCTAATTTACCGCATCACCCTGAAAGTGTGCCAATTAACATGTTGGTTAAGGTGAAAGGCACGCCGTTAGAAGAAGTCGAAGATGTTGACCCGTTCGATTTCGTCCGCATTATTGCTGTTGCTCGCATCATCATGCCGGAATCTGCGGTTCGTTTATCGGCAGGGCGCGAAAATATGAATGAACAAATGCAAACGTTGTGCTTTATGGCGGGTGCTAATTCTATTTTCTACGGCTGTAAGCTGCTTACCACCCCTAACCCAGATGAAGATGCAGATATGCAATTGTTCAAAAAGCTGGGTATCAACCGTGAGCAGGCCGTACAAAAACCAGATGAAATTCAAGAAGAAGCGTTGCTATCTCAAGTGGCTGAACGCGTGGCTTCTCGTCCAAATAAAGACGATCTTTTCTACGAAGCCAACGTCTAAGAGCGCGTAAACCATTATGCGTCAAGACAGTCATCTACAACGACGTATCGAGCAAAAGCTCGATACGCGTCGCCAGCAGAAATTGCTCCGAAACGTCAGCGCTTTCCATCATCAAGATGGAAAGCTCTTTGACACCGATAACCAGCCTTACGTGAATTTCTCAGGCAATGACTATTTGGGGTTGGCGCACGATCCTTCCGTGATCAAAGCGTGGCAAGACGGTTTGGAGCAATTTGGTGCGGGCAGCACAGCATCACCATTAGTGACGGGGTTTACCCGCGCTCATCAACATCTAGAACATACGTTGTGCGATTGGTTGGGTTTTGAGCGTGCACTCTTGTTTAACAGCGGCTTTTCGGCTAATCAAGCGGTGATTTTTTCGTTGCTTGAGAAACAAGATGTTTTACTGCAAGACAAACTGAATCATGCGTCGTTGATGGAAGCTGGGATGCTGTGTGACGCAAAAATGCAGCGCTTTCCTCACAACAACATCAATAAACTCAAGTCACTGCTTCAGGCCAATGAGCAAACACCAGCGCGCTTTGTGGTGACAGAGGGTGTATTTAGCATGGATGGAGACTTGTCTCCGTTGGCAGAAATAAGAGCTGCATGCGATGAGCATGATGCGTGGTTAATGGTTGATGATGCACATGGTGTGGGTGTGTTGGGCGACGAAGGGCAAGGAAGTGCGCACCTTGCCAATGTGAAGCCTGATATTTTGGTTGTCACCTTTGGAAAGGCGTTTGGAATGATGGGTGCGGCAGTGTTGTGCAGTGAACAGGTCCATGATTACTTCACTCAATTTGCTCGGCATTACGTTTACTCAACCGCTATGCCGCCCGCTCAGGCACATGCGCTTTCTCATACTCTCTCGATGATTCGCACGCAATCTTGGCGTCGTGAAAAGCTATCTGCATTGTCTGATTGCTTTCACAACGAATTAAAAAACTGTACAGAGGTGGTAGACACCATAACGCCAATCAAACCTGTTGTACTTGGGGACGTCGAAAAAATGCAGTTGGTCGCATCCAATCTAAAAAAGGATGGATTTTTAACTGGGGCGATTCGTCCACCCACCGTACCCGTAAACACAGCACGTCTTCGAATCACTTTATCGGTAAATCAATCTGAAACGCAGGTAAAAGACCTCGCCGTTTTACTCCGTCGTTGTATTGAGGAGGGCGAATGAGCCAAGCAGTATCATTTCAACTCGAGGCTTCTCTCTTGGAGAGTGAAGAAAAATCCGCTATTAAAGACGCGTTCAGCCGCGCGGCCACGACCTACGATAAAAGTGCTGCTTTCCAGCGTCGAGTGGGTCATGAACTCATGGCTCAAGTATCGGAGTGGCAGAATAAGACTGTCCTCGATTTAGGCTGTGGGACGGGCTACTTCAGCGAAAAAATAGCGCTTAAAGGCGCTCATGTCATTGCGCTGGACCTATCAGAGAAAATGTTAGAACAGGCCAGAGTAAGGTGTGGCAATACGCTACAGTACCTTTCTGGTGATGCAGAATCACTTCCGCTTGCTGATGACAGTGTGGATTTGGTGTTCACATCTTTGGCTTTGCAATGGTGCAATGATCTTTCTGTTCCATTACGTGAAATGAGACGGGTCGTAAAACCTGGTGGGACTATATTGTTTTCGACCTTGCTTGACGGTTCGCTGTACGAACTGAAGCAAGCATGGTGTGAAATTGATGCGCGTCAACACGTGAATACTTTTCTAACGCCAAACCAGATAAATATTGCGCTTGCGCAAGCTGGCATCGTAAATCACCACATAGAATGCCAAACGTTAACGGAGAGATATCCGTCTGCACTGGCGCTAATGAAAGACCTCAAAGGTATTGGCGCAACACATTTATCAGAGGGTAGAGAGGCGGGATTGGTTGGCAAGCGAACCTTTATGGCACTAGAGAATGCATACAGACAATTTCAGTTAAGTGAAGGAATCGTACCCGCAACCTATCAAGTTTGCTTTGGAGCGATAAAGAATGACTAAAAGCTATTTCGTGACAGGCACAGACACTGAAGTAGGAAAGACTGTGGCTTCAATGGCCATCATGCAAGCAGTCGCGAAAGCAGGCTATAGCGTGGTTGGTTACAAACCCGTAGCAGCGGGCAGTAAAGAAACTGAAGATGGACCGATGAATTCAGATGCCATTCGTCTTCGTGAATGCACGACGGTTGATGTGGACTATGAAGAAGTTAATCCAAGCCTTTTGCATGCTGCCTGTTCACCGCATATTGCAGCAGAGCTAGAAAATACCACTGTGGATTTTGCTCAGTTGAGCCGAGGGTTGAAGAACATCCAAACCAAAGCTGATTTTACGTTAGTTGAAGGTGCGGGTGGCTGGCGAGTACCTGTGAGTTACGACAGCACGTTGGCAGATTGGGTTGGGCAAGAGAAATTGCCTGTTATTTTGGTTGTAGGGATAAAACTTGGTTGCTTGAACCATGCCTATTTAACGGCAGAAGCCGTTCGACGAGATGGGCTAGAAATTGTTGGATGGGTGGCTAACAGAGTCAATCCAGGAACAGAGCACTACAGCGACATTGTAAAGACATTGGAGCATCACTTGGGCGCTCCTAAATTGGGGGAGATCCCTTACATGCCTGCCATTAAGTCGAGAGATTTAAGCGGCTATATCGACATTAGTCCACTAGGATTGTCGCCTGTTTAAGTGTTCTCGCCAGGCTAAGGGCTGTTACCTGCTGTCAGCATGAAAAAAGCCAGCGTTAGCTGGCTTTTTAAACGTTCTAGTCAAAATTCCGATGACATTACACGTGGTAAGTCATGATCAATTTCGAATTATTTGTCTTCTGACAGCAGTCCCATCAAAGACTCCTGCACATCTGAAATTTGTTTAATCTTTTGGTTCTCGTCATCGGCGAGTCCTAGCTCAGCACAAGCTTCGTCGAAGCTCATCCCTAAGTGACAGCAAAGGATATCGATTGCGACGCGATAATTTTCTTTGTCAGCCATTGTTTTCTCTCCTTAGAAACGCACTCACTATGGAGCACTTAAACGCATCAAATGAGGCACTCACCTTTTGAACACACATTATTCTTGATTGGCTATTATTTCAACTCGACCAAAGTCTAATTTCGTCTTGAAACCTAGACCGTTCACTATCCTTTTTTAAAAATAGCATAAGCAGCCCGTTACAATAATTTACGTTTGAATTTGCTACGCAGGCTTGTTTTTCGACAGTTTGACCCTACTATCACACCCATAGCGCTTCAATCATTCGGAGACAAATTCAGTAATGAAACGCATATCTTTATTTTTGTTAACCAACCTAGCGGTTCTTTTCGTATTCAGCATTGTGCTGAATATCGTTTATGCCGTGACTGGCATGCAACCAGGCAGTTTGTCAGGTTTACTTGTGATGGCAGCTCTGTTTGGTTTCGGTGGCTCGTTGATTTCACTCTTTATGTCGAAATCAATGGCACTGCGCTCTGTAGGCGGTCAGGTCATCGAGCATCCACGCAATGAAACTGAGCATTGGTTGATGAACACAGTGAGTCGCCAAGCACAGACAGTAGGCATTGGTATGCCGACTGTGGCTATCTATTACTCAGATGATATCAACGCATTCGCAACGGGCGCCAAGCGCGATGACTCTCTGGTTGCTGTATCGAGTGGCTTGTTGGAAAACATGACACGCGATGAAGCAGAAGCAGTTCTCGCTCATGAAATTAGCCACATAGCAAATGGTGACATGATCACCATGACGTTAATGCAAGGTGTGGTGAATACCTTCGTTATCTTTATTTCTCGTTTGATTGCAGGTGCAATTAGCGGCATGAATAATAACGACGAAGAAGGGGAGAGCGGTGGTAGCTTTATCACTTACTTCCTTGTGTCATCAGCGCTAGAAATCGTTTTTGGTATGTTGGCGAGCATTCTGACCATGTGGTTTAGTCGTCATCGCGAATTCAAAGCGGACGCAGGATCTGCCCATTTGGTGGGTAAAGAGAAGATGATCGCGGCGCTAGAAAGGCTAAAAGTGAGCCATGAAAGCCGCTTAGAAGGTTCTATGATGGCGTTTGGTATCAATGGCAAAAAGTCTTTGAGCGAACTGTTCATGACTCACCCACCGCTGGATAAGCGCATTGATGCACTTCGTCGTGGTGAGCACTTGTAATTAGACTGTCTTAACGCTAATAAAACGCCTCCATTTACTGGGGGCGTTTGTATTTTTGTCTCGTCGAAAACTATATTGGACTAATGTTACTGATAACAAGATCGGATAATACCTTGATGTACGGGTATAAATCCTTAACAAATCAAAGAGGTAACAATGAATCCTGTAGGATGGTTTGAAATTGCTGTGACTGATATAGAGCGTGCGATTACGTTTTATGAAAATGCGCTTGGAGTGAGTCTGGCTCGCAAGGAAATGGGCGGCACACAGATGGCTTGGTTTCCTGTCGAAGAGGGCAACGCTTATGGTGCAACCGGGACGCTTATACAAAGTGCAGACTGTTCTCCTGGTTCTTCATCCACTGTGATCTATTTTAACGTTAATAGCATCGACGATGTGATAGCGCGTGTGGCAGAGAGCGCTGTTTTACACCCTAAAACCCAGATAGGCGATTCTGGGTTTTATGCGCATATAGAGGACAGTGAAGGTAACAGAGTGGGTATACACTGCCATTGATCTTTTGTTTGTAAAGTTAGGCAAACAAACATAATTGACAGCGAAAGCGCTGTCTTTTGGCGATCTCTGTAACAAATGAGCCTAATTATTGAGCGGTTTTCTCTGGGCACGCGTTAGCATTATCGGATAACGTTCAGTGTACAGATTTGCACGGTTATGCTTTTGCATATGGTGCATTGGCCAACAACCAGGGAGGGGCATGTTAAAAGTCATCAAGTTTTTTTTTACCGCTGTGATTTTGCTTGCTCTTCTCGCTACTGCGTTGGTTTACGGAGCACTTGCTCTCAGTCTTCCTGCATTAACCGGCGTGTCGACGGTTGATGTTCTCTCTGATACCACTTATTTACAACGTGATGACTTAGGCACGGCTATTGTTGTTGCCCAAAATCGAGCGGATGCATCTTATGCGTTGGGTTATGCACACGGCCAGGATCGCTTTTTCCAAATGGATTTGCTCAGGCGAAATGCGGCGGGGGAGTTATCTGAATTTTTTGGTATAGCGGCTCTTCCACGTGATGAATTAACGCGTTTTCATCTTTTTCGAAAACGCAGTCGTGACATTGTGAATCAATTACCTAGTCAGCATCGCCAACAGCTTGAAGCGTATGCGAAAGGGGTTAATGATGCGGTGTCTCATTCCACTTTCCCATCGTTTGAATATCTGGTCACCCAAACTGATCGTGAGCCATGGTTGCCTGAAGATTCACTGCTCGTAATATTTAGTATGTACCTTGATTTGCAAGGACGAAGCTTAAAGCGTGACCTTACCTTTGGTGTGATTGAGAACCATTTTGGACCCGAAATGGTGGCTTTTTTGTCACAGCCCAGTAAATACCAAGCCGCTTTAGATGGCAGTCGGTTCGAACTAAAAAAAGTCGACATTCCTTTACTACCAACTCAAAGCGTTAGTGCCGCACTGGTTCATGATATTGATGAGTCCCCGCTTGTTGGCAGTAACAACTGGGCCGTAGGAGGTTCGCTGACTCGTAATGGGCTAGCGATGCTATCTGATGATATGCATCTAGGTATTAATGTTCCCGTAATTTGGTATCGGGCCCAACTCAATTATCAACAAGACGGAAAACCTCTCCAAATAACAGGTGTCACATTGCCGGGTGCGCCCGCCGTAGTTGTCGGCGCGAATGGTCATATCGCATGGGGATTTACTAATGGGTATATGGATACGGCCGACTGGTATGAGTTGGGAGCCGAAGATAAAACCACTTTTGTCTTGGAAGATATTCCAACTAAGCAAGGTAACCATAAGTACCTCCTTGAAATGAGTGAAATTGGGCCTGTTACCATCTTGGGAGGGAAAAAATATGCACTGTCTTGGGTGGCTTATCAAAAGTATGCCGTTAATTTGAATCTGCTGAATTTAGAAACATCAGAAACGGTAGACGCGGCATTATCCGCGTGTAAAGACGCGGGTATACCCGTGCAAAACATGGTGGTGGCGGACAAAGAAGGCAACATTGGATGGCAAGCGACAGGTGCGATCCCTGACAGGCGTATGCCTGCACAAAGGCCACTACCTGCCTCCCAATATGATCTGGCATGGCATAACCAAGCGAAAGATGTCCCGTTTGTGGTGAACCCCAAACGCTCAATGGTTTGGACAGGAAATAGTCGAGTCGTTAGTACAAAACAAGATGCGCGATTTGGTAATGGAGGATATGCATTGGGGGCTCGCAGCGCTCAAATTAAGCAGCGTTTGTTTGAGAAAGATCTTTTTGACCCTGAAGATTTCTATCGCATTCAATTGGATAACGAAGCATATTTTCTTGACCGCTGGCATACCGTTTTACTGGCCGTGCTGCAAAAAGATACGGCTCGCTTTGCCGAAGATATTAAGGAGGTCGAGAATTGGCAACGCTGTGCATGTGCTGACTCTGTGGGTTATACCCTTGTAAGAAAATATCGAGATGCGTTAATGGATTCGCTTTTTGCGCCACTAGAAACGCAACTGGCAAAAAGTGATCTCAGCTTGGGTGTGTTAGAGCGGCAATTGGAGCCTGCACTCTGGCAGTTGGTTTCAGAAAAACCGGAAAGTTGGCTTCCCAATGGTCAGGGTGATTGGGACGTATTTTTTGCCGATACGTATGAGAAAATGCGCGACGATCTCATGCTGAAAATGACGGACCATGTTGACGGCTCCCTTCAGGCGCTTCGATGGGGCGATGTAAACCAGTTAAACGTTCAGCATCCATTTAGCCGACAAATTCCACTATTGAGCTCGTTATTGGATATGCCTAAAGCACCAGGGTTTGGTGATAGGTATATGCCAGCTGTCCAGGGCCAAAGTTTTGGCGCGTCGCAGCGGTTAATTGTTCAACCGGGAGACGAAGTTAATGGCATCCTGACGTTGCCTGGTGGTCAGAGTGGTCACCCTTTATCTCCTTTTTATCGTAAAGGATTCGATGAGTATATCGAGCAAGCGTCTACACCCTTGTTGCCCGCCCAGCCGATTTACCAAATTGTATTCACACGACATCAGTCATCAAGCATTGATCACTGAGCCTCAGATCCCTCCCTCTTAACGTCTAATATTCTCCTAGTAACAGAAAGCAAAAGTGCAAAGAGAGAAAAGGTATTGTTGCGAGTAGAATATAGGGAATAGCACACAAGTGTCTGATTAGTTAACACTAATCAATATAGATAATTAATATAAATATCATTGTGATGTGAAGGTTTTTGTATGTCCGTATCGACAGTGAGACACAAATATATGCACAAACATAAGTTGCTGTAAATAATCAATATATCAAGTAACGCAAAGATGAGATTGTCACTTTTTTTTAGAGGAGTGACCAATAACTCAGTCATTTTAATTCTTAAGAGTTTAAATTATGAATATTCTTGTTTGCGATTCGGGTGATTCAAAATTGATATTTGGTGCCAATACTAAGTCTCAAGAATGCCCAACCAAACTTCGGGTATTTGATATGCAATTTGACTCCTTTCAACACGCTTCTCGTTGGCTAGATCTTTCGACATTTGGTCCAAAGCCAGCACAAGCTGAAGCACTTAACAATAAATACGCTAAGGCCTGGTTTGACGAGCAAATCGCTCTTCCAATCAGTTCCCATGTGTCTCAATGTGAAAAGCAGTTTATTGCACAAGGCTTTGGCAAAAAACCGTCACGCTCAACACGTATTCGAGCTTGGTTAGATATCGCACTGTATGGTGAAGACCAGCTCAGGCAGCGCGTTGGCTATGCGTTAAGCCAAATTTTTGTAGCGTCAGATCAAGACGCAACCTTGATCAACCAATCAACCGCGGTCGCTAACTATAACGATTTACTGTGTCAGCACGCTTTTGGTAATTATCGCGAATTACTTAAAGCTGTTTCTTTGTCCCCCGTGATGGGTCAATACCTGACTATGGTAGGGAACAAGAAGGGTGACTCTGCAACGGGCAGACGGCCGGACGAGAATTATGCGCGTGAAATTCTACAGCTATTTTCGATAGGGCTTTATCAGCGCGAACTTGATGGTAGCTATGTTTTAGATGGCAGTGGTTCGCCGATGCCGTGTTATGACGAGAAGGATATTCAGGAACTGGCTCGCGTGATGACAGGTTGGAATTTTTCTGATTCTGAATTTATCTCGCCAATGATCAGTCATGAAAACGACCATGATCGCGGTGAAAAATTCATTCTAGGGCATCTCTTTCCGAAGAACATATCGGCAGTAAAGGAAATGGATATGGTGATGGACATTTTGCTTCATCATCCATCAACAGCCCCAAATATTTGCAGGAATATCATTCAAAGGTTGGTCACGTCTAATCCATCATCGGATTATGTTCGCCGAGTCTCCGAAACCTTTGTCGACAATGGAGCGGGTGAAGCCGGCGATTTAAAAGCCGTGATTTGGGCGGTGCTCACCGATGATGAAGTCTATACGGCACCTTCACAATCAATGAGTAAAGTCAGAGAGCCTTGGTTAACTCTTATTGCAGTATATCGTGCTCTTAACGCTCAACCGGGTGGCGGTAGCGAAGTTGTAGAAACAGATTTGGTGTATTTGAAAACCTGCAATCAATACCCACTTGGTTCCCCTTCCGTGTTTAATTTCTATTTGCCGGATTATGCGCCAAAGGGTGTGGTATCTAACAACAACTTGGTGGCGCCCGAACTACAAATCATTGATTGGGCGCACATTATCAATGTCCATAATTTCATATATGGAATATTAAGATTAAACCTTCAGGATGTGAAAAAGCCCTCAAACAAACAGCTGTATATCAATGTGGAAATTTTCAAGAGCCTTATTGTTGAAAAAGACATTGATGGATTCCTACAAGAAACGTCTTTGCGATTTTTTAATGGAAATATGCCAGAACCACTGAAACACGTTATTCGAGAACAATATAACGGGATGAATCTTGACCCAGGTAAATGGGTGCAACGTCTGTTATTCCTTGCATTGTCCTCACCATATTTTCATGTTCAGGAGAATCGCGCATGAAACTGACTCGACGCCACTTCATCAAAACGGTAGGCGCTGCAAGCGCCGCGGCTTCAGCTCCGTTCAGTTTTAGTACTTATGCAGAAAATGCCGACGACTACAAAGCCCTCGTATGTGTTTTCTTAAACGGGGGCAATGATTTTTTCCATCAAGTGCTGCCGCTAGATAGCTCAAACTACAACAAATTCGCTTCGTCACGTAAAGGCATTGCCGTTCCTCAGCAATCCGTATTGCCAACACACATTGTCGATAATCATGGCGTTGGCTTCGGTGTTCACAAAGCGCTGAAGCCACTAATTCCGCTCCTTGAAAAAGGGAAAGCGACGTTTGCCGTCAATGTTGGACCTTTGCTCGAACCTACGAATAAAAATGACATCGTGAGTGGTCAGGCATCATTACCGCCATATCTGTTTGCACATAATAAACAACAAGAGGTTTGGCAGCACAGTTGGTTTGGCGACCATTATGGTGATCACGGCTGGCTGGGCATGTCTATGGATGTCATCGCAGATGAAATGTCCAGCATGCCAAATTGCTTCTATTCGGGGCCAAATACATTGCTTGATGGTTTCAGTAACGACACCATGTTTCTAAATAGGAATGGTTTTGAAGAACTGAATGCACTCACGAGTGCAGTCGTTCGCCCTAGTTATGAATCAATGGCAACACAGCATTATGATTCACCTTTGGTCGCAGGCTACGCGGAAATGGTTAAGCAAGCCATGAGTGCGCAGGAACAAATGGCACCTGTCGTTGACTCGATTCCACAGGACACACGCATTCCGGCTTCTGGTCTTGGGTCGCAATTACGTGCGGTAAAGCAAATGATTGAAGCGGCACAGATGTTGGGACACAACCGACAAGTGTTCTATGTCTCTATTGGAGGCTTTGATACTCACGATAATCAGGTGAATCGACAAGATGAACTGATGAAAGAGTTTTCAGAAGCTATCGCGGGTTTCTATGAAGCACTAGAAGCTGAAGAGCTGACTGACAACGTGATGACATTTACCATGTCAGAATTCGGTCGAAGCATGCACGACAATGCGAGACAAGGCACTGATCATGGTTGGGGTGGTGGGCAGTATATATTTGGTGGTCACACTCACGGCGGACACTGTTTTGGTCATTACCCTGATTTCACTCGCAATGGTCAAGATGATAATGGAGACGGTAGGTTGATACCTGCCATTGCTCATGAGCAATATGCCGCTTATATGGTGCAATGGTTAGGGTTGAGCAACGGTGCTCTCAATACCGTATTTCCATCATTGTCAACGCTTGGTGGACCAATGAAAGTGCAGGGATTGTCTTAGGGCTTTTTGCCCCCAATGATTCACACTGCCCAGAAAGCCAGAGTTGATTTGCTCTGGTTTTTTGTCTTTGGCATTGTGCTCGGCATCTTGAGGTTGCTTAAGTATATTTCTAAGCCGTAAATAGATAAGTTATACGAGTGATGGTGGTGTGTGATTCACCATTGAATCGTTCATTAATCAATCAAGAAAACGGCAATGGCTAGAAGTTGGAAAAGAATTACCCTAATATTTTGTCCTCTTCACCAAGTAGTAAGGATAGTGGCATGAGTGAAAGCTGGGATGATATGGCAGTAGGATGGGACAGTAACAAAGCTGTTATTGCCTATTCGGACAAAGCCACCCACTCATTAGGTGAGGTATTAAAGACGAAAGGTCTCACGATTTTGGATTTTGGTTGTGGTACTGGGCTGATGACAGAAAAATTGTCACCAGACGCAGCGTCGATTACCGCCATCGATCCTGCTCGGAAGATGATCAGCGTGCTTAACGCTAAAGATTTACATAACGTGACAACCATCGTCGGCGTTGTTGATGAAGCTTTTGTCAGAGAGTGCCGTCAGGCTGGAAAACGTTTCGATTTAATTGTTGCGTCTTCTGCATTGGCATTTGTGGCTGACTATCCAGAAACGATTGCTTTGTTAGCTATGCTGTTGGCAGACAAAGGACTGTTAGTGCAATGGGATTGGGAAAAGAGCGAAGATGAAGGCGCCGGCTTTACGACGAGTGAGGTTCAACAGGCGTACAGTGAAGCAGGTTTGAATCTGATTTCGACCACAAACCCTTTCAGTATGGGTGACATGCGGGTGTTAATGGCTGTTGGTCAGCGTACCGATTAAACGAAAAAACCGCCTCAAAGGGCGGTTTTTTTTATGTCTTCTACAACATCGCGTTGTCATTGATTTATTAAGCGGCTTGCGCATTATCTTCAAACGGAACGCGATTTCCATTCCAGCTCAGTGCTAGGCCCAAGCCCACACTTGCAGCCGCGCCCATCATCACTGCAGATACTGTTAGCAGACCGCTGATAGCCAACGCAGACACAATGCCACTTGCAACAAAACAAATCATGGTTTGCAGGAAGTTAAGTAAACCTGCTGCTGTTGCGCTGCAGTGTTTGAACTCTTCCAGTGCTTTGTTAACAACGATTGGGTAAATAGCACCGTTTGCTGCTGCCAAAAAGCAGAATGGGATCAGTACAGGCCAAATGTTTGTTACATCAGTTTGCCAAGACACCACAAAAATAACGGCAACACTTGCGATGAACAAGCCAACAAACCAAGGCAAAATCGTTGCGCCATCAAATTTGTTTAGCAGGGCACGACAGCTATAACCACCAACAATAAAAGCGATAGTCTGTGGTACATAGCTCATACCAATGTCTGCGCCGCTGTAGCCCATTTCCGTCATGACAAACGGAGAACCCGTCAACCATGCAAAGAAAGCCGCTGAACAGCCAGCAAACACCAGCATGTTACCGATAAACTTGCGAGAGCTAACAATGTGCTTGTAGTCGCTGACGAGCTTTGTCGTGATCTTCTCGTCACTGTTGATGACAGGCGCACTTTCTTTTTGGCGTAAAGTGGCAACCACCAACAATGCACCAAGGCCAACCAAAACAATGAAAATGCTACGCCAGCCAAACTGTGCTTCAAGACCGGCACCCAATAATGGTGCAAGTGCTGGAGATAGGGCGACTAACGGCATAATGGTAGCGAAAACACGTTGAGACGTTTTGCTGTCGTAACGGTCGATCACCACGGCTTGCCAGATCACTGACGCACTGCATGCACCCAACGCTTGAACAAAACGTGCTGCAAGGAAAACTTCAATGCTATCAGCCATAAAGCAGGCAATAGTAGCCACGCTGAACAACGCCATGCCACCAACCAACACCTTGATACGACCAATGCGATCAGAGAGCGGTCCGTAAACGATTTGACCCAATGCCATGCCCAACAGGAACACGGTAAGTGACAGGCCAATCATAGATTGCGATGTGCCCATCTCAAGACGGATGTTTTCAAAAGCGGGTAGGTACATATCAGTTGCTAAAAAGCCGAGCATGCTCAGGGCCGCGAACCAAATCATTGTTGTCATTGGAACAGAGTTTTTCATTTCAGTTGTCCGTTCATGTTTCTTGGGTTTACTTTGTTTCGAAGTGTAACGGTAGCGAAAAGCGGTGTGAAACGTTAATATTTACACATTGCTATCAAAAAATTTGATTCGAATACTTGGCAAGCAATCTTTGTCAGTCTCAGTGGGATGTGAAAAGGTAAATATTATGTTTTCTTATCAAGATCTTCAGGTCGTCGATGCAGTAGCGCGCCGAGGGAGCTTTTCAGCAGCTGCCGAAGAATTGCACAAAGTACCGAGTGCCGTTAGCTACACCATTCGGCAAATGGAAGACAAACTTGCTGTGAATTTATTTGAGCGATTGCATCGCGCTGTCCGTTTGACGCCCGCTGGCGAATTTTTTGTGATTGAAGCGCGTGAATTAATGAAGCGTATGGAAGAAGTTCGAGAGCAGACTCAGCGTGTTGCCAATGGCTGGACGCGGAGTGTGTCGCTCGCGCTTGATAATGTGGTGCGTGAAGACCGCGTCGATTCATTGGTTCGCGATTTCTATGATGCATTCCCTGATGTTGAGCTTCTGCTAACGATGGAAGTGTTCAATGGGGTATGGGATGCCTTGGCTTATGACAGAGCAGACATTGCCATTGGAGCCACGGCTGCCGTGCCTGTTAGCGGTAACTTAAGCTATCGCGACATGGGTATTCTAACGTGGCGTTTTGTTGTCTCTAAAGATCACCCGTTAGCCAATATGAAAGAGCCACTCAAGAGTGACGTGCTTCTTACCTATCCAGCAATTTGTTTGGAAGATACCTCTCGCATACTCCCAAAACGTGCGACGTGGTTGCTGGATAACCAAAGGCGTTTAACTGTTCCTAATTGGCATAGTGCAATTCAGTGCTTTCGAAGCGGGTTAGGGATAGGAGCTATGCCATCTCATATGGCAGAACCTTACTTGGCTTCCGGCGAGTTGGTTGAGAAAACCTTGGTGGAACCGCCCGCTAAGAGTCCTTGTTGCATTGCTTGGCGTTCAGACAAAGAGAGCCCAGCAGTAAACTGGATCCTTGATTACCTTGGTGATGCAGATAAAGCGCATAAGGAGTGGCTTGAGTAGAATGCACTGCATTAGTATCTGTGAATCTGGTGATCATGCTTGACATTGTTACAGTCGGTCGCGTGTTTGAGTCATTAAAATTAGGGTCTGGCTAGTTGTTCGGGTAGTTTGCCTCATGATTGTCTCTAATAAAGAGTTTCACGCCTTGGTCGTTAATATCTACGAAGCGGCCGCAGAGCCTGATAAGTGGCCACAGCTTGCCGCAGCAATAGCGGAGTCAGTTGAAAGGTCGGCTTATAAAGATCTTGAGAATCAACCAGATAAACTGTACGGCAATATCTCTTCACCCCATCAGTCCTCCCAACTTGCGTCACTCCAGAAAACACTTCACCAGATTTCACCATTGGCATTACCTAGTGATCAGGAAGTGGTGGATTACAGTCAGCCGGAGTTTGATGCCATCCTGCTTCGATATTTTCAGAGCGCCATTGGTATCGCTCAAAAACTGAATGCGCAGGAAGCCTACCGTCAGGTAATGTCGTCAGTACTCGACCAGTTACCCATTGCATTAATGATAATTACGAGGGAGGGAGAGATTCTAGAAAGTAATGTTCTGGCCACAGAAATGCAACACTCAGAGAGTTTGTTGGCAGTCAGAGAAGGAAAAGTAGACATTCGTGATAGTGACAGCAGAGCCAACTTGTTCCGAGCAATACGGAATGTTGCAGCGGGTGTCAGTGAGAGCTCAAGCGAAGTATTAATGCTGGGTTCTCAGAGTCATCCTCTTGATAAATTGATGGTGCTACTTAGTGCAATTCAAGGGGCAAATGATGAAGGTGGCGCTCAAAATATCGCCCTGTTTCTTTCTAGCCCGAGGAACCAACCTGTATCAATACCCTTATCGATTGCCAAATACTACGGATTGACTAGAAAGGAGAGTGAAGTGGCCTCTTATTTGGTAAGAGGTTTCTCAGTAAAAGAAATCGCCGATGAAATATTTGTTTCAGAGCACACTGTCAGAAGTCACCTGAAAGCATTGCTGACGAAAACGGAAACACAGCGACAGACAGAATTGGTTCGCATGTTATTGGTGGGGCCGACCCCCCTTTTTGATGAAGTCACGCGTTTCGCCAGTGACAAAGAGCGATTCAACACTCAGGGCCTTAAAAAATTCTTAGTAGATAAAGAACGAGTGATTGCGTACCGAGAGTATGGTCCGGCAGATGGGCCTCCTTTACTCTATCTTCATTGTGTCATTGGCTCGGGTAATGAGCTGGAAATGATGCTAAGCGAGGCGGAAATGCAAGAGTTGGGATTTCGCATCATTGCGCCTGATCGCCCTGGATATGGCAAATCAAGCATGAGTAAGTCCATTTCTTTTGAAGCGTTTGCGCATGATCTGAACCGATTACTCGATCATCTCGGTATCCGCTCTGTTTCAATCTTAGGTTTCTCTATGGGCGCTTTGTATGGATGTGCTCTGGGCGTTTATTACCCGGGACGTGTTAATAAAATTGTCGCAGTCAGTGCAGGATTGGCATCGACGGAAAAAGAAGAGTTTGACCAAATGAATTCGTTGTGGCGAATGAGTAATTTAATGGCCAGGGATATTCCCAAAGCCTATCGCATCATTGCCAATTTAATGTTCATTGCTATTCGAAAGAACCCCGAAAAAGTTTACGAACTTATCGCGACAGATACTGTTGGTAGAGAGGCTGAACTCTTTGCAAACGAATGTTTCAAACAACGCTATTGCCAATATTTGGAATATTCTCTGCAGCAAGGCTTATATGCATTGTGTCGTGAGGTAGAGCAGCTGATGCGCGAATTGAATTTCGACCCATCGGAGATTGCTGCGCCCGTGGTGCTTTGGCATGGATCAAGTGACATGCATGTGCCCATTTCCGTTGCGAGACGTTTTGAGCAACGACTTCTTAATGTGGAGTTTCGTGTTGAGCATGGCGCTAGTCATTTCTTTATTTTCTACAAATTACGAGAGATTTTGGAGTTGGAGTTCAAATAGCACGCCAGTGAGGTAGATGGCGCCGATCAGTGCATCAGAATTAAGAACAGTGAGAGCGAAGAAGCAAGATCACCGAAAAATACCTCAAATGGGGGAGGTATTGAACCTTGTTCCTTAACACAGTGTTGTTTCCAGCTAATGGAAATCAAAATGCTGTTGTAAGGAGACGCAAAATGAAATTCGCGAATACACTGACTTTCAGTGTCATTGCAATACTTGTTCTTTCAGTATCAGGGTGTTCTGATAGTGATTCAGGCTCATCGAATTCACCACCCCAGTCCCCGAAACAGAACTCGGTAACAGGGAAAGTCGCTGACGGATATCTGCAAGGCGCCACAGTTTGTTTTGATATGAACCGTAACTTTGTTTGTGATGGAGATGAAACAACTGTTACGACCGACGAAAGTGGCAGCTATACGCTTTCGGTACCCGAAGATGTTAGCCAAACTTATCCTATCATTGCCACTGTGTCGCAAGCGACCATTGACCAAGATACAAATGCCCCCGTTCGCAACGCTTACACGCTGGTTTCGCCACCAGGAAGACACGCTTTTGTTAGCCCAATAACGACGTTGTTGGCTTTACAAAGTAACGGTTCGTCTGACGAAGCGCTGAGTCCTAGAGTCAGTTTTTTATTGAACCAACTTGGATTATCTTCTGATGTTGATCTGTTTGCTGACTACATCGAAAAGCGCGATGACGAAAGCTATCGAACCGTTCATCAAGCCGCTCAATTGGTAGCACGTGAACTTGGGGCAGCATTGACAACATTACACCAAGGCGAGCGCGGTGCCGTTGCATCCCCAGAGGAACTGACAGTTGTTACTGGAATATTGGCGACAGACCTAGATGACTACTATGAGCTCTTCACGCTGTCCGACGACGATTTTGATGCCGATGCATTTGCGCTGAGCCTAGAGGGAGAGTGGCAAGAATTCTATTCGGGCATTCGTGATGACTTTGACACCGTCCATAAGAGTATTGTGTCATACATTGGTAAGCCTATATTGATTGACGTAGGGGTGTATCGAGAGCGTACTGCAAATGGCGAAGTGACGGAAAAAATTGAAGTGCTTTTTGCTGCTGATGTTGCGCTAGGAAGGGACTACAACCTCATTGTAAGGTCGGGAAGCGGCTTAGAGCACAAGTTCTCACAAGCCGATATAAAGGAGCAATCCTCTTCTTATCTCTTATATTCCTTGTCATTTCCTGCGGGTGAAATTGCAGATGGTTACTATGATTTCTATCTCGAAAACAGCAATGACATGTCAGAGCAAACTGCCATTGCAAGCATCTATTTTTCGTCTAGCGAGTATTTTCCTGAAGCGCAAAAAGAAAATTGGTTACCCGATGGCAATTTACAGTTGGTTAAAACGCCTTATGGCGAGTCACAAATTAGCTTCCCGACGGTAAATGATGAACTATTTGTTCGGATCTCACTTCAAAATCCACAAGGAGACATGTATTACCAATCTGATTTTGAAAGGGGCATGTCTTTCTATCTTAAACCAACATCAGACGTCGATGTTGTGGCAGGTAGCACACTGGATGTAGAGGTATCAGACAGTGACGAACGGTTTGGGCGCACTTTTGTTTCTCACCTATATTCCGCTCCGATAGTCAACGCAACATCGCAATCAAGCGTGACGTTCTCCCGTATCTATAAACGTTGGCGTGAGCGGGACACTGAAACCACGTCCAGCTATGTCTGGCAGTTTAATGCGTCGCCAATGGTACAGGATGAAAAAGCATCGCCACTCGTCCCACTCGCTCGCAGTATCGAGATCGATTACTTCGATAGCATGGATCAGCAGTACAAACGAGCCACCATGCATGATTTGGACTACAACCAAATCATGGCGCTGGGTGATGATTACTATGTGGACGATGAAGAAAATGGATTGACCTTGTCGAACTCACTAGATGCAGAGCTTTATCAGGATCTTGAAGTGAATTTCCTCGATGCCTTCTATCAGTCCTCTAGCGAGATTCCATACGCCATGTACCGAATCCGTGTAGTTGATGGCCAAGGTGAAACATCGGATCACTATGACTACTTCCGCGGAGGAGAAAGCGGTTTTGATCAAATGATAGCCGAGAATATCAAACATTCTAAGAGTGATGATGGGGAATGGTTGATACTGGAAGCGCCCGATCTGGAGCTCTATGACGAGGTCTACTATCAGTTCAATCTTTATGTGAATTACACGAAAGATGGCGATAGCCGGGAATTGTTTGTTATCAATACACCGAGAACAGCATTGCACCGCGTTTTTTGGCGCTTTGACGATATTGATGCAGCAATGGCGAGCTTTGCCGACGAGTATGAACCTGACTCTGTCGAGTCAGTCGTTTTAAGAGCAAGTGCTTGGGATAGCAAGTCTAACTCCCTTATCGACACGCGTTCAGAGTCCAAATCCATCAACGTGTCGAATTTGTTTGATTTACAGGATCTCTAGATCTAAATCAGTAAAGTCGCGTTGTCTGCACAGCAATGTCTGCACAGTAATGTCAGCGCGCGCTTTACTACCGATAGTATTTCTTTTCACCAAATTGAAGTTATTCATGTGTATGGAGTAAGGTGATTTCGCATATTTGAATCAAATGTAAATCGTGTTTTTTAACCAGTATTTAAATTCAGGTTTTATTTTAATAATTAATTTAAAAAGGCTGGATTTCTATTTTAATCGCTAAGTTGTCCTATTACGTTTACACGAAAGTAACGTTCATCAATGTGTTAAGAATTTTTGATACGTTTCTACCAAGCGCCAGCATATCGAGCGTGTAGTATTTAATTGTCCGGACACTCTTCAATGCTTTATCAAGTCACGCCGTGCCAATGGTTTACCCTGCAAATACACCGAAGGATAGGAGGAACGGGATCATGTTGGAAATCAGACCGAACTGCGAGTGCTGCGATAAAGATCTACCGTCTGATTCAACCGAGGCGATGGTCTGTACCTACGAATGTACTTTCTGTGTTATATGTGTGGAGGACATTCTTTCTAACGTTTGTCCTAATTGCGGTGGTGGTTTTATGCTAAGGCCGGTGCGCCCCAAAACGGCGAGACGAGAAGGGGTGAGTATTCTTCACCAACCGCCATCGACCAATCGCATTCATACCCCTTACAGCATTGAAGAGCTAAAGGCTTTTGGTGAAACGCATAAGCTTATAAAACCTGAAAATCGCTAAATGGTTGGTCAATAGAAACGGTAAAAACAGGGAGTGTTAATATGGTTACGTGTTATCTCAGGTATGTCATCGATCCTGCGAAAACCGCAGAGTTTGAACAATACGCCAAGATGTGGATCCCTTTAGTGAACAAATTTGGCGGTAAGCACAACGGTTATTTTCTGCCATCTGAAGGGGCAAACAATATCGCTCTAGCGCTGTTTACATTTAAAAGCCTTGCTGAATACGAAGCTTACCGTAACAAATCCTTTGATGATGATGACTGTAAAGCTGCGTTTCAGTTCGCTCAAGAGACCAATTGCATTGTCAGTTACGAACGTAGTTTTTTTCGTCCCGTTTTTGAATGATCCGCCGTATGAAAGTAAAAAAGCAGCCTAATAAGGCTGCAAAATGTTGGACTCGGTGCCGCATGTCAAACGCAGTGTTGTTCTGCGGTTCTTGTTATAGTGTTCGCTTATCCGATTCCTCCCAGTGAGGATACGGTAGAAAGAAAACTTTTCGCGCCTAAAAAGATCGTAATCAGGCTGATTAGAATGCCAAAGGCGAGAGAAACCTTGCTGTTAACGTATTCACGCATGAACTTTGCTTGGCTCGTTATCATGACCAGTAAAATAACGGCAATGGGCAGGATAATGCCGTTCAATACCTGCGCGGAGATGATGACGAAAACAGGGTTTAAACCCGTCGCGGAAATGAAAATACCAAAAATCAAAATAGACAGATTGGTAAAGAAGAAACGCTTATCTGATTTGTCGTACTTCCAACCAAACAGGCCAGCCAGCACATACGAAGCGCCAAGCGGTGTCACAATAGCTGACGATAACCCCGCTGCAATCAACCCCACACTAAGAAACGGGCTCGCGAAATCGCCAAGTACGGGTTCGAGCGCTTTCGCCATTGACGCGATACTTTCTACTGACGTGCCCTTGATAACAGTACCTGCGGTGATCATGACAGCGGCAGTGATAAAGCCCCCCACGGTGATCGCGACGATGATATCGAGTTTGGACAACTCTAACTGATCGGTACTGGTAAACGCCTTTTTGGCATTAATGGCATGAACAAAGAAGTTGTAAGGCACAATCGTTGTACCAATCAACCCCAGAACCAAAAACATGCCGCCATCAGGAATAGAAGGAATAAGCCCGCTGGCAACGTCAGACCAGTTGGGACCAACCGCGAAGACAGCGACAAGAAACACGACCGCCATGGTGGCCACTAACACCATGAGTAGCTTTTCTATCAGCGCAAACGGGCCGAAGTTGATAAGCACCAAAATAGTAATGCCGACCAGTGGACCAAGTATTTGCGTAGACACGCCAGTGAGTGTCGATAACCCGGCGGCGGAGCCGGTGAGATCGCCGCCCATGTAAGCGATACAGCCAAGGGGAATGGCGACACCGACAAGGCCTCTCGCTAAGTTTTTAAGCGCATTGTTTTCGAAGGTTTTCGAAATGGCTTCAGACAAACCTTGTCGCGTGACGACCCCTAAACGTGCCGCCATTTCTTGTAAAACGATGGTCGCGACGATGGCAAAAAGGATGGTCCAGAGTAAGTCGTAGCCGAAGTCTGCGCCAGTTCGTGTTGCCGTGGTGATGGTGCCTGGGCCAATGAACGAGCCGGTGATGACAACCGCAGGGCCAATGGCTTTCACTTTATCTAAAAATGTGTATTTTGTTGCTGATGATGTGGTGTTTGAGGCCGACATATAATCCCTCCTTGGGCGTACTGCATATGTTCTCGCTAAAGTCTGGTGTCGCTTTTAGTAAGCGGACCCCTCTGGGTTATTGAGATCGTGTTTTTCGGTGCCTGAAAGGGGAGGGTTGAACACACTCACCAAAATCAGATCTTCTGATTGGCCTCCGCGCAAGAAGTGGGGGTCGTGTTGATCCAGCACATATATGTCACCCGTTTTGATTGGGTACACATTGCCATTCATGTCCTCAACTTCCCCAGTGCCTGCAATGCAGTAACATGCTTCAAGATGGTTTCGATAGTGCAGCTTAGATTCAGTGCCTGCGCGAACCACGGTGTGACAAACCGTAAAACCGACGCCGTCTTGCTGGGTCAAGAGTCGGTGGCTTGTACCGTTGCCCCAGTTCACAAATCTGTCTGTTGATTCAACGTCATTGAGTGATCGAATAAACATGGTGCCTCCAAGTGTTAGAAAATTTAGAAAGAAGACGTTCAGATGCTTTGTCACCATCGTTGAGATTGCGACACACCTGAGTGCATGAGGCTGCTAACCTTAGAGAAGATGATGAATTGAAGTGTCACACTGAACAATTGATCTAATTTCAACCAATCTGTTAGATATTCTCACAATGAAGTTACCGCCCTTATCTGCAATAAAAGCGTTTGAAGCCACCGCGAGGCACCTTTCTTTCTCTCGGGCTGCTGAAGAGTTGTTTGTCACTCATGCTGCCGTGAGCCATCAAATCAAAAACCTTGAAGAATGGTTTGGAACCAAATTGTTTGTTCGAGAGGGAAGGGGCATTCGTCTTTCTCGCTCCGGTGAGTTGCTGTATCGAAAGGTGTCGCCAGCATTGTTTGATATTGCCGATGCGTGTCGAACCGTGAAAATGTTGGTGAATAAGGAATCGCTCACCGTGGGCTGTATTCCGTCTATTGCGAATCGTTGGCTTGTGCCAAACCTGAATACATTTACTTCTTTTCGCCCTGATTTAGACGTGAAAATTGTGTATGCCACCGTTGATGACACATTAGAAGACAATGAGTTGGATGTGTTGATTACAACAGGGCAGGCAAAAGGGCATCACATTGTCTCGCGCTGGCTATTTTCACGTGCCAATAAGCCAGTATGCAGCAAAGCATTTCTTCAATCTCATGACCCATTGAATACCCCTCAACAATTGCTCACTGCGCCACTCATTCATGATGAGAATCGAAAAGGGTGGCAGGAATGGTTTGAAGCGGCAGGTGTCCCATGGAAAGCCACGGACAGTTGGCCGCTCTATCAAGATTTCAATTTACTCGCGACGGCAGTCATAGCAGGCCACGGCATTGCGCTTTGCCCTGTCGAGGTATTTCGTTTGGAAATTGAGCGAGGGGATTTGATTATCTTGTCTGATATTTCAACCAAAAATGATATGGGTTACTACGCTAGCTATAGAGAGAATACCAGTGATGTTGCCATTCATTTTGTTGAATGGTTTGCGCAGTTTGTTGCTGAACATTAAGGCGATAGTGAAAAAGGATCACGGAAAAAATGGAGAGCGATGCCAGCGAAGGGCAAGAATTGGGGTAGCATTTTGATAACTCATGGTTTGGGGCTTCGTTGTCAGAATCTGCCCGCATGACGCTCTACGGGCGATTGGTTTAGTCTCGAATACAGAGGTAAAATCGCCACGTGTGCGTGGCGTTTTTCAATGATCCCGCTGTGTATTGAGCTTCAGTAAATTTGTCATCAAGTCAGCACATAACTTAACCTAGTGTGCTGTTGTCTTAGTGCAGATACATCCTTTGCAATGTCTCTGTTATCTCTTCGTTCCAGCAAGCAGTCAGCGACTAGCGTCGCCACGACAGGCATGTCTTTCGCAGTGAATCCTGCTCTTACAATTTCAGGTGTTCCGAATCGCAACCCATTCATATCGCCATCTACAGGGGCAATGGGTAATCCAATACCACAGGTCAGAATGTTGGCCTTTCTCAGTTGTTTAGCCATTGTTTGTCCACCACCAAAGGGCGCGGCGATAATGGCAAATTGGTGGGAGAGAGAAGGTGTTTTTCTGTTTTTAGTCTCGACTTCAAATACGGGGAGTCCTTCATTTTGACAGGAGATAGCTAGAGCGTAGTTAGTGCTGATCATCGCCTCAGAATAGGATTCGCCATAGGTTTTCCAGTCGAGTAATGATACGGCAAGCGCAGCAGATTTTGCCGCATCAAAGTTGGCGGTCAGGCCGGGAAACGCGATGGTATCAATCTGTCCCATTAGCTCAGCATCATTAGAAACAATTAAGCCTCCAGGTGGCCCTCCAAGGCTTTTATAAGTGCTCATTGTTATCAAATGGGCGCCTTCTTTGAGCGGGTTAGGCCAGCTTTTTCCCGCAATAATCCCGCATTGGTGTGCAGCATCAAAAAGTACTTTTGCGCCAATTTCGTCAGCAATCTCGCGTATCTGAGCGATGGGGTGTGGCAACAAATTTAGGCTACCACCAATGGTGATCAGCTTGGGCTTCAATGCGTGGGCTTGTTTGCGTAATGCGTAAAGATCGACGGTGTAGTGCGCGGGATCTGCTGCCATTTCTACGATATTTAATCCGTACAAGCCTGCTGCGCCAGCATTGTGATGGGTAACATGCCCGCCAATCGATGCGGGTGGCACTAAGACGGTATCGCCAGCCTGACATGTCGCCATGAAGGCATATAAGTTTGCCATTGCACCTGATGCAACGCGGATTTCAGCGTATTTGGCGTCAAACACCTCACAAGCAAGTTGCGCCGCAACCAACTCTATTTGCTCAATGGCTTCGAGCCCCATTTCGTATTTGTCTCCGGGGTAGCCCAGAGAAGGTCGAGAGCCAATACCTGACGAGAGTAATGCTTCCGCTTTGGGATTCATGATGTTGGTAGCAGGGTTGAGGTTGATACATTGTTTTTCATGAATGGTGCGGCTTTCCTCAGCTAACGCGTAGATAGAAGAGACCAGTCCCTGACTGTCGGTCATATCGAATTGGCGAAGTGAGTGTTCGGCAAATTGATTGAGGGTGTCGTTTATCCAAGGTTTAGTGTGAAATGCCATTGGCTTTGTTCCTTGCTCTCGTTTTTTTGATATTTCTATCAAAACGCGTCAGCAGGTTTATCTCAAATGGATTATTTTTTGTATAAGGCATAATTTAATTTGGGCTAAATGATCATGCGTTCTCAACGTTTCCCCAACCTTCCGCCACTTGATTCACTGATTGCTTTTGAGTCAGCTGCCGAGCATGAAAGCTTCGCGAGAGCGGGTGAAGAGCTTTTTCTCACTGCTTCTGCAATTGCTTATCAAATCAAAAAACTCGAAAGTACCCTCGGTGAATCATTGTTTGCGCGACATGGGAAAG
Organism: Enterovibrio gelatinilyticus; assembly: GCF_028683095.1. Classification (GTDB taxonomy): domain Bacteria; phylum Pseudomonadota; class Gammaproteobacteria; order Enterobacterales; family Vibrionaceae; genus Enterovibrio; species Enterovibrio gelatinilyticus. The sequence goes on along the minus strand of NZ_JAJUBC010000018.1, from coordinate 32,779 downwards.
GTGTTTCTCTCACGCCAAAAGGCCAAGAATTTTTGCTGCTTGTTCGCGAGTCTCTCATCGGATTGGAAAGCCATGTAGATAGGATCAGGCATGGGCGGTTGTCGCCATTGAAACTCGCCACGCAACACGCATTTGCACAGCTTTGGCTCCAAAAAAGGCTAGGTGCATATCAACACAATTTTCCAGAACACGATTTGGAAATCACTGCAGTGTCGTCTATTTCAGGAAACCCCAAAGACACGGATATTGCGATAGGGTACTTTCACCACGATCCTGGTAAGCATTGGAAGTGCTTATGGAAAGAAACACTGCTCCCTGTTGCGTCAAATGGCTACCAATCAGATATTCCTGCTCTCTATCAAGATATGAATTGGCACGATGATTGGCGTTTTTGGCAGGACGAAAAAGTCTTCAAAAAGGGAATGGCGAAAATGCGTCGTTCCAGCCTCTATGCACTGATTTTGCAGTCAGTGTTAGATGGACATGGTGTGATGGTCGGACGAGTTTCTTTGATCCAAGAATACTTGAAAAGGGGAGAGCTCGTACCTTGGCCGACAAGCGACATTCAAGCGATTGAAAGTGGTGGTTACTACCTGTATCAATCTCCGTCTTGTGAAGATCATTTGGTCGCCAAGCATTTTTGTCAGTGGCTGATTGCGTTGTGTTCAGGCGAGGTGAATCGATAGTAAGAAAGCCATCAAGTTAGGATGGCTTTCGTCTATAAAACGTTAACTGACTCTGTCTAACTATCCGTTAGAAGTGAGCGGTGGCTTCACGTGCTTCTATTTCCATTGGTGCGTTGAAGTAACCGTACACATACATCTGCAATAAATACTGTCGCGTTTGCTCGGTTAGCCCTAGCTCTTCAGCTTGTTTTACATGAACGAATTCATGAGGAAGCAGGTCGCGCTGTGTTTTGTAACGGTGTTGAATCCACACACCATAACCATAGGTATAACCCGCCATATTAGGATTGGTGTATCCGACACTTTTCGCTACGCCAAGCAGTTCAGGGTCTGTTGGTGCAGGGAGTTTATCGACGTAATAGACTCTTACTTTCTCGGGATGCTGTACACCCATTTCTTTGGCAACAACAATCTGAGCCTCCGTTAGTGGAATGCCATTTTCCAGTGCTTCTTGCTGGGCTTCATGCACAAACTCACTTGCAGCAGGCATAAGCTGTTCCACGCCATCTATCAGTTTTTGTGGTGGGTTTGCATAAATCTCATCTCGATTTACACATCCGGTCAAAACGAGCAAACCCAGACAAAGGGAAAATACCTTCTTAATCATAACAATACCTCAGAAATCTAGTTTTAGTTCAGGCTAAAGTTATCATCATATTGCTGGGGAGGAGCGCTGTTGGAACGCTTCTTGGAGGCAAGGCGCAGTGAAAAATGGTTTCAATGAAACGTTTGATTGGCGTTCTTCAAATATTGGCTGGTCCGTAGGGGCGTTTGTATTGGGGATCTGGGGTTTTAAATCGAAAGCAGCCACTTCTCGACAGCGTCATGCTATGAAAAAGTGGCTGATGTTTGAGAGCCTAAGCCTTATTTTGTCGCAGACAAATCTTTATAAGCAGCTGGTACATTTAGCGCTGGGTGAACCCAATCGCGGAGTGCATAGCCTCTAAATTCTGGCATTTGAACTTTCGCAACGGTTTCTTCAAGGGTGAGGCCCTCATCAATTGCCGCTTGTACCTGCGTTTTTATCGTGTCGAGGTAATCAATGTGCCATTGAATATCATCCGGTGTCATTGGCGAACCGTGGCCCGGTACGACGGTTGCATCGTCTGGCAAAAATGCGCGTACTTTTTTGAGCGAGGCCAGTGTTTCAACCAAATGACCATCTAGCAACCAAGGCAGTGAAGGTTTGACGGTAATGATTGGGTTACCTGACCACATTGTTTTCGATTGCGGTTCCCAAACAAACAAGTCGCCGCCAGTTTGTGCGAAACCAAAGTCGATGATTTCAACAAGTTTGCCACCCAAATCTAAGGTGATGTTGCCGCCTGCACCCACAAGAATATCCGCATCAGTCGGCACGATATCTTCGATGCCGCGACCTTTGCCGAAGTTATGCATCATGAACTGCGTATCATGCTCGAAGTGGTTATCGATGTAATCTTGTGCCACTTCATGTTGGATGATCTTGGTGTCTTTGGGCAGATACATATTGCCGTATGAGTGGTCGCCATGGAAACTGGTATTCACAGCGTAAATAATAGGTTTGTTTGCTTCTTTTTCTACCATTCCTTGAACTTGCTTGTTCAAGCGTTCGTTAAGCATGGTGTCGATGATCAGCACGCCTTTATCACCCACGATAAATCCGCCGCTGGTGGCAACAGGTAATCCTTTTACCTCAAGCTCTTTCGCGTCAGACGGGTAGTAAGCGTATACGCCATTATCAAGTTTCTCGGCGATGAGCTGAACTTTGTTTGCATCCCAAACGGGTTCATTGGCGTTGGCGGTAAAACCGAAGAGCGAGGTTGTCGCGACAATCGAAGCCGCAATCATTGTTTTTTTCATGATGTGATCCTATCTCGTTAATTGCTTCCGTGAATTTCGCATTCACTGTACGAATGCTGGAGTGGATAATAAACTGCATCTGACGTAATTTAGTGTTCTCTGATTGAGAACAATCTAAATTGTAAGCATGAAATTGGTGGAGTGAATGGACAAATTCGCAAACATGGAAACGTTTGTACGTGTGGTTGATGTAGGAAGCATTAGCGGTGCCGCGGAGCGTATGAATTTGGCGAAGTCTGCAGTGAGTCGTCGCTTGAAAGAGCTAGAAAACCACCTCAATGCGCAGCTATTTCATCGCTCTACACGTAGCATGAAGCCCACAGAAACAGGGCTTGCCTTCTATGAACATTGCCAGCGCATATTGGAAGATATTCGTGAAGCAGAAGCGGCGACATCTCATGCCCATTGTGTATTGCAAGGCCCACTAAAAGTTGCCATGCCCTCTACGTTTGGTGTGTTGCACATGGGGTCTGCTGTGAATGACTTTTTAAAACTACACCCAAATGTTGAATTCGAACTCGACTTTAATGATCGGCAAGTCTCGTTGATTGACGATGGCTACGATCTTGCTATTCGTATCGCCGAGTTGCCAGATTCCACCTTATTGGCACGAAAAATTGCACCCATTAAGCATGTATTGTGTGCCAGCCCTGATTATTTGGCCCTGCATGGTACGCCTACCAAAGCGGAAGATCTGGCTGAGCATCAATGCCTCATTTATAGCCTGAGTAAAGATGTTGGCCATTGGCATATTGAAACCCCAGACGGCAAGTCTAAAAAAGTGAAGATAAACCCTGTGCTCAAATCCAGTAGCGGTGAATATCTGATCTCTGCTGCGGCAAATGGGCTGGGTATTGTTCATTTGCCAACGTTTGTCGCGCAAGAAAAAATCAATGACGGGTCGGTGGTTGAAGTCTTGCCTGGTTGCCGTTTCAGAACGATAAATGCCTATGCGGTTTATCCCCAAACACGTCATCTATCTAGACGTGTTAGAACATTTATTGATTTCCTCGTTGAACGTTTTGACGGCACACCTTATTGGGATAGAGCCACATGAAAACAAAGCGTTCGATGTTATCTAAATCAAATTTACGGCATATAAGATAAATCGGGTTCGATGTGAATGTGCACGGTATCGGTGTATCTACCGCCAGCCTTTCGCTCGGTATTGCCGATGATGATCTGAATCGGAAGTGGAGTACCATCAGTGGAATAGCTGCTCTTCCACTCATTGTTTGAGTCATCCAGCGCAATCTGCTCGTTAGCAATACGCATGGTGTAATCAAGATCCCATTTAGCGTTTTGAGATTGGTGCCTGAGTTTACCCTTGAATTGTGATTCAGCAGAGAGTGAATAGGGGGCGGTACTTTCCACCCAGAGGCGCGGTGCATAATTGATAATTTTGTTAGTTTTCAGCGATCCCAAATCAAGATTGTAGTGGCGCTGTGTTAAACCATAGAATTGTATTCTTGCACTGGGAAGCACGTTAGACGCAATGGGTAGAGTGATTTGGTCTAGTTCCATTATGCTGTTTATTGGAAATAGTGTCGCTTTCAGTAAACCACGGTATTTACCTGCTTCAAGCCATTGTGCATCAGGATAACGCAGCTCAAATATTGCTTCCGCCATGTTAGCGTCTAGCTGCATTCGCCACTTTCCTGCTATCAGGTTTCCAGTCTCAGCAAAGTATTCAAAGCGCATTTCCGCGTTTTTACTGCTTTTAAGCCATGTTGTTCCCTCATCCACTTCGATAACCACCTCCACAACACACCCCTCAGGGATATCTGACTGCAGATGATACTGTTTAATCAAAGGAAAACTGGAAGAGGAAAATACATCATAGGTGTTAGCGCTGAGCATGGGTTTCAAGTTAAGCAGAGAAGCGCTGCAACTGTCAGCTAAAGCTGTGGCGCTGAAAAACGTCATGAATAATGCAGGTAAGCTATTAATCCACATACAGTTCTCCTAGGCGAACAAACGTGTCACTACCGTTTGGAATGGTAATAGACAAAGTTTGCTCCGGATTGGTTTTGAGTACGACGTGGTAGTCTCCGGGGCGCAAGCCCGAAATGGCAAAGCGCCCTTGTCGGTTGGTGAAAAACTCCAAGGGTGCGGTCTCCTCATCGTCAAGGAAGTTTGCGACGCCAACAACCAAAGCGAGTGGTTCTGAGCGACTGACAGTGAGTAATGTTCCGATGGCGGTAATCACCGCATCGGAACCAATTTCCAATGCGTATCCTTGGCGGTAGCCGGGGTACAGTGCAAAACCACCTTCACCAAGATCATAGCCTGGCGGGAGATTTTCAACATCGTAGCTAATGAGTTGATCGCTATATGCAGCGAGATCGGATACCAGAACATTGTAAGGGGTGTCGATAAAGACCCTCGCAAATTGGTCATCTATAGAGGGGTCAACGGCGATGTCATTGTCATTGAGGTTGGCGTGTTTGCTTATTACGGCAAATGCTTCTCCCACTTTTCTCCCTACCGCGAATTCAGAACCGGAAAAAGCCAACGCACTTGAAACTTCAAAACGAGTATTGTGGCTTCTCATATTGTCGTCAAAATTACTCACTCTCGTCGCATGATCTGCACTTATCTGATAGCGATTTGCTGCATAGTCGATAGCGGCGTTGAGATTGGCATCTTGATTCTCAGATGTTTCGATTGAGGCGAAAGCGGAAATCCCGCCAGTGTTACCCACGCCGTTTTGATAGGTTAGGTCGAGCCCTGCTTGTCGGTTTTCCGTTTGTACCCGGCTAACTAGTCGAGTTGTGTTTCCTAGAGGCCAACTTAGCGTTAATGTGCCGGACACTTCATTATCACTGCTGTCAAAATGTTGGTAATCCACACGGGCGCTCCATGTGGCTTTGGTACTAAACAGAGGGCCAGATAGACTTGGGCTCGCTGACCAATAATTATTGCTCGCTGTGTTTCCTTCGCTATAGCTGGCTGAGAGAGAGGCTTTGTATCCAGAGGCTTCAGGAAATGAGGCAAAAAGCGACCAAAACGTGCCAACACTATTGAGTGGTGATTGATGGCTATCGATATCGTTGGCGGCAGAGAAATTGGGGCTTATCTGGTCATACAATAAACTGAATTGGCTAAGCCATGGATTGGATTCTGAGATGTTAGCGTCAAAAGCCACACGAAGGGCGTTGCCTGCCCCTAAAATAGGGTGCTTGCTTTGGCTCGCTTGAACTTCCGTCACGCCGAGACCGCTGGCGAACAGAATACTTCCACCGTACTGATACAAATCTTCTTGTTGTTGCCCGTTAATACCAAGCGTTAGCCATGGGAAAACGCCTAATTGAGCGTCACCCATGATGACTCGCTGTTCAGTGTTATAACGAAACTCGTCAAATTCAAAGGTACGTGGCGCACCAACCATCATGGTGTATTCATATTCGCCAGCTGCGAGTAATTGGTTACCCGTGGCCACTGAAAAATTGATTTCCTCTTGCTGTCCATTGGCGTCGGTGATGAGAAGAGAGATATTGTTAAGACCCTGAGCAATTGGAATGTCGTTTAAGCTATACGTCCCTGCGTTTAGGGTAAAACGTTGGACGATGACATCATCAATGACAACGTCGACACTAGACGTTCTTGTTAGTGTGAACGTTTGTGCGGCTTTGGGTCTCACGTTTTTTGTGGGAATGAGTGAGAAGTTGCGGGTGAAACCCAATCCGATAACGTCGATACCATCTTGAAAGAGCGTGCCATTGTTAAACATGTCACCCAATACCAAACGGGACCCCATGTCAGGGATATCCAGGTTAAGGCGTGTTCCTTCTCGTAGATAGTTAGGCGTTAATCCATCAATGTTGCTGTAGGACGACTCATATTCCAGAGATAACCTTTTGTAATTTAACGCCCCATCGAAACGGTGATTATAGTGGCTAAGGTTGTCAGATTTGCCTTCATAGGATTGGATCTGCGTATTGGATAGTGTCACATTAAGAAAACCATTAAAGGGTCTAGGTTGAATGTAATCGGTAAAAACGGGACGTCTGGCAATGGATATTTGCTGAGCGATCATTTTGTCAGGGGGAATGGTGAGCACGCACTCTAGACTCGAAAATTCAAAGGTTAACCCTAAACCTATGTATTCGAAATCTAGTGTCGATAAGGTATCTCCGTCGTTTCGGCGGGCTAATTCGTCGATATCGTGCTCACTAATCAGTGGCTTCAGCACAGCGATGGTAGATTGTTTATCAAGCAGAATGTCGTCATCGGCGGTGATGGTGATGTCTGTCTCGCCGATGACGCTATCACTCACACGAAGTAACGATGTCAGGGTGATATCGCGGCCAGTGGGATTAATTTTTTGTTGCGCTACGGCGACAGGTGCTCCCCATAAAGAGACGAACAAAAATACGGGAACTAAACGATGGAGCAGGGTGCTCACCGTGCCTCGCTGTCGTAATGACCAGAGTGGATCTCACTGGGTGTAGAAAGCTTGATCGTACTGTGTGGCGGTACGAAATGCTCACCAAAGACATTTTCGGGTTTATCAATACGTATATTGGGACTCTGCAGGAAGCGTATTCGACTCAGGAAGGTATAACGACTTCCGTGATTTGATAACGTTGTCACTCCGTCATCACTGACATCCAAAGATAAACGAGCGCTTTGCGAGCGAGTAGAAAGATGTACTAGAGCATTGTAGTGAATTTCAATAGCGACGCCTGAAGGTGAATCGCTCATATTGCTCTCAATCGGCGGCTGAGTGAACCGAACAAAATAGCTTTGTGATGTTGGCAGTGTGTCGTTTCCTAACCATTGGATACGGAAAATCTGAATGCCGCCAGCGGGCAATACGACTGCCGGTGGGAATACCATTAGCTCTGAGCCATCAGTTTCCATTGCATCATAACTACCGTCTGCGTCAAAGGTTAAACGCCTCAATGATGCTTCGATTGGAATACTAAATGTGTTGTGGTTTTCCAGTCGAATCTGCGCAGAACTTCGTGAAGATATAGACATTTCTAATACGGTGGGAGAAATCGTCAAACCTTTAGACACACTGATAGAGCCAATGAATAGGCAGGCAATGAATAACCATGTGACGGTCTTACCGTGAGCTTTCAGTGCTAAGTTCAATTGTTGTATTACTGGCATTGAAACCCTCTACTGGCTTCATCACAAATATACGCGTGGATTTTGGTAATACGAATGTGGATTGGATGTAGTCACCAATATCGATTCCTTCGATAACGTGAGTTTTTCCACCACTCTTTACTGTCCATTTCATTTCGTTGATTCGACCATAGTTAGTGCCAATATTTTCAACCTCAACTAGCCAGTCCTTGTTGTTTTTCGAGACGTTAGCGACTCTCAATTTGGCATCTGTATTATCGGGCTTAACATTCATTAAAGTGTCAAACCGCATTAGCAAGCCTACATTCATGACGTCATTTTCATTTCTCAGTACATTTAGCTGTCTGACTGAGATTCTATAGGCTTGAGATTCTGTAATATCCGGCGCGCCTAAATAACGAACTGTCACCGACTGAGATTTACCTGGGGCGATGATTGCAGTGACGGGAATAACAAGAAGATCATTGTCAGCAGGAGTCAGCGTCTCTTTTCCTTGTTTGTTCATTTTAAGTTTGAGTGGAAGTACCTCGACGGTAAGAGGGAAGTCATTGGTGTTGTCGATACGCATCGAGATCTGCGCACCTCTTCCAGTTGGCGTCATTTCTGCAATCATGGGCTGAACTTTGTAGGCGTAGGAAGGACTTCCTGCCAGTAAGCCGAATAATACTAGAACAGAACGGATCACTATCTGCATAGACATGGACCTCTTTTCGAAAAGAATGGGAGGCGAAACCTCCCATTCGAATTGACACGATTCGATGTACTTAGTTCTGCGCGATGGTAACTGTCAGTGTGTCAGTGTAATCACCGGCAAAAGTTGCATCGTCAAGAATCTCAATTTGTAGTGTCGATGGTACCCCTGCAGCGAGCGTTGCTCCGCTGAAGACACCAGCAGCTGTGCCGCCTGCACCTAAACTACTCGTATTTAGTGCGAACGCACCAAGAGCACCAGCGGTGAGAGTCGCTTTGTAGTCAACCACTTCTCCTGTTGCTTCAGCACTCGTAAGGCCGCCGTTGAGCGTAGCTAAGGTGATGACCGCACCTGATTTGTAGTTACATTTGACGTCAATCGGCAGTGCAGAGCTTGATAGGGATAAACCTTGATCGAGAGGGCCTGCGTTATAAGAGACCGTACTAAGGCCAGTGACTTCGCAAACAGGGTCTACGTTACCTGTGATGAGCAGTGAAATAGGATCTGCAGAAACGGAAGCTGCAAATGAGGCCGCGAAGAGTGTTGATAGAGTGATTGAACCGATACCTAACTTTGTCATGATAATATTGTCCTTTTATAATGGGTTAGCACCATTTATTTCTGTGAACACTTGAGAATGTTGCAACGCTATTAACTGCTTTTCGTTTGCAACCGTGGTGGATTAACAATACTGAGATATCAATAAATTCCACCGTTTATTGATGGGGATACGTCAATAGTTATGACGTCTTTATATTCTCCAGAGAATACGAAATCCTCCTCCATGATTATGCGAATTGAACCTTTGGCATTAAAAGGTATGTCATTGTTTCCTGTGACACGCTGAACCGACGATATGTCTTTACTGCTAAAGGTTTTGTTTATTCCAATACTTGAAACCAATAAGTGTAAAAAATACTCATTCGGTTGTTGTTGAAATTTGTCATCCAACACTAACCCACCAGATGAAGACCAAATTGAAATGGTAAGTGGTTGATTGCAATCTATTTCAAATGGTGTGCTATTACTGATTCGGTTCGAGATATTTAAAGTTCCACCCGAACTGAAGTCAATAAAGCAATATGTGTCGACCTCACCAAACATTGTCATGGAGACTGAGTCCATAGCAACGCTATTAAATGACAATAAGCATAGTAGAAAATTTGTTGCATAGGTTTTGACTGTGCTTTTTGTCAATTTAATGGCCTGTTTGGAAGTTAGAAATTCACCGTGCATTAGTGATGATAAATATTGAAATTAAAGAGTGTCGATTAAATTAGAACCAAATCGATATGTGATACTTATTTAAATCAAAAGTATCATTGAATATTTTTTAATCTCGTTTTTATTTTTTATGAGACAGCGATACTCTCATTGACTAAATAACAATGCACAATGTCTTGTGAATTAATCATTATGGCTAACCTGTTATTTTAATTGAATGGAGGGGGGTTATTCTGTATTAATTTACATTGTAGTTTATAAAATGGAACACCAAAATATATTTGGATTTCCATCTTCGGTTTTCAGTCATCGTTGGGGATGAGCTTCTAGCCGAGAGTTTCTGTGGGGTCATGCATTTGATTTCGGTTTTTATAAAGTGTGAGTGTTTATTTTTGAGAAACCATATAAATAATAGTGTTTATAATTTAATTATTTATTTTTCAATGTATTGCATTTAAATTTTGACGTGTCATCAGTTTCTTAGTTGCATTCGTGATTGAAATGTCATGTGCGATCTAAAACCTAGTCTTCATTAAGTTTCGTAAATTATATAACCTTCATTCTGAATTATGTCATCACTGTGTGTATTTTTTCTTCAGTGCACGAGGTGAATCCCCAACGTCTCTTGGTGCATTTTTCTATCTGACCAGAGAGCAATCACAGAAAAAATGCAGTGGGTAAGCATTTTCTCCGTGAGATTTAGGGGCAGCCGTATTGATCTTTAAAACAAGAAGGATTGCGCAGGTGATTAGATGTTCTGGAAGATGGGGGAGCGTCATAAAGATGTTGAACGCCCATATAACAGAATCTAGTAAGCAATATTATTTTCGGACCATCAACCTTACTTCATTAGTATTTGAATCGGTTAAGATCAGCATTGCTCTCTCTTGACCACAGCAGTTTTAAATAGGTTTCAGGGCTACTTTTGTAAACTTTCCAGTTATTGTAGGCAAAGTTCAATGCGATTCTCTCTTCCTCATTGTCATCAGCACTGCCAAAAGTATATACACTCTTCATGTAATTGATTTGCTCGTTAGGGCTTTCAGCATCGGCAATAGATGACGCAAAGGTTACAGCGGGTACCAATAGACTTACAGCAAAATCAAAACGATCGATCTTGGCATATTCGTCGTCAGATAATTCTGGGTTGTTGTCAAAATCATAGTTTTCGTAAGGGCGGTGATGATCATCCCAAGGGTAATCTTTATCTTCGGGCAGATGCGCTCACAGGTATACAAGCAATACTCAATGAATGGACTGCTGACAGGTTTATAGCGTCGTGACTTAAAATGGGTCGATGTTCGTGCTACATCAGTCTTTTTGACATTGGATGGTCTGTATTAAGCTGGAGTAAATCCCAACGGTTACCGTATAAATCTTCGAACACTGCCACTGTGCCATAGTCTTGCTCCGCTGGTGGTCGAACGAAATGGATGCCAATAGACACCATGCGCTCGTAATCCCGCCAAAAGTCATCAGTGTTTAAGAAAAGAAAGACGCGCCCGCCAGCTTGATTACCTATGAAATCTAACTGTTCTGGCTTGGAAGCCTTAGCCAGTAGTAATGCCACGCCTTGTGAATTGGGTGGAGCAACAATAACCCAACGTTTGTCCTGCTCTGGCTGATAAGTATCTTCGATAACTTCAAACTTCAGCTTGTTGACGTAAAAATCTAACGCCTCGTCGTAGTCTTTAACGACTAACGCAATATGAACAATATTTTGTTTCATTGGCTGACTGCCATGGGAAATGCGGGTGAATGAAAGAGCCTTCATCATTACGTCTCAGTCCCACAATAACAACCTTTTTCAGCCAATAATATGATCATCAGTAACATTAACAAGGAACGAGATTATCTATGTACGTGTTGTTGAAATTGGCGTTAACTAAGGTATGTTTCATTTCTTGTACTTCATGCAAATTTCATCTCAATACGCCTATTTTCATATGGTTGCTTCAATTTCAACGGGTAACCTGCACATCAAGTATGCGTTTTTAGTTTGTTTGGGTATTTGGACAGGCATGTTCAGTGACACGAAGCAAAGCGAAGCGAAGCGCAAAGAGACGAATGCGGACTGAAATGATGAATGAAAAGTTGAAACGACTGCTAGAGAACAAGAAAAACATCACCGCTATTGCATTGGTGTTGGGCTGTTTTGTTTTCATAGGAAGCTTGCTGCCCGAAGAGTTGACCTTACAACGTTGGGTGGCGGCGTTTTTTGCTGCAAATGCTCTGGTAGCAATGGCATTGGCTTTTGTGCTTTCGACCCGGCTGGAGATCCTTGAGACCATTTTCAGAGGGTTAGATCGCGTTTACAAAGTCCATCGATGGGCTGGAATGTGGGCAGTATTCTCTATCTTTATGCATTGGTGGTTGGTGCCGCAGTCTAACGCGCCACGTGACGATTCAAGTTTGATGGAAATTGGCTCTGATACAGGAGAATGGGCGACCTGGTTATTGCTCGGATTGGTGGTTATCAGTTTCATGCGGATTTTGCCTTACCACTTATGGAAATGGAGTCATCGCCTGATGGGTTTGGTGTTCTTTATTTCTGTTTTTCACTATCTGTTTGCGATACGTCCTTTTCAATTGTTCTCTCCAGCAGGCATCGCAATGAATCTCACGTCGATCGTGGGGTTTGTGGCGTGGTGGTATTACGCTTTCAGCAAGTCGACAAGTAAACATCATCTCGCTAAGGTGCAGAACGTTAAAAAAGAAAACGGTGTTGTGAGCTTTGAAGCCAAACCCATTCAAGGCCGACCGTCATGGAATGCAGGGCAGTTTGCCTTTATCTCGGTGCTTCACCACCAGAAAATAGGCGGTGAACCGCATCCGTTTACTATCGCGAGTAGCGACCACCAAGGCATTCCTCGTTTTTCGGTTGCAGGGCTTGGGGATTACACCAAAACCTTGTTCGATCATTTGAGCAACGGCGACATGTTACGCCTTGATTTACCTTATGGGCGCTTCAAACTGAATCGTCAGCCTTCTCCGCAAGTTTGGATGGGGTCAGGAATAGGTATCACGCCTTTCGTCGCCTGGCTCCAAGAGCTTAATGAAACCAGTTTATCTCGTTCAACATCTTGTCCAAATGTGGTGCTGTATTACTTGGTGAAAAATGCAGATGCCGCCATTTTTGCTGAGGAACTGCAGCAGTTAACTGAGAATCTTCCAACTGTGTCGCTGAAGGTCATCTTCTCGGCAGAGGGGCGTATTACGCCGGATCGAATTGCTGATGATCTAAACGGGAACGTTGAACGTGCAGAACTGTACTTTTGTGGTAACCCAGAAGTGCGAAAAATGATGCAAGAAGGACTAGAAGCGTTAGGAATGCCAAAGAACAATACGCATTATGAGTTGTTCGATTTTCGCGGTGCGATATAAAGCCCCCCCAAACCGAATGAGTGATCAGGGCTTTCTGGCCGGTTTTGCCAGTAAGCCCCATGGGCAATTCGACAATTACTGAGATGACACATTGACCGTTAGGCCATGCTTGAGTTCTTCACTGTCTGGCACTTCAAACCTCGGTTCCATAAAGTTGAACATCATGTCGGTCACTTCAAATGAATAAACTGCGGGGTCTTTTTCCATATTGCGTTTATTGACGCGAGTTTTACGGACGTCTGTAGGCGCATCCAAATAATGGACTTCAGCATCGATATTCAGTGCTTGGGCTTTTTTCACGAAAATCTCTCTTTGCGATTTGGCAGTAAAACCTAAATCCAACAGTACGTTTCCGTCTAGCGCCAATATTTGTTTACTGACTTCCCAAATCTGGTCGTAGCATCGGTTAACTCGCTCAATCATCCAAGCGTAATTCAGTGACGTCATATCTTTGGAGAACAAAGTTTGCATCCATGGATCAATCGAAAACTTCACGGCACCGATGTCTTTGCAAAGGCCAATTGAGTACGTTGTTTTCCCTGCTCCGGTGGGGCCGCACACTAAAATGAGTCTTGCCATTTACGTTATTCCTTTATTGTTTGTCGTCGCCGCTAACCGTTGGTCAAAGTTGTTTTTCCATCAGGACATCAATGATGGTTTCACCATTGAATTCTCCTGAAAGAAAATCCGAACCAAAGGTGAACCCGTGCTTAGTGTAGAAGGATATTGCCGCGTCATTTTTGTCCAAGACGTAAAGCGTAATGTTTTGAATATTTGAGGCTTTCGCCACGTCTTCAAGAGTCTCCATCAACAAAGAACCGACGCGTTTGCCGTAGATGCTGGGACAAAGGTAGAGCTTGCTGAGACCGAAAGTGTGCTTGTCTGTTTTACTTTGGCTGTATGACAAGAAACCCACGACTTGATTGTTTGCTTCTGCAACGAAGACGTTTTCTTTCTGGCTTTCCAGTATGTGTCGCCATTCATCGGTTCTTGTTTCTTCTGTATAGCCGCGGATATATGCGTCAGGCATCAAGCCCGAAAACGCAGTTTTCCATGAGTTAACATGTATTAAAGCAATGGCTTTAGCGTCTGTTAACTGCGCTTGTCGTATTCTGATTTCCATTCATTCCTCTTTGACACAGCGCCACATCTTCAGTTACTTGGTTTACGCTACTTGGGGATAAGGTTTATTCGTATCGCCGAAAACTAGCAGTGCTTTAGCATTTTTGTATGCGGAACCCCTGTACTGGCTGCGATGAAAGTGTCCCCAATTGTTTCGAACCCATATTTCTCGTACATCGGCACCGCATGCAATCGCGCGTTGAGACTGATTTCTTTTGCGTTGTGTTTCGCGGCTAACTGTATGAGCTCATTCAGCACTGCAGAACCCAAGCCTTTGCCTTGCATGTCAGGGCGAACCACCATTTGAGATATTTTAAATGCATGGGGTTGCTCTTCACTTAATCGACCGTAGGCAAGTAAACCTTCTTCATTCGTCATCGCCAAGTGAAAGCTTTGCGCTTCGAGCGAATCGAAGAGGATGCTTCGAGGTAGTTTCGGCTCACGGAAGAAAAGGTCATAACGGAGCGCTAAGGCATCTTGATATAGGTCATCCGTGGTTTGTAATTGAATCAATTCCATTTTCTCTCCGTCTTAAATTCATGCCTAGATGGGGGTGGTGTGATACTACAAATCAATAGTCTTCTCGGCCTTCCAGCTCACTAAAATCACTCATTATCCACTTCTGGTACGCCGGTCTTTGACGTTGTTCTTCCCAGTATCTTCATTAACAGACTCTCAATTGAAGTATGTGCTCATCTCTCTAGCGGTAACTATCGTTTTAGCGTACTGAGTTTGACGGTCTGCTTTCCATGCCTAAAAATGCGACGAAGAGAGTGTTTTGCTTATCGGGGAAAGGGGGGATGGGAGGCGTGATGTCGCATATTGACGCTTGTTCGGCGTTGACCGCTTACCGGAAGGTTATAGCGGTACATTTCCATTTAGAATCTGACTTCGGATACTTGCTAAGGTTTCTAAGACTTCGGCTCTTCCTCCGTGAGCGGCTTGAATGAGTTGTTCATTCACCCATCGAATATGCCGAGCTGTGTGAATTTTTGAATGAATTTGTCCTGTATTGATATTGCGCGTTTCAAATACATCGGAAAGCCAAACACCGTTTCTCTCAGAGTTAATACTAATATTAAACCGTTCTAGAATGTCCCTTGCTGGTTGTGCTTGCTGCATTCTCTTCGGGATTATGTGGTGGGCATGATGCCCAGGTGGCCTAGTTCCCATTGTCCGCTCTAGATTTCTAGCAAGCAGATTGGCATCACCTCGTACTGCAGTTCTCGGGATCGTTGTTCGACCGGGACCTACTGCATTCGTGCCTTCAGGTACAACGTCGGGGCGACGATGACCAGACTGCGCGTCGGCAAATTCTTCCAATATTTCAAGACGCCTTGCCTCATCACGGGTGAGTTCGGGCGGTGTTTCTGGCTCAGTGGTTCTTCTTCTGCGTGTTGATGATGATCCTGATGTACTGGATGACGATCCAGCTTCCTCTGCCACTTCTCGCGCTGCACGATTACCGCTGCCAAGTTGTGCTGAGTGTGCGGCCATTTGTGCACTTTGTTGAGCGAATGGCCCTAATCGACCCAGATCTAACGCTATGGCTCCGCCTCCACTCATTGCGGCTGCGCCTCGGCCTGAGGCTACTACAGCACGTGCAGGGAGAGGGGCTAATACGCTCGATGCTCTTGCAGGGGCAGCGGCTCCGCCTGCTCCCATTGTAGCGATGAAAATTTCAGCCTCACCAAACAGCCGTCCGATGTACCTTGCTTGTTCTTCCGGTGAAGCAGCCATAAAGGTGTTTAAGATCTGACGTCGATTCCGCCAGAATGACGCAATGGTTTGAGGCAATTCACCAATGCCACGAATAAAGCCGACAGGGTCTCTCACAAGATTAATCATGGATTCAGCCATCGCGACACCGGCCTGTCCCATTCCATGGAAGTAGGCGAAAATCTGATCGCGAATTTGACCTTCGGACAAATCTGTCCAGAAGCTTTGTCCGAAGGTTAATTCCTCGGGAGCCTCGAAATCGCGATAGTTTCGGGTACGGTTACGAAGAAGATAACGAAAGCGTCGTCCTCGAGAACCTTCAAGCTCATGGATCACGGCGGTAATACCACTGCGAAACTTGTAGCCACCAAACGCACCGGCAAAGTAGTGACGATTGTCTAGGGCACGGAGAAACAATTCGAATCGATAACGCGATGTGGCATAGCGTTCAATCGTCATCAGAATGACGGTTTCCTCTGTATCGCTCACGTGTGTTTCCTGAACCAAATCCATGATGCGCTGAATATCTCGCCGCATGGTTTCAGGGTTCGGTGTTTCTAGTCGTCTTCTTCTCGCTCTGCGCTCTTGTGGTGTGGGTTCTGGCTCGGGCTCTGAGGTCGTCATTCTTGCCAATGCTTCTGATGCCGTGTTTAGGTTTTCTTGTAATGCATCGCGATCGACCGAGCCCTCTGGAAAGTTCTCTATGTACACAACCAGTGCCTCTACCAATCGCTCGACAGTATCGACGTTCAGCCCTTCAAAGTCGGACGGTAAGAGTTGCTGTGTGAGTGATTTGTCGAAAATATCCGCTCGAAGGGTTGGCGGAGCGCCAGCTTGCCATTGCAGTACGTGAGAAAGTTCGTGGGCAAGGGTGACATTCGGCTGAGTATTCACTCGCGAGCCTAGCCAAATGTGGTTTTCAATCGCAAAGGCCTGTGCGCCCAAGGCGCGAGTGGTGAGATCTGACGTGTGGTCACGATGAATTTTCACGCTGCTTAGGTCTTTCCCCATACGAGACTCATAGAAGTTTTTTGTTGTTGGGGGAATTTCAATACCACCAGACGTTAATGACCCTACAGACATTTGACGACGCCTTGGTTCAGTCGGGTAGTGGGTATGGCTGTCGCTTGGCTTGCAGATGGGTGCCATTTGATGAGTGGTCTGAGCTATCTGATCAGCTTGGTGTTCATAGTCATACTTAGTGTTCCCCTGACCCAAAAAACGAGGTGATGCCGCAGACGTTCTGGGCGAATTCGGTAGTGACCTGCTTCTAATGATAGGGCGTTGTTTCGGCGTTAGGGGGCGAATATCTTGTGTTTGATAAGAAAGTGAACGCGAAGAGTGACTCCCTGCGATTATCGCAGGTTTCGTGGTCTCACGACCGTGTTGTTTCGATTGCGGTTTCGAATGTGGTTTTGGTTGAAAGGCTAACACCTAAAAGTCCAAAGCTGCGGGCGTTATACTAAGCGTATGCCATACGCTAAAAGGGCGTGTCTCATTTATCGGGTTTTAACATTCAGTGTTCTCTAAAATGGATGGCGATATAACTCCAATCCCCTATAGCAGGGGATTGTTGTCATATTAGAGAGACGATCAGGCTGAGTAAAAGAATTCAAAGTCATTGGCACTAACGTCAGTGGCGTCTATCCCTTTGAGAAGCACGTTGACGTGGTCAGCTGTTACTAATTCGTCCCAAACGGTGTATTCGCGGAACATCTGCACCAGAGTGTCACCTCCTTGTTGGGTGATGATGAAGTCATTGAAGTCCATTTGTTTGTGGAAGTAATCATCAAACGCGATTTTGTCTTCGCCGATGACGAAATCGGTGATGATGTCGGTTTCTACGCCGCTGGTGTAGTTGGCTCGTTCGTCACTCACCACGAAAGTATCGGCACCTTCACCGCCAGTGAGCGTATCTTCGCCAGCGTCGCCTTGAAGCCAATCATTGCCCTTGCCTCCTTCCAACGTATCATTGCCGCTACGGCCCATGAGTGTGTCGTTACCATCCCAACCGATGATGTGATTGGCGCTGTTTCGTCCGACGAGTGAAAAGTTGAATTGGTCACCAGAAATATCCGCCAGGTCGATGTTCTCGAGGGTCACTGTCACGTTCTGCGAAGCGTCTAGTAAGACCTCATCACCCACTTGCTCGAGAAAACTACTTGCTCGGAAAATGCCTTCGTCATCCAGGTATCTGGAAAGCGTGGTATTGTCTAGCACGTGCGTCATATTGATGGTGTCGCTACCTGCTTGAAAGTCAGTGATGGTGGCGTCGTAAATGATGTTTTGGTCAGCGTAGTTGTAGGCTCCAATTTCAAACGTATCTTCACCATCTCCTCCTGTTAGGGTGTGATTTCCTTGTTTTGTCACAAGAAGGTCGTTACCTGCACCACCGTCGAGTTCGTTGTAGCCACCTCCGGTATCGTAGATCTTGTCATCGCCATCGCCACCATAGAGCTTATCGCTGCCTGAGTTGCCCCATATTTGGTCGTTACCTGCACCACCAAAAACCGTGTCATTTCCACGTCCGCCATCGATAATGTCATCACCACCGTAGCCATGAATCGTGTCCTGGCCATCGCGCGCCTCTATTTCGTTAGCTGCATCGTTTCCTAAAATCTCCTCGCTCCCGGAATTGCCGATTATGCCGAAAGAGATTTGCTCGTTTGAGATAGAGGAAATATCGGTGTTTTTCAGTACGACCTGGAAATAATCACTAAATGTAAACACAGTCGAAGAGCCGACTTGCTCAGGCGTGATGGTAGACAGATCGATGCCTTTTCGGTCAAACGAATAGAAGTTGATCGTTAGCGTGTCTACGCCAGCAGAATAATCTTCGACTTGCGTAATTTGTGTGTCATGCGAATCGCCATATTTTTCGATGCCGAACCTTTCTGAGATGACAAAGGCATCATTTCCTTCACCACCTACGAGTATGTCGTTTCCGCCTGTGGACACTAAATAATCGTTGCCTGCGCCCCCATCCAAGTATTCGCTACTATGGGTGCCGCTCGATAAACGATTGTCCTGATGGTTACCGAACAGCTTTTCCCCTTGGCTATGACCCAATGAAATATCTTGTTTGTTTGCGGTGGCGTAGTGCCAGTTTTCTTCCAAGTGAGTTTGCCAACCCGCGAGCAGATCGCTGTAAGTCGCAGTGGCTGTA
Source organism: Enterovibrio gelatinilyticus (assembly GCF_028683095.1). GTDB lineage: Bacteria > Pseudomonadota > Gammaproteobacteria > Enterobacterales > Vibrionaceae > Enterovibrio > Enterovibrio gelatinilyticus. The sequence goes on along the minus strand of NZ_JAJUBC010000018.1, from coordinate 13,845 downwards.
AAGGCGAATGCAGAAGCACTAAGGTCAGTGGCGTCGGTATTGTTTAGGGTGATGGTTGAACCGTCACTCAGGGTAATGCGTGTTGTGGCGCCATATTGCTCAATGGCAAGATCATCCATACTTTGCGCTAGGCGGGTATGAATGCTGATGGTATCGACACCTAGCTCAAAATCGACAATTCGATCATCGCCGATGACAGGGGTTTGCGTTGTGGTTGTTTGGTCGGCGCGAAAGAGAGAATGGCCGAAATGAAACGTATCGGCGCCGCTGCCACCAAACATAAGCTGATCACCGCTGTTTCCTGAAAGGTAATCATTGCCTGTACCACCATAAAGGCGGGAGTTGCCCCCAACGGAGCCATCTGCTTGTAAGACATCGTTACCAGCGCCGCCGCGCAGTGTGTCGTCACCTCCCAAGCTGATCAGGACATCGTCGCCACTGCCGCCGCGAAGTTGGTCATTGCCATGACCTTCAAGCCAGTCATTACCCGTGCCACCAATCCCAATGTCTGCCGATTCTGAGTTTGTTGAGATGATGTCATTACCGCCACCACCGATGGCGAGTTCAGTTTCGCTGATGGTATCTTGACCTGACGAGCCATAAGCGAGATCGTCGCCAGAGCCTCCAATCAATATGTTCGTGCCTTTGCTCGCATAGAGAATATCATTGCCTTGGTCACCAAAAAGCACGTTATCCCCGCCTTGCCCATCAAGACTGTCATTTCCTTTGCCGCCATAGAGCCTATCAGTGCCATTGCCACCAAAGAGTGAATCGTTCCCGTCTTCGCCAAGCAATCTGTCGTTACCGTCGCCGCCGTAGAGCGTATCGTTTCCGGTTCCACCTTGGAGGCGGTCATTTCCTGTGCCTCCATCGAGATGATCATTACCCGCTTCGCCTAAAAGTGAATCATTTCCATCATCACCCCATAAAGAATCATCGCCGTCGCCTCCTTCCAATAAATCGCCATCGGAACCGCCATGTAATTCATCTGCGCCTTCGCCGCCGTACATATCGTCATAACCGCCGCCGCCGTGCAGGATGTCATCGCCTTCATTTCCATAGAGGTCGTCGCTTCCTTCTTCACCATAAAGCGTGTCGTTGTCTTCACCGCCGTGCAGGTAGTCGGTTTCTGTACCACCATAGAGGGTATCGTCGCCAGCTTCGCCATAGAGTCTGTCATTGCCATAGTAGCCATACAGCTCATCGTTGCCATTGCCGCCGTAAAGAGAATCGCCGTAGTTATAAACGTCGGAGGGGGAGTTTTCGTCATCGCCATAGAGCTTGTCATTGCCGTCGCCGCCATACAGGTAATCTCGCCGATTTCCTCCATATAGCTCGTCATCTCCTCCGTATCCATAGAGCTTGTCATTGCCCCCTAAGGCAAGAATGCGATCGTTTCCCTCTGTTCCTTCTAAGGTGTCAGGTTGAATTGTTCCGATGATCTCGTTGAACGATGCGCTTGTCGTGCTCACTGACGTTGAATGTGTTTCTGTTGAACCTTCGTTTTCGTTGGACATACCTTTCTCCATGTGACGAGTTCCGCGCTGCGCGAGATGGGAAGCTGAAGACGCGAAAATAAATGCTGGAAATCGTGACTGACAATTCTTGTTATGTTTACCACTCATTCTATTTGACGAAAGCAGAGGGTGTAGGTCTGTACTATTTATTGGACAAAGACTGATCGCACTGTATGACTTCACAAAATGAAGTCAATGGGTAGCACGAGAGGTGCAAATCAAAACGGGCAGTTTGCTGCCCGTTTGTCAGAGAAATTACTGTGTAGTTTTGTTGACGACGCTTTCTACTCTGTCGATTTGTGAAGGTGAACATCGTGTTGAGGATAGGGGATAGTAATGCCTTTTTTCTCAAACTCTTCTTTTACCTCCCACGTGATATCCCAAAGAACATCCCAGTAGTCATCGGTTTTTACCCATGGTCTGACAATGAATTCGACAGAAGATGCGCCGAGCTTTTCTAGTTTGATGATGGCCTTAGGTGACCGGAGTATTGATGGGTGATTGTCCACAATGTCTTGTAGGGTTTGCTTAACGAAAGCAGATGAGTCGCCATAGCCTGCATTGAATGTCATGTCGACACGTCTAACACGTTCATGTGTCATGTTCTTGATGACGTTTCCCCAGATGCTGTTGTTGGGAATAATGATGATTTGGTTGTCAAATGTGCGGATAGTCGTATTTACCAAACTCATGTGGCCCACTTTCCCTTCAACACCTCCCGCAGAGACAAAATCACCGACATCGAAGGGGCGATAAATCAATAACATCATGCCTGAAGCGAAGTTAGACAGTGTATCTTGTAATGCAAACCCTACAATCACGCCCGCAATACCAAACCCTGTGAGAATGGGCAGAAAATCTATTCCTAATTGAGACAATGCCACGACAAAACCAATCAGGAAGATAAGTCTTCCGGTCATCGATACGAGGAAATCTTTCATCAGTTGAGGTATGTCGATGTTGTCTGAGGCAACCAACTTTGTCATGGATCGTTTAGCAATCAGTGACAAGTAGTACGTTAGAACGACGATGAAGACGATTATTAATATTTGAATGAAAAGTTTGGCTAGGTGTTCGGTAAAAAACTCTGAGATCGCGTCGAGTGAGTGCTGGAAGATGACTTTGATTACAGAGATAGAGAAAAGCTCTTTGGTGATTTCTCTTGTGGTTTCGAAGTGAAAAACGCGAAACGCGGTGGTGTCGATGTGTTGTTTGTCTGCCACCTTAATTATTTTATTGAGGCTTTTTGCGAGCATTTCTACTCGATACGTCAAGATCACTTTCTCGACTTCGATTAAGCTCTTTTCTTTGTCTGGTGCGACATCGAATTTTACGTCATAGATTCTTCTTTCCTGTTCAAGAAATTTAAGCGTTGTTGTAATGCTATTTAAACGTTTTAGCAAAACTTGATTGAACGCCAATGTTTCTTGAGCTGTGTCTTCACCGAGTCGTTGTAACCAGATGATATTTTCCGATGTGTCGACAAAAATACTATCGAATAAGGTCAAAATTTCGTTGTACTCGCCGAGAAAAGAAAGCTTATCTTGGCTTTCTGCGGCGTAAAGGTCGTCTGCAATTTCGTTGAGGAGTGAGGGCGCTTCGGCAAAAGCGTCTGCTGAATCTGCTTGCTGGAAGGCGATTGCATCAAGCAAAATCTGTTTGTCTGCTAGCTCTAAAGTGATTGCTTTCTCAATTGCATCTCTTAGTTTTTCATTGACCGCATTCGCGTCTAAATACTTTTTTATCTGTTCCTCACCTGCCAGTGCTTCTTCTGCATCTAGTGTATCAAGTAGTTGCTGTTGTAGGGTTTCAATTTCAGTGATGATTGGATGCGATTCAGAAGGCGGAACAGTGGATTCTTCGCTGAATGCGAATAAAGGAAAAAAAGAAAGAAGAGACAATAAACAAACAAATAAACACCACTTGTTCGCTAAATAACTAGGCATAGGGTTCGCCTCCTTTACTTTGAGAGGAATACACAAAGAGCGTCAGCTCTTAGGTGAGACTTCACTGATTGCTGAGAATGATTTTGCCGAGATTGTAATTTTTGAGGTGAAACTCTTCGATACAGAATGTATCGCGTTCAATGCCTTTTAGTTCTTTATCCATAATGAAGGTGTACTTCTCTGGATCGCTACCGTAAATCAGACAGAGTGACTGGGTGTATCGTTGATAATCCAAGCTGTGCTCACCCCAAAGGTCGAGATCCGCTATCGTCTCTGTTTTTGTGTCTAACAATGCGTAAAAATCGACAGCAATATATGCCATGTCAGGGTCGTCAAAGACATTAAGCATGAAAAGTGTTGCGAATACGTCTGCAGCATCTTCTTCTTTCCCCAACAGGGGGACATCCCAATTTGCGAAGTATGCATGAGCATATTCGTGGAGCAAGACATGCACGAATATGTTCATTACCGTTTCGTCGAAAGTGGTTTCCTCGATTGCGAGCTCTTCGTTTTCGAAGGTATCAGAAATGAAGAAAAAGAATGAATAGGGGAAGTAAATCTTGTTTTCTTGAGGGTCAAACAGTGGGCCATCATCACCACCAATGACAATGGTGACATCTTGTTTTATCGGCACTTCGCTGTTGAGTAACTCGATCATGTCTTTCACGAGTGGCTCAAAGAGTATCCTAGCCTGTTTTTCTTCTTCTGTTGCTGGTTCAAATTGATAGAAGGTTTTTGCGGAAATGTGAAGAGAAAAGAGAAAAATGAACAAGGTGATAGCGGCAGTAAGAACTTGATTTAATAGCCTCATAGCAGTGCCTCTAATCCTTGAGTATCGGAATCCCACATGACTGGAATGATGGGTTCCTAATTTATTGCATGATAATTAACGGGTTGTTTTTGCCATTTATTTCTGAGTTTACGACTTATCGATACTGGCGAGAAAGGAAATGTTATGTGTGTAAATGCATTTTCTCATTAAAGACACCATTGGCCGCCAATAAGACAAAAACCACTCATAAATGAAGGGTTTTCTGTATCTTATTGTCTGAAAAAATGATTCTAGGCGGAATTATCCCCACTGCGAGTCAGTGATAGTTGAAATATCATATTCATTTACAGTATGAGATGAAAAAAATGCAACGTGTCAGTATTTTGAGATGGCATATACCTTCTCTCAAGTTTGTTGACCTGTTAATAGACTGGCATACGGTTTGACCAGGCCAAAGCGACATACCCAGACAACCAATATCTCACATCTTCAAGTCGTTTGGGCATAACCCCCGAACGAGGGGGCTTTGTCGATCAGGAGTTCAACGCAGCCTGATGTCACACCGATTGAAGAAAGTGACATCGGAGGTGGCGACGCTAGGCAACATCGTCCTTTTTGTTCAGCATGTCTTCACGAAATGATTTGAAATGTGTGCTTTTGTCTTGTTTTGCTGCGTACATGGCGACATCAGCGTACTTAACCAATTCATCACTATCTGTTGTGTTGTCAGGAGAAACGGCTACACCAATGCTGGTTGATATATCTATTGCGTTACCGTTAATCATTGCTGGGGGTTCAAATGCACTGAGGATATTTTGGATAACGCCTTCGGCATCTTTGGCACTTTTGATATTTCGAACGATCACAACAAACTCATCGCCACCGAGACGGAATACCGAATCGCTTGAGCGCACTGAATCGTTTAGTCGGTCTGCGGTTATTTTTAGCACTTCATCACCGACATCGTGACCCAATGTATCGTTGATGTGTTTGAATAGGTTCAGATCTAAGAAGAGAACGGCCAGTTTATCTCCATATCTTTTTGCATCGCCAATGGATGAGTCGAGTTCATCATAGATAGACAAACGATTTTTTAAGCCAGTTAACTCGTCATGGTGCGCTTTGTATTCAAGCGTTTTTTCTCTGTGATGTACCTTTTCGCTCATGCTAAAGAAAGTTGTGAGCAGGTGGCCCATTTCGTTATTTTCAACAATGTTTTTCACCTCTAGGCGTTTGCCTCTTTCAACAAGTTGAGTGCTGGCAACGAGTAACTGTAAAGGTACGAAGAAGTTACGCTGTAGAAACAAGAGGGTAAATATGGCAAGGCCGACAAAAAATGATATTTCTACTGTGACCAATGTTGTTATCTGTGCTCTGTTCTCTCTGAAGTCACCTTTTCTTTGCTCTAGAAAGATTTGCTCTGTTTTGGTGAACTCATGGAGATTGCGACGAATGTTGTCCATGTATTGTTTACCAATATCCTGATTGACAAGAGCAATAGCTTTGTCTTTTTCATTGCTCTGTGCCAACTTGATGGTCTGTTCCATCTCTTTGAATTTTGAGGAGATATCTTTTGAAACAAGATCCAAAATTTTCTGTTGTTCAGGGTTACTTGTCGTTAGCGATTTGAGTGACTCTAGGTTTTCTTTTACCTGTGATATTCCGTTATGATACGGCTCCAAATAAGAGAGATTAGACGTGAGAAGGTAACCACGCTGGCCAGTTTCCACATCTTTCATTGCGCTCAGCAGGTCGTGTGTTTGATCCAGCACATCGTGAGTGTGTACAACCCAGTTTAATTTTTCCTCTCCAAGATTTTCTAACCTGAAAATAAATGCGGAGTTTGCTATTGCAGTTATAAATAAAAACGATAACAAGAGTGTGAGTTTAAACCGAATGCTCAACTGTATTCTCCTTTTATATTTTCACTTGATGCGTGACTGTGTTCTATTACAAGCATTATCTTGCTCTGCCCACCCACCACTAAGTGGCTTTCTATTGGCTGGAAATAAATATATTTATGTAATAAATCAATGACAAAGCGGGTCTGCGCCTCTTGGGTATAGTTTAGTTTATAGTGCGCAATTTGTGCGGGGTATTATAAAAAACAGATTCCAGTCACATATTTATATGTGAATCCAACCTAGATGCTACGACTAGAGCTGTTCTGATCTCACATGGCAACTATCATTATTATTATCCAACCAAAATTGCCAGACGCCATACGCTAAATATAGTTCAAGCTGAGTGCGGTTTAATGTTGTTATACGCTGTTTCTCGGATGTGTTTCGGCATGTTCCAAAACGTATTCTCTTGCTGTTTATTTCTCATGCTGACCAATGATAATTTTTAGAGATGTGCTTGGGTATCATTCTATATTTCATCGCCTTACCGTTGAGTTTCTAACCTGTTATACCCGCCATTCCAAATCCGATTTGTGTTAATTAGATTTAAATTCAAAACTAACAGTGTCGAATTACATAAAGGAACAATCATGATTAATTTAAACTCTTTGGTTTCAGCCGTTCATCTGAGCGTGACTAAAGCCAATCAGGCTCTACAAAACGAAAACCAAGAGTTGATGAATCGTTTCTTTGACGCGGTACCAAGCGAGGATTCAGGAAGGGTTGGTGATATTGAAGGCTCTGAAAGTAATAATAAAAATGTCTATCGCCCTAAATATGTCACCATCGAATATCCGACAGAAACATCTGATGGCATTCAGACAATTAGTGTCGATGTTCCCTTGCTCACTCTTGTTCCTTTGGCTAGCCCTCGAGTGAGTGAGGTGAAATTTAAAACGAATTTGGAAGTGAATGTGAATGAAGATAATGGGCTTGATGTTTCATTCTCTGGAAATAACAAAGGTGGTTTATTTAAATCGGGAGAGAATAAAAGTCCCACGGCTGAGTTGGAAATTACCATTAACGCCGATGAGCCGCCTGAAGGCCTGAAGAAATTAATTGAAGGCTATGAAAGAGCACTAAGAGCGCAGATCCCCGGTTAAATGGGGAAGGGCTTCATTTTGTAAATATCATCAATCAGGAGAAATATCATGCCAGACGTCAGCACAGGACCAGCACTAGTCTCCATGGCGCAGCAATTCGCAGGATTGCCAATGCGTTCATTAATCGGTGGCCCACTCAATGCCGCGGCACAAGCCAATAGCATGATGGCCGTAACCCAAACCAAGTTCATGTTGGACACTTGTTTCAATAAGAAATCCGATACCGATGGCAAAGGTAATGACTCGCTTGAACCCATTATGGTGACAATGCAAATTACTCGAGGAGTGATCTCCGAAGGTGAAGCGAAAGAGGGAGAACCGCCGGAAGTTAACGTAACAGAAGTCACTACCCAATTCGATGTGCCTCTTTTGACAATTGTTCCGCTTAACTCTTTAGGTGTCGATAATGTGCAGGTCGATTTTGAGATGGAAGTGAAATCGAGCTACTCAGACGAATCGTCTCAATCAACGTCCAGTAAAACCAGTGAACAAGGCAGTTTCTCCGCCAAACTGGGTGAGGGATGGTGGTCTGTGGAAGTGAAAGGCAGCATCAGTCATGACAGTCAGTCTGCTTCTGCCCAAAAGTCATCCTACCAAAAGAGCAACAACGCAAAATACACAGTGAGCGTTCATGCAGGACAGCTTTCGCTGCCTCAAGGCGTCACAACCATAATTCAAGCATTCACCAATAGTATCAGTCCTATCACGCTGGGTTCAGCAAAACCAGCAGAAAAATCGTCGTAATCTCGTCTTTATTTAATTGAATTCACTGTGTGATTTTATCCCCCGGCTGACCTCCGGACCGAGTATTACGCTCTTTTGTCAGCCGGGCTTTTTCTTCATAGGAGCATCATCGATGAAAAGCCAATTACCTTGCCCTGATTGCCGCACTAGCATCTCCTTTGATGTCAGCATGTTGTTGTCAGGCACTGCATTCTCATGTCCTTGTTGCGAATTGAGTTTTAGTTTGGACCCTAGTAGCAAACCACAATTGAGCAAAGCGGTGGAAGGGTTCGCGGAACTAAAGCGACTAAACCATGAAGCAAAACACTCGTCCGCTAGCGTGATGGGAGGCTGATATGAAACGTTCTTGTACTTCAAATCTACTCATTTTTGTCGCACCTGTTTTTGCCCTGGTGGTTTCGGGTTGTATCAAACAGGAAAGTGACGTTGAAAATATGGTGCTCGGTGCGAATCCGTCCTTGAAAACGGGATTGGTGATTCGGGCTGGGCAATGTTCAGCAACAGCGTTTAAAAACGGGAGTGGTGTTCATGTATCTAGCGATGGCGATACCATCTCTGGTTTGAGTGTTAACTGCACGACAAATACGAGCAATAAAAGCGTCTACTCCAATTACCTGACGGGTATTGGCGGATATAGCCAATATTGTGTTTCAACCGTGGCGGGGTTAAACGGGGTCGGTGCAAAGGTGGTGAAAGATCCAATAAAAGGAAATTCGGAGCACTGCTTGTTATCAGGAAAAGCGAGTAAAATTGCGGGCAAACTAACTAAGTACCCCTAATCCGAATGTCGAGTTATCAAACGACGTTTAATCCTTTGGGTTAAACGTCGTTTGCGTTACGTCAGTAAACCTCGCTGAATCCTGCATTTTCAGGTTGTTTGAGTATATTGGTTTGTTCACCGGCAATCGCGGCCCAACTCATCATCACGCTGTTAAAACTGCTGTAAAAGCCACAGCGCTTATAAATGATGCCAGACCAATTACCACGAACAACATCCGATATTGGTAGGCCTGAAGCCGTGTGGGTCACAACGATAGGATCAGAAACATTTCGAATAAACGCATAACTGATGCCTGCTTGCTCAGCTTGGTGCGCTATCACTGCGTCATCCATTTCCAAAAAACAATAGGGTTTGCTCGGCTCTTTCCCTTCAATGAAATAAAAGTCAGTGGTCAACAACGCTTGGTCTTTACATACCTTTATCTGTGCTTGCTGAAGGTTTTCCGGATTAAGCGGTGCATTGATCAAATCATCATATGTGTAGGGTTTGGTCTCAGCAGTTTGATCGTTTTGAGAAGATTGATTCAGCTCGTTGATCGCTTCGTTGATGGTCGAATCGTTCCACACTTTGTCCATTGAAAACATCAAAGCATTCTGCGTTGCTTGGTACAAACTCTCTGAGGGAAACCAGCTATTGCATGTGAAAGTTTGGTGGTTGTAACCGCAATCTTCATTTTCTGGTTTCGCCAACAGGATATGGGCTTTGTTGGTCACAATTGCTGCGCCCAGCATGTCTGTGATGGCTCCCCCGCCAGCGGTACCAGTCGAAAGAATGTACTTTGCGCCCACATTTTTCAGCAGTATGCCGATGGCAGCCTCCAAACCTGAAATCCAAGGAGGGTGGGCGAGATGAACCTGAGATTTAACCAACAGCACGCGTTGTTGGTGACCGTTTGTGCTGCCAATCCCTACCAATTGGAAATAAAAAAGAGGGTCGATCTCAGGGTTTTCGCAATACGGTGTAATTTCTTGACTATCCGTGTAGCTATGCCAGTTGTTTCGCCAATCAATGTCTTCCGGATAGCGCGGTTTAGCGCTGTTCAGCATGACGTGATCCAGCGCTGACCACTCTGCGGATGTCCAAGTCATCAAGATAAAGTCGGCGTGTGGGAGTTTGCCATCTTCAATAGAGAGTGGCACAGGCGCTTCATGGCTAATGGTATGCCAGTCAATGACCGGCAGGGGCAGCGAGTGGGTTGTTGTCGCGAGCAATTGGGGGGAGCTTATGTCGATGTCGTCAAAACGGTTCACTGTGTTATCTCCCTATTGGAGTTTATGGATGGTTCAGTTTTGGAGTAGCAGGATCAACGTTCGGCTGCTGAGCTGAACGTTGTGTATTAGCGTAACGTCCTCAGCCTGCTGGGTTGATAGCGCCAACTTCCAGTCTTCGCAATTACCGTCAAAGCGATTGAATGTCATGACACCATCTGGCTGATACGTGAAGAAAAATGGGTTTTGGTTTGCATCATAAAAGGTTTGAACGTCAGACTGAGCTAGCATGGTAGGGGACGCAGCTTCGTTCAATACCGGATGTGAGCCCAACTCTATGCTGTCCATAAAGTGGTCGATGTTGACTTTGAGGTACTTCTCGTTGGTTTTGATAAAGAAGTTTTCAGCGCCAAGACGGAAAAAAGCAAACCGAGTCCAGCCTTGAGCCCATGTAGCGGACCATACTTGTTGCGCATAGAGCGGCGAGTAGGCTGGGGCGACAATTTGGAACTTCACCACGTCGCCCGACGTTTTGTTGTAGGCAACAAAGAAGACATCGTTTCGGTAGTAGAGTGGCTGCACTGTCGTGAAGCCTTTTCCTATACGTATGGCGGTAACGGGCGTGATCGTTTTGCCATCAAAACGGTAAAACTGAACATAGTCAGAATTTTGGTGATACGAGAGCAACCAAGGTTGCCCGCCAAAATAAAAGCTATGTAAAGTATCAATGGGGTATTCGCATGGGATAGAGATTTGATGCGAAAAGTAGGATTGTGACTTTGCGTCAAATGTTTTGCTGACAATGAGAACGCTTGGATTCTGCAACGAAAAAATGGAATACGAACACTCGTTAATGTCGACACTGGTACTTGCAGTCACGGTTTGATCCTGAGACGCAATCTTAACTTGCGGTAACGGGGTCAACTCTAGTGTGTTGTCGGGCTTTACCTTAACCTCTATCAGCGTACTTGCTTTCATGATTCACTCCTTTTCCTCTTGGTGGAGATACCTATTGTGGAACGGTGATTAGCGGGTGCAGCCCTTAAGAAGAGCAGAGCCCTTAAGAAGAACAGAGCATTTAGCAGCGCACTTTTTTAGCTTGAATACTCACTCAAAGGACTGCACTCAAGAGGACAGGCGTACATCCAGTGCTTGCCCTGCAGACACCTGAATACCGCTATCATCTTCACTAAATAGTGGTGAAATATTTGTCGTGTCGTGAAATGCCTGCATCACTACTGAGCATTGATTATCAGTAAGGGCTTGAATAATCGTGTCTGGCCAACTCAGTACGTCGGACGCGAACCAAATAATGCCGTAATTTTCCTGCATGACCGCGATCACTTCGAACAGATGATGGTTACTTGATATCGCTTTATCACAGGCGTTTAAAATTGTTGTGCTGCTTCGATAGGGGTCACACTTGCCGTCTTCTGGCCATGTCCACACAATCACGCCGACATACAGATCGTGCCAATCGATCGCTTCGCCAGAGAAGTAGTAGGGTGTTTTCCACTGAGATTGGGTGTGGTTGGAATAGGCCATGGGGAAACTGGAAAAACTGGACGGGACATCGCCTGGCGTAAAGTTAAAAACGGTTTCATGAAGGGAGGAGTAGGCTCGGCCTGCAACGGTTTGGTGGCTCGCTTCCTGGTAAGTTTCTTGCGAAGGATACCCAACCAAGGCGATTTCATCTGGGAGCTTTACAGTGTGAGAGACGTTAGGCGAAGAAACGACGGCGGGGTAATACATTCTTAGCCCCATCGGAGTCATAAGTTGTACGGTAATGGGAATGAATATTTGCCCCAACTTATTTAAGAATCCCTCTGTATTATCAATGAACTCTGGACGTCGATAGCCTTGCCAAACACGGATACCATTCGGTGTGATGAGGTTTGTTTTCATATTTAATTTCCGTGTTTTATCCAAAAAACGCACGTCCAAGTATTGTTAGCATGCGAGTTGGAAAGCAAATCCGATTTGTTATAACCCCTATAACCCCTGAGTGCCGACTTACTAAGCCAAATCCATACAAAGATTCATTACAAGGATCGATTACAAAGGTACCAATTCGCTTTCAGGCTGCACCGAAATTTAGAAAATGTATCTCTTTAGCGACACTGAGTGTATTGAGTAAATACTACACTCAGGTGAGGTGTTGCTTGGTGTCGATGTGATATAGCTTCTTTGTATTGCTAGATGTATATCGAGGCACACAAAATGCTCAGTGGCGCTCTTATATGAAAGCATATGAAGGAAGAGAAAATGATGCATTTAGACCCACGGCTTTTTCGCGCATTTAAAGCGGTGGCAGAATCTCGCAGTTTTAATGATGCAGCTGAAATGGCGGCAATGACACAGGCAAACATCAGCAAGCACATCCGCAGCTTGGAAGAGCAAGTGGGTTATGAGCTGTTTATCCGAACCCCTAAGTGCCCAATAATGACGGATGCGGGTAAGAAGCTCCTACTGCACATAAAAAATATTGAAGACCTCAATAGTGATTTTTCACTCGAAGTGCAAAGTGACTTTAGCCAAATCGAAGGCGTCGTCGGCTATGCCATGCCACCATCTTGCTTGTTGTCGCCACACTTTTCGATGCTGCTTGAACGGCGGTTGGATTACCCAAAACTGGAGATCGATTTAACACTGATCCATAACAGTCAGGTTTTCGACAAAGTCTTAATGAGTCAGGTTGATTTTGGCTTTGTCACAGAGAAAGTGGATCACCCTCGGCTAGAGTATTTTAGCTTTTGTCAGGAAGAATACATCATGGTGGCAGCGCCCAATTGTGGTGTGTCTGAAGTTAATGAAGACAATATTCTTGAATACAATTACATCGAATATCCCGGCATGGATGTGTACTTTAATTTTTGGCGTCGCCATTTCTTTCCTAGTCTTCACTCGGTCAGCGACTTATCTGTGCATTTTGCGGGGCGAATCAATAGCATCGAAGGGGCTATTTTAATGGCGTTAGGGGGGCTGGGAGTGTCCGTTTTCCCCCGTCATTGTGTGCAGCAATATATTGATAGTGGTCGATTGGAAGAGTGCAAAATACAATCAGCCGTTTCTGATCCAGTTTTCAATCATATTTACATCATCAAATTGAATACCTGCAGCCAACCAAAGCGCGTTGATAAAGTGATTTCGTGGTTTATGGAGATTGCAGAGGATAAGCATCACTGATTCATCAGCGTACATCATTTAAAGGCACATAATGGGTAACAAGATGCTGACCAAAAGCTGTTTCTTGAACTTCTAGCAGCATCAAATCGCCTTGATCATGTGCTGCCCATATTGATTTTGGCACCACCATTCTGAGCGTGCCAAACGATTCATGTTTTAAGTGTAATATGTACGATTGCCCTCTACTGAATGCACTCGTACGCTTCTCTTCTATGGGGACAATGACTTCAAATGGCTCACTTGTCGGTGAATAGAGAGAAAGAGATCCTACGAAAATAAGGGACACGCAAGCGTGCAAGTGCGGTTTTTGTCTTCTAAAAAAGCGCCTGTCATCATCAAACCTTGTGTAAAACTTGAGTGGGTCTTTTCGTTGATACAAACAAAAGCCAACGAAAAACCCCACGCTAACTGCCGTAAATACAACTTCAAATCCATTAAACAACGTGTTGTCCACAGTGACGCCTATCCAAGTAGTGAGGACAAAAAGCACGGAAAATAGCAGTAATTTCAGATTATCAGACAAAATAGCCACGATGTTATAAACGCACTTTAGTCGGTGACGATTAACGGTTGGTAGATGCGCAAAGGATATGGCTTAAAGGCTAGTCATTCACCTTTAATCCGTATCTTTGAGTCTGGGAACACTAACAGCATGCAATTGATAATATTGTTTTTTTCTTGGGG
>NZ_JAJUBC010000171.1 GCF_028683095.1 Enterovibrio gelatinilyticus | reverse complement strand
TAACACATCGTGGCCGTCTTGACCGTAAAGGGCATCGTTGCCGTTACCACCTTCAAGACGGTCATTACCCCACTCACCATAGAGTTTGTCGTCGTTATTCCCACCATCTAGATGATCGTTGCCATGACCGCCAACTAAGGTGTCATTACCGTCTTCGCCATACAGGGCATCGTTATCGTTACCACCATGGAGGTAGTCGTTA
>NZ_JAJUBC010000170.1 GCF_028683095.1 Enterovibrio gelatinilyticus | reverse complement strand
ATAACGCTCCTGATGACCCTGACGGGACGTCTAATCACCACTCGCACTGATCAGCTGATGCAGGTTGTCGGAGACGGCACTTCTGGATAACGAAGGACTGGCTATCCCTAAAAAGGTCTGATGGGATTCTTCTTCGTATATTGGATTATCAGGAGTTGGTCGATTGGATGGGTAGGCAGGTTAACGACGAAAAGCGAGGCAA
>NZ_JAJUBC010000017.1 GCF_028683095.1 Enterovibrio gelatinilyticus | reverse complement strand
GCTGGCTCCAGCTTGCGCTGATACGCCTTGAGGTATCGTTGAAGTGTTCATGTCCCGAGTACGTATTGTATGTCCCCCTTCTACGTGTGCATTGTAATCAGGTGCTTTGAAGGCTCTACCTTTGACGCCAATGTGACCTGGCTGCGTTTCCGAAGGGCCGAAAGCGAGGTTTCCGGATAGCATACAACTGGCCCCAGCAACGCCATAAATTTTTGTGGAGAGCTTGAGTCTGAAATGCCCCGCATTGTACATTTTGCTTTCTGGTTTTTTGCTCTTATCAGCTTGAGCTACGTAGGCGATTTCTAAATGATATCCCTCCATTTTAGGAAGATAGGTGGCAAAAGACATTTCGCCGCTAAGAAGTGTTAACTTAACTTCGGCTGACGTATCTCCTGTGAGAGACATATTAGTGCTTAGGCCGTTAATCTCGCTACCCGGTAAGTTTAAATCTCCAGTGCGGCTGACCGTTAACCTTAAAAACTGTGCTTGCGCGTTTGCTATGTATGCTGACGATTTACCCTTTGGTCCAATACCATCTTGCCAATGGTAACTGTCTTCCCAAAAAGCCTTATCAAAATCCTTCACTTGTGCACTTAAGTTTAAAGGTTTCGTCACGAAATCATTTTTTGCATCTGGTGCTGCAATTAAGCCTTTACCTATGTCTTTTAGTGCGTCTTTCAACGTGGTTCCAGGCGAGTCCTTACTCACCGTCGGATCTGCTAGTGTGACACTTTCAGTGATGTCCTTGACATGCCCCAAATGTGATTTGTTAGCGGATGATTTAGGGATTAACCAACTTGGACCGCGTATCCATTTGACTTCACCATCAGACAATAAGCTGCACTCGACGGCTTGAAGGTCAGCAGCACCAGCGTCATTTTTAAATATGCCTCTTTTCATTTCTGTTGGTGCGTATTGTTTTTCATCCCAGATGAGATGAAGACTCTTCGGCATATTATCGAGTAACAGTATGTTTTTAATATCACCTGAAATAGCTCTTTTCTCGGCGACTTTCTTGAGCTTATTAATTCTGTTGATGGCAATTTTTTTAATGGTTATTAATTCATTGAAAATACCGGGCACAGTTTGGTTGCCATTCAGAATCGAACCCAACGCAGACATGTGTTTTTCTAAGGTAACATCAATCACTCGCAAAAGAGCTATTGTAGGATAATAGGCCCACGCTATATTGTCAGAAGCCCGCTGGATACTGTCTTGGTCGATTTCTCCATCTGTTGTATACATACGAAGTTCAAGAAGTATTTCCTTTCTCAATTCTGCTTCTTCTTTAAGTCCTTTTTCATCAAGTGCCGCAGCTTTGACACCAAACATTAGGTTGTCATTTTCGCGCCATTTCCCGAAAGCACTGTCTGAACCGGATAGTGCCTCAGGGCCTTGATGGATGAGTAATGAACCTTCTAGTTCATCAAAGGTCAGACATTGCTCCTTAATGACATAGCCGTGTCTGTTTAACTCTCTTAGTGCGTTAGTAAAAGTGATAGCATAAGTAGCTTCTGGTGGTATTGGTTCAGCGTTTCCTTTTGCTAGTTGTTTCAGTGCTGCATTGGAGTCATGTACATTCTCGTGCCAGAACTTATTTAGTTTAGCGAGTGCCTCTTCATGAGGTGTCAAAGCAAGCTCTACGTCAGTCTTGGGACGGTGCTTGACGATCAATTTAATTCGGTCAGTTACCGTTTTCTGCTTTTCACTCGTAAAATATCGACGCTCTTTATCCCAAATGAATTTGGTGCCGTCTTTAGAAGTTACAGTCTTTGCGTTTTTAATTGCTTTTTCTTTTAACTCTTCAATGTTTTCACTGAGGTGATCTACGACACCGTGAAATACTGATAATCTCGCTCTTTCCATTAGCTGAGCTTGTTTCTCTTTTTCACTGATTTCTTCGATTAAATCCGTAGACTCAAGAAAATATTGTACAGCGATAGCACCTAAGTGATAATCCAAAATAAATTGTTTAAATTGCCCCCAAAATACGTGTCTACCGAGCAGTTTGCCATAATCTAGATTTTCTTGCTCAGCAACCCTAATAATGAAACCGTCTTGGCCTCCATGTTCATAGAGTTTTGCAGCACCTGAATTTATTGTGCTTATCAGCCACTCCAGATGACGAAGTCTTATTCCTTCATCATCAGTAAGAAATGCTTCATGTGGTTTAGCTTCAAATTTCGACAGAATTCCTAGATTGTTTAAATTTTGGAGTGATGTATCGCGATTGTCTGCAACCATGGCTTCTGCAAGTAACGACATTTCTTTTTTGATCGCCTCTTTAGCCACATCGGTAACGGCATACCACCTTTTTTCGCCATCTTTCGTTTCTGGGTGAGACGGAACATACAGAATGTCCACGAACTCTGGGGTGCTAGAGCCACAAAGGTCATCACCACAAGCATTGGTTTTTGGAGGATCTGGAAGAGGTATTCTTTCTCCTGTTTTAAGCGGAATAGGAGCGGCTTCGTTACCAGGCAGCTTGATGGTGTCGCCTGCAAAAATAAGATCGACATTTTCAATCTGGTCGCTATTGAGGTTTGCGATATCTTTTACTTTTACACCAAATTTTTGAGCAATAAGAATTAGGCAGTCACCTTCCTTGATTTTATAGTCTGACATATCGTTAAACTAACTCCGTAAAAACTTGCGAATGAAGGCGAAGAGGAGAAAGTGCTGCTTTAGCATTTTCTGTGTTATCACGCTTTGTTGATGTAATTGAGAGTAAAGATGACGTTGTATCGAACCAAGCTATGGCAGAGAAAGGACCTAAAATAGTATCAAGATCTCTCTTACTGATATCGCTTGAATGCATGTGCCAAAAAGTTGATGAGTAGTATCTAAAGTAGGTCGGATATTCTTCAACGACGACCGTAAGCAACGCGCGCAAGTGTTCGGTAAGTTGATCGTTTTCGATTTGTGTTTTTGCTTTTAGAAAGATACAGCTCGAAGAAAATACTTCGTCTTCTATTAAACGAGCTTTGAGTGCTACCGTAGCTTCAACCGGAGAGGCTATCGGAGATACTTCGTTTAAGTGTTCAAAAGCGGGACCATTCAACAAGGTAATGACATCGGCTTTTGGTTCATGTTGGTATAAAAATGTTCTGATATCAGGCACTCGAACAGGATCTGCCACTATCCAATAACTATGACCACCATCTTGGAAGAAATTTTCTAGTGAAACTTCCATTTAGCTTCTCCCTAAACAAGGACAATCTGAACGAGGGCAACTACCGTCAGGTCTTTTCTGGCACATTTTTGCCATTGGGCGATCGGATATGGATAGATACGTGAAAGCATCGGATGAGATAAGTTTTGGGTCGGTGGCATATTGAGTCGCGCTAAAAAGTATTTTCTCTGCTTCATCCAGCGCTTTCGGTGCAGTTACCCCACCCGGCAAAATCGGCATTGCCCCACCAAACCCAGAACCAGAGCCTGCGCTTCCGCCTGAGTTGATATTAATAACGGAGCCGACGATGTGAACGCCTGCGGGGTCGATCTTCACGAAGTTGCCACCGACTTTTAGGGTGACTTCGGTATAGGCTTCTAACACTGATTTGTGACCACTCTTTAAGTGGATTTCTGAGCCAGCTTCGTTAAGGAAACTGTCGCCGGCTTTGATGTGCAGCGAGCTGTCGGTGACGATGGTTTTATCACCCTTTACGTGCTCTTTGCTCTGCCCATCCACCGTCAGGTGGTCATCCACTTTGATGTGCGAAAACCGCTCGTTCTCCACATCCAAATGCAAGTCATGTTTGATGTTGTCTTTGCGGTCATTTTCGACCAGCAAGTTCATGTCCTTTTGGGCATGCACGTAGATTTCTTCTTGTCCTGCTTGGTCCTCGAAACGCAACTCGTTAAAGCCTTCCCCCTGATGGGTTTCTGTTCTGATAACCGTGCGGGTTTTGTTTGCTGGCAGCGGGTAGGGCGGTACATTGGTCGCGTGATAGGTGCGGCCAGTAATAATCGGTTGGTCAGGGTCACCTTCAAGGAAGGACACAATCACTTCATGGCCGATGCGCGGTATCGCCATCATGCCGTATTGGCCGCCTGCCCAACCTTGGGAGACACGCACCCAACAGCTTGATGCTTCATCACTGTTGCCGTATCTGTCCCACGGGAACTGCACTTTCACTCGCCCGTGCTCATCACAGAAAATTTCTTCGCCCGCAGGGCCAGTGACTATCGCGATTTGTGGAC
This sequence comes from Enterovibrio gelatinilyticus, assembly GCF_028683095.1. Taxonomy (GTDB): domain Bacteria; phylum Pseudomonadota; class Gammaproteobacteria; order Enterobacterales; family Vibrionaceae; genus Enterovibrio; species Enterovibrio gelatinilyticus. The sequence goes on along the minus strand of NZ_JAJUBC010000017.1, from coordinate 114,802 downwards.
CATGCACACAGGGTTTGGCTTCTGGACAGGGGCGCCAAGGGCGATGGCCCGGAATGACCGAAAACGTATTGTGGAACGAGGTCATGCCTTCGCCGCCATGCTCTTCTAGTGCTTGAGGCTGGGTGCCTTCACAATGCAGGGTGACCACAATCCAATCACGGTTGGTGGTGTCGTCAGGGTGATCCTCAAGGTTAAATACCATGCCCACATCCACCTGCATGATGTTGCTGGAGGCTGTCGCGGTTAACGCATCACTGCGAAGGTGTTCTAAGCGGTATTGGGTAAATGGCTTGCCCGCTGCATCGCTTTTGAAGCGACCCGGGTAGTCATAGTGTTCATAGGTGCCGCGCTGGAAACTCATTTCTGTGCCAGCTCTGTCGTGCAAAAAACCGTAAGCCGGTTTCTTAAAACTGTAATCTTTCAGCTGAGCTGAAGAAGGGCGCGTTTGTGCTGAAAACTGCCAACCTTTTACAAAGGCTTCATCACTCTTACCGCCGACATTGGCGTTGTAAGGGAATGCTTGCCCTGAGGCGGTTAAGGTCTGGGTATCATCAGAAAATAGGACCGTGTGCTTGTCTTTGTCATGCAAGAAGCAATAGAAAATACCTTCTTCTGCCGCTAAACGCTGAAGGAAATCCAAATCCGTCTCTCGGTACTGGACACAATACTCACGGACTTGGGGTTGCCCTGAAATGGAAAAGGCATAGTCATCAATACCCATCTCTTGTAATAGGATACTCATGATTTCAGGGGCAGATTGCTGCTGGAAAATGCGGCTGTTATGACGAAGTGATAAGCGAGACAGCGCTGGTACCATCTCAAGGGCATATCGGGTGTGGCTGAAACCCGTGTCACCGAGAGTAAAGCGGCGCACAATGCCGTGATAGCGTTGTTCAAGCTCGCCATTGCTCCACAGCATGAGGGTGACATTGCGGTCAACAATCTCGTCTTGAGAGACAGATTCATTGCGACTGGCCAGTTTGACCTGATACAAAAAAGGCGTAGAGAGTGCAGACTCTCCCGAGAATTCGACTACCGCAAAGGTGTCGTCAGGTAAGCCTTCAACAGCAAGAGTAAATTGGAGACCGCTTTCCGTAGCCATAAACCATCCCAGCAAGACCCTGTGTGGTCAGAGTTGATACATCAATAAAATCCGGTCGTCCTGCGTCATGGCTTGACGACAAAACCCGCCCAGAAGGCGGGTTGGTCACAAAGGGCTTACGCCCCTTGCGAAGAAGCCTTAGGCTTCAATCGGCGCACGCCAGTCATCAGCACCCGAAGTACCCGCGACAGTGTGTTCCCAATCAATCTTGCGGTAAGCCACAGACACGGTCACTAGCTGGGTGAACTCTTTCTTGCCTGCGTCCTGACAATGCGGCATTTGGCAATCGATATCGATGATGGTGCCGTCAGTGAGAATGGTCGAGAAGAAGTGCTCTTGTTTACCTTCCACAGACGTGCGGTACCACTTCAGTTCAATTTTTGGAAGCATTTCGCCAGACGCGAGGGAGTTGTACATCAGCGGTACGGCTTTGTTCAGTGCGACAGTGAACTTGAACGGCTTATGCACGCGTTGGCCTGAAGGCTGGCCGCTTTGCGGGTCAGTCGGTACGGTTACAATGTGGTCAAAGGCTTGAACCAGCATTTGGTCTTCGTGGCCTTCGACGTAGATGTTACCGACAGAGTCAGCAGTGAACGCACCAGCAGTGATGTTGCCCTGAGTTTTGCCTTCGATGGCGATATAACATGGAGTTGGCATTGCGATGTCCTTATGCATTAGATACCGACCAAAAAGGCAGGTATAGACGTTAGTTTTGATTACAACGAAAGAGATAACGCAAGGGGTGTGCCAACTATATATCTTAATTAAAACAATGACTTATGAATCCTCGTGGAGGTGGAGAGCAAGAAGTTGCTTAAATGCTGGGCGAAAAATTGCTCGCTGAGCAAGAATTGGCCGAGTTTTGAACATAAAGGGTTATAGCTAAATAACCTGAAATTCCGGATCTTCAGCTTGTTTGGGTATATCAATTCAAAATTACATTCAGGGTATAGACTAATAGAAAGGTTCAGGGATGAGGATCAATCTGTGCGCACAGAAGAGCAAAAACAATACCATACCTTTCTTACAACACCTTTGCTGGCGATGGGGCAGGACATTTCAGGTGAAGGCGACCTAAGAATTGATGAAACGGCGACTCGTGCCAGAGCGGGTTTACTCAATATCCTTTCTGCCGTCACTATGTTCATTTTAGTCGTTCGCCCTGAGTGGGACCCTGTTCTCTATGTTGGCCCGTATGTAATTTTTGATATGACGATGGCCGCCTTGTTTGGGCTTACACCACTCAGTCCTAGCGGTGTGTTGGGCACGGCGATCACCATGAAAATTAAGCCAGTTTGGAAGCCTATAAAACCAAAACGATTTGCTTGGATTTTGGGCGCAACGATGGGGTTCACCTGTTTGGCATTCCGATTGCTCGATTTCTCTAGTGTATGGCTGTTTTCGGTTTTAGGTATGTGTTTCATGCTGACATGGCTTGAGGCGGTTCTGGGTTTTTGTGTGGGGTGTTGGATGCATAGCAAACTCTTTGGCTGTGAGGTGTGCAAGACAGAATGAATCACCCAGTGATTCGGTAAATGTCATGACAGCGGGTAAAACAATAAGAGCGCCAGCAAGACGAGTTTATGTCGTTCTGCTGGCTTTTTCGGATCTGAACTCCGTAAACCTATACACTGCCCTCTTGTTTCCCCGTTTCAAAGCGTAGAACCCATGCTAGAAAAAGAAAATATGCTCAAACTTGCTCGAATGAAAATGCCGTTTGGTAAATACGCAGGAAGGGTGCTTATCGATTTGCCAGAAGAATACCTACTATGGTTCGAAAGACAGGGATTTCCGAGTGGAGAGCTTGGCAAGCTGATGGCGCTTTGTCTTACTTTGAAAATTGAAGGGTTAGATGAGATTGTGAAACCGTTGAAGAACATGTAACGCCATATAAGTTCTCATTATCAGTCGCTCCAGCTGAGGTGAAATCGTTTACATTTGTGGGTGATGATCACGAAATTGGGACTTAACTGCTTGATAAAATGTATCGCTATTGCCATTAATCATTGAGTTCTTGATGCAAATGAGAGAAGAAATGTTACCCCATCTTTCCCACATTCATGCTGCAATGACGTCGCATCCTGCTGCGGACAATCGCCTTGCGACGGTTGTGCACCTTCAAAATGCGGGAGGGATGACAGCATCATTCATGGATATGGGGGCGACGTGGCTTAGTGCAAATTTGCCAGTGGGTAGCGAGCGCCGTGAGGTGCTGCTTCGCTCTCTTGATATGCAAGCGCATTTGGAGCAAAGCGCTTACTTTGGTTCGATTGTTGGTCGGTATGCGAATCGTATTAAAGGCAGTCGTTTTTCGTTGAATGGTATCGAGTATATTTTGGCCTCGAATGAAGGCAAGAATACCTTGCATGGAGGGCCAAAGGGATTTGACACTTTGCGTTGGGAAATTGTTTTCAAGGCGCAGCAACAGGTGACCTTTCAATTGAACTCCCGTGATGGTGATCAAGGCTTCCCCGGTAACTTTAACGTGACAGTGACTTACACCCTGACGGATGACAATGCTGTAGAAATTCGATATGAAGGGCTGTGTGATGCCGATTGTCCGATCAGTTTGACCAACCACGCCTACTTCAACCTTGATGGGGAGAGCAGCGGTGCTAAGTGTCTTGACCATTCGCTGCAACTGCGCGCAAGCCATTACTTGCCAACACGCGATGATATGACGCCAAAGAGTGAATGGCTGAGCGTGATGGGTACAACGTTTGATTTCAACACCTCAAAAAATGTTGGTCGTGACTTCTTGCAAGGTGATGATCAAGTGACGGCAGGCGGGTATGACCATGCTTTCATCCTGGAGAGTGCGTGTTGCGATGGAAAAGCAGTCGTGGCCTTGGTTAGAGCGCAAGACGAAGTTGTCTCTATGGCAGTGAGCACCACCAAACCATCAATTCAATTTTACTCTGGAAATTTCCTTGATGGCTCTTCGGGTGCAAGCCATGCGTATGACAAATATGAAGGTTTGGCACTGGAGACGCAATATCTTCCCGATGGCCCTAATCAACCGCAATGGGGCACCTTATGCGGCATCCAAAAAGCGAATGTGCCATATCAACACCTGACGCGTTATCAGTTCATTTTTTGATGTGCTTGCACACCCATGATTCTCTATTTTTCGTGAAGAGAAAAAGCAAACCCCAAGACGAAAGCTATCCGTTTTGGGGTTTGGAGAGGTGATAGATCGATTGCCTTGTTCAGCCCTGTCGACGAATCAAGATTCACGATTACCGTATTGGGTCATCGAATCCAAGTACACATCGAGTACTGCCTGATCGTTAACCGCAATGGCAACTTGTTGTGGTCTCTTCTCGGCCCATTCATCGGTTTTGTGCTTGGTGGGTTTGTGTTTTTGTATGGTCAAACCTTCAGCGGGGCCGTCACAGACTACTCGGATTGGACCTTTGCGAAGCGTAAATAAAGATGGGTCGATGACATAAGCGATGGCGGAAGGGTCGTGAACAAAACAGCCATCAACATCCATACGAGATTTGTAAAAATCTAAGTAGAAGCGGCTAATATCCCACATAAATTCACCCACCTCACCGCAAGTATCTCTAAGTGTGTCGATGTAATCCGTTGAGAAGAAGGTTTCATGAGTCACATCGAGGCCAATCACGGTGACAGGCCAGTCAGCAGTAAAAACGATATCAGCGGCATGCGGATCATCATGCACATTGGCTTCTGCAAACGGCGTGACATTGCCTGTGTGATCATGCGTACCAAACGCTCCGCCCATGATCACCACTTCTTTTACCAAGTCACCGATCTCTGGGGCTTGGGTGATAGCCATTGCCAAATTAGTCAGCGGACCAACAGCCACCAGTGTGATTTCTTTTGGTGCCGCTTTCACAGTATCAATGATGTATTGATGAGCGGGTCGAGGATCTGCTGCGATGGTTGGCGCGTCCAACGCAATATCACCAAACCCATTCTCTCCGTGAACAGCGGTGCTAGCACCAACGGGATCACGTAGCAAAGGTTTGCTCACCCCTTTGGCGACATCACAGTTCATGCCAAAACGTTGTTTGAGGTAGAGTGCGTTGCGCGTGCTGGTTTCAATATCAGCGTTGCCAAATACCGTTGTAAGAGCAACCAAATCTACGTTTGGATTTGCTTCCGCAAACAGTATGGCCATTGCGTCGTCGATACCTGGGTCGGTATCAAGGATAATTTTTGTTTTCATTTTGAATGTACCTAGCTCTGCATATGCCTTGAGTATACTGCCAAAGCAAATTGAATCTGTTGGCATTTATTATGAGAAACATCAACAAACAGAACAAAAAGCGAAACGGATTGACCTGTTGATCGAGAAGGGTGAAATGAGAGGGACATCAATGGTTCTACCCCCTCAGTTTTCTATGTGCCTATGCGTCTATGCGAACGTTACTCTTCGACTTTTAAGCCTGACTTCTCTGCGATCTGCGACTCAAAGCCATCCAAGCTGGTTTGGTTTTTCTTAAGCCAGTACTTTTGAATACCTTGCTCTCCTTGTCTAGTTGACCACTTTTCCAGTTCGTGACGATCGCCTTCGTAGCTAAAAAAGGGAACTGACATGCCGCATGATGCTTGCACTAAATCGATATCTAACAGGAATATTTGACGTGATGCGATGCTCTCGGGAAACAAAGAGATATAGATTTCCCACTCAGGATCGTTGCGGTGAATCGCACGTGCATGACCGTAGGCACGGAGAATGAGTGGCGAGCCTTCGAAGGCACAAAACATCACCGTCATGCGAGGTTCTTGTAACACATGTGCCGCTGATTCGTTTCCGCTGCCTGTTAAGTTGAGCCATGCCAGTGTTTTATGGTCGATCACGCGAAGAGAGTCGCCACCTTTGGGCGAAATATTCACTGTGCCAGTCGGCGCTGCCGTACCAACAAAGTACATTTTTTGCTGTTCGATAAACGTTATCTGCTTTTCGTTGAGCGATTTGGTGGTTTGCCCCATGGTCTTCCTCTGACGTGTGGTGATTGAAGTCACGAGTATATCAGGTGGTTATTAGTTAACCATCCACCGTGATGAATCGCTGTTTTTGAAAGGAAAAAGCTAGATACCACCTCGTACGTTGCCTAGGCTGTAACTACAGTCAATCTGAGGTGTCGAACATAATGGGTCAATCGTCTTTGTTTTTCTTTAAAGGGTATATGAAAGCGCTGAAAGTCGCGGCTAGCGTGATCCCTATCCCTCGACCAACATTGTTTGCTGGCGCAGATAGCACAGAACAGATGTGTGAAGCGATTGGTTTGATGAATCTCGGTAAATTGCTGATTGTGACTGACCAGCCGTTAGTGGATGTGGGTATTGTTGAAAAAGTGGAAGACCACCTGTCACAGTGCGGTGTGAGCTTCGTTCGCTATGCCAGTGTGAAGCCCGACCCAACCTACCCAATGGCAGAAGAAGGCCGAGAGATCTATCTGCGCGAACAATGCGCCGGTATTTTAGCGATCGGTGGGGGATCCCCCATGGACTGCGCAAAAGTGATTGCGGCGCGAGTGACAAACAAAAAATCGATTCGTCGGCTATCGGGTATTTTGAAAGTGTGGCGAACGCCAGCGCCACTGTTTGTTATTCCTACCACTGCTGGTACGGGTTCTGAAGTGACGGTTGCCGCAGTGATATCAGACCCATTTACCCATCAAAAAACACCGTTAATGGACCCGAAATTGGTGCCAATGATGGCAGCGCTCGATCCTGTCTTGATGACAGGGCTTCCACCTCAGGTGACTGCGGCGACGGGTATGGATGCATTGACGCACGCGGTTGAAGCTTATTTGTCTGTGAATGCCACCTCGGAAACCGATGGTTATGCTAATGCGGCCATTACGCTCATCAGTCAAAATCTTGTTTCCGCCTATAAAGATGGTCAATCGTTGAAGGTGCGGCTCAATATGGCAATGGCGTCTTACTATGCAGGGCTCGCGTTCACCAAAGCCAGTCTAGGGTACACACATGCTATTGCACACAATCTTGGCGCGAGATATGGCACGCCTCATGGTATTGCCAATGCGCTGGTATTGCCGCATGTGTTGAGGTTCTCTCAACCGAATGCAACGTCCCGCATGGCAAACCTGGCTAAAATGGTTAATGTTGGCGATGAGGGATGGGATGAAGCCACCAATGCAGTCGCGTTTGTTGACTATGTGGTGTCGTTACAAGATGTGCTTGGTTTACCTAAAACGCTGGTCGACATCCAAGCGTCAGATGTGCCATTGATTGCTAAAAATGCCATTCAAGAAACGAAATGGAACTACCCCGTCCCGCGTTATGCGACTCAACAAGAATGTGAGCAAATCATCGAGAAAATCATGGTGTAAGCGATGTTCCCTGAGCGGTACTTTTGTGGTGTAGAAGTCCGTGAATAGACATTGCTCTGTTTTTCAAATCACTCGTGCTAGAATGCGCGCCCTTTGTGGTGGTGTTATCTGCCATACTTGTTGTCATTTCTTTTTACGCCGAGATTTCTCATGCCATTCTCCAAGCTGGGCTTAAGCCTGCCGATTGTTTCTGCTGTCACTGAACTTGGGTATCAAACCCCAACGTCGATTCAGGAAAAAGCCATTCCAGTGATCTTACGTGGTGAGAACCTGCTTGCTGCGGCACAAACAGGTACTGGCAAAACGGCGAGTTTTGTATTGCCTATTTTAGAGATGCTAAAAGGCGGCGAAACTCAGCGTAAAAAGCGTGTACGTGCATTGATCCTAGCTCCGACTCGAGAGTTGGTGGCGCAGGTAGAAAAGAATGCCGAGCAGTATGCTAAGAACTTGTCGTTGACCACGATGGCAATGTATGGCGGTAAAGAAATCGCCGCGCAAAAACAGCGCCTGATTGAAGGCGTTGATATTTTGGTGGCAACGCCTGGGCGCTTGTTGGACATGTATGCGCAGCGCGCTGTCCACTTTGATGAAATTGAAATTTTGGTGTTGGATGAAGCTGACCGCATGCTAGACATGGGTTTTATCGAAGACATTAACAAGATCATCGAACGTTTGCCTGTTGAACGCCAAAACCTGCTTTTCTCAGCCACCTTGTCGGACAAAATTCGCTGGTTGGCGAAAACAGCGGTGCCAAACCCCGTTGAAATTTCAACCGCGAGCTCTCAAAGCAAAGCCGAGATCCAGCAATGGTTGACCACCGTTGATAAAGACAGAAAATCAGCGCTACTTAGCCATCTCATTACCGAGCATCAGTGGGATCAGGCGTTAATCTTTTTGGAAACCAAACACGGTGCCGCTAAGTTGGTAGAACAGCTTGGTAAACGAGGCATTGCGGCTGAGTCTTTCCATAGTGGTCGCAGCCAAGCGGTGCGTGAGCAGTTGTTGGAAGATTTCAAAGCTGGTGACCTCAAATTCCTTGTAGCGACGGGTGTTGCATCACGCGGTATTGATATTGAAGAACTGACTCGCGTCGTGAACTACGATTTGCCGTTCCCTGCGGATGACTATATTCACCGCATTGGACGTACGGGGCGTGCGGGTGCGAAAGGCGAAGCGATCACTTTCTTGTCGAAAGATGACTTCAAAAACCTATGTATGATTGAGAGCCGTTTAGGGCATTTGATTGAGCGTCGAGAAATTGAAGGCTTTGAACCTCGCAAGCCAGTGCCAATTTCTGTGTTGAATTATCAGCCAAAGAATAAGCCAAAACCAAAGGCCAAAAGTGAGCGATCTGAACAACGTGATGGTCGCAGTGAGAACACATTCTCTGGCCCATTAAAAAGCCGTTCAAACGATGCCAAGCGTTCGTCGGGTGATAAGCGCCGCTCTGATAGCAAACCGGCTTCGCGTCCAGTACGTTCAGATTCCGGTCGCACTTCCCCTTGGGATACGGTGAAGCCGCGCTCTGGCCGATAAGTCGGCAGCCAACGATTCGCAGCGCTAAATATTCTGAAAATTGCATTGATAGAAAGTCCGCTTCGGCGGGCTTTTTTTATGTCTGTTACCTACGATATTGACGTACACCAAAGAGCAGGAGAAAGTGAAAGTTACCTTTGCTCATGTTGTCGTATCAAGGGTTGATGTCACGGTGACAAACAATAATGATAAACATTTTGTTGCGCATGTGCTTGGTCACCCAAGAATCAAACGAATAACGTGAACCCAAAGAAGGGTTGGTTTATGTTAATAATATGAAAATCAATGTGGTGTATCGCTGTTGTTTATCGGCAGGTTGAATGTCCGTGTTGGTGGAAGAGCGACCAAGATGGTCGTGATTTATAGGGATAGTATGATGTACCGTTGTTTTTCAGCGACATCATTAAAGGGAATTTAGGTGGCCGATTGAGACAAATAACGTACGTATTGACGGCAACCGTGCTCGTTGGCTGTGTGAGTGCCCCTCTAGATTGGGTGGCATTGAACGGTGCAGAGTTAACGCAGAGTGACGTGATAGGTATTGAAGGCCAGTGCGAGGCCGATCAAAACACGCAGATCGAGAATAGCAATTTAGGAGAATTTGATGCCTGTATGCTGTCCTACGGACTTATTCGGCAAGACGCCATTTATGACGCTGCTCCCTATCTTGTGAAAGCCGCTGCGGTGCGCCTTAGTCGCAATCTACCCGCAATGGTTGATGAGGACACTCGCTTAGATTCGGTGACCCATGAAGGGCGTACGTTGCGCTTGAATCACACCATTGTCGATGATGTTGCCGACAACATTAATATTTCTTACTTTCTGCAAGTCGTTCCTCCTCTTGTTGCTAACAATGCCTGTAGAGCGCGCTCGACTGTTTTGCTTTTTGAGAATGATGTTGTTTTTCGTTACAGCTACTTTGATGCCTTAGGTGCGAAAATTACGCAATTCGATGTAAAACACTCAGATTGCCATGACAATACGTCTGCCAGTGCGCCTTAGCTCTTGAATATTGTTTTCTCAGTAGGCTGATTAGCGATGAGAATTTTAGAAGTGTGCCGCACAAAATGGCACTCTTCGCGCTATTTTTTGCTCACTGTGTCATAAATTACACTCCACTCAATAGTAGCCACTTTGAGAGGAGTTTTTTATCAGCAATCCACTGCCTTTTCTCGCTGATTTCAACGTGAGTGAAAAATCACCCGTTGAAAATTCGTCCTGATTGACGAGCGCCCGGCTGAATGCATCTCGATGAGATAACCTTCAGCACGGGTGGTTTCTTTTCTGCTTTTATTTCAACTTCCTGATGATCCTGATGATTGGCTTGCTGCAATGAGCAAGCCGATTCAATCAAGCAAATTTTGTCGCCGCATGACGAGCAAGCCCCGACGTTACCGAGCCAAAATAGTCCCCAGCAACAATAGGTACACCAGGTAAGGTGGTTTCGAGTAAAGCACGTAAGATCGGTGACCTAGCACTGCCTCCGGTCATGAAGATGACTTCAGGCTTTGTTTCAGCTTGCGCCAGCGCTTCGGTGACCAATTCAGCGATTTTCGTCACTGGCTTGATAATGGCATCCGATAGTTGCGTCGAAGCTATATTAACTGCCAGTTCTTTACCTTGGATCGGCAATGTCACCCTTGCAGCTTGTTGCTCTGAGAGCAATATCTTAGCTTCTTCTGCGCTGCGAACGATCTGATAGCCAAGCGTGTCGCGATGGACTTTGATTAAGCGCTCAATCTTCTCTGGCTCGGTGGCATCGCGCATCAGTTGTTCGAGAGCTTTTCTGTTTGCAGAAGCGTAAAAGTCAGATTGCGCTGCTACGTTGTTAATGGCAATGGGGTTCCAAAACTGCGTGACAGGCATTTCAATGCCACGTTGCAGTGTTGAACCTTTGCCAAACAACGGCATCAGTTGTTCGAATGCTAAATGGATATCGAGATCGTTACCGCCAACGCGACAGCCCGAGTGCGCTAGTAATGATGCTTGTCGATCGTCTTGGTTTATCCAGCTTGGGCCCATTTGAATCAAGCTGCAATCGGTTGTACCACCACCAATATCGACAACCAAAACGGTGCGGTCTTGGGTTAATGTGCTTTCATATTCCAAGCCAGCAGCCACTGGCTCAAATTGGAACAGAACATCTTTAAAGCCAGCACGTTTTGCTGCGGCAGTGAGAATAGATTCGGCTTGTTGGTTCGCTTTCTCGCCACCACTCCCTTGAAAGTTAACAGGGCGACCAATCACGGCTTGCGTAATATCATCTTGAAGGTCGGATTCAGCTTGCTGTTTGATGTTAGACATCATGGCGCAAACGAGATCTTCAAAGAAGCTCACCTGCACATCGCGCAGCCCAGTCGCGCCAAGAAACGATTTTGGCGATTTAACGTAGTAAACCTCTTCAGGATCTTCTAAATAGGTGGCAAGTGCCGATCGCCCGAAACGCAAATCACCTGACTCTACATCAATGCCTTCTTCGCGATTAAATGCAACAGCACGGCGTAATAACTGCTCACCGACTTGATCGCTAGGTTTGATATCAAAGTGACGCCAAAGATACTCGCTCACCGCTTCACGTGTTGGTGCGCAAAGTGTTGAGGGGATAAAAGGGCTGTCGCCTTCTAAAGAAAGCAAGCGCGGTGCGCCATTCTCAATGACAGCCACAGAACAGTTAGCGGTTCCGTAATCGAAGCCGATAAACATTAGAACTCTCCTGCGTCAAAAAAGTCGGTCAGTTTACGTGAATAGGAAATCATAACAAGCAACTAAACGTAATTATTGATGGTGAAATTGTCGTTTTTTGATGTTTTTTGCCCTTGATTGAAGCCAATCAGCATCATGACTAAGAGGTTGAGTCTGAACGTCACAACCTGAGCAATAAAATAGAAAGAGAAGAGGCTGAACTGGCCAACGAAGGGTGTCATTAAACTGTTGGCTTTTTGCCCAATAAAACAAAAAAAGCGAAATATTTTTCTTATTGATATTGAATGCGTTAGCCGTTTGCGAAAGATCGATTCAACAACAATCAATAAGATAGATATCATGCGGTAAGCGACGTTAATTTGCTTTTCCCTCCACTCTGCTAAATTAGTAAGACAACGTTATTTTTTATTGGCTGCTGCCTTTTCCTATCGTAGCCCTAACGTTCCTGTTGACCTAAAACTGTGCATTCGAAACGTATTTCTCTTCCAGATAGGGCTAACCCTTACTGCGCAAGCCTAAGTGCATTAAAGGCTGCGTTCTTCAACTAATCATGACCTTGGAGTGACCTATGTTGCCAGCAACAGAGGTGAAAGCCGTTGTTTTTGAATTGGATGGTACCCTGGTTGATACTGCCGAAGACGTCTGTATGGCAGCGAAAGAAATGCTGGCAGATTTGCATCTGCCCAGCTTAAACACTGAGCTCGTTCGTGACTGGATCGGCGATGGAACAGACAGGTTGGTTCATCGTATTTTGTCTCGCAAGATTGACGGCGTGGTGCCCGACTCACTCTTTCGAATTGGAAGCGCACTATTTTTGAAAGCCTATCAACGGCGTAACCATGCGGCTGCCGAGTTGTATCCCGGCGTGGAGGCGTGTTTACGTCAACTTACACGGAAAAATGTCCCAATGGTGGTGGTGACGAATCAGGCCACGTCGTTGGCGAATGACATATTGATTCGTTTGGGAATTCGAAATCACTTTGCTTTGGTGCTTGGTCGAGACGCGCTTCAGGAGCCCAAGCCTTCTCCTGACGGTTTATTAGAAGCAGCATTGTTGCTTCAATTAAACCCTGATGAATTGATGGTGGTAGGAGGCAGTGTGAATGATGTGAATGCTGCACGAGCGGCGGGATGTCCTGTTGTGTGTGTGAGCTATGGGTTTAATTATGGTGTTGATATTCGCTATTCGGCGCCAGACGAAGTGTTGGACTCCCTTGCTTCGTTTCCTGCCTACTTGAATAAAGGTTTGTCGAAGCCAGCAAAAACCAAGCTCGGTAAGTCTGGGCTTGCCCCAAAACTGGCTAAACCGATAAACCGATAACACAGGCGCGTTCATCTTCCGAAATGTCTAAAGAGAAGCGCTGGTTGGCGCTTCTCTTTTGTCTGTTTTTTTCTGAAACTGCTGGAGGCACTAATACATATTCACCATATGGATCGTCTTGGCCTGCGTCTTGTTATGAGAGAACTTTATCATGTCAAAGGTTGGAGGACCTTGAAGAATCGGGTTGTTACTGAAGCCAAACCCTTCCGATGGAAAGCCGCTAGCGTTTAACGACAGCATCATGTTTTTGTCTAAATCCTGAAATACCAAGATGGCGTAGTCTCCAGACTGTATCGGTGCTAGCGTAACACCATTGCGCATTTGCTCTGTGGTATAAGTTCCGAAATGCTCGCTCGGTGCGCCCGTTAAATCATCGGCGTCTGTATATATCAGAAGTATCATGTCGGCATCGTCTTCTTTGATATCTTTAACTGTGACAGTCAGAGGGTAGCTTTGATTAACGTGCAATACTTCTGTAATGGCTGGAGAGGCGTCCTGTCTGGTACTCACAAAACTCGCGGCCAGAATTAAAGCAAATGTGGACGCGAGTAGAGCAGTTTTTGGTAGTGTGTTTGATGCTTTATTTCGACTGTCCTGCCACCACGCTACCACCCATAGTGTCGCGGTGCAGGCTAAAACCAGAGCAGTGTAGTAAGGAGAAAGCCTGACCGAATTTAAGAATGGCGCACAGGCGAAAATCAGTACGGTTTGCCATGTGAACACCTGAAGCGAGTATTGACCGACATAGCCAAGCGGTTTGAATACTAGAGCATTGGGAGCTGTGCGAATAACTACAGCGATGAGGTAAATCCAAGCGGCAAGATTCAGTAGTCGTAGCCAACCTAATTCGGGTTTATCTGCGAGGTTATAAAGCACACCCTGATGAATTCCCCATGACAGAAAAGTACCGTGGTGTGCTGCAAACATGCCAATTGCAAACAAGCCCGCAATACCCGTTATGATGGGGTGATGCCAATTCAATGTACCTTGTCGCTGCTTGAAGCCTAGCGCTGCGCCTGAGACAAAGAGAAGCTGCCATGCAAAGGGGTCAAAGTAACCAAATTGCGCCTTGAAATTGGGTGCAACGGATGTAAGTAACGCAGATAGTGCAGATGAAGTAATGCTGCCACTAAAAGCCCAAACCACAACACTTCCAGCCAATACAAGCCATAAATACCCTTTTCGAAAAGCGACTAGCACGAGCGGCAGGATCAACATGAACATGATATAGAGTGGTAAAATCTCTAAGAAATCGGGTCTGTTGATGAGTAAGGCACTCAGGGCAATCGTCGCAATAGGAGCTTCTAACAGATTATTGAAACTACTTCCAAGAGACGTGGCTGCAGAAGGAAAAGCAAAGATGCATAAGGAGAACCAGAGCATCACAATAAATAAACTGGCAATGTGATACTTGTAAATAGTGAAAGCACGGTTCAACACTTTTTGGGTTGTTTCACGGTTTGAATACTCACTGCGGCAGTACACCGCCCCTGCTAAAAGACCCGAGATAAAGACAAACCCTTCCGCAGCACCAAATTGACCCAAAGGTTGCAACGAGAAGTATTGAAGTACACTTCGACCACCGCTGATCCAAATCAGATGGTTGATGGTCATTATCACCAGCAGTAGTCCGCGAATACTGTCCAGTGCAGGTATCCTATTCATTGTCTTTCTCCTATCAATCCATTGCGAGAGATTCTATTGAAGGAAAAATCACGAAACATGATGGAAATTGCGGTTTCGAATGAAAAAGAGTGGGTTTTATAAGCAACTGTTAAATGGATCTAAAAAGGCGAGAGAGTGATCGAGTGTGGGTTAAGTAAAAAGCACTCTCACCTGTATGTAATAACAAAAAGGGAGCACGAAGTGCCCCCTTTGGGTGTTTTCAGTAAGCGGGAATTAAACCGTGAAATGGCTGACCATTTTGTCGAGCGACTCTGCGGTTTCTTTCAATTGGTGGTTACTGCTTTGTGATTGGTTTGCAGCGTTTGATAGTTCTGTTACCACTTGGCTGATTTCCACCAAATCTTGGCTGACTTGTTCGGATACCATGCTTTGCTGAATCGCAATGCTGGCAACTTCGGTATTCAGTAAAGAAATATTGTCCACTTCATCGGTCATTTGTGTCAGTTGAGCGGCGGCGTCATTGGCCAATTCTACGCAGCCTTGCGCACTTTGACTTCCAGAGTCCATCGCTTCTACGGCACTTTTAGCATCCACTTGAAGCTGAGTGATGAGGTCATAGATTTGTTGTGTTGATGACTGGGTACGCAGTGACAAAGAGCGAACTTCATCTGCTACGACCGCAAAGCCGCGACCATACTCTCCCGCTCGTGCGGCTTCAATAGCGGCATTTAACGCAAGTAAGTTGGTTTGGTCGGCAATACCTTTAATGACATCAATAATGCCATGAACGTTTTGGCTGTTTTCACCTAGGCGGGCGATAACACTAGACGCTTCCAAAATTTCAGTTTCTAGCTTCACGACAGCTTGCTGAACGTCAGACAGCATACGCTGACCTCGGGCTGCCGCATTCTGCGTAGTGGATGCTGCACTGGCGGCACTTTCTGCATGTTCCGCAACGGTTTGGGCTGTTGTGCTCATCTCTGTTGCAGCAGTGGCAACTTGATTCACCATTTGCATTTGACGGCTTACGCCTTCAAGCGTTTGTTGAGAAACCGCAGAAGATTGAATTGTGCTATCAGAAACCGCGTGGCTGGTGGTAATCACCTGTTTGATCACTTGTTGGGTTTGATCCAAGAAGGTGTTGCAGGCACGAGCAAGTTCGCCCGTTTCATCTGTCGCCTTTGCTTCTTGGGTCAGCCGACGAGTGAAATTGCCGTCTGCGACTTGAAGCATAAACTGCGAAGTACTTCGAAGTGGAGACGCGATACGACCTGCAATCATCCAAATCAGCGCGATGTTAATCAGCAATACGGTCACTCCCATCATGAGGGAAATTAGCGTTTGGTCGCGTTGATCTTCAATCGCTTGAGCTTGTAGTGCGATAACATTTTTGAGCACTAAGGTCTTGTCGAGTGTCACGACCAATGACCACGGTGCGGTGTCAGCATTAGGCTTCACTGGGATCATCGCGGTAATGCGTTGAGCATCGTCACTGATGAAACTCTGATAGCCATTGCGACCCAGTCGTGTTGACCATTGCATCGCATCACCACGCAGTGATTTGACTGATTTCCCCAACGCTTCGTCTTCGCTGTCTGCGGCGATAGTGCCGCGATCAGTAACCAACATGACGTGACTTTGGCCGCTATACAGACGCTGACTTAGCGATTCTGCCACTTGTGAAAGAGATTGGAGCGAAATATCCAGTCCTGTGATCCCGACAAATTGACCGTTAACTTTGATTGGAGATACCACGGAGGTAAGCAGGACATTCTGCCCGTTAACTGGATACACATACGGATCGAGTAGGCAGTTTCTGTTGCTGTCGCGGGAGCAAAGGTAATATTCGCCGACTCTAGCCCCGCCATCAACGCGGGATTCATCTGCATAACCTGTCAACGGCGCCAGTTGGAAGCGTCCAGAAACGTCGCGGGTCCAGTTGGGGATAAAACGTCCAGAACTGTCATGCCCGATCTGATTAGCGTAAAGGCTGTCATTTCCATCCAATGCATTCGGTTCCCATGCGGAGAAAACCCCGAGCGCATTATCGTTGCTGTTGAGCAAACCTTGTAGTTGATGGTTTAGGCTTGAACGGAGTGTGTCGCGAGTATTTGAATCGTTGTTACTTTGTATACGAGAGAAGTTTTCTGCCAGTAATGAGGTTTGAAGAAAACTGTCTGAAAGTTCGTCAGCAATGAGTTCAGCAGCGTTGCTGAGTTCTGCCTGCAACCCGTTGTTGAACATTTCTAGTAGCAATGCTTGATTTCGTTCATTCGACTGTGTTTGCAATTGCGTGGAAGAGTAGAGAGAAAAAGCGGTCATGGTGCTAATAGCAACGAGAGTGGCAATGCCAGTGAAGAGCGTGATTTTATGTTTTATGGACTTCATAAAGTGTGTCTTTAGGACCGTAAATTAAGGAACTAAATTAACCCATACTTCTACAAATGGAGGGTTTGTATCAACTAGGGCGTAAAAGGCGCGCAATATTCATTTAAGTTGTCAAAAATGTCCACATAATGATGACAAATAAATCCATATATATAGATGAAAATGACTCATATGTTGGACGATAATGGGTATTTGTTTACCTTTTAAAACTTTAATTCGATTTTCTTATTAAGGTAGGTGAAAAAATCGATTTCTATCTGCAGTGAGCCCTCTGTAGTGATCGTGTCGAACTCATGCGGGCAAGGGAGGTGATATGAGCGAATGTGTAAGCAACTTCGACCTCCACAAGGAGGCCGAGATGCAGTATTTACAGTGAGGAATTTTGGTATTGAGACTTTACGTTAGCGGGTGGGTGCATTTCGTCCAACGATTGTGGTAAGCCATGATCATTGATCATCTGGGCATGAAATCGTTTTAAGCGACGAGGCTCTTTTACACCACACGAATGCGCAATGACCCCGACTTCGTACATCATGTTTTTGGCGTAATGGGCCACACGCTCAGCTTTGTCCGTTACGACCAGCCCTTTTTGTAGTTTCGGATCATGGGTAGTGATGCCAGTAGGGCAGGTGTTTTTGTTGCATTGTAGTGCTTGAATACAACCGAGCGAAAACATAAAACCACGAGCCGATACGATGAAGTCGGCGCCAATACACATTGCCCAAGCGACTTCGGCAGGGTTGATGAGCTTGCCGGAGACGATCACTTTAATGCGTTGTTTCAGGCCATAACTGTTCAGAATGTCGACCAATAACGGCAGACTACGTTTGATAGGGAGCCCCATGTAATCCATGAGTGATTGTGGTGCAGCACCAGTTCCCCCATCTGCAGAGTCAAGCGTAATAAAGTCGGGGGCCGACTTAATACCTCGGGCATGAATCGCTTCCATTAAATCATCTAGCCAACCGTATGCACCAATCACTGCTTTGAAGCCCACTGGCTTTCCTGTGACTTCTCGTACTCTGGCGATCATATCTAACAATTCATCAATGCTTTGAATGTCAGTGTGACCATTGGGGCTGATGGAATCTTGCCCTTCCGGTATGCCCCGAATGGCAGATATTTCTGCATTGACTTTGTTTCCAGGGAGAATGCCACCTTTACCTGGCTTCGCACCCTGACTCATTTTGATTTCGAACATACGGACTTGGTCGTGCGCCGCGATTTCTTTAAGCTTCTCATCACTGAGGTTGCCGTTTTCATCGCGTACGCCGTATTTAGCGGTGCCAATTTGAAATATGATGTCAGCGCCGCCTTCTAGGTGGTAAGGCGATAAACCGCCTTCACCGGTATTCATCCAAATTCCTGCTTTTTTAGCGCCTTTGGAAAGAGACAACACCGCAGGTACGCTCAGTGCACCGAAACTCATACCTGAAATGTTGAAGAAGCTTGACGTGGTAAAAGGCTTACGCGCGACGCTTTCGCCAATTGTCACTTCACTGGCGGGGGCTGTATCTTCTGTCAGTGTTGGAAACGGACAGTTAAGGAATATGATATCGCCTGGTTGATTCAGTGGTCGGGTTGAACCAAATGCAACGGTGCTATCTACGTTTTTGGCTGCTCGGTATACCCAACTGCGATGCGCACGATCAAAAGGGAGCTCTTCACGATCCTGTGCGAAAAAGTATTGGCGGAAGAATTCACCCATGTGTTCAAACCAGTAACGGAATCGCCCAATTACAGGATAGTTTCTGCGTATGGCCTGCTTGGTTTGGGTTACATCTCGAATATAAATGTAGATAATCGCTAATAGTCCGCAGCCGATAAAAAACACGAACAGTGCCGCGCTTATCTCGAGTATGCGTGACGCCCAATGGGTAACAACGTCCATTTTGTATCCTTCTTGGTTGATGCTAAAGCGTAACTAGGTCGCTTGATGAGATTGACTACCTCCAAAGACCGGACTGAGCAGGATAAGCTTTCTCATTTTATCGAGGGCCTCGTAAACTGAACTGAGAGAATCTTTTTGATTTCCACGATCAAAGTGCCATTTTCTTTTTAGACCACTTTTTCACTTGCGTCCTAAGACATGTTTTTAACTATCTCGCTTGTTAGAATGACAACTTGCTTTTGGCGAACCGAAGTACCGTAGAACACGTATCAAATTATCTGGCATGTGACAGTACAAATTGCCGGTTTACACTAAGCTGAACGTCGAGGACATTCGTCGAATAATGGCAGGGAGAGTGGCAATGTATAGAAAAGTGCTGACATTTTGGTTCGAAGAACTGACCTTAAAGCAATGTTTTGCTAAAGATGAAAGTGTTGATCAACGCATTGAATCGCGTTTTTCGGGAGTGTTGGAAGCTGCATCGCGGGCAGAGTATTTTAATTGGCGAGAAGAACCAACGGGGCGTCTTGCTGAAATCATCGTACTGGACCAGTTTTCCCGCAATATTCATCGAGATACGCCAAGGGCATTTTCTCAAGATCCGCTGGCCTTGGCGTTGGCACAGGAGGCGGTTTCTTTAGGGATTGACAGAGAACTTCCCCCGCTCCAACGAAGCTTTCTTTATATGCCTTATATGCACAGTGAATCCGCGTTGATTCATGAAGAAGCATTGCGGCTTTTCAATCAGGTGGGGCTTGAAGACAATTATGAGTTTGAGGTTCGCCATAAAGCCATTATTGATCGCTTTGGTCGCTACCCTCATCGTAACGCCATTTTGGGCCGCGAAAGCACGCCAGAAGAACTCGCATTTTTGGAACAACCGGGGTCTCGGTTTTAATTTCAAGTCAGGGACGATCTGATAAAGAGAACCCTCGAAGGGTTCTCCTTTGTCAGTCGGCGTGATTGCCTCGAGATGACACCCAAATACTGGCAAGCGCAAGTAATCCTGAAGCCACCATCAAGAGCAGAGACACTGCATTGATCACGGGCGTTGAGCCTTCTCTAAGTCGGTCAAACATGGCAATGGTGAGTGGCGCGTCTGAACCCACTAGCATTAAGGTGGTGTTAAAGTTCTCAAACGACATCAAAAACGCGATGATCCCTGCACCTATTAATGCCGGTCGTAAGAAAGGCAGTGTGATGGTGAAGACAGCTTCTGTCTTCGTGGCACCAAGGTTGAGGGCGGCTTCCTCTAGGCTGAGATCAAATTTACGCAAACGTGCTGCGATGACCAAGGTGCAGATGGTCGTAATAAAGGCAAACTGGCCCAATACGACCAGCACTAACCCTGGTCGCATCCATTCTATGTCCCAACCAATATTATCTTCTATTCCATTGGCGATGGTGCTACTCATCAACAAAATTGACACCCCTAAGATCACCCCCGGAATGACTAAGGGTAATAACAAGAGCACGTAGCAAAATCCTTTGAAGCGAAAATCGAATCGTTCGAACAAAAAAGCGTTGGTGGTCGCGAAAACTAGTGAACAGAGAGTGACTGCAACAGCCACAAACAGACTAACACCAATACCATCAGTGAGTTCTCTGTCGTTGAACACGCCAAGTTTGGGAGCTTGTGTTCCGGTGAACCAGTCAATCGTAAATCCGTTCCAGGGTAGTGATGGAAACAAACTGTCGTTAAAGGCAAACACGGCCACGACGACCAGTGGCAGCATCAGAAACAGAAAGAACAACGCCACATAGGCTTGATAGACACGACTGAATGATTTGTTGGTAGGTAGTGAAGGGATCATTTTGTCACCCCATAGTCTTGACGAAGGATTGGCGAGTTAGCTTTAAGCCGCCCCAAACCATCAATGATGAAAGCGCCAACAGCAAAATGCCGAATGCTGAACCTTGTTCCCAATTAAAGCGGGTAATGAATTGGGTAAAGATTTGCTCGGTAAACCAAAGGCTATCTTTGCCGCCCAGTAATGTTGGGGTGAGATAGTTGCCGAGGGTAAGCATAAATACAACAATACACCCAGCAACGATGCCGCTCATGGCATGGGGTATAACCACCTCTCGCATGACATCCCAACTGCTTCCGCCCAAGTCATATCCAGCTTCTATTAGGCTATTGTCCAAACTGTCGAGTGTTGTAATGAGTGGCACCACCATAAATAACATAGAGGTGTAAACTAGGCCCACCATGATGGTGGCGTCGTTGTACAGTAATTCAATCGGTTGATCGACGACGCCAATCGCTTGAAGAAATCCACTCACTAACCCAGACTCACGGAGTAATATCATCCAACCATATGAGCGCACCAGTTCACTGACCCAAAATGGCAGTAAACAAGCAACAAACAAAAGGCTCTTAGCTTTTCCCTGACACACCTTGGCAATGTAAAAAGCGATGGGGAACGCGATGACTAAGGTCAAAATGGTTGCAAGCAAAGACATCACAGCGGTGCGCATAAATGTGCGCCAATACAGTGGCTCACTAAAGAATGTGGTGTAGTTTTCCATGCTCAACACGGTGGCACCGCCAACCGCGCGATCATGGATAGAGATGGAAAACATCTGCATATGGGGCAAGATGATCAGCAGCAACAGCCAGAGCAAAAAAGGCGTAAGCAACAGAAACAGAGCTAGCCGATTGCCTCGTTCAATCATGGTTTTCTCCTATTTCATCGACGGCAAACAACGTGATAACTGCGCCTGCCAATGAACAAAAAGGGTGTCTCCAGGACGAACCTGACGGAATGCTTCGGTTTGCGGCAGTTGCACAGAAAACTGTGTTTGGTGTTGTGGGCAATCCACCACCAGTTGGCTGCGAGAGCCGTCAAACAGAATTTCTTTTACTGCGACATCAAAGCCATTGTCAGCATGGGTCGGTTTGGCGTCGGGCAAGGCAATGCTGATGGCTTCTGGGCGGACAAATACATCGGAACGTTCACCAACACGCAATGGGCTTCCTGCCGTTGCCTGCATGATGTCGCCGCCTTCGCCAGTTAAAGTCACGATGTTGCCATTGATTGCCGTTACTGTGCCTGAGCGCTGATTGTTTTCGCCCACGAATTTGGCAACAAATGCTGTGGCGGGTGAATAGTAAAGATCTTGTGGCGTCCCAACCTGTTCAAACTCACCCTGATTCATGACAGCAACTTGATCAGACATTACCAGCGCTTCTGATTGGTCATGGGTGATGTAGACAAAAGTGGTACCAAATTCTTGCTGCAAATGCTTCAGCTCGACTTTCATTTGCTCGCGCAATTTTAAATCCAGTGCGCCGAGAGGTTCATCAAGAAGCAATACATCAGGGTTGAGCACCAAACAGCGAGCGATTGCTATACGTTGTTTCTGACCGCCTGACAGTTGTGAAATTTGCTTTGGGCCACTGCCTGAAAGGCCGACGCGTGCGAGCACTTCATCGACTTTTTTATTGATTTCAGAGGTGGGCGTTTTGCGGCGGCGAAGGCCGTAAGCAATGTTCTCTGCCACTGTCATGGTTGGAAACAGCGCCAAATGCTGAAACACCATATTGACGGGGCGACGATTGGGGCTGATGTCGTTTACTCGTTTACCTTTAATGAAAATGTCGCCGCTGGTGGCTTGCTCGAAGCCCGCTAACATGCGTAAGAGAGTGGTTTTACCGCATCCGGATGGACCAAGAATGGAGAAGAAACTGCCATTTGGTACAGTAAAGTCTATGTTGTTAACCGCTGTGAAATCAGCGAAGGATTTGGTAAGTGCCCGACATTCAAGATCCGGAATTTGTTGTTCATCCATGAGCGTACCGCCAGTAGGTTTGTTCTAGTCACTATTCTTACCGGCTTGACTAACGGCTTGACGATTAAGAATGTGATAAAAACGGCCTGTGTGAGCCACAGGCCGTGATAGGAAATAGTGAAATTAGTTGGCTGCTTTGACTCGGTCGAGAACTAAACCTTCCATTTCCTCTAACCCAGCAGGCACGGTCGGATACCATTTGATGTTATCGATATCTGCTTGAGGGAAGCTGGCTTGGAACTGTGCCTTGGCAGTATCGTTGACAAAGTTATCTGCGCCCTTCGATGCAGTGAAATTACCAGCGGACTCAGTGATTTTTGCTGCCACTTCTGGTTGGTTTACAAAGTTTATCCATTGATATGCCGCATCAACAGCTTTGGATTTTTTCGGAATCGCAAAAGTATCAATCCAACCTAGAGCGCCTGATGCTGGCGCGACAAAATTGATGTCCTGATTGTCACGATTGACCTTCCAGCCGCCAGCATCCCATGCCATTGCGCCTACAACTTCGCCCGAACGCACAAGGTTGAGCAATTCATCACCACCTGACCAATATGCTTTTACGTTTGGCTTACATGCGACCAATTTGGCTTCGACTTTATCCAAAATGGCTTTGTACTCTTCTGGATTGTTGTATGCAGCAAACGGGTCTTCACCCATGGCGAATGCAAAACCGATCAAGGTAGGACGTTTAAGACGGTAAGAAACCTTTCCTTTGAACTGTTCGTTACAAAGGTCGGTGTAGTCTTTGATGATGCCTGCGTCTTTGGTGTTAATGACTAAGCCGCTGGTACCCCAAATATGTGGAACGCCATAGACTTTTCCATCTAATGCTGTGTTTTTCTTGGTTGCGTCAACCATCGATGGGATAAGCAGCGAGGTATCGACTTTATTCATGTCGATTGGTTGATAGATCCCAAAATCGCGTTGCGCACCAGTAATACGGTCTTGGCTGGGCTGAACAAGATCAAAGCCTGCTCCGCGTGTTGCGCGAAGTTTTGAAATCATGTCTTCGTTGTTTGATTTGGTGACCTTAACTTCAATGCCAGTTTCTTTCTCAAACTGATCAATCACTTCTTGTGGCGCATATCCACCCCAAGTCAATAATCTTAGTGTTTCAGCATTCGCAATGGGTGCAGAGAGTAACGTTCCTGCTGCGAGCGCAACAGTGATCTTTAAGCTATTCATTTTATGTTCCTTTTTATGGGTACAGCGTAGGCGTCATCCTTGCTGCTCGGAGCCAAATCAGCACGTTCGGCAGCGAACGTTACGAATATCTCGTTTCATTATTTTTACAACACGGTGAATTAGCTATGATCCAAAGACAGGTAAATCGCCAATATGGGATGCAACTTCTGTGAACGGAGTCACCGGATAAACACAGAAAATATTCTTAATTTTTAATTGCTTGACCGTGTCTTACTAGCGATGCGCTTGCATCGAGAGTGACGAGTTGTTCGCATTAAATGTCGAAGATGCTCTCGTCTAAAGCGGTTGTCATATGGTTTCTGATCACTCTTTGGCTGTTCCATTTTGGCTTTCATCATCGTTGAAAATGATACTGTTAATAGCGAGCCAAGAGATGTCTTTGCATGTGTAACGAGCGAGTCTACTCATACGTGGGGTACGCAATGAAAAATGAACTTAATGCAGCCAAGTTGTTAGCGGCTTTTGAAGTGGTGATGGAAAAAGGGACTGATACCGAATTTGGGAAAGTCTATCAAGGGATCGAAGCGTATACGGATTACGATGGCTACAACGTGTTTTTGAAGGGTAATGGCGTTGAATTGCATATTGGTTTTCACAACACGTATGATCTCAAATACGATCAGGCCCATTTGAAAGACAGTTTTCTAAAGAAAATTGACAACTTAATACGTGACTAAGTTATTGCTGACTGCCATGAATGAAAAAGTCCGGAAGCCCGGACTTTTCTCTTTATGACTATTTACTTGCCTGTTGAATAGCGACTCTTTGTTCATCTCGTTTTTGTGTTGCCGTTGAGACTTTATTTCATCTTACGGCCCACGGTGTTTTAGGTTAAGGCGCACTCTGTTTGGTAACGGAGAGGGAGCCTTTGTTTTCCATTTGCACTAAGACACGAGTGAATGGAAGCTTTTCAAGCAATACCACGAAAGCAAAAGACAGTAAGATCGTCAGTGGGGCGAGTAGGATATCTTTAGTTGGACCGTCAATACCGTATGCGCCAAAAACGTTGAACAATAAAATCATAATGACAAAGTGTGCAACGTAAACACCCAGTACGCGCTGGCTCCACGCCATTACAATCGGCTGGTTTCCCCATCGTGGGTTGTTTAGCAGCAGGCAGAAAATACCGATAGCCATGATTGGCGTTCCCAGTAAGAAGTCATGTGTCGCCATCCATATATCGTATTGACTCAAAAACGCACCTTCAGCAAGGCACATCGATAAACCGCCGATAAACATCGCGAGTGAGATGTTTGATGAAAGCATAATGCTTCTGCGACGCAGTTCGAACCCGGCAACCACCATGATTAAGCTAAAGAAAGGTCCGTTGCGTGTAAATATTGGCGCGTTACCTTCAAGAATGATTTGATAACTTCCTGCGCCTAGCCCCCAAACGTAAAGCCCTAAAGCCAAAGGTACCATGAGATGTTGCTGATGATACTTGATAAGTAATGCCATAATACCTAGCGCGCATAGCAAGCCTGGAATGTACCAAAGATGAACCATTCCGCCTTCAAAAAGCGTATTGAGAGGCGCTTCTAACAAGTAATTCCAGTACCCACTTCGCTCCGCCAAATACCCTTCACTCATGACGACATCGAGTCGGAAAGGTAACAGTAGATAAATAACGCTCCAAGCAAGCCAAATGGTCATCAGTGGCTTGGCATAGCGACTGAAGGTTTGTATGGGATCTTGTATCAATTTTTGCTGGACAAAGTATCCCGTTAAAAGAAAGAAGAAGGGGACAGCAAAACGAGACAGTTGATTGAGCGCATCTGAGACTATATTGATGCTTTGACTATAGGCTTCGCCGCGCAATGGTCCGGCGTGGATGATGATGACGGCGAATATGGCCAATAGTCGGCCCATCTCCAACGATGAGATACGAGCAGAAGACATGTAAATTCCTTGGGCTGTTAAATACGCGCAGACTATAGGGATTTATCTATGCAATAACGAGTCGTTGATCTCGATTGTGAGAGAGAAGCACTCAAAGAGGAGTAATAGAGATTGGTTTGGTTGAAAAAAGGTCGGTTTGCAACCACAACACAGTGTCTTAATGCTCCATTAGAATCAGGACTAATACATACGCTGCTACGTTTTTGTTTGGTTTGGCGGTTAGACCTGAGGAAACGGACGTGATTTGCTCTGAAAAGTGTACAGAAATACAGCGAAAAAAACTTATCGTATATCGCTGCGTACTACATGTTTCTTTACGCGACAACGCCTGCTATAATCCACGCCCTTATATAAGCCAGTAATTGTTTATAGAGACGAACAATGACAGATCTAAGTAAATACAGAAACATTGGTATTTTCGCGCACGTTGATGCGGGTAAAACCACTACTACCGAGCGTATCCTTAAGCTTACCGGTCAAATCCACAAAACTGGTGAGGTTCACGATGGTGAATCTACTACCGACTTCATGGAACAGGAAGCTGAGCGTGGTATTACCATCCAGTCTGCAGCAGTTAGCTGTTTCTGGAAAGGCTACCGTTTTAACGTTATCGATACTCCGGGACACGTTGACTTCACCGTTGAAGTTTACCGTTCACTGAAAGTACTCGATGGTGGTATCGGTGTTTTCTGTGGTTCTGGTGGTGTTGAGCCTCAGTCAGAAACTAACTGGCGTTACGCGAATGACTCAGAAGTTGCACGAGTTATTTTCGTAAACAAACTAGACCGCATGGGCGCAGACTTCTTCAGCGTTGTTGAGCAAATCAAGAAAGTGCTTGGCGCAACTCCGTTGATCATGACTCTACCAATCGGCCGCGAAGACGATTTCGTGGGCGTTGTGGATGTTCTAGAGCGTAAAGCATACGTTTGGGATGACTCTGGTCTTCCAGAAAACTATGAAGTTCAAGATGTTCCTGCGGACATGGTTGACGACGTAGAAGCATACCGCGAAGAGATGATCGAAACTGCGGTTGAGCAAGACGACGAACTAATGATGGCTTACATGGATGGCGAAGAGCCTTCTATTGAAGACATCAAGCGTTGTATCCGTGCTGGTACTCGTACTTGTACGTTCTTCCCAACGTTCTGTGGTTCTGCGTTTAAGAACAAAGGTATGCAACTTGTACTAGATGCAGTTGTAGATTACCTACCTTCTCCTACAGAAGTTGATCCACAGCCGCTAACTGACGAAGCTGGTGAGCCAAACGGCGAATACGCGATCGTTTCTGCTGATGAGCCTTTAAAAGCTCTTGCGTTCAAGATCATGGATGACCGTTTCGGTGCACTTACTTTCATCCGTATCTACTCAGGTGTGATGAAGAAGGGTGATACCATCCTTAACAGCGCGACTGGCAAAACTGAACGTATCGGCCGTATGGTTGAGATGCAAGCAAACGACCGTAACGAACTGACTACTGCACAAGCGGGTGACATCATCGCTGTTGTAGGTATGAAGAACGTTCAAACTGGTCACACTCTTTGTGATGTTAAGCACGAGTGTACGCTTGAGCCAATGATCTTCCCAACTCCAGTAATCTCTATCGCTGTTGCTCCTAAGGACAAAGGCGGTTCTGAGAAAATGGGTATCGCGATCGGTAAAATGGTTGCTGAAGATCCAACGTTCCAAGTTGAAACTGATGAAGAAACTGGCGAAACCATCCTTAAAGGTATGGGCGAACTTCACCTAGACATCAAAGTAGACATCTTGAAGCGTACTTACGGTGTAGACCTAATCGTTGGTCAACCTCAGGTTGCTTACCGTGAAACTATCACTCAACAAGTTGAAGATAGCTACACGCACAAGAAACAGTCTGGTGGTTCTGGTCAGTTCGGTAAGATCGACTACCGCATGAAACCAGGTGAGCCAAACTCTGGCTTTACCTTCAAGTCTGTGGTTGTTGGTGGTAACGTTCCTAAGGAATTCTGGCCAGCAATCGAGAAAGGCTTTAAGAGCATGATGGACACCGGTGTTCTTGCTGGTTTCCCTGTTCTTGACGTTGAAATCGAGCTGTACGACGGTGGTTTCCACGCAGTTGACTCATCTGCAGTAGCATTTGAAATCGCAGCACGTGGCGCATTCCGTCAGTCTATGCCTAAAGCTGGCGCGCAACTTCTTGAGCCAATCATGAACGTTGACGTGTTCACTCCAGACGATCACGTTGGTGATGTTATCGGTGACCTTAACCGTCGTCGTGGCATGATCAAAGATCAGCAAGCTGGTGTTACCGGTGTTCGCATCAAGGGTGACGTGCCATTGTCAGAGATGTTTGGTTACATCGGTACTCTACGTACTATGACTTCAGGCCGTGGTCAGTTCTCTATGGAGTTCTCACACTACGCAGCTTGCCCAGCTAACGTTGCTGAAAAAGTAATCGCTGAGCAAAAAGAGAAAAACGCTAAGAAGTAATTCTTAACGACTTTCTATAAAAAAACCCGCAGGCGAAAGCCTGCGGGTTTTTTGTTTTTTGTCGATTTGTAAAAAAGTGAAAAACCAAAGCTAGAAGGCTAAGGTGAAGGTTGAGTCGCCAGCTTAGCTAAAGAAACCAACGCTTTTTCGGCCTTTTTTACGGACAAGCCGCAATTATCTATGCGATGACGCTGAGCGACATAGTTAGGGCTGTTGTAGCCTAACCAAACTTTCCCTTTGGCATCCTCCCAAATTAATGCTTTTTGCGGCAAATCAATACCCGCGGACTGGCTGCATTCCATGATTGGCGTGCCGACTTTTGGGTTACCAAAGATCACCAATTCAGTTGGACGTAATGTTAAGCCTGCCTTCTGCGCACCTTCTGCATGATTGACACGTCCAATGACTTTGAGCCCGCGAGCCTTTGCCGCGACGATCAGACGTTCTGTTGTGA
This sequence comes from Enterovibrio gelatinilyticus, assembly GCF_028683095.1. GTDB lineage: Bacteria > Pseudomonadota > Gammaproteobacteria > Enterobacterales > Vibrionaceae > Enterovibrio > Enterovibrio gelatinilyticus. Next base: position 86,080 of record NZ_JAJUBC010000017.1, on the reverse strand, counting down.
CGGGAACACTATATTGGCTTTGAATCTGAACCATTCCTTCTTTTGCGAGTGAAGGGATGGCGATGAATGCTGCCAGAATAGTGACTAGTCGGAAAGTCAATTTCATAGTCAATTCCTTATTGCGAATACCAGAACGATAAAACGAATAAAAAAGCTCCACTTTTCAATTAAGTCAGTAAAGTGGTAATGCATGCCGACACATATAGACTAGCAAATTGTGCGGAATGTCACTGAAATACACGGAGGAATATTAGCAAAGGCAGAAATATATAGCGTTTGTGGTGGATATTTAACGAGTGTTTGTAAACTTCGTTGGGCTTTGTAAGTATAAAATAATGAAATCAAGTGACTATGGTGTTGGGGAGCTAGCCACTAATCAATGGCTGGCGGCATTCCAAGCTGGATTTAGTGTGCTGATGGTGCGACCACGCTGATTACCTATGACAAGATTGCGAAGACACTCGCTGAATATCAGCGCTCGATGGTGTTTGTTAACTCCCCGGGCACAACTATCTTGATGGAGACACTACGGCATGACCGATCCTTGTGTGCTTAATCGAGAGTGAATGAGTGATTGGATAGCCGATGAGGTCGATGACAGTCCTGATGATTAAGCACTGATCGCGACAGATGAGTTTGGTGTACTTCTTCAATACGAATAAAAAACCGATGTCAGACAGCTTTGTAAGAGGCCTCACATCGGTTTTTGTTACTCAAAAAGGTAACGTAATCACGCGTGGTGAATTACGCTTTCTTTAGCGCCTTTTTGATTTGTTTTACTTTCGCTTTTGCTTTCTTCAGTGATTTTTTCAGTTCTTTTTTCGTCTTAGCCATGTTGATTCTCCTTTAGTGGCTGACAAGAGAAACTCAACGGTACTGCATACTCCGATAAGCTCATTTCTACTGGGTCTTCGACCCATTTTCTTTCAAAAATTGTTTGATGAATCGACGAATTTCCCGCGCGGCTGACGTATCGAGGTCTTCACACAGTGATACGAATTCATCACGTTGTGCGCTATTAATACGAATGATCAGCTGGCTGTCTTTCTTGTTCTCTGCGTTCTTTTTTTTGCTGCTCATTGTGGGCACTTGATGTAATGCGTTTGCTATATGATGTATATACATTTTTGTTTGTGGCACAAACAAGAGGGCGATGAATCGCTGGGAGTAAGTTAAAGAAAAGCCACGCTTGATGAGTGGCTCTATTACATTGATGTGAGATGTTACCCTAAAGTGTTATTTTTTAAGCTGTTCCAACAAAGAAGGGAAACCCCAGCCGTCTTCCCCGACTTTCACGGGCTTATCCGACAGATATTCATACAGCGTGGGTGCGAGTGATCCATTCACGGCAGTAGGAATACGCGTTTTACTGGTGACGGGTGTTCCCCAGAACCCGATAAAGGCATCTTTCTCGTGGAAATGCTCACCCGCATGGCGGCCCGGCACTTTGGTGTTGTAGCCTACGCCCATGGCAGGAAACAAATTGATGGTGCCAGCGCGGTCTTCGTCATACAGGTGAGCCAACTGGTTCACGCTATCAGGCCGCGGTGTTAGCCTTGTGAGTTGCTGCCATGTGCTTTCATCACACCAGGTTTGCGTGTTGGTTGGGTCTGCATTGTTCATGCACTGGTCAATTAACGCAGATTTTTCCCGCTTATCTGATTTGCTCAGCGCTGCAGCGTAAGGGTTGGCCTCATAGAGATTCAACAGCACTGGAGGTTGCCCGTTTTTCGCATGATACAAGGTGCGGTTGCCTTGGCGAGTAATGAACTCATCATGTCGAACGCCGTCTTTTACGGCCACCAATCGCAACGTACAGGCCGATAAGCTGCAGTCTTGTTCGCGAACCGCAAGGTAATCTAGGCTGTCACCAAGACGTGAAGCGGTTTCGTGCACCATGTCTATCGCAGGGTCATCTTTCCCTGCGGACAATGGTTTCCAGAAGGTTAATTCGCTATACAGAGGCTGTGTTTCCCAGCCTCGCTGGCTATTGAACAGATCCATCATGTAATTGCCACCTGCAGTGGATGCGACAATCACATCGATCCCTTTGTTGCTTGGGTAATCAAAGGTATTAGTGATTTTGGGGCCTTCCCCTTCGTCAGATGAAATCTTACGAATTCGCAGTGACATGTCGTAATCCGATTGGATACCCTCAAACACTTCTTTCTCTGGGCTGACGATATGGTAGATAGGCGACAAACCATGATCGCCCGCTATGCCCCAAAGCACCTGATCGTAAACCCCAGCTTTTCGGTAAACCGTTTCCATTTCTCCAAGCCAGAAATCTAAGCGATTGAGCTCGCCCGTCGGTGCGAGGATTTCATCTGCAAAGGGGCCAGTGAAGTGAGCGAAATGATCAGCCCATGGATTGTAGGCTAGAACAAAGTCAGGCAACCCTTTTTGGGAAAGCTGGGCGTAATCTTCCAGTTTGTCTTTAATGGTCAAGCGCTTGGTAGTGCGCGTCAGTGGTGTCCACCATGAGATGTCTTGATACGACTTAATGTCTTTAATCAAGCCTTCGCGCATTGTGTGAAGGGAGACTTCTAATTCGCCGCGCTTACGCAGATCTTTTAAGCAGCGTTGTTCGCCAAAATCACGGATTGCTTCGCCGAGACCAAGGTTAATCAGTGGATCGTAACTGGATTGCGCGTACCAATCATATTGAGCGTTGCAGTTAAGCGTGACGAGAGGGACAAGCCGCTCGAATTGCGTCTTTGCGCCGTTACCGCTAAACAAGGGATCCAACTGGATAGCATCGTTACCAAAGAAGTAATAGGCGCGATCTTGTTGGCGATCGACGAAGTGGAAATTCGGGATGCCTGTGCCGCCATCGCCAGCGACGTTTGCCCCGGTTTTGATGATGGGCAGATTGCGTACGCTAATGGTTGGCGTGGTAGAAACGCCATACTCGACAATGCCTTTCGCCCCTTCTTGATATAGTCGACTGAAAAACGGCAAGTAACGAGGGTCGGTATATGGCTTCTCAGCAATCTCAAACAAGAAGCTGTTATCGGGAGTGTGTTCTGTTTGAGTAATGTCGACGCCTTGTGGAGCAAAGCTTTCGATGTTTTGTTCATCGCGCTTTACTTGCTGCAAAAATGGCGAAGGTTGTTTGCTCACCAAGCCTTGAATTAACCCTTGTTGCAAACCATCGACCGTCATTTGCACGGCAAAGGGACGGATGTTTTGATGGGTGAGATAGGAGAGTAACCCGTTAGGGTCATCGTCGAGTGAGTCTTGCATCCACGCGTTTAATGCGTCGACTTTCGCGCCTTCAAGAAGGTACTGGCGATAGCCTTTCAACACATTGAGTCGCACAAAGTCGACCAAGCTGATGGTAATGGCTTGGGCACGATTGTTCTTTTTGGTTTGATTTTCTGGCTTAGCATCATCAATGATGCCGAGAATGGCCGCTTTCATGTCGCCGTCTTCAAGGCTTTCACTGTATTTAGTGAGCATGTTTACCAGCACTTGCTGCACGGTGGCGACCGTTTCCCTATCAGCTTCGCTGTCCGTGAGGTATTGATATTGATCCGGCAGGTCATCGCCATAGAGCAGCTTGTCTTTGCCAAAAAGGGCATCATACAGCGTGACTAGTGCGGCGATGAACTGTCGATTCAGCAGGGCTTCTTCTTCGCTTTTCGGGCCATGGCTGCTTGATTTGGTCGCTTCTTTTTTGTCATCGATTGAGAACAATGAATGCTGCCATTGCGCGAGTTCAGCCTCGCTAAAAGTGTCTAGCAAATACTGTTTGAAGATGTCTTGGTTAACCACTTCGCCGGTGTAGCGATCGTAAAAGCTATAGAGCAAGTGCCCGAGCTGAATCGCGTATTTCGGATTGGATAATTGAGAAATAACTCTGGCCTTAACGCTCGCATCGAGAGGCAAGGTCAATACCAAGGCATCGAGCGCGACACCGCCTACCGTAAACAGCGCGATGTCTCGACTGGTGGCTGCACTGACATTCATGGATTCATAAATACCCGAGAAAACCAACTGGCTGCTGTTGTAAATAGTGCCGACGATCGGTGTGCTGCCGAGATCAGGCTGTGTGTTTGCAAAGGCAGAGAAAGGAGAAAGGGTCAGTGCGAAAGAGACTGCCGCTGCACAGCGTTTTATCGATTGAATGCGCGTCATGAGCTAATTTCTATGTCATTGAATATGACATAGAGCTTACTAGAGATATCAGATTGTTAGAAAGGAAGGCGGTGCAGATTTGCGCAGTTGCTCCGCCAACAATTGAGAACAAAACTCAGATTTCGCTATCGACGACAGTTAACTGCTGCCAGCTACCCATCGTAAATTGTTCGCTGTAAATGGTTCGCTATAAACTATTCGCCGTAGAAAGTGGCGAGATAATCAAGGACGCGTTCATGATCCTCGTCTTCAAGTTCATCCATGCCTTGCTCATCGACCATCCATTCCAAGGTTTCGTCCCAACTATCGCGACTCAGCCCTTGCTGTACAACAAGGTGCAAGGAGTGACACACAGAACAGGTAGAGGCAACGAGGGCCATGTTTTCATCTGGAGTAAGGATGCCTTCCCCTAATGCTTTCACAGGCATCGCTTCATCGCTGCTTTGCCAATTTGGCGGCGTCGGATTTTTTGTGGCGAGCCACGCAATGATGGCTGCGCGAGCACCGGGATCTTTCACACCGGGATACACCATGTTCGTGCCTGGTGCGAAATCAGCCGGTGACGTTAAAAAGGCATCAAGGGATTCCGCATCCCATGTTTTCCCTTCAACACGGTTCGCTGAAAGGCCATCGCTGTAATTGAAGCCCGAAAACGCGGCGATTTCTCGATCCGCGAGTCCGTAGAGGGGAGGGCCAACAACCGTAATGCCGTCAGGTTCGACTTGGTGGCACGCTTTACATACGGCGGCTTGTTGTTCCCCTGCTGCAATCAAGGCATCATCTGCGGCGTTTGCTGCGAGGGGAGAAAATAGGAAAGCAGCGCCGAATAACGACGCTGTGGTTGATTTCATCAAAGCCATTCCACCTACCCTTTTACAACGAGTGCGATACGGTGAAAGCTGTTGTTGAGGTAGCCTTTCGGGTTCCATGCAATCGCGAACGGTTGGCTTACACCTTGGTCATCGGTCGCTTTTGCCCACACTTCGTAATAACCGGCTTGTGGGAAAGTGACTTTCGATTCAAAGGTTTGCCATGCTCCTTCGTTAGCGGGATCGGAAAGATCGGCATCGATCCATGTTGCACCGAAATCATTCGAAAGCTGAACCTTGGAAACGTTGCGATCCCCAGACCACGCGTGACCGCGAACCAAGACTTCTTTGCCAGCCACTTCGCTGTTCGTTTGTGGCGAGGTGATCAGCGATTTCACGGGCATTCTTTCGATGATCACAAAATCGTCTTTATCGACTTTCTCACCGGGCGCAACTGGGCGGTTAGGCACGCGATAGGCTTTGCCTGTCATTTTTGGCCCATCATGCACTTGGTCTCTGACGGTGATTTTGGTGAGCCATTTCTGCGAACACGAACCCGGCCAACCTGGCACAACCAAGCGAAGCGGCGCACCGTTCATGTCGTGCAATGCTTCGCCATTTTGTGCGAAGGCAATTAGATTTTCACCGCCCAAGGCTTTCTCTATCGGTACCCCACGAGAAATGGGCAGTTTGCCTTCCTTGCCCGAAAGGTGTTTATCCGCACTGTAGTGGGCGGTATACACCGCACCTTCTTGCACGCCAGCGGCTTTCAATACGTCAGCCAAGCGCACGCCTGTCCAAGATGAACACGCAACAGCACCCAGGGTCCATTGATTGCCTTTGGCTTTCGGTTCAAAATACGCGCGGCCATTACCGCCACATTCCACAACCAATTGCTGCTCTACCACCTCGAAGTTCTTTTTGAGGTCTTCAATGGTGAGTGTCATGGGTTTGTCGACTAAGCCATCAATGGTCAGGGTCCATGTATCAGCATCGACAGCAGTGGGCGGAATACCGTTGTTACGAATGAAATGTCGTGCCGTTGGTGTGACATCGTCATTAAGCAGGTGAGGCGGCGTTTCTGCGTTTAATGGTCTGTCGTTAAGCACGATCAGGCCATCTTTTCCTGCAATGGTGACATCGTCTAATCCTTCCGCAAATGCGGCGGGAACCATGCCTGCGGGCATGTTGCGATGAAACGGAATCGCACCGCCAAGCACGGCAGCCATGGTGGCTAAGCCTGCACCTTTTAGAAATCCACGCCTGTCAGAGTGGCTCTTACGTCCAAACACCGTTTCGTCTGCGGTTTCTGGGTGTTTGTTGTAGAGATCGTAGATGCCTTTCGTTTGTTGCTCGTCCGTGTCTGATGATCTTCCTTTCTTATCTGACATGGTGCCTCCTACCTAATGGGCCAACTGAACCTTATGGAATGCTATATATGTAAGCGGTTACATTTATGGTAATAAGTATAGACACAGCATTGATTAGGCTTTAGGGCGACTTGCAGAGCTTTCTTAGTAGCGGGACATGGATGCGACGCAATACCTTGAAAATTGCGATGGCTGCTTGGTTTTCCGCAAAATTTAACCACCAAAGATCAACAGACCCTAGTCTGGTATGTGGCGAGTCAGCTTAATTTTGGCGTGTCGAACTTCTGGAAGCTTTATTCCGAATAGTGTCATCGCTGATCTTGGGAGCACCAAATAAATAGGTAAGACGATGGCTTATGGAAGTCTTGTCAGGCGAAAAGGCCAGTGTGAAGAGCGTTTTCCATTGGTGAAAGGTCGCCACAAAGGGATTCCAACTGTTGATAGCGTGAGGAATACCGTAATCAATGTTGATGTCGTTTCTTTCTTCCACAAATGTGCCAAATAGTTTGTCCCAGATAATGAGTACGCCTGCAAAATTACGGTCGATGTATTCTGAGTTTCGTGCGTGATGCACTCTGTGATGAGATGGTGTGTTGAAGATATGCTCGAACCAGCCGAGCTTGCCAACAATTCGCGTATGAACAAAGAATTGGAAGCCGAGATTAAGTGCAACCACAACGATAACGAAAGTGGGGGGGTAACCGAGTAACATGAGCGGGGTCCAGAACAGCCACATCCCAGAGAGTGGATACGTTAAGCTCTGGCGAAACGCAGTGGTGAAATTCATGCGTTCAGAACTGTGGTGTGCGATATGTGAGGCCCATAGCCAGTGCACATTGTGTGATGCTCGATGAAACCAGTAATAGAAGAAGTCTTGTAAAATAAATACGCTGATGATTGAAAGCGGAGTGAGAGAGATTTCAAAAACGCGGAATTGATAGAGCCAGAGGAAAAAGGGCATGAGCAAGAGAGTAGCGATGATGTCCGAGGCTTGATGAAGTCCCGCCAAGCTGAAGTTGCATAAGAGTTCTTTCAGCGAATAGTCGTCGTCTCCTCGTTTTCGAAGCAATCGATACTCAAGCACCATACATATAAGAAAGAGAGGTGCGAGCAATACAAGCGTTAAAGACTCCCAGCCTGATCCCATGTCGTCTCCATACGAGGTATTGGCTTATGACAATCCAATATATACCACGAGCACGTAGACGACAAATCGATCAAATAGCTTGATAGTTCGACTATTTCTCTAGCTTATTCAAAGCAGCTGCCCACGGATCTGCGCTTTCTGTTTGGCCGCAGAATGTGTCTATATAGAGCTGTTCTGTTTTTTCTCTTGCCCATGGTGTTTTACGCAAGAATTTGAGGCTTGATTTAACCGAAGGATCGCTGCGAAAACAGTTGATAGCAATCTGTTGACCTAGTGATTGCCAACCGTAATGTTCAACTAATTTGTTGACGATTTGCTCAAGTTTAAGGCCATGTAGAGGGTTATTGGGTTGGTCGTTCATGCTAATGCCGCGGGTATGAGTGAATTCGGGAGCGACTTTGCCACAATGTACGTTTTGCTTCAATCAGTCATGCAAAAAGAAAGGGAGCCTAAGCTCCCTTTCTTTTTGCAATCTAGCCAACTTAGCGGCGCATTGACAGGCTTTGTTCGGTAAATTGGCTCATATGAAGACGTGTTTTAATGTCTTCACAGGCACGTTGAACACTAAAAGTTTGCTCTGCAGAAAGGTGCATGGACAACGTGCTCTTGAATCGAAAATCTTCACAAATGGTCGCCAAACCAATCAAATCAGTTACTTTAGCGTCTTCTGGATCTTTCAGTAGTTTCTCATGTTGCTTCTGAATTTGTATGACATAAATTTGATTGGAGTAAGTGATCGATGTCAGTGTCATCGCTATCATTGCGAAAAACAAAATCAGTGCCACGGTAATCAGAGGCTTATTGTTCATATAATATATAGATACCATTAATGGAAGTGTAAATTCATATTTCTATGCTGAGGAGTCTACCCTTCTAGGCAATGATTACGCAACAGTTTCAAATGCTTAAACACGGATAATGTGGGAGGCACGTCTAATTTTCCCTACCTTACTCTCAAACTAAAACCATTGTGGTGCGACGGTTTTGTTTTTGGACAATCAGTTGAACTCAGTATTAGATCTTTCTGCCAGGATATGACAGTATAATGAGAATCAATATCATTTGAGCGGTGGCAATGTGCCGGAACTACTTCTCGTAGAAAGCAGACTTTCACTATGCGGTTGGGTGAAGACGACACTTAATCAACACGGCTGTAAAGTGACTCGTGTTCTTGATATCCAGCAGGCTGAGTGGGCGCTTAGGCAGTGTGATTTTGATATGGTTTTAATCGCGTCTGATACCATGTTGTCGTGTTTAGCTGATGTTCAACACGTAAGGGAACGCTCAACGCGGCCGCTGTTTGCGTTGTTGCCAAGTTTGACTGATATAGATCATGCGGCGCTTATTCAGGCTGGTGTCGATGAGTTAATCTGCGACAATACTTCGCGGGAGACTCTCTGGACTCAAACCGAAGCTTGGTTGAGCAAAATAGCTCATCGTTCTGAACGGCATCGATATTAACAAACGAGATGTTGTCATCGCATAGGTTGTAAAGCTGGCGATAACTCATCGTTTTAGAAAGTGCATTTGGGTAAATCGTCTCAATAACTAGTGAGATTTTTACACTGTAAATGCTGCAACGAACTTAGAGACACAAAATTTCATGAAATTCATCACGCAAGCGATAGTGATTCCCTTGATCAGCCTGTCGCTCCCTGTAGTCGCCAATACTCTTGATACTGCAGCGGCTATCGAGGCCACAACACTCCAATCGGCGGTTGCGTCGCAACAACGTATCGACGTCAGTGACGAACGCGCTCAAAAGATGAAAGCGGAAATCGCGTTGCTTCAGCAAGATGTTGAAAATCTCTCTGTCTATCGTACGCATTTACAAAATGTCGTCCGTGACCAAGGCCTTGAAGAGAAGAACCTGAACCGGCAATTGGAAGATATCAATCACACAAGACAAGGCATTGTGCCCTTGATGTATATGATGATTGATGGCTTGGAATCATGGGTAGAAACTGATTTGCCAATTAAGGCAGCACATCGCCAGAAACGTGTTGATACCTTGAAGAGCCTGATGTCGAAGTCCGATGTGAGTGATGCAGAAAAATTCCGTCGAATTTTAGAAGCGTATCAGATAGAGCTAGATTACGGTTCTAAGCTTGGTAGCTATCAGGAAACTGTTGTGTTGGATGGTGTTCCTCGTGATGTGGACATTTTGCACCTTGGGCGAATCTCCCTTATAGCAAGACGTTTGGACGGCGAAGCGTTTTGGTTCTTCAACAAAGACGAATCAAGGTGGCAACCCGTTATCTCTTCTGACCTCGAATCACTCGAGCTTGCCTATCAAGTCGCCGATAAAAAAATAGCGCCTACTCTGTTGACCTTGCCTCTGTCAGTGTCTTCGTTGCAGGAGGAGCAGAAATGAATATGAAACGAATATTTCCTGCGTTGTTTATTTTAATGTCGCTTGTGGTAGCGCCTGTCTATGCAGATTTGGTGAGTGATACCCAAGCAGCCCATGTGGCTGATAAGTCGCATAACAGTGAGCGAGAGTCTGCGTTTGAAGAGCAAGAGACAGCGCTGCAACGTCAGTTGGATGCATTGAAACAGCAACAGCGTACGTTAGAGAGTGACATTGAACGACTAAGCGATGACTTTGCCGATAATGAAAAAACATTGGCTGACCTAGAACAAACCTTGGTGCTTGAAACAGGCAGTTTGGGTGAAGTGTTTGGTGTTGTACGACAGGTCGCAAAAGAAACGCTACAAGCGAGAGATGGTTTACCTGTGATTGCCTTACAACCTTCGTTTGAGCAGGAACTGACGGCGATCGCAGATGCTAGTACTTTACCTTCTTTGTCTGATCTCACGGCTATGTATGAAGGCATTGTGGAAGATTTGTCAGCCAGCAGCCAAATTGGCCCACTATTGCTTAATGTGCGAGATGCCAATGGCATGATGAGTGAAAAAGAGATTCAGCATGTCGGTAATATAGCCCTCGTCGGGAAAGACGGATATCTCGAGTGGGATGGCAAACGTCAGCAAGCGAATTTGTCGCCATTTCAGCCTGAAGGCGGACTAACCGCGGCAGCGCTAGAACGAGATGTAACTGGTGATTTGGTGGTGATAGATCCCACCGGTAATGCAGTACTCAATCAACTTGCAGCGGCGCCAACCTTGAGTCAACGCTTCGAACAAGCTGGGCTTGTCGGAAAAGTCATCGCGGCACTACTCGTTATTGGTGTTGGCATCGCGTGTGTACGAGGCTTCGTCTTGTACCGCACAGGGCTAAGGATCCGCCGACAAATTACTACGCCTGAAACGCCAGGGGACAATCCATTGGGGCGTGTTTTGAACGTGTATCGTTTGGAACCTAATCGAAGTTTAGATGCGCTTGAGCTGAGACTCATGGAAGCGATTATGGATGAACAGCAGGGCTTTGAGAAAGGCCTGTCTATGTTGAAACTGTTGGCGGCATTAGCGCCGATGCTAGGCCTTTTAGGCACAGTAACGGGCATGATTGAAACGTTCCAGATAATCACGCAATTTGGTAATAGCGACCCAAGTGTGATGGCTGGAGGCATATCAATGGCATTGGTCACAACCGTCATGGGATTGGTTGCGGCAATTCCTCTACTCCTTGCTCATAACTTACTCACCACACAAGCAGAAATGCTGCGAGGAACACTGGAAAAAGTGGGCGTGAGCTTGGTTGCTCAGCAATCTGAGCTTCCCATTAAACCGACCGTTGTGGGCTTAAGTGCATGACCGACATCAGCCTTTATCAAGCAGGTTTAGCGACACAATGGTGGCTGTCGCTAGACAACTTTATGACTCAAGGTGGCCCTGTGCTTTGGGGGCTAGCACTGGTTGCTGGCCTATGTTGGTTACTTGTGATTGAGCGTGTTTTGTTTTTGGGTTTTACATTTCCAAGTGCTTATCAATCTTTCGTCTCGCGGTGGCAGGCGAGGGCTTGTCCTTCATCTTGGGCATCAAGTGTGATTCGTGATGGTTGGTTGTTTGAAGCGCATAATCAACTTTTCAGACACCTCAACTTGATTAAAGGTCTCGTGGCGATTTGTCCTATGCTGGGGCTGCTCGGCACCGTGACAGGCATGATCACGGTTTTTGATGTGATTGGTGCTGAAGGTGCGGGTGAAGCGAGAACCATGGCAGAAGGTATTTCAATGGCGACGTTGCCAACTTTGGCTGGCATGGTTATCGCGTTAGCGGGCCTGTTCGCACACGCACGTCTGTTCAAAGCTTGCGAGCGACGAGAAGCCGCATTAGCGAAAGCGTTGAGGGTAAAGTGATGAGATTTCAAAGACATCAAAAGCCGAGAGAAGATGCTCAGGTAGATCTTACCTCCATGCTCGATATCGTCTTCATTATGCTTATCTTCTTCATTGTGACGAGCTCTTTTGTGAATGAATCGGGTGTTGAAGTCAATCGTCCGTCTGCTAATCACGCTTCATCGCAAAAAGGGACCAGTATTCTTGTTGCGATCACGGCTTCTAATGAAATTTACATCAATAAGCAGCGTGTCGATGAAGAACGTTTAGCGGCGACCTTGGCACGCTTAAGTGTAGAACAGGCAGATGCAGCATTGGTTATTCAAGCCGATATGTTGGCGTACAATGGCACCGTTGTGTCAGTTATTGATGCCGCGAAAGGTGCGGGTATTGAGAAGATCGCACTGGCAGCGGAGCAAGGTTGATGTTGCGTTGGATTATCGCGCTGGGCTTCTCAATAATTTGTGTCATTGGCTTGTTTGGTTTGATGGCCGAAATGGTGACACCTTCAGAAACAAAGGCGAAGCGAGTGGGTGACTCATTAGCGTTTGATATTGTGATGGTGGAATCTGAGTCTGATCTTGCGCGTAAGAAACGAGTGTTGCCACCTGAGCCACCAGTGCCGCCTGCTACACCACAGGCCCCTGTATCTAACTCCCAGACGCTTAATACGCCCAATCTGTCTAATGCCAACTTGGATCAAGTGTTGCCTGATGTGTCGATGGATTTGAGTGTGTCGGGTATCCAAACATCAATGCCGGCTGTTTCTCAATCGGTTGATGTGAGCAGCCAGTTAGCGTCCATAGATACTGGGGTTGCACAAATGGCGACGCCGATTGTCCGGGTGAATGCGACTTATCCGCCCAAAGCTCTTAAGCGAGGAATTGAAGGCTATGTCGTGATCTCATTCACCATAGATAAAAATGGACGGCCCACCGATTTGAACGTCATTGAAGCAAAACCCAAACGCATGTTTGAGCGCGAGGCAACACGTGCCCTTAAAAAGTGGAAATACACGCCAAAAAAAGTTAATGGCGAAGCGATAGAACAAAAAGGACAGACCGTTAAATTGGAGTTTATGTTAGCCAAATGATGACTTGTTTTCGCACTCGTATATTTTGCTTAGCGGCTACGTTATTCATCGCGGCAAGTTTAATGTCGCCGCCTGCGTATTCATCGCAGCTTTCCAATTATACCGCTGTTAAGGTGCAGCGTGCGATTGCGCTGCAGCAGCAAGAGAAATGGCAAGACGCCGCTGAAGTATTGGAAAATCTGCCTTCGCTAGCAGGGTTTGACTTGGCGTTTGTTCAGCGCATGTTGGGTGGGTTGTACTGGCAATTGAATGAGCCAAGCAAAGCCATTGACGTATTGGGACTCGCTGTAGATAGTCATCAATTAGAAGCGAATGACCAGCGCTCTGCAGAGCGTATGCTTGCGGATATCCTGTTGTCCCAATCACGCTATAAAGAAGCGTTGTCTCGTTACTATCCATTGGTTAAACAGGCCTCCACCACGTCGGAAGCCAAAGAACTAACTCAGAAAGAGCGAGCAGATATTTGGTTTCGTATTGCACAGGCTCATTATCAAGTTAAGCAAATGAAATCGTCTCTTTCTGCCATAGATAAGCACCTTGCATTGACAGCACCCAACGTTCCTTCTTTATCGCTGAAACTGATTGCTCAAATTCAGTTATCACGCTGGAAGAGCACTATTCCCACTCTCAAACAACTCATTGCAATCGATCCTAACAACAAAACGTGGTGGCTTCAGCTTGCTGGCAGTTACCAGCGGTTAAAGCAACCAAAGGAAATGCTTAGTACTCTCGTATTAGCGGAGCGACAAGGTATTGTGTTGTCATCATCAGAAAAACAAATGATGGCGCAGCTGTACCAACAGCAAGGTGCGCCAGAAAAGGCAGCAGCCTTGATGCATCAATTAAACAAAGAAAATGCTTCAGTGACATCGCTTGTGATGGAAGCGGGTTACTGGCAACAATCGAAAGAATGGGATAAGGCGATCACGACTTGGTTGCTTGCAGCGAATCAAGATAACCAATACCGTCTCTCTGTTGCTCAGTTGCAACTTCAACGAGGTTACTATCGTGATGCATTGGCGAGTCTGGCTTTAGTCTCTTCAAAGGAGCACTCGGCTCAAGTCGCACTTTCTCAAGCCATGGCCTACGACAAACTTGGTGATATCGACAGTGCTTTCGTGCAGGCCAGTCGTGCTAATGATATTGAGCCAACCAGTCAAAGTCAGAGTTGGATTGAATACCTGAATCACAAACGAAAAACCTTCAATCAAGCGCCTCTTAGCCCAAACTAGGGTGTCCATGAGGGAACGGCGCTGGTTCACGAAGCTCACTTGGGAATATATCTTTATTAGAGGTTGATAATCGCATCATTATCGCCTTATTATCAGCCTGACCTTGTTTTACGCCGCAAAGTTGCGGTTGCGCTGGTTAAATATTCGGCAGCATAATGTTAATCATTGCCGAAAAAGAAAATCGAAAACCTGAGCCTTTCATGCTCCTCTTTTAGAGAATATCCCTGAATGACGTTAGACCTCATCACAGAAATCCTTGGATGGACATCCGTTGCTTTCTACATTGGTATTACCATTTTTAACACCATGAAATTTACACGTTTTGCCGCGTTTGGTTCGGCGACGAACGATACGCTTTGGGCGTTTCTAATGGGATGGTGGCCGAAAGTCATTCTGAACCTGTCAGTGGCTTCACTGAACACGTATCGCTATGCAAAAGACTTCACCAATGCCTCCAAAAATGTGATTGCGGGTCTAGGTGCAGTGATGGCTGCGGGCATCATCTATATTGCATATGTGGCTGTTACAGCTTTTATTGCTGAGCCTACACTGCCTGTTGCATTACAGTTTGTCGATTTGGGCATCATTTTATTGGCACTGTATATGACCACCTTGACCAACTATCGCAAACTGATGCTGATTTCAGGTTTTGTAGGCATGGCGGCGTACTACGGTAATACCCAAATGATGATTATCAAAGCCATGGTTATTGGCATCATGACCTTTAAGCTTTTGTTTGATAAATCACAGAAGACAGAGACTGCCGACGCGGTATAGCGTCTTCTCGTTTCATAAAAATGGCACCTCACAGAGGTGCCATTTTTTTATCCAATTGTTGCATATGGTTTTTATTGTGGTTACGTTGTGTTCAATGTGATGTTTGTAACGTTAGTGTGTCACCTGCCAGTTGTATTCAGTCGTTGTGAAGGTTTTTGGAAGGTAGCAGCATATTTCAATAGCAATGAGGAGATATAAATGAAAGGAAGCTGTCTTTGTGGCGAGGTTCAATACGAAGTAGATACATTGAGTTCACCCATCATGCATTGTTCTTGCAAGACTTGCCGCAAGGCGCATTCAGCGGCATTCAATACCTGTGCAGCAGTGAAACCCGAAGATTTTCGCTGGTTAAAAGGCGAAGACAAACTGTCTCAATTTGAGTCTTCTCCAGGTAAGTTAAGAAAATTCTGTTCAGTGTGCGGCAGTCAGCTGATCTCAACCAAAGAAGGAATGCCCGTTCATGTGCTTCGTGTGGCGTCTTTAGATGACGATCCGCAACAAACCCCTGCATTTCGTATTTGGAAATCTGATGAAGTGAGCTGGTTGGGATATGAACACGACATGCCGCAATACGAAGAATGGCACCCAAACCGATAAGAACGATTTGATATATCGGGACGGAATAAAAAAGCACCGGAAGGTGCTTTTTGCAATGGGTTGCCTGAGTGTTGTGAAGAATTTCTAGTTTACAAATCCGTCATCAATACAGACTCGAACACACTTCTCGGCAGCAATTGCGGCTTCTTCTTTGCTTTTAAAAATAGACAGTGACTTGTCTGAGTTCATAAGTTCGTACGCTTTTTGATTTGCGTTATTTTTGCTTGTTTCAGTCGGAGTGAAGGAAAAAGAGGCAGAGTAACCACCTAACTCTTCTTGCTTATTTACCTTCACAAGATAATCGATATTGAGATGACTTCCTTTCATGGCACTGTCCTTTTATTGTTGCAAGTGTGTTAAAAAATAGACAATGAATTCTCGTTCGTCAAAAAATAACCGAATTAATGACTGTATAGGCATTATTTCGATGAAGCGCTTAAAAAACCAATGTGTGACGGCGTAACCTTTTAAAGGCCGGAAGAGAGTTAACTACGGTTCGTTGTGGCTATTGAAAAAGGTCAGGTTGTTTCCCCTGAACTGTGCTGATCAGCCCACCTGCAGCCATATCTTGGCATCTTGGGCACTCAGGCGCGCACTGTGTGATTGTTGGGTTAACCGAGATTGCACGTGCACTTTCTTGTATTAACGCTGCGAGTGGATAGCTTGTCCATTGACCCAGCCCTACATCAATGCTGGTGGCGATGGGTTGCAATGTTTTTTCAAGCTGATGAAACCCTTCTGAACAGCTACCTACACAGACTTCGACATCACCGCGTGCTTGAGTTCGAGCCCATCGACGAAATAGCTGTCGCCCGGATATTTGCTCGGCGAAGTGGATAGGAGTAATGCTGTTTAATGTGACACCCACTGACAGCACGATCGCGTCTGTGGCATTAGTGCAATATTGGTAATGACCATATACATCGATGTCACTCTGGTGTGATAACACAGCTTCTGCTTTTGGCCCAACCCCTGCGAAACTGCCAATTGGGTGATCTGTTCGGAAGCGTTCCTGATGGCTGACGACGGTGGCGGCAAATTTTCCCATCGAGACTTCAATGCGATTGTCATTGCGGTCAAAAGGGCGAATATTGTCGAATTGCCACTCCCCACGGTGTCCATTCTGCTGGTAGTTATCGTCTTGAGGTGGGTAACACAACGTATCATAGTTAAACGAAGGGACGATAACCGTACATCCTTGTGCGAGTAGCATGTTCAATAGTGTACTTGCTCCTCCTTCAAGTTGACCTAAGGAGCGCATGGAGGCGTGGACAAAAATTACTTTATTGGCGAGCGAAAGCGCATCAATCGCGGATTTTACTTGGTCTTTAGTATTCATTAATGAACAGCCTCTGTTGAATGTTGGGTCGTTGGCGACTCATCCAGTAGTGAGAGTAAATAAGAGAGTCGTCCGCTGCTTTGATTCACCCCACCGGGCCGATAATATTCAGTCCAGAGTTGACGATACGTGTCCAAGAGAGTTTGTATTTTTGGGCGTAGTGCGCTTTTTCTTTCCGCCGAAAAGTCTTCAATTTGACGGTGGTTCTCGTCGGCATATCCTTGAACGATCTGGCAGGCAATCTCAAGAGCATCGATGGTCCAAAGTAGATCTGGAGTCAATTCGCTGGCTCTAAGCGGCTCGAGCTTCTGTCGCCATTGGGTCAATTCATTCATTGCAAGATCAAGGGTGTGAGATTTAATGCCAGTCGCGCGTTTTATGTGTCTGCGTGAATGTTGGTCGAAAAGGACAGGACCAAAAAAAGCACAGTTTGGGGTTTGCACGCCCGTGACGAGATAGATATCTTGCAACGCAATAAGTGCGTCTACTTCAACCTGTTTAGCATCGGGGTAAAACCACTTAACAGCTTGACTGACATTGCTGTCTAATTGCTGCTCCTCTCCCCAAGCCATTGCTGCGCCAAACGCGTAGGCTGGAATAGGCATGGCAAACTGTTGTCCGTGTCCCATATCTCCCCATTCAGTCACCATATACCCTTCGGCACCAAAACGCTTCGCGGACTTTGCAGCTTTGCGCATATGTGAAACGGCGGCATGCCAGCGTCCTGACACCGAGGCGAAGCAATCCGTTGAGACGACGACATGGAATGGATAGCCAAAAAGTGCGAGTTGTTTGTGCTCTGCATCGAAAGGGTGATCGGGTTCGTATCCCCAATTTAGCAAAGTAAGGTCGTTGGGGAGTTGGTCAATCAGATTAGGGTAGCGAAATAGCATGTCACTAAATATCTGGCTTTGTTTACCCTTCGATTTCGCTAATGAGATGATCTTGTTGAGGTAGGTTAAATAGACTTTTCCCTTACCAAATATTTCGCATGCCGATTTGCTTGCGTTTTCACCAAGATCCATGGTTTCGTCAAAGTTGATATTTATTGTATTACTCGAGAAATTTGGCAGCAATTCGCTAAGTAGCTCGTCGATAAATACTTCGGTTTGTGGGCTGATAGGATTTAACCCAAACGCTCCTTCCCGAAAATCCCCGCGTTGATCAGTAAAGCCTGACGTTTGCTCTGCGAGATGATGGTATTCAGGATGGTTGAGCCACTTTTCCATGTGACCAAAACACGCTTGGTTGGCCACCAGTTCAATACCTAATGATTGGCAGTACGCATCGATTTCACGGATTTCTTCACTTGTGATTGGGGAATAGTCAGCCCAAACACGAGCATGTTTCTGATAGGCAAAAGTGTGTTCTGTGTAGAGCTGTAACTGGTTAAATCTTAAATGGGAAAAGTATTCGATCAAACGCTTGAGGGTCGCCATCGTTGGCACACGATCACGGCTAATGTCGACTAATACTGAGCGAGTGGGAAAATCAGGCCAGTCTTCAATGATGATATCGTCTCGAAGTATCGCTTTTTGTTCGATCAATTGATTTATGGCGAGATGGGCATATCGGATGCCATGAAGATCCGAGTAATCGACAAGCAAGCAGCCGTCGGCAATGCTGATACGATAGCCTTGCTTAGGCAGTGAATCGTCATGCTGATAATTCAATGTTGTTAGGTTGACCTTCGCACCAAAACTCACTGGGCAAGATGAAGCAAATGCGGAAATACTGACATTTTTCGTCGAATATCCTGCTAGGTAGCGTTTAGGTAAAGGGAAGATCATTGCCATCAGTCGTCCTTGTGAGTCGCTCTTAAATTGAAAGATTTCCGTTCTCGGGTAAGCGAAGGCTTTCCGCAAGTTTAAGCTCAGCCGTGAGTAATTTTTGCCATGCCATTGAGGCGGCGCCCATTGCGGCGGCTTGTGGGCCAAGAAGTGAAAATTCGATATTAGGTTTTGCAATCAGCAAGCCAGATAGCCCATCGCTGTGGTTTCTTAACGATGCGGCGAGTTCTGAGCCAAATGACATGCCATTTCCGCCAATCACGATTCGACGGATACTCATCAAACCGCAAAGATTCACGGCCAGTGCAGAGAATTCCTTAATGATGACGCTCGGTGTCGCTTCCGTACCGCGAATCAGCTCCTGACTGTTGAATTGGCCCGCCATGAACTGTTCACCATAAAAGAGTTGGCGGTTGAGAATCATGCCTACGCCAATTCCAAGCTGGTGGTAGTGTTCCCTGGCATGGTGAGTTGAGAGCAATACATAGAGAAAATGATCATAGGGGAGGCTGCGCTGCTGCATCAGCTCTCCCCAAGCACCACAATTGGCATCGTTGTCGATAAACACAGGATAAGGAAAATGACGCTTAAACAGTGGGGCGAAATTAATAGACGAGCGAATATTGAGAGAATGAGACACCAGAAGTTGGCTTTTGTCAGGGTCGATAAGACCTGGCATGCCGATGCCAATAGCGAGAATGCGGGGGAATAAACCTTGTATTGTGTTAACACAGGGAACCAGTGCTTCAATTAGCGCAGTATCAATAGAAACTTGTGTGTTGATCGGGAGCATATCGTGGTAGATAACTTGCCCGAGCAAGTTTACAACGGAAACTTTGAGTACATCAGAGTTAACATCAACACCAATGATTACCCCAAAGTCAGCATTAAAAACTAAAGACATTTTGGGGCGTCCCCCTTTACCAGACACGGCTTTTGGTTGTTCTAGGATCATGCCGATATCAAGTAAGTGGTTCACTGCTTTGGTGACAGTAGACTTGTCTAGCCCCAATTTTGTCGCCATATCAATGCGTGATACCCCAGGCGACTGCCAAAGAGAATTGAGGATGCTTGCGGTATTGCTGGTACGACTGAGTTTTATCGACAAAGCATTAGTTTCCAAAATCAACTTAACCAATGTCATGTTATTGATAGCGTGATAAAAAACAATCCAATGTCTTAAGTTCACGCTATGAATGTGGATTTATATTCAATAGATTGAAGTCAGTCGAAATTACTTTGAAAATAGTATTGGAAATATCAAGGTCTTTACGAGTGAAGGAGGTTGCTATTTGCAACTGTCATTTTTTGCGAGGTTGTTAAATTCGTTAATCAGTATACCCAAGCAATCCGAAATCGGACATCTTCACATTGCTGGGTATCTTACTGGCCACCAACTGGCACTGAGGTTTATTAAAGTGAGTGGCATTAGAAAAGAATTGGGTCAATAGGGCCAAGGTCATCGGTATTGAACAGATCACTCATAGCGACTTCTTGACTGTCAATGCCATGTAAGATGATAGACACCTTATCCTGAAAATCGATGACCATATTTGCGCCTTTCTGTGTGACGATGAAAGACGTGTCCGCATTCGTTTGGTATTCATCACCATAGAAGTGAAATTTTAGGCTATCAATTCCGACATCGAAGTCTTTGATTCGCACGATGGTGTTGTTTGGATCTGCATCTTCTGAGGCTTGAAATTCGAAGAAATTGAATGAATCTTTCCCTTCGCCACCAATGCAGTAACTCACACCAGATTGGGCAGCCCCAAGATCTCTAAACGAGAAGAAATCATTTCCAGCACCGCCATTCATGGTGCAATTTTGCGAACTCTCAGAAGCTAAAACATCGTCTCCAACGCCACCATCCATCACATCGCGATAGTCGCCTCTTACTGTTCCATGATCAATTTTACTGAGTAGGTGGTCGTTTCCTGTGCCCCCTCGTAATGAATTACTGCCAGCATTAGCAAAAATAAAGTCGTTGCCAGCTCCGCCGACGAGTATGTCATCACCAAGACCTGAAAAAATAGTGTCGTCGCCATGAAAACCAATAATCTTAAGATCATCGTCGTCACGACTTAAATCGAAGTAGTCATCGTGAATTGAGCCATAAATAAAATCGAGATCTGATTCGCCGACAATTCTTACTGGGCTTTTTGAAACCACTGACATATCCAATACCATCCTTGAGTTTAAACACTGATACGAGTTGCCTTGCTACCTATTACAGATTCACACAATTCGCTGATTTTTGGTGGCTTAATATCGAGACAGTGATGTTAGAAAGCCTTACAGGCTGATTTGGCTGTCATTCATGTATGGAAAGGCTTGTTTCAGTGTAAAAAGAGACCAAAAGACAAGGCATCGAATATACCCGCTAAAGGTTGCTGTCATTAACGCTGTGCGGGATACTCGATCTTTTCGCATATACATACGGTGTTCACGGAATGAATAGAAACGTCTGGTTGTTGGCGCTATGCCAAGCTCTTCTGATGAGCGGCAATATTGTCCTGATTTCGGTTAATGGGCTTATCGGTCAACAACTGTCACCAAGTGACACTTGGGTTACTCTGCCTGTATCGACACAGTTTGTTGGCCTGATGCTCGCGACGATTCCGGCTTCTCTCATCATGGCCAAAATTGGGAGAAAGAATGGCTTTATGCTAGGTAACGTAATTGGAATATTGGGTGCGATGCTCTGTGTGTATGCGTTGAATCAAGCCGCGTTCTGGTTGTTTTGCTTTAGTACTTTGTTGTTAGGCATTGGCATTGGGTTCGGCACCTTATACCGCTTTGCTGCGATAGAAGTGAGTAATCCTGACAGTCGCGATAAGGCGATTTCTCTTTCTATGGTTGGTGGCGTATTGGCAGCGGTGTTGGGGCCGAATCTCGCTATTGCCAGTCAGCACTGGCTACCGGGAACGCATTTTAGTGGTGCGTTCGTTGGTATTACTGTGCTGTATGTGCTTTCTCTTGTTGTTCTTCAGTTCATTGGTTTGCCTCCAGTGACTCCCGTTGAAAAAGACAGCCAACCGCGTGCTGTGTCTCATATCATTCGTGCGCCGGGTTACTTGGTTGCGGTGTTTGCTGCCGTTGTGGCTTATGCCGTAATGAATCTACTCATGACGGTTACACCGATTGCAATGCATAAGCATGGCTTTCATTTTGAACAAGCTGCGTTAGTCATTGAATGGCATGTCTTGGGGATGTTTGTGCCTTCTTTCTTTACGGGGTCGCTCATCGGAAAGATCGGCAATCGAATGACGATCATTCTGGGAAGTTTGTTTTTCATCGCTTGTATTTTGGTGAACATGAACGGGGTGTCAGAATGGCATTTCCGTATTGCTTTAGTACTACTCGGTGTAGGCTGGAATTTCATGTTTATCGGTGCAACCAGCAAACTCACTCAGACGTATTTACCTCAAGATAAATCTCGTGCTCAGGCCATCAATGAATTTGCAGTGTTTGGCAGCGTGACAATTACGGCGCTATTAGCGGGTAACTTAGAAGTTACGTTAGGTTGGCAAGCGCTTAATTTGGCGGTGCTACCTTTCGTCTGCGCCGTGCCTTTGATTTATTTGTTGTTCACACGCACACCGACGAAGGTGAAGGCGTAGTGATGTACCGAGTCTTATTTGTTAGTGACGTCAACTCGGGAGAAACTCAGCAACAAGGATCAAAAGATCAGTGCATGTTGTCGTCACAGGTCAATGCTAGGAAAGTGGTACTTTAGATGGTATCGGCTATTTGTTTCGGAGAATACATTTTGCAAGACACATCAAATTCAGCACCTTCGTCGAAATCAACGTTTCAACTCGCTAACATATACCGCGGAAAGGTCGCGGAACGTTATGGTATTCAAACCGCGATGGACAAGGTTGAGATTCAAGGTGATGTATTTTTGTCTAATACCGGGTTGGAAGGAGATGAAACCGCGGATAAAAAGCATCATGGCGGAACAGAAAGAGCACTTCATCATTACCCGCAGGAACACTATGCATTCTGGCGTGAAAAACATGGTGACGAACAGGATTGGCAAGCACCGGGTATGGGGGAGAACATCAGTACTGTCGGGATGACGGAAGACACGGTATGCGTTGGCGATCGCTACCAATGGGGCGATGCCATTATTGAAGTGAGCCAGCCGCGCTCGCCATGTTTCAAGCTCAATCAACGCTGGGAAGTTGAAAACCTGTCGATCGATATGCAAGCCATCAGCCGCTGTGGTTGGCTTTATCGTGTGGTTCAGACGGGCACTGTGAGTGCGCAATCGCCCCTCGTGCTTCTCTCTCGCCCTGAGCATGCCATGACGCTACGTGAAGTGTGTGACGTGTTCTTTGGCGACCCTTTAAATCTCGAAGGGTTAGCGAAGCTGCGTGAGCAAACTGCCCTGTCTGAAAGTTGGATGAGCAAAGTCATTCTTCGCCAGGAAACGCATGAAGTGGAGAATTGGTACTTTCGATTGTTGGGGCGTGCTGCGCCGTAATTCGTGTTTAACCACGTCATTACGTGACAGAGAATTAAGCGTCAACATCGATAAACAGCAGGCATGAAAAAGGGCATCTACGACAACGTGGATGCCCTTTGTGATCTTACTCGTCGAGAAGACGATTACAGATACATTTTTGCCAGTGTTGCGGGCTCAATTTCTTTGCCTTCTAGCTCAGCGTTCCAGTTAATACCAACCAGTACGCCGTCTTCGTCTAGCGTGATCAGCCAATCTTGAACGAAAACGTCTAGCGGGATTTCTTGCACTTCGAAATCTGCCCACTCTTCCACGTTGTGAAGTTCTGCATCTTCTTTTGAAGACCAGAATGGCATGATTTCGCTGTTTTCAAATTCGGTAGAATCGCATGCCAGCCAACCTTCTTCATTGGTTAAACCCCAAACTTTGGCGGTTTCTTGTGTTTCTGCAATGAAAAGCGTCAGGTTTGCTTCGATGTCAGCAGTCAATTTGCTCATTTTTAGATTCTCAGTGATTCAATGCGAGCGCTAGAATATCACTTTAATCCTAAATGCGCTTGTATGATGTAAAACCACTAAATTTTAGTGTATCCCCGGAACATCTTACGTTATTCAAAACGGTGCCAAAGACACCTCGTGACTTTCAAGCAACGCCTTTAAGGCTTGCAGCCCTTGCGTCAGTGCATCGTTGTTCTTTATCGACATCAAAGACAGGCGAACGCAATTGGGGCTGGAGTCTCCCGCCGAAAAATAACTGCCACTGGTAACGATCAAATCTCGCTGTTTCGCTTCCATCACAAAGCGCTCTTGTTGCCAATGTGCCGGCAAGGTTACCCAAACATGGTAACCATCAGATTCCGATATCATGGCACCGAGAATTTTGCTGGCGATCGCTTGCCGTTGCTTGGCAATATCACGCTGAGCTTCAGCCATAGAAAAAGCCTCACCGCTATTGATTAACTGTTCCGCGACGATGAAGTTTAATGGAGAAGCCAACCAAATGTTGGCGCGTATATGGGCATTCAGTACGGGCAATAAATGATCTGGGGCAACGACAAACCCGCAGCGCATGGCAGGGCTAATTGCCTTCGATAAACCCGAAATGTGAATGCCTTTCTCTGGGAGCCAATGACATATTGCAGGCAAGGTGTCTTCGTTCAAAAAACCGTAAATGTCATCCTCCACTAGATAGGCAGATGAATTCTCAATGATGATCGCAATGGCCTGTCGACGTTGCATTGGCATGGTGATGCCAGTTGGGTTTTGGTGAGACGGAATAGCGATAACGAGCTTGGGTTTGTGCGAATTCAATACGTCTTCGAGGGCTGATGGGATGAGCCCATCGTCGTCCATGTCAACGCCAATCACTTGGCGTCCTGCCAAACTTGCGATGGCCAAGATTCCGGGGTAG
This sequence comes from Enterovibrio gelatinilyticus, assembly GCF_028683095.1. GTDB lineage: Bacteria > Pseudomonadota > Gammaproteobacteria > Enterobacterales > Vibrionaceae > Enterovibrio > Enterovibrio gelatinilyticus. The sequence continues at coordinate 61,664 of NZ_JAJUBC010000017.1, read as the reverse complement.
GTAAGCGCTTCGACCGCGATAACATCACCAGGCTGGGTCAGCGTTTCTATCAATAATGACAGGGCATGTTGTGCGCCGTTGGTTAAAAGCACATTGTTCGTGGATGCCGACTTCAATCCATAACGTTGAGCCCAGATTGCGCCCGCTTTACGGTGTGGTAGGTGTCCGGAGTGGTCGGTATATGCGAGCAACTCGGGTGTGAACGTCATGGATGCTTTTTGATATGCCGTACGCAAAGAAGCGAGATTTTGCGATACATAAGGCTGAAGAATCGAGAAGTTAAACTCGGTGTCATTGTCAGCAGGTTGGATGGCCTGATTGAGTTGTGACTCTCCCACGACAAACGTTCCTCGCCCCACAAATGACTCTACGCGATTGATTTCCGCGAGCAGTTTATAGGCTTTAGATATGGTTGCAGGCGTTGTTTCTAACTCAGCAGCCAGCTCGCGATGCGGCGGCAACTTGGCATTAGGTTGATATACACCTGTATCGATACGTTGTTCGATTTGACGGGCGATGTCTTTAAATTTGGTTTCGCTCACAAGCATTCCATGCGTTTTCTGACACTGGAATAAATTATGGCGAGCTTTATCCTAAATTGAAATAGCCTATTGCAATCAAATTCAATATTGACATATGTCAATCGATGCAATTATAGTCACCACAACACGCGAGTTAACTCGAGACTTAGGTCGAGCACTTTTCTACATGACGGGTGCAGAGCTTAACCGCATTGACGATTTTGGTTTGGCGCTTTCTTTGCTGTGAAACAAGCAGCGATGTCGCCCATGCACCCGTACAGAGAGGATAAGGATATGTCAGAGAAAAAGGTTTCGTTTATCGGTTTGGGTGTCATGGGGTACCCAATGGCGGGTCATCTTACTCGTGCAGGGTTCAATACCACAGTTTATAACCGCACGACCGCTCGTGCCGAAGCTTGGTCGGCAGAGTATCAGCAGCCTTTTGCCGAGACCCCGCGTGAAGCGGCAGCAAACAGCGATATCGTGTTTGTGTGTGTCGGCAATGACAATGACGTTAGAAGTGTCATTTATGGTGATGATGGTGTGCTCGCGAGCATGAAGCCGGACAGTGTTTTGGTCGATCACACGACGACTTCCGCCGAGTTGGCAGAAGAGCTAGCGACTGCGTGTAAGGCAAAGGGCGTGCATTTTATTGATGCCCCTGTTTCTGGCGGTCAAGCGGGCGCAGAAAATGGTGCGTTGACCATTATGTGTGGTGGCAATGAAAATATATTCAACCTTGTATTCCCAGTCTTCGATGCTTACGCCAAACAAGCCGTGTTGCTGGGCGAGAACGGACAAGGTCAGCGCTGCAAAATGGTGAACCAAATTTGTATTGCAGGTATTTTGCAGGGGTTGAGTGAAGGCTTATTGTTGGCTCAAGCGTCAGGCCTGAATATCGAGCAAGTGACCAATGTGCTGAAACATGGCGCAGCGGGTTCGTGGCAGATGGAAAACCGTGCAGTGACCATGGCGCAAGACAAGTTTGATTTTGGCTTCGCCATTGATTGGATGCGTAAAGATTTGGGGATTTGCCTCGATGAAGCCAAGCGTCATGATTTGACGCTATCGCTGACGCAGGAAGTAGATAGCAAGTATGCCAGCTTGCAAGAGCAGGGTTTGGGGCGTATGGACACGTCAGTGCTGATCAAAGCGAATTAATCTCCGCCAAAGAGTCAACGCCTGACAATTAATGCAATAGAGCGTGGTGAGTATCGCTCTCGACAAATAAAAACGCTCATTGAGGTCATCAATGAGCGTTTCTTGTTTTCTGCGAGCGCGGGGCAGTCAGTTAAGCGACGTGCTGTTTTTTCGCCTGCTTAGTGGCAGTGAAAAACTCGTCATGCAGAGCACGAATTGTGCTGTCATACACATCATCTTTTACGACAAATTGAACGTTTACGTTGCGCATTGAAGAGTGCACAGCAATCGGCGCAATGTCGTGATTCATCAGAGCCAAAACACCGCGACTCAGTGTCGTATTGGTGTTGATCTCAGCGCCAATGGCAGAGATGAGTGCGACCCACTGACCAGTAATGGTCGAGCTTGGGAAGCGTTTCTCGGCTTTGTATAGTAAGTGATTGAGGTTCTTCACGGCACCACTGAGGTAGTAAGTAATGGAGTTTGCGTTCATTTCCTTACCCACCAAACTGACTCGTGCATCGGCAATGATTTCCATCATCTCGTAACCCACGTTATCAACTTGCCCTACCATGGCTTGGTCGAAAATATGCAAGGCAAAGACTTTGTTTTTACCCGCAATGATTTCGATTTTCTCTGCATCAGGTTGGTATTCCTGAGAGATCAACGTGCCTTGGTGTTCAGGTTCGAAGGTGTTTTTGATTTGAAGTGGAATGTTGTTTTGGCGCAGACCTGAAGCCGCATTCGGGTGAATCGCTTCCATGCCTAAATTCGCGAGTTGATCCGCGACATCAAAGTTCGATTTACCAATCGGCAGTACATTTTCAGGCCCAACAATGCGTGGGTCGGCACTGCTCAAGTGATACTCTTTGTGGATAACAGCAAGATCGGCAGAGGTTTGGCATGCGATGCGGCTGAATGTCATTTCACTGTAGCCGCGATCATAGGTTTTCATTAAACCTTCATCACAGTAAGCATAACCCGTCACGATAGGCAGCTCTTTGGTGACATCAATGTCTTCAAAGGCACTTTTGATGACTGTATCCAAATTGCCTGAAAGGTTGTTATCCCACCCAGATAAATCAACAAAACGTGCATTCACGCCAAGAGTTTTTAGCTTCAGAGCGGTGTTAAACGCACTGTGTACTTCGCCGATCGAAGATAAAAATTCTCGAATTTGTGGAAGGTACTGGCGAAGCGTGAACTGGCCGTATTCACACGTGGCCAAAATGTTAGTGATGCAGTTTTGCGCGTCATCCAAACGTTCGGTGATGAACTTGTCTGCTCGGGTGCGGCTTAACGGATCAGCAAACATGTTGCTATTGATTAGCTGTAGGCGTTGCTTGAGGGTATGAAATGCTTCAATCCAGCGCTCGTCGCGTTTCGCCACGAGTTGGTATATACCCGGTTCGCCAGAGCGTTTGCATTCGAGCAAAGCATCCGTGATACCGCCGTACGCTGAAACGACAAACACACGGTTATACGGTGAAGCAGGGCGAAGAAAGATGTTGTCCAATACAGCATCAAATGCTGACATTGATGTACCGCCGATTTTCTCTACGGTATAAGTCATGAATACGTCCTTTGTGTATAAAAAATAGGGAGCAAATCGCTCCCTAAAATTGATGATTTAGATTAGTCGACGAGGGGATAAACACCGTCTTTGTCGTGAACTTCACGACCTGTAATAGGCGGGTTAAACACACAAGCCATGACCATTTCTTTACCTTCACCAGAGTAAGCGCGAAGGTAATGCTCATCATGTTTATCCAGAATGTACAAAGTGCCAGGCTTGATTGGGTACGTTTCACCACCGACGACTTCAATTTCGCCTTCGCCAGACATGCAGTACACAGATTCAAGATGGTTCTTGTAATGGATGTGTGTTTCTGTGCCTTCATAAATCGTTGTAATGTGGAAAGAAAAGCCCATCTGATCGTCTTTTAGGAGCATGCGAACACTTTCCCATGTTTCTGATACAACTCGACGTTCGCTGTTTTTACACTCTTCCAGAGTTCTTACAATCATCTTTCCTAATTCCTTACGACGCTTTACGGGTGGCAGCATTTGAAACGTGTTCAGCTGCTTGTTCAAAGATATGCAGGCCTTTTTCTAGCTCGGACTCACTGATAGTCAGTGGCGAGAAGAATTTGACCACTTCATCATCTGGCCCAGCAGTTTCAATGATCATACCGTTCTCAAAACAGTGATCAGCAATGTCAGATGCAAACTCTGGGCGCTTGCACTCAACACCCTGCATCATGCCGCGGCCTTTCGCGCGTACAAAAAGGCTTGGGAAGCGTTTTAAAACGCGCTCGATGGTCTTTGTCACTTGCTGGCTACGCGCTGCAATGTGCTGTTCAAAATCGTCGTTCTGCCAGTAGTTTTCAATTGCTGTTGTCGCGGTAATGAACGCGTGATTATTGCCACGGAACGTACCGTTGTGTTCACCCGGCGACCACTTATCCAATTCTGGTTTCAACAGCACAAGTGCCATTGGTAAGCCGTAACCACCAATAGATTTAGACAACGTTACCATGTCTGGTTTAATACCAGATGGCTCAAAACTAAAGAAAGTACCTGTACGGCCACAACCCGCTTGAATGTCATCAACAATGACAAGCACGCCGTTGTCTTTACAGATTTTGCTTAAACGTTGAAGCCACTCATTAGAGGCGACATTCAAGCCACCTTCACCCTGTAAGGTTTCCAGTAATACCGCAGCGGGTTTATCTAGACCACTTGAATTGTCATTAAGCATGGCTTCAAACAGCGCAAGTCCATCAACGCCAGCGTAACCTTCATAAGGAAGGCGTGACGTGCCTGTGAGTGGCATGCCAGAACCTCCACGGTGATGCTGGTTACCTGTTGCTGCCAAAGCGCCATAGGTACAGCCGTGAAAACCATTGGTAAAGGTCACGATGTTTGCACGACCTGTTACTTTACGTGCGAGCTTCATTGCCGCTTCAACAGCATTGGTACCGGTTGGGCCAGTAAACTGCACTTTGTAATCAAGATTTCTAGGTTCGAAGATGTGATTACGGAGTGCGGTTAGAAATGCGGCCTTCGCTTCGGTATGCATATCTAGACCGTGCGTGAGTCCATCCTTGTCGATGTAATCAAGCAACGCTTGTTTCATGATGTCGTTGTTGTGGCCATAGTTAAGCGAACCTGCGCCTGCGAGAAAATCAATGTAGCGCTCGCCCTTATCTGTGGTTAACCAACAGCCTTTTGCAGAAGTAAACACTACTGGGAAGCGATTACAGTAAGACTTAACGTTTGATTCTTTCTCGTTAAAAATGTTCATCATGTTTCCGTTATTAAAATTAAAGATTTTTGTTCAAAGGAATGCGGAATAGAAACTCGGTATCGTGGCGGCCTTCAAAATGCTGCGCTTCATCGAGAAACACAGAAACCTCACCTTTTATGCCATTAGCGGCTTCAAGTTTTCTAAACAGGCTCCAAGACCCTTCATTCGATTGCGTGATCGTCGTTTCAATCGCGACTACGTGCTGCAGATGTTTGCGCTTCAATAGCCCTTGCAGCATTCGATAGGCCAAGCCTTTTCCACGCATGTCTGGCGATACAGCGACTTGCCATACGAAGAGATCATGAGGGGCATCCGGTTTCAAATAGGCAGATATAAATCCGACAACCTCGTCATTGTGCTCAGCAACAATGCAGGTCTTATTGAAGTGGGAGGACTGGAGGAAATTGCAGTACGAGGAGTTTTCATCAAGGGGGGGACAACTGGCGATGAGGTTATGGATCTTAAAGCCATCATCGATTCGCGGAACACGAAACATCCATTCGTCCTGTTCCGTCCTAAAGCGCGTTAACGCTGCGCTTTGGTAAATTGTCTCAGTACTCATTGTGGTTTGAATCCTTTAGAGGTCTAAGCATTAAATCCCTTTAAATGATACCTGTGATAGATAATTTATCAAGTCTAAGTCACCACTTTAAGAACAATCCCTTGTATCACAGGCTTTTATAGAGCTGGATGATGAGTGACTCGAAAGTGAAACATTTAGTGGTGTAATTAAGTTGTCATGTAATTGTCAGAGGGAGAGACGTCTTTGCGGCTATGGTGGCAATGCTGGTCTTATTTGGTGGCGATTAATAAGAATAATATGAGACAAAAATTGAAAGACTTACGTTGTAAACTTTCAATCATATTTTCGAGGATCGAAGATTATAAATTTTTTGGACAGTAAATTTTCAACAGATATGGAGGTAAAGCATTGAATAAAAGGGACTGCTGTAAGAACTTTTTTTTACTTGGTTAATAATTATCCTGTCGTTAGACTCTTCGCCAAAATAATAAAAACAGACTCAAGCCCCCTTTTAACTGTGAAACACCCAAAAAGGCAAAAAAAGTAACCATGAGCCCAGAACAATATCTTACCCAATGGCAACAGAGCCAAACTGATGCGGAAACCATGTCCCCCTTGATTGGCAAATTATACCGCGAGAAAGGTGTCGAGATTCAGATCTACGGTCGCGCAGTGATCAATGCGAGCACAATAGATTTGCTTAAATCGCACCGTGTCGCACGATGGTATACGGGTCAGGAAGTGACGACTTCGCATACTTTACCTCTTCTGGAAACGCTCGCAGGATTTGACTTGCCAGCTTGTCGCATTGACTTAGGACGCCTTGCCAGCCTGTATTGGCGAGACCACCAAGATTGTGGCGAGTTAGATGATTTTTTAAAGACATCAATCGCACACCTACCCAAAAGTACGCCTCTTAAGGAGCCCAGAGATGTTGTGCTGTATGGGTTTGGGCGCATTGGACGCTTAGTTACGCGCCTAATGATAGAAAAAAGCGGACCAGGATATCCTCTGCGTTTACGCGCGATTGTTGTACGTGGTGGCAAAGATGGCGACTTGGAAAAGCGCGCCAGCTTGCTGCGTCGTGATTCGGTACACGGGCCGTTTAACGGTTCGATTTTGGTTGATGAGGCGCGCAATGCACTCATTGTGAACGGAAACTACATTCAGTTCATTTACGCAAGCCATCCTTCAGAGGTTGATTATGAAGCACATGGTATTCATGACGCCGTGGTGGTCGATAACACAGGCATGTGGCGAGATGACGAAGGTCTTGGTCAACACTTAACAGCCAAAGGTGCTGCCAAGGTATTGCTGACTGCTCCCGGTAAAGGCGACATCAAGAATATTGTATTTGGTGTGAACCATGACGATATCGACGATCAAGACTCCATTATTTCTGCGGCCAGTTGTACCACCAACGCGATCACCCCAGTGTTGAAAGCCATGAATGATCGATACGGTGTTGAATCGGGTCACATTGAAACCGTGCACTCATTTACTAACGACCAAAATTTGATCGACAACTTCCACAGTGGTGAGCGACGCGGGCGTGCCGCATCATTAAACATGGTACTGACGTCGACAGGTGCAGCAAAAGCAGTCGCTAAAGCCTTGCCAGTATTGAAAGGTAAACTGACGGGTAATGCTATTCGTGTTCCAACGCCTAACGTATCAATGGCGATTGCGAATCTGAACCTTAGCAACAAGGTTGAGCGTGAATCATTGAATGCATTCTTGCGTGAAACAGCACTAGTTTCTCCGTTGGCTGGGCAGATTGACTATACCCAATCCACTGAGATTGTATCATCCGATATTGTCGGTTCTCGCTACGCGGGGGTGGTTGATAGCCAAGCGACCATCGCAGAAGACAATCGCTGCGTGCTGTATATCTGGTACGACAATGAATTTGGTTATAGCTGCCAGGTTATTCATTGCATCGAGCACATGGCGGGTATGCGATATCCGGTAGTGCCTGAATTGAAAATGGAAACGAGCTTTTAGGTTGTAGCAATCAGCCTTTCCCATGGCGTTTTCAAACTGAAAGAGCGGCTTATTTGAGCCGCTCTTTTTTCTGCCTGTACGGCAGTGATGTTGGACTTTAACCATCGACCATTCGCGTAACATTTCTAAGCTGCCTGTGCGGCAGTGAAGAAGACGCTTTCCTATGACTCTCTGTTTCGTCATTTCTAAGCTGCCTGTGCGGCAGTGAAGATCGCGTGGGTGTCGGTCAGGCAGTCTACGCGTTTCTAAGCTGCCTGTGCGGCAGTGAAGGGTGCATAATAATGCTGGAACGCAGGTTATTAAAGAGCTTAAGTAAAATGATAAGCAAAAACCCTAATTTTAACGCGAATTATTTTTCGTTTTTAAACAATAGGTTGCGTTGCCGCTCAAAAAAAGGGTTTTGTGAAGGGTCATTGGGGATTGACGAAAAGCTACAGACTCTCATATCCAACTGCCTAAAACGGGGACATTTATTTTCAAATATTGGAAATTAAAACGCTTAATATTGATAGTAGGCTGTTTAGCTAATCTCCTGATTGAGCCCCAGTTCTTTTTGCTTAGATTTGGTTAGCCCAAGAGACACTAAGCGATGAGACTCAGTTAGGTAATACTGTAAATCGTCGTCTTTTTCATGATGACTATCAATTTGCTGAATCCATTTCATACCGCGGTTCGCAAAATAGGGCGCGGGTATATAGCCTTCGCATTCACGCAAAAAATAAAAGTTTCGCTCTGAGGTTTTGAAGGTGAACGCTGGCTGCTTGTCTTTGCTCCAACCGCCAATAGCAAAGACTTTACCGCCCACTTTCCATACATGCGAGTTCCCCCACTGAACGATATGCGTGGTCGCTGGTAAAGAGCCACAAAATTGATTGAATTCTTCGTAGTTCATAAAGCCTCTTTGCAAGTACAGGCGTCACTATAGCTCGCTGAACCCTGCATCCTCTGGTTGTTTGGGTATATCATATTGGGTATTGCCTGAGAGTAACGTCTCACTGTCTGACCTTTCATAGAACCATATCAAAGCTCGATATTCATTTTTATCGATGTCCATGATGACGTTGCCATTTTGCGATCGTGGAGATATGGCGAGCGACAATGAGCTGATTCCTGCATTCTGAATTTAACTATTGAAGCCGATGATTTTGAGTGATGGATAACATTAAAACAGGTTGACCTGTCTACTACTTCATAGTTCATAATCTGTCCCAATTGAGAAAGCATAGGCTTGTTTCACCATGTATCTGATTTCAGAGTTGGCTTCAAAAGCGGGTATATCACGCACTACCTTGCTCTACTATGAAAAGCTCGGCCTGATCAGTGGTCAGAGGCTAAGCAATGGATATCGCCGCTACAGTGAACGCGACTTGCAAAGGTTACTCCTCCTTCAACAACTTCAAAGTGCAGGGTTAACGTTAAAAGAGTGTCAAAGCTGCCTCGATGTGAAGTTGGATAAACAGGTTCTGGTTGAGCGATTGCATCAGCTAGAAGAAGAAATTCAGAAGAAAACACAAGCACGTGAATTGTTGCTCGGGTTACTCGGTGAGCGCTCGCAACGAAATTTGCATGAATCGCTTATCCAGAGTGCCCCGCTCGAGCACTTAAACTGGCTGAACACGCAAGGGTACAGCGAAAAAGAAGCGCTTCGATTGAAATGGCTATCAAAAGACATGAATGACCACGATGCTTACATGCAAGATTTTATGGATATATTTGCACCGCTAGAGCGGTGGGGACCGGGTAGTCAGGAAGACACACTGAAAGCGGCTTCATTTCTGCCAAACAGTGCAACGCATATTTTGGAGATCGGCAGCGGAAAGGGGACATCGACCTTATTGCTTGCAGAGCATTGCGATGCCCATATTACTGCCGTAGATAATGAACCTACTGCGATTGAGCAACTTAAACAGAAATTGGCGGAGACACAGTTCGGCGAGCAAGTTTCACCTGTTTGTGCATCGATGACGTCATTGCCGTTTGCAGCAAACAGTTTTGATGCGATTTGGGCGGAAGGCTGCGTCTACATCATGGGAATGGAAAACGCGCTGACACAATGGAAATCATGCCTAAAAAACGGTGGGATGATTATGGTGAGTGATCTGGTTTGGCTCACCGATTCGCCGGATGAAAAGACCAAACAGTTTTGGCAATCCGAATACCCTGACATGCAAACCATCGCGACACGACTGAAACAGTTTGATGCATTGGGCTATGACCTTGTGGAGCAATTCTCGTTAGGGATCGAAGCTTGGCAAAACTACTGGCTGCCACTTCAACGTCGTATCAACGAATTGGCACCAACCATGGTCGCGTCTCAAGCGCTTATCGATATCGATAATGAGATTGCGACCTATGAGAGAAGTGCTGCCAAAGCGTTTACCTATCAATATTTTGCACTCAAGTTAAGAGCTTCTTAGCTAGGGCATGGAAAGGCAATATGAATTACTTACTCGCTTTACCTGAACAAACCGAAGAAATCATCACACTCTTTAAAAATACGTTCAGTGATGCTGAAGGCAAAGAGGAAGGAGGAGTGATCGCAACGCTCGTTTCTGATTTCCTATCCGTGCCGTCAATAGAAGACGACCTGCATGTGTTTGTGGCGATGGATAACGCGCGTATTGTTGGCAGCATTATCTTGTCGCGTATGCATTTCCCCAACGGCGAAAATGTCTTTTTACTATCTCCAGTGGCGGTCGCTACCGACTACCACGGCCAAGGGATTGGTCAGACATTGATTAATGTGGGCTTGGAAACACTTAAAGCAAAGGGTGTCGCTGTTGTTGTGACGTATGGTGATATTAATTTCTATTCGAAAGTCGGCTTTGCACCGATCAATGAAAGCCTGATCCAAGCCCCGCTAACACTGTCGTATCCTGAGGGCTGGATTGCTCAGCCATTGCAAAGTGATGTTATTAAGCCTATGAATGGCAAGCCTCGTTGTTCCTCGGCGCTCAACAATCCGAATTATTGGTAAGAAGGTTTTATGCAAACGCCAACATTAGTTGATTTAGGTATGCGTCCTTTCTTTCAGCAACAACTGACGCTGGAAGAGCTTGAACACTGCTCGCTTGGGCGTGTTATTGAACACCATAAAACAGAAGTGGTTGTATTGGCTGGCAACGACGCATTGCGGCTATCGCTCAACCCGAACATCGACGGAATTTGTGTGGGGGATTGGGTTGTATTCAACGGAGATCGCCTACTTCGCGTTCTCGAAAGGCAATCCCTATTTCAGCGCAAAGCAGTAGGAAGCGCTCGCGCTCGCCAGTTCATTGCAGCCAATATCGATACCGTATTTATCGTTAGCTCTCTTAACGACGACTTTAGCCTCAATCGAATTGAACGATACTTAGCACTTGCTAAGGAAACGAATGTTGAGCCAGTGATCGTGTTAACGAAAGCAGATCTATGTGCTGACGCAGATGATCATCGTCAACAAGTACAAAGTCTAGATTCACTGCTGAGTGTCTATTGTGTCAATGCGCTTGCGCCTGATGAACTCGACCTATTGAAAAGCTACTGTCGACGAGGAAGAACCGTTGCCTTTATGGGGTCATCGGGCGTTGGGAAATCCACATTGGTAAATGGCCTACTTGGCAGCGAGCAGATGGATACAGGGGAAATTCGCGAACAAGACAGTAAAGGGCGACACACCACGACTTATCGCGCCATTAAATGGCTTCCTGAAGGCGGTTTGTTGATGGATACCCCTGGAATGCGCGAGCTTCAACTCAGTGATGCAAAGGAAGGCATTAAACTGACGTTTGCGGATATTGAGTCTCTCGCAAGCCACTGCCGGTTTCAAGATTGTCAGCATCAAAATGAACCGGGCTGTGCAGTGTTAGACGCGCTGGAAAAGGGTGAAATCTCAGCCAGAAGGTTAGATAACTTCCACAAGTTATTGCGAGAAGATGCGCACAACAGTGCCACGTTGGCACAAAAACGCGCCAAAGATCGCGCATTCAGCAAGATGGTTAACACCGTTCAAGAACAAGCCCGATCGGGAAAGAAATTCAAGTAAATTACCTCTCTTTTTCAAACGTTGTTGAGATGCGACAAAGGGGGAGGTTCGTCATTCTAGCCGCAGGCTGATGGTCTGCGGAAACGATGTGCTGCGTTGGTTATCAACAATTTGTCACGTTTTTTATTGGACAAACCTGCGCAGTATTCAGGTGCTTTGGATATGATGAAGCCATAAGCACAGCAAGGAGTAAGCGATGTTTCATTATCCGAAAACGCGCCAAGACGACACGATCGATACCTATTTCTCAGTCGACGTTGCCGATCCCTATCGATGGCTAGAAGATGATTTAAGTGAAGAAACCGCAGCTTGGGTAGATGCTCAAAACGAGGTGACGTTTGGCTATCTACGCACCATACCGTCTCGCGATGCTATCCGTGCACGACTGGAAACGGCCAATAACTACGTCAAAGAGTCCGCCCCATTTACTCGCGGCGAATTCACGTATTTCTACCGCAATGACGGTTTGCAAGATCAAGCGGTGGTGTTTCGTACCCAAGGCTCGGCAGAAGATGCCACTGTTTTTCTCGATCCGAATACTTGGAGTGAGGAAGGCACGACCTCGCTAGATCAGCTTCGTTTTTCGGGTGACGATAAGAAAATTGCCTATTCCACCTCAGAGGGTGGAAGTGATTGGCGCACGATATACGTGATGGATGCGACTTCAGGCGAGCTATTGACTGACAAAATCGAAAACGTGAAGTTTTCGGGGATTGAGTGGCGAGGCAGCGAAGGCTTCTACTATTCGACTTACGATAAGCCTGAAGGCAGTGAATTATCGGCGCGCACTGAACATCACAAACTCTACTTTCACGCGCTGGGCACTGCTCAATCGGATGATGAACTGGTATTCGGAGGAGAAGGGGACCCGCAATACCGTTACGTGGGTGGTTACACCACCGAAGATGATCGCTTCCTCGTGATCAGTGGAGCGAATGCGACGTCTGGCAACATGCTGTACGTGAAGGATTTGCAAGACACCCCTTCGGTTTTGGTTTGCTTGACCGACGACGACAGTGCTGACAGTGATGTGATTGAACACCACAATGGCTCACTTCTGATCTACACCAACTTAAATGCTCCCATGGGACGTGTTGTAAAGGTTGCTGCAAGCTCGCCACAACAGAGCAACTGGCAAGATCTGATCGCTGAAACGAATGACGAACTGAGCATTGAAACAGGCGCGGGTTACCTGTTTGTTAGCTATTTAGTGGATGTGCAAACACAGGTAAAACAATACCAGTTAGATGGCACATTTGTGCGTGATATTGCCTTGCCAGGTGTTGGTAGTGCGTCCGGCTTTAGTGGGCGCGAAAAAGATAAAACGCTGTATTACACCTTCACGAACTACACCACCGCCAGTGATACTTACCGTTTTGATCCAAAGACGGGAGAAGCCGAGTTATATCGTCGCAGCGCCTGCGTGATAGACAGCACTCAACTTGAATCTAAGCAGGTATTTTATACCTCGAAAGACGGTACAAAAGTCCCGATGACGATCTGTTATCGCAAGGGGATCACGCTGGATGGTAGCCTTCCCACCATTTTATATGGCTATGGCGGCTTCAATATCAGTTTAGAGCCCGCATTCAACCCCAATGTTGCTTCGTGGATAGAAATGGGCGGCATTTATGCCGTAGCGAATTTGCGTGGTGGCGGTGAATATGGAAAAGCATGGCACGATGCGGGGACGCAGCAGCAAAAGCAAAATGTGTTCGATGATTTCATTGCGGCTGCGGAATACCTGATTGCCGAAAACTATACGTCATCTCAAAAACTGGCTATTCGCGGTGGTTCAAACGGTGGCTTGCTGGTGGGTGCATGTATGACTCAACGCCCGGAACTATTCCGCGTCGCATTGCCTGCGGTTGGTGTGCTAGATATGCTGCGTTACCACACGTTCACTTCAGGTGAAGGTTGGGCGTATGACTTCGGCACATCGGCGCAAAGTGAAGCCATGTTCAATTATTTGCTGGGCTATTCGCCAGTACACAATGTGAAAGCAGGCGTCAGCTATCCTTCCACGTTAGTGACAACTGCCGATCATGATGATCGCGTTGTTCCTGCGCATTCCTATAAATTCATTGCCGAGCTTCAAGCGAAACACAGTGGTGAAAACCCAGTGATGATTCGCATTGATGTTAATGCAGGTCATGGCGCAGGTATGCCGACGCACAAGGTGATGGATTTAACCGCGGACGTGTATGCGTTTTGCTTCGATCAGATGGGCGTGATGCCGCGTTAAAACAGCGAAGGCGGCACTGTCGCCTGACATACAAAATATACATAAAAACGCACCGTTGATGGTGCGTTTTTTAGTGTGTAGGGGCTGATATGCTGAAGATGGTTGCTGACGGCAACCTATGCTAGCGCCAACTTACTGCGAACACTGACCAATGCCAATCAAGTTTTCGCCTGATCAATGTTTTCTTGAATAGTAGTGAAGCCGCCTTTTAGTGCGTCAGGCAGCGGATTGCCATCAGTAAACGCTGTTAAGACAATGATAGACATCGCAACACCAATGATGGCGTATTCGATGGCAGTTACACCCTCCTCGCTATGAAGGAATCGTCTAAAAGTAATTAACATTTGAAGGTGACTCTCGTTTAAGTGTCTGGTTTTCAGCGTATATCATTGTTAATGAATCGATCCAGTGCTGTATTTAGTCAGTGAGACGCTATTGAGTGATGAAGTACGAGTGAAGTGTGATTCATAAATGAGAGAGAGTGTTGGCTGTGAGAAATGTTGAGGCTGGGTGAAATTGTGATACAAAATACTCGCGCTATATCACGTGAGGCAATATGCATTGTGTTGTTATATCAATGTCTTAATGGAATCATTCAGTGTTGAAGCAATCGTTAGATTTTTGATGTTCATCACTCAATCAATCTGAAGTGTGAGTCGTGCAGATACTCTAAAATAATGCGTAGTTCCCATGTGGAAAATACACTTTATTGACACATTGTAGTGTGGGTGAATTAGCTACAGCGATTAAACCAGAAAACGAGTTTATTGCCGGCTTAATAGATAACGTGCAATATCATCACTGACTTCTGTCCAAGCGACTTGCAGCGCTTGCGTTAACCCTGCATACCCATCTTGCTTTAAGGGCACAGACTTATTAAAGGTGTTCTTTATTACCAATTGTTGATCAGCATTGTAAAGCGACCAACTGCCGACCACTTCTGCATCGCCGTTCAACCCACCATTAAATCTTTCAACAAAAATACGCACGGCATAGCTGGCTTTTTCAGCGGATTCAGTTTGCGGAATATCACCGTCTTTTTCTATCAGAATTAACCAACCTGATAGCTGCTGCGACAACAAATTCGCAGTGGCCGACTCCAGCATATCAGAGGGTAGTATTGCCCATTGGTGCCACGTAGCCGCACGAGCACGATAGTTATCTAAGCGTTGCACCATGCCAGGCTCGTTAAGGCCAGCGTACATATCCACTTCTTTGATAATAAGCTGAGGTTTAGAATCTGGAGATAATCCTATTTAACGGCGACAAAGTATCTTCATCTACCAAGAGTGCCTATAAGGGCGTATTGCATTGACTTGATGAAAACGTCAGACATCACTTTTCTTTTTGATTCTAAGAAAATAGCCAAAGCGAAATATACGGAATGCGTATGATCACCTCGCATAAAAATAACGATAAGACTTAGAAACTAAACCAGTAGTGTGACTGGCATTTGGGGATACAAAGGATGACCGTGAAAAATACTTGGAAAGAGGCCACGCTGACACGTGGCGATTTATCGTTGATTTTGGTGCCCGGCATCGGCGGGCGTTTGATGGACGTGGTGTATAAAGGCCACTCGCTATTATTTACCAACCCAGACTTGGTAGGATTAACAGCAAATCCATCGACTGGTGCGTTAGACATCTTTCCTACGCGTGCTAAACACGTGCCTTTCCCTTTGTGGGGCGGCGAAAAAACGTGGCTTGCACCGGAACGTTACTGGCAGGATCAAGGACCAATACCTGCCCTGGATTCGGCGGAATATCAGGTTGAAATGTTAGGCTCACATTCTGTAAAAATGACGAGCCCTAAAAGCCCCGATGGATTGGTGATTACCAGAACGGTGTCATTGTCTGAAGACATTGAGGGGCAGTTTGAAATACATCATCAAATTACCAATGAAAGTGTGGAAACCGTAAACGTTGGATGCTGGTCAGTGATGATGTTGAAGCGTAATGCCACCATTGCTTTTGCGCTAGATGATGCGACAGAAGTAAAAACGGACTTCGGTGAACCCGCCAACAATCTGCAAACAGTCGGAAAGCATGGGCTGGTGCGTTGCGATGACGACAACGAGTTTAAAGTCGGTGTGCACCCTGATTCGCCCGTTTCCTTCGCATATTGCCCCATTGAACACACCTCGAAAGGCGTGTTGCTCACTTCCTCTGTCGAAACGCTATTTGAAGCGACAGAGTATGCGCATGAGCATGCCTTTGAAGTGTACAACTCTTCCGCATACCCCTATTGCGAACTGGAATGGCATGGGAGAATGGGATCGTTAGCACCACAAGATTCCGCAACCTTGGTGACAACGTTCCATGTCACGGAATCTGACCAAGAGACATTTATGCATCTGCTGTTGTAGCGTTGCTCTGATAATAAAAGCTAAGATAGCCAACGGTTTAGTTGATAACAAGAACAATGGACGTTGTATGAAAGTGGCAGAGCTACTCCTTGATTGCAATAACGATCATGGTGAAGGTGTTTTTTGGGATCACCGCGATGGAAAGGTCCGTTGGACAGATATGTTTGCCAGCAAAATTTGGTCATATGATCCCAAGACCCAACTGCACCAAGTGCAAGACATGCCAAGCCCTGTGTGCTGTTTTGCACCTCGAGCTCAAGGTGGCTTCGTGGTGGCGTTTAACGATCGCATTTCGCTGTTTGACCTCCAACATGGCGAGCTCGAATGTCTTCATTGGTTTGAGCCTAGTAACCCCCACTCACGCTTAAATGATGGCAAGGTGGATCGTGAAGGAAACTTTGTCGTGGGAGGTATGAATGAGGGGACGTTTGAGGCT
Source organism: Enterovibrio gelatinilyticus (assembly GCF_028683095.1). Lineage (GTDB taxonomy): Bacteria > Pseudomonadota > Gammaproteobacteria > Enterobacterales > Vibrionaceae > Enterovibrio > Enterovibrio gelatinilyticus. The sequence continues at coordinate 45,093 of NZ_JAJUBC010000017.1, read as the reverse complement.
GATTCGAGTGTGATTCATCTCTCTAAGAACCATAAGGTCACAACCTTAATAGAGAATGTAGCTTGTGCCAATGGTATTTGTTTTCACCCCGATGATAATCGCATGTACTTCGCCGATACGCCAAATGGCGAGATTATTGAGTATCAATATGATGCCAAGAAAGCCATTGCCACAACGACACGAACCCTGATGCGATTCGATGCCGAGCCGGGGTTACCCGATGGGTCCTGCGTTGATAGTGATGGCGGTGTTTGGAATGCAGAATGGGACGGCGGGCGCGTGGTACGTATCAGCCCAGAAGGTGTGATTGATAGGGTTATTGAAATTCCCGTAGATAAACCCACGTGCTGTGCGTTTGGTGGAGAGCATTTGGACACTTTGTATATTACGACGTCTAAAGGGGGAGCGCCGCAAGATGCAGTTGCGTCTGAGCATGGGATAGGCGGCCTGTTTTCAGTGAAACCCGGCTTTCAAGGGGTGATTGATCAGCTCTATGGTGGCTAGTACGCAATGGTTGTTGATTGGCAAGTAAAGACAAAAAACGCGCCATGCGGGCGCGTTTTTATAGCAAGCAATTATTGGGTGATATGGCCTTGTTGAATCAACCACTCAAGAGCAACCCATGCTGCTTTCGAGGTAATGGCTTCGTCAGCCGTTCCCAAATACGCCATTTCTTCGATTTCAGCATCGGCTTCTAGTTCCCCTGTGTAATCGGCGAAGTAGCAGGTCAGCTGCACAGATACACCTTCCGCTTTGCCATCCGCAGGGCCAGTGAAAGTCTCAACATACTTGAGGCTTTCAGCCACCAAATCAACAGACAGTTCTTCTTTGATTTCGCGCATCAACGCTTGTTCATCGGTTTCGCCTGCTTCGCGCTTACCGCCCGGGAGGTAGAACAGTGTTTTGCCTTTTGAGCGTACGGCCAGTAGTTTGCCGTCTTTGATCGTAAGCCAAGCCAATTTATCAATCAGTTTCATTGTCGTTTTCTTTTGTTATTGATCGTTGTGATTGAGTGAGATTATGCCACGGAGTGCCGACGGTTGTCAGAATGAGAATAAGGACCGTGTATTTATCAATCTCTGAGCGCCAAATGGGTAAGTAAACTCGAGAAACCAAGCTTGAGAAACTAAGCCCTGAGCGCTTAAGGCACTTATTCAGGGCTGGGGTTCTTGAAAAGAGTGAAAAAAATTACATGAAGAAGTAATACATCCAAAAGAACAGTGAAGCTGCCAACGCAATTTTGGCCGTTGTAGAGGCGCGGGACAATGCCACGATCAAAATGATTGGCGAGAAGATGATGGCGAAAATCCAAAATCCGATGCCATGCTTTTTCTCGCCGGGCTCTAGAGAGTCATCGTTATCAGTGTGCTGTGTGCGCTTATCAACATTGCCATCGTATTGCTGTCGAGCTTCTTCTATTGCCTCTCGTTTTTTGTTTTGTATTTGTTGGGGCGTGAGTTCCAGTGTTGGCGCTGATTTATCTATAGGTTGCCACCAATCCTCTCTTGGGGTTTCACCTTTCGCCGCTTTGATGCGGAACAGCTTCTTGTTGAGTGCGCTCACTTTGCCTGTCGGCACGGGAATATCATGCTGACGTTTTATGTGGATCACGGATTTTTGAAGTGGGATCCCTTTCTCTGGGTTCACCATGGCAACAAAGTTTGCATACCCCGCCAAGCTTTGAAAAAGTTCACCGTGTCCCCAATGCTTGTTTTCAGGGCCATCAAGCTCTACTTGTTTTAATACTGCACGAAAACGCTTCAAGGTTTTTCTTTCCACGGACAGCCCATCGTTAACGACAACGCCTGTCACTTCCTGTTTCTGATGGCGGCGCATCACGCGTGTTTTATCTGGATGAATAACAAACCCTTCGCTGGATACGATTTGTTTGCAGCGCCATAGGAGTGCTTGTACTTGGCTGTCATCATCATTGGAAAAGGTGAGATCATCGGCGTAGCGGGTATACGTAAATCCAAGCTTTTCGGCCATGCCTTTTAGGCGAGCATCAAGACGTCGGCATAGCACATTCGTTATCGCAGGGCTGCAAGGTGAACCCTGTGGCAATGTGCGTTCCCCCACAGCGACGTGCCATGTTTTCCCATCCATGTCTAACGCTTCTGTTGCCGGCTTTGTGGTGAGTAAGGCAAACGTTGTGGCCAGTTCTTCACTGTAGCCAAGTTGCTTGAACATGCCTTTTACGCGCTTGTAACTGACCGAAGGGAAAAAGTCCTTCATGTCTAAATTAATCACGACACGTTTCTTAATGTGTGGTTCGGCATTCGAAACAATGCTTCTGCCAGACACAAAGCCATGTGCGGCATCGTGAACTGCCAACTTGTTCAACACATTGTCGAGCAACCAATATTGTGCGCGTTTCATGCGTGGCATCGGCGCTGAAATGGTGCGAATGCCGCCCGACTTTTTCGTGATGGCAAAATCTTGATAGTGGGAGATTGTTGACACGTCTTTTTGATAGCAAAGAAACCGCAGTTCGCTGGTGGAAACCCCCATTGCATCAGCCACGGCACCTGCATGGGCAAAAACAGGCAGTTTTTGGGCCGTAAGCCTGTCTTCCTGTGAGGTTTTATCTTCCAATCCCGCTGAAACGTTCTCACCCAGGTAGGTGAATGTCTCACCTTGTTTTATGTACCAAGAGAATGCTCTCTTATAGCGCGCCGTGTTTCGGTCTCGTTTTGTTTGCTCGCGTTTTTCCAACGCCGCTTTTTTGCGTTCGTCATGGAGCGCTTTTAACGCTTTTTCTGGATCGGAATAGAGTGCATTTTCCTTACTGAGTTCGCGAAGTCTGGCTTGTAGCGACGATCGTTTCTCAATAAAAGCTTCAGCTAACGTCGGCTTTTCGGCGTTTTTCTGCCAGAAACCCAAGCGAGTCATTTCACTGAGAATGTAATTGTTTTTGCCCACATGTCTTACGCGGTCGTAGAGTTCTTGGCGCGTCAGCTTTGGTGATGGATCTTGAATAGGGGAATCGTTTTGTTGTTCATTAGACATGGCAAATACCCTCCTTGGCTAAGGAGACATCGGGAGAAAACAGAAAAGTGCGGAGCGCAGAAAGAGGGTTTGGTAGCGCGACAACTTCCTTCGAAGAGTTCTTAGTACTGAGGGAATCAACTCGATGCCGTACGTTACCTATATCGCTCATTGACTTCTTTGAAGTCATACCGCAATAGCGATATAGGTGACAGTACGGCCCAGTTAAGATTGCCTCAGTGACGCGTGGGTAGTCTTTGTACCAGAATGGTGATCCACCATTCGCGATGCAAGGTTCTAACGTCGCGCTACCAAATGGGGTGTGGTTTGAATCTGTTGTATTCAGACCACGAAAATCTGAGTCGCCAGCATGCAAGGCTGATCGTTTTGATTCAAGAGTGTTGCAGTAAAAGAGTGATGCAAATCTCGCAATAAAATTCATGAAAGGCGCTCCTCTGACACCGTGAGTCTCAGTGCGAGCATATGTTCGCAAGGGCCTTGGCGGAGTTTGTTTTGATGCCAGAAATGACACTGGCACTCGCCTTTCACCAACCGTTGGTCATTATCGATACTCAACGCCACATGGTATTCGTGGGCATTGTCCATCACGGTACCGACGAGTTGTTGCCCCTGTTGATCGGACTCAGCCTTATCAATGGTGACGAGCTTCGCAGCCACAAAATTCGCGGCTTTCTTTTCGCGTTCATTGTTAAAACGAATTTCATCCAAATCGACTGGTGCGTTGTAGAGCGCGCGCAGCCGATACACGTCATTGGTCATGTCATACAACACAAGCCCCAGTTGGCTATATTGCGCGAGGGCGGATTTCACGGTGCTGATATCAAGTTGAAGGCGAGTAGCCAGGCTTTGCGCACTTTCTTGATGTGTTTTCTCAAGGGCTTGATACACGCGCTGGCTGGTGAGTTGATCCACGGTTTCACGGGGCGCAAGCAAATCAAAATTTCCTGCTTGAGACCAATCGTTCGCACTCCAACCCGACAGCCCGAGCGTAAACGTGAGCGGGCCCATGTTGGCGACATAGAAAGACGGCAATCCATCGCCCATCAGGTGGACATCGAAGTGATCTGCAATGGGTAATAAGCGTTCCAGAATAAGCAATCGGCGGCGTCCCCATACACGGACAGTGCGCGCTGTGTTGCCTTGGTAAATGGAACGGTCAAAGCGAATTACATCGCCCCACGGTTCCATCACCACTTGAACAGGCTGCCCCGGGTTGAGCTCGAAACGCATGGATCGAGGGCCGACGCGTTCTTTTTTGCGTTTAAGTTGCAGGCACAGGTTGTGAATGTCCATCGGTTGAAGCCGCAATGTGGTCATTGGTAGCGTCATTGCCGAACTGACTTGCAAGAAACCTCGCACCCAGCTTTCGGGTAAGTCGATCTTTTTCTCGTCGTACTCTGCACCGCCAGAGGTTTGGATATTGAACCCGTCAGGGGCGATTTTTAGCAGTGTGGTGCGGTAATCGCGGATTTTTTGAAACTCATTATACAGTTTGGTGGAGTAATCGATGTTAGTAGTGCCATAAGCTTGCTCAGAAACATTGGCGAACACATCGTATTGGCAACTCAATTTGCCGTAGCTGGACTCATCTTCAGAAAAGCATTCAAAAAAGACCTGATCGGGATGAATAGTGATCACCGGATCGAGCACGTACCAAGCGTCCATGTCGTTCTTATAGAGGTAATCAAAGTAGGTGTTTTGTGCCTTGTAGTAAGGCGCAAGTACCTCGCCAGCTTGGCGGTTCATATCAGCGAGTTCCGAACTGACTGCGTCAAGTTCTGCTTTCACTTTCCCCGATTGGCTAACGAATTCTGCCAGCAACCGTTCTTCTTCACCCGCCAACCAACGTTGGTATTCCTCGCGGTTTTTCGGCTTAAAGCGCATGTCTGAAATGACCACATCATGCAAGCTGGACATGGCTTCTCGAAAACGTCGTTTGTCTTTTAGCTCCCCAACAAAAAAGGTCGGTGGGCGCGATAAATCCGGTGAAAACGACATGTCCGTTTGTTGGCTGTTGGAACCGACGCGTGAGGCATTGGCGTATCGATAAGTCACTTCCATGTTTATTTCGCAACCTCGCTTAACGTCGTGTTTCGAAGGCTTTTGAGTGCAACGGGCAATGCGAGATCGCTGTGCGATTTTTTCAGGCTCAACATCAATTTGATGTATTCCGCTTTGTCTTTTTGTACCGATGTCAGTGATAAGCGAGTCAGCATTTGGCACAGCATTTCTCGAATCGCATCAGAGTTGTCCGCGTGTGCTTTGAGAAAGCGGATCACGTTGTCTTTTGCAGGACGGCCGGTATTTGCTCGAGATAGCACTGATACAAAATACGGCTGCAACGCGAGAATGGCCGTTTCATTGTTCGCAGCGTGTTGTGGCAACAGCTGACTGACAAACAGCTCCACATTTGCAGCAGGGTGTTGGCTCAACTGCAATAGGTATTGCTCTGCATCGCCTTGGTCGAAATGGGTTTGCACCAGTTCTCGTCCAAATCTCTGCACAGGTTCGACAACGCTGTCACAGACTGCGACAATTTGGTCGGGTGTCCAGCGATCTCGTGACAGCGTCTCGCGACAGAACGTGAAGGCAAATGCTTGTGTATCTGGCCATTCGCTTTCCATGATGGGAACAATGCAGTCCATCTGAACAATGAGCGCTTCGGGCGTATCATCAAAATACGTGCGGGCTTTCTCACGCAACGACAGTGTTGGGCTGTTCAGCAACGCGAGCCACTTATCGGCAGAGAAGGCGTCGTGTGATACTTGCTTGTCGAACTGCTCGGACGCAAGGGTGTGCACCACTTCAGAACGTGCGGTTGCCAAGAGCCAAAGTGCCTCTGAATCTTCTCGTAACCTGTCTGCACCATGCACACGAAGGAAATCGGACAATGTGTGCTGCAATGCATCATCAAGTTTGTGCCCGTGCAGCAAAGCGACGATGTGTTTGAAAATCGCCTTCTGGTTTTCCGCGTGACTGGCGTTATAAGACGCACCTTGCATGGTTTGCTCAAGCACGCTCAAGATGGCGCGCTGATCGGTGTCACTGCTTTTCGTTAACATCTCGAGCAGAAAATCGAGCTTGCTTGCTAGCTCATCGCTATCGAGTTTTTTCAGCAACGCGAGGTTGAACGCGTGAATATCTTGATCATCCGATGCACGGATTGTCTCCAACACGGCATCCGACATTTGGTGATAAGCGATCGGCATGGCATCCAAAAGCTTGCACCCGAACAGCGAAAGACGCGGAGATGTTGAAAGAATCAACGCGTCTATCGTGGAGAGATCACGGTAGGTTTTCGTGAGTACATCGTGACACTGTGTCATCAGCCAATCAAAGACCTGAATGGCGTGATCTTTCGACGCAAAATCCTTTTTGCTCGCCACAGAAATTACCGTTGTCAGCAACTCGGTTTTGTCGACAAACGTGAATTTCGCTTTTTGTTCTGGGGTGTTGAGCCACGCGACCACGTTGGTATGGCTAGCAAGCTGGGTGCTTGGGTCGATACAAAGTGCGTACGACAGGGCGACGAGGAAGTCGTTGAAATCACGCTTTTGCCCAAGCAAGGTTAAACCAAGGCTCGCAGGCGCAGCTAAACCACTGTCGAACAGGGTAACGAGTATGTCGTTCGTGACAGCTTGATTCGCTAAGAGGTGTTTCAATCTCTCCGAGGCAAAGTCCTGTGAGCGCTTAAATGGCTTGGTAAATAGCGTCAGCACAGCATCAAGGGACAGAGTTTCTAGAAACTCGGTATTGTCTTCCAGTGCACGAATCGCAAAATCTGAAATGGGTTCGCATTCCGTGTCGCTAGCAATGCGGAGCAAGCTGTCGGGCGCATTATCCCATAGCTCAGGAAATGCTTCTCCGCGCCCCTCAAAGGACACGTCTGGGTCGAATCGCCATATGCCCCGCCGATTTTTTGAATAGGCTGGGTTGTTAGCGCGAAGCAAGGTGTTCAACGAAGAACAGTGTGCGAATTCGTCATAATGATGCGTTGCGATGAGTTGTCGTCGCCAATTATCATCCCATCGATAGTGTGGAGTGCTTCGGGCGCGTTTGGCTTGTTCCCCGCTGTATTGCAGCAGTGTGGATTCGGCCAATGCAATGAAATGTGCATTTTGAGTTATGCCAAGGTGTTTAAGCACACGGGCGTAGCGCGCCACAAAATAGCGATGGGTTTTCTGGGAATGAGCCAACCGTGCGGTGCTTGATGCCAGTTCTTCTTCCACGTTAAGGCGACCGTGCTCGTTGTAGAGCACGTCCCACTCTCTCGTAAAGTGTGGCTTACTTTGTTCTAAGCGAACGTTCAGCGCCGCGAGTACGGCAGCATCCGTCCGAAATTCGCTCATCTTGAGCATGTATCGCATGCCGTGAAATGCACCTGGCACAAAAGGCAGGCTAGGCAATAGCTGAAGTAACGTCTGGTGCATGTCGGCATCAACGCGGGCTTGCAAGTAAGCCGCTTTTAACAACGTGCCGATGGGGTAACTGGTCGCACGCCGAGTGTCAGTATTGTTGAATTGTTCGACGGCATTTTTGAGCGTATCTGCTGTGATGTCTTCTTGATGCGTGCGCAACGATTCAAACGCGCTTTTACGCGCCTGTTCAGGCGTTAGGGCGAGAACAACTTCGACCGCTAAACTCGCCAGCGTGTTGTTGGCGTGCGTTAAATAGGGTGTAACACTATCAATGTTCTCTTCATTTCCCACACGGCCTAGTGACCACAGCAGGGTGTATTCGTGCAGATCATCTTTCTGTCCGAGAAGGGTAACAATCAGTGCAGCCGCTTCAGGGTTGCGTTCAGGTGGCAATCGCCAAATTTGACGTGCACGGGCATCGGCGTTCTTTTCATGTCGAATGCGATCAAGCAAAGATGCCGAACTGCCTGAGGTGGACACCCTTTTTGAGGGCTGAGATGGCGATGATACGGCATCCACATAGCCCTTGTTGGTTTTGGACACGACGACAGATGCAAAGAGCTTCTCGGCTTTCTCCAAAGAGACAGGCACAGGCGTTTTTGTGCCTTCACGCAGGCTCGCCCCTCGTCGACCATAGCGAAAGTTAACGAGGTATCTCTCGTTTTCATTTGTGTTCGTCGTGTCTACTAAATCAACGTCGTAGACCTTGTCTGACTTTCCTTCCTGAAAACTCAGACGAGATGTTTTTATCAGCCTCATTTCCCTGTCTCATTCGACTCAGCAAGTTGACAACACCGTACCACATCAAAACGGTCAGTTAATCAGGAAAGCCGTTGAATTCCAGAGAAATCACAAAGATGGGAATAGATGGGAGTATGTGCAACATGCCATGGGCATTCATGCGGATTGGGTGTGAGGATCAGGGTTTGAAAACCAATACGTTTTCTAGGCACGCAGCCTGAACTAGACAATAAAAGCCGCGTGATCAACTAGGTTCGGGCATACAAGGTGTCGAAATGAGGGATGTTGCTCTCCCACACGGGAACGTCTTCGCCAACAACGGTTTTTAAAGTATCAATGAACAACTTGGTTTTGATTGGGGCATCTCGGTGCGGGTAAACGGCATAGAAAGTGCCAAAGTCGTCGAGTTTAAGGTGCGTCATGATCGGGACGAGCTGTCCGTCTAATACTTCACCTTCAATCATTTGAGCAGTGACAACCGCCAGCATGTTGCCGGAAAGCGCCGCTTTTTTAATGATTTCAACGTCATTCACTTTGTAGGCGACGTTAAGTTTCAAGTGCTGGCTTTCTTGCTGGTCATCTAGGTAACTAAACTGATCCAGAAGCAGTCCAGGGGCAGCATACACAGCAGCAGGCAGTGCTTCTAACTCTGCGACCGTTTTGATTTCGCCATGCTGTGTAATAAACGATGGAGAGGCGACGATCAGCAATCTATCTCGTGCGATTTTCCGTGTGACGAGGCTAGAGTTCTTCGGTTTCCCGATGCGAATGCCAATATCAAATCCTTCTCCGACGATGTCGACCAACCGATCTTCTAGGCGCAGCTCAATGTCTACCTCGGGGTAGTTTTTCTGAAATGTAGCAATGGCTTTTTGCACATATTGTCTACCGAACAAGCTTGTGCTGGAAATCCGCAAAACACCCTTAGGTTCGGCGTGATAATTCTGCGCCAAGTGATACGTCTCATTTAATAACAAACGTAAAGCTCGCGCTTGGTTCATCATTTCTTGTCCCGCTGCGGTTAAGGAGAGCGAACGTGTTGAGCGATTTAACAAACGCACACCAAGTTCACTCTCTAGGCGGCTGATGTGTTTGGAAATCACTGAACGGTCAACGTTTCGTTGTTCAGCGACGTTAGTGAACGAACCCAGATCAATCACATCAAGCAACAGCAATAATCGACTCGAAAAATCCATGCAAAACCTTTGGTGCAAATTTGGCAACAATAATGTGCCAATTTGAGCATTTTTAATCACAGGAGACAAATCTATAGTGACACCACATTGAGAGCATCTACTTATTCAAAGCGCAGACAAAGCGCATTTATCCAAACGAGGAAGACCCATGAACACGATTGCGATAACTCATGAAAACGGCGTGGCAACTGTTACTATCAACAATCCCCCAGTGAATGTTTTGACGATTGATTTAATCAACGAAATCAACGCATACGTGCTTTCACTTAAAGATGATCGTGAAACGAAAATTGTGGTGTTTAAATCGCTTCATGAGCGCTTTTTTCTAGCGCATTTGGATTTGCATGTCATCAATGGCACGCAAGGTGGGCAAGCAGCCTCCATTGAATTCAACCACATGATCGCCAATATCAAGGCAATGAAACAGCTGTCTGTCGCAGTAGTGGATGGTGTTGCTCGTGGGGGCGGTAACGAATTTGTGATGGCATGTGATTTAGCCTATGGCACTGAAAACGCGGCATTTGCGCAACCTGAAATTCACGTGAACATTCCAACGGGCGGGCAGGGCGCGGTGCAATTTGCGCGACGCATGGGCAAGAACAAAGCCTTACAAGCTCTGCTGTTGGGGAATGATTTTACGGCGCAACAAGCAGAAGCATTGAACATCATTACGCAGTTTGTGCCAAAAGCGGAATTAGACACTTTCTTGGCGGCGGCACTGGGCGTGATCAGTACGTTGGAAGTGCGCGACATCGTGATGTACAAAGAGATTGTTCATACCTCTATCGTCGATGAAAACGCAGGGGCGGAATTGGAATTGCGCTATTTCCTAGAACGCGCCAAAGAAAACAAGACGCAAGCGATCATCAACGCCTTCATCAAGCACGGCGGTCAAACAGAGCGTGAAGCGAAAGACATTCAAGGCATCTTTGTTGATACAGCAGCAGAATTAGCGAAATAAATCAGAAGCTTAATCCAAGGAGAACGGTCGACAATTTTTTGTTGGCCGTTTTTTGTTTTAAGGGATAGACAGTGATCTCTATATGTTAGTTTCGTTGCAATATGAAAATTGTTTTGCAAGCACGTGAGGAAGTCAAAACGCAGTAATGTGTTTTTTGGATATTACTGATTGATATTAAATAACTATTTTTGTTTTCGTAACCTTGGCCTGTTATATGCATCCGTTCGTATACGGAATATCATCAAGTAAAAAAAGAGACAGAAAAATATAGGATTAAGTCGTTTTCGATTGGAATTGAGAGTGAATTGAGGTGCTATTTATGATCTGTATGAATGAATTTGGTGAGCTATTGCATTGTTACGAAGATAAGCAATGTCCCGTCGAAGGTTCTGTGTATGTTGAATACCTCGATGGTGAAAAGAAAGGCAATTATTACATCGAACTAGAACCTGAATCTCTTGTGGAAGTGTATCTGCACTAGGAGGACCTTAGGCTCTATCGCTTTGCTATATATATTTATAGGGTCTGGATTGGCATTGTTATGAGGGGCATGCGTTGTCGCATCAACGTAAAAAGCAGCAAGCCGTTACCGCTCGCTGCTTTTTTCATTGGTCAGTCGATTACTGACGACCGTAAACGCGAATACCTGCCGATGAGTTCTTCGATTCGCCGAACACTTCCAATTTCTTCACGCAACGCTTATAAGCAAACTTACGCCAATCTGTCGTGTCGTCTTCTTTTATATTGCGGTAAAAGCTGATGGTTTTGGTTTCGCCATTTTTGAAAGTCACTTTTACCTTTCGTAAATACGCATCGCGATCTGCTTTTACTTTGATGGCGTTTACACGACGACATACCAGCAATGGGATGTCTGCGCCGTGCTTACCGTTTTCAAGCAAGATAGTGCGGCCTAGTGTGATTCTTTCTTCGGCATGGGCGTAGCTTGATAGTGTCAGTAAGCCCATTAAAACGCAGATCAGGGAAAGCAGCGTTTTCATATTCATTGTTGTTTATCTCGATCATTTTGTTGGGGAATCGGCAGTTGTGCCGAAAGGCGACGGAGTGTATCGCCAGAGCGAAGATAAACAACAACTTTAGGTTAAAATTTTTCTCGGTTGTGTCAGGATTTCGACACATTTAGGGGTTAATTTAGTGGGTAAACCACTTTGAAGCGCTCTTGTATCAACAGCATCTCTTCACTGGGAGTAATACCTAGCTCTTCGCACTCCAAAGAGAAGAATTTCCAGTGCGCATCTCGCCACCAAGCCAGTGTCTTATCACCTTCTCCTTCTGAGGCTGCAAACTCTGCGGTGACATCTTTATATCGACATTCTGAAACTGACGTGAACTCAATAATACAAACTGGATCGCCAGCCCAATCGGTAACCACTTGTAAGTGCCCAACTTCTGCCATCGGCTCTCCTTCATGGGTGTACCAATATGCCATGCTACAAGATGCTCGTTTTTCGCCACGTAAGATCAAGTCTGCACAAATGTTGGCGTTGTACTCATCTGAACAGAAATAATCGGCACTGAAAGACGTATGCTTTGCTCTGATAGTTTCGGGTAATGTGATGAGGTAGTCATCAAGATATTGTTGGTGTTTTTTGTCCATGTCACCCTCGGTGTTTTAACGCTCGGTCACTCAATTCGCGGTGTTCTCGGTGACAGACGTAAAACTGTAGATCTCAAAACTGTAGATCTCAAACAAATCGGGACTATCACTTTTTTTCAACGTGTCGAATCTTGATATCCAAACCTGCTCCTTTCGAATTGAATATACCCAAACAAATCTCGCCCTTTGGGAGCATCTTGAGGTTGTTTGGGTATGATGCTGACTTGGCGTAAGGCATTAGGTTTCGAGGAAGGCGCGAACGTCATCAAATAAAGGTGAGCTCGGCACTTTCATTCTCACTATGTTGCTTACGCACCATGGGTAAGGTATCTCGCTTAACTCATTAAACAAATGACTCGTACATTGAAATGCGATGACCACCATATGTTCAATAGTGATAGTTAGCTTATCAACGAGAGTGCCATTGTTAGGATCAAAATCCCACCCGTACTTGCCGTATCCGATCTTTAATTGCCCACCGTCTTTTTCGGTCATCGCAACGAGCCATTTGCACGACAAAGAAGACCCTTCCCGTTCAATCGAATCTGAAAGGCAAAAGGTATAAATGTTCTCGTAGTGTTGGTTAAACTGTGTGACTAATACATCCGAAATCGCAGAGACACCTGAGACGTTGGAAGGGAATGAAATGCCGTCCGTATTGACCGCCATGGCGAGTGTTGCCGAGTGGTCAAATACGTGAGGCAATAGGTGAGGCTTATTGTTGTCCTTCGCCGTGATATACCGACTGATTGTTGACAGAAACTGAGAAATATCAGGGGATTCCATTACCGCTTTGTCCTTTTTAAACAACGAATTGGTGAGAGGTTTCTAACCAAATATCACGCGATTGAACAAGCGCCTTTCTACTTCTGCATCAGCAACGTCCATCGGCGAAAAATTCACGGTTTGTCCGGGCCTGCGTTGTGACAATTGACCAGCCCCCAAGCTACTTAAACATCCGATTTTTGGATATCCACCAATGGTTTGGCGATCTTTCATCAAAACGATAGGCTGGCCATCATTAGGAATTTGAATGGCGCCAAAGGCAATGCCTTCTGAAATGATACCGTCGAGACTGCTTTTGATCGGCGCACCCGAGAGCCGGTAGCCCATGCGATCGATATTCTGGCTTACTTCATAGGCACTGGTGAAAAAGGTCATTTGAGCATCATGCGAAAACGCAGCGTTTTGATAGGCTGGCATCACACCCAGTTCCAGCGGGGCGTCGTAGTCCGGTATGGTCCATTTGGGCGCGCGTTGGTCAATCACGTCTGAACAGACGTGAAAACGCAAAACATCGCCTTGTTTCAATGGGTCACCATTACCATGTAACCCGCCAATTTTTTCTCTCTTAACGGTCGCGCAACTGCCGAGTTTGTTGACGCATTCAAAGCCATTTTTCACGGCCAAATAGGCGCGTAATCCCTGCTTTGGTGTGTCAAACTCGATGGTGTCTCCTTGCTTAACGGCATAGGTACACCAATTGCGAACTGGCTTGTCATTAATTCGTGCTGAAAGATCTGCGCCTGTAATGGCAATGCATGTAGCCGCATTGACCTTGAGCTTCAGTTGCCCAAAGGTAATTTCGAGTTGATTGGTGTCGGGGGTATTCCCGAGTAAGCGATTCGCCCAATAGTAGGCATGTTCGTCCATCGGGCCACCGGAGGTGATGCCCAAGTGCTGAAAGCCTTGGCGTCCACTGTCTTGCAGCAGGGTCAACATTCCCGGATTAATCACCTCAAAGCTCATCGAACACTCCGCCTAGTTTGATGTATGTTTCTTTGTCTATAGGGCAAAATTTGACGCGATTCCCTACGTTAACGCGTGCCAACGTCTCGCTATCCCAATCCAGCATATCAAGAGGGGTGCGACCGATGATCTGCCAACCTCCCGGCGTACTGCTGGGGTATATCGCCGTTTGGCTATCGGCAAGGCCAACGCTACCTGTCGGCACTTTTAACCGCGGCGTTGACTTTCGAGGCATAATTATCGCGTCGTTCAAACTGCCGAGATAAGCAAAGCCGGGGCTAAATCCAATCGCATAAACGCGGTATTCTCGCTCGCTGTGAAGTTTAATCACTGCGTCGGCATCCAAACCCGTTTTCGTGCAAACATCCGTCAAGTCGAGCGCGACATCCTCACCGTAATAAACGGGAATTTCGACCAACACATTGTCGCTGTTATCCGTCTCAGTATTCGCCTGCGTTGAAAGTGCGAATTTGATGCGTTTAATGATGTCGAACCGATCGGTTTGGGCTAAATCAAAACTCACCAGTATCGAGTTATAAGACGGAATGATATCGGTGATGAGCGCGCCCAAAGCTTGTCGGATCTGGAAGATCGCATGATTGACGTCTGCGGCGATAGCTTCATCAATCTTGTCACCGAAATACACAATCAATGTTTGTTCATTGACTGCCTCAATTCTTACCATTAGTCCTCCACAACCCTAATGCTTGTGCCACAGCGGAGGCATGAGGGCCATCGCCATGAATGCAAAGCGTGTCAGCCTCGACCTTCAATGTTTTGCCGCTTAGCGTCGTGACTGTGCCTTGTTCAGTGATTTGCTGAACTTGGCGTAAAATCGCGTCAGCGCTGCCGTGAACAGCACCGCCTATGCGGCGGTTTACTAAGAACCCGGCATCGTCGTAAGCGCGATCAGAAAAGGCTTCGAACAGTAGTTCGATTCCTATTTCATTCGCCAGTTTGTTCAGAGGGTCACGATGTGGGATCGCCATCACCACTAACGGGCAACCAGGTGCGGTGTCTTTGACGGCTTGCATGACCGTTCGCAGCACCTGTTCGTCTTTCATCATGGTGTTGTATAGCGCGCCATGAGGTTTGACATAATCAATAATGGCTCGCTGTTGGCGGCATATGCCCTGCAAAGCGCCTATTTGGTAACCTAGCCAGGCGTATAGTTCGTCGTTTGTACAATCAAACTGGCGACGCCCAAACCCCAGTAGGTCGGGGTAGCTGGGATGAGCACCAATCGATACGCCATGCTGTTGTGCCAGCGCCACAGTGTTTCGCATGATCACCGGGTCTGAGGCATGAAAGCCACAGGCGATGCTTGCCATGTCTATACATGGCATGACGTCTGCGTCGTTACCCATGGTCCAAGCACCAAAGCTCTCACCCATGTCACAATTTAATTTCATCTTAAAAGATCCCTCCGCCTGCTTTTTGTCTGTCAATCGCTTGCGTTACCGTTGACTCATGGTGGTAGGCAAATAGGTCACAATGTCTGGGAACACGCTAATTAACACTAACCCCAATAAGATCAGCATGAAAAATGGAAACGCAGCCCGTGCGACATACAGTATGTTTTTCCCTGTGAGTGCCTGAATAACAAACAAATTGAAACCCACCGGTGGTGTGATTTGAGACAACTCCACCACCAGAACGATAAAGATACCGAACCAAAGCAAATCAATGCCTGCTTGCTGCACCATCGGCATCACAACCGCCACGGTTAACACCACCACGGAAATGCCATCTAAGAAGCAGCCCAAGACCACAAACAAGATGGTGAGGTAAAGCAGTAGCTCAAACGGAGACAGCGACATGGCGGCAATCCACTCTGCCAAAGCGCGAGGAATACCTAGAAAGCCCATTGCCAGTGTGAGGAAGTGAGCACCCACCAGAATAAAGCCAATCATGCAGGCACTTTTCACTGCGCCGAGCAGGCTATCAATGAAGCTTTTGCGTGTGAGAGAACCGGTTAGGGCTGCCAATACCATAGCGCCAAAAACACCAAGAGCAGCAGCTTCAGTTGGGGTGGTAAAACCGCCGTAAATTGAACCGAGCACGAAGCCAATTAAGAGAACAATCGGCATCAGCTTTTTCAGAGATTTGAAACGCACAGACCACGAAATGTCTTCGCTGGTGTGCTGTGGAACACCGTCTTTGTTAAACATTGCCCAAAGGGTGGTGTAGCCCACGAACAGTAACATCAGCATGATGCCGGGTAGTGCGCCTGCGATGAATAAGCGTCCGATAGACACTTCCGCCGCCACGCCGTACACGATCAGGATGATAGAAGGGGGGATCAAAAGCCCTAGCGTGCCAGAGCCTGCCAGTGTGCCAATCGCCATACGTTCGCTGTAGCCTTGCGCTTTCAGTTCGGGTAGCGTCATGCGGCCAATCGTGGCAGCCGTTGCTGCGGATGAGCCGGACACAGCGGCGAAGATGCCACAGCTGAGGACGTTCACGTGCAGCAACTTGCCCGGAAGGCCGCTTAACCAAGGCGCGAGCCCTTTGAAGAGATCTTCCGAGAGGCGTGTCCTGAAGAGTAATTCACCCATCCATATAAACATTGGCAGAGCAGTGAGTGACCAACTGGTGCTTGCACCCCAACTAGAAGAGGCAAACAACAGCCCGATTTGTTCGTTTCCGGTGAGATAAAGTCCAATCACGCCGACGCCGATAAGTGAGAGCGAAACCCATAACCCTGCAGCGAGAAACAGAAGAAGGCTAAGTGCCAAGATAAAGGAAATCAGAGCCATGTCAGTCATTACATGCCCTCCTTGTTGTTGCTAAGGTCGAGAGTCACGTCTTCACCTTCAAGCACTTTGTAATGAGGCGTAATGCCGCGAATGTTTTCGATAAGGCTATCAAGAACTGCAAGGTTGAATGCAATCATGCCGATCGCGACAGGAACTTGCGGGATCCAAAGCGGAATCGGGATGTAGCCGTGAGTCACTTCTTCGAAATCGTGGGATTCCCAAACCATGTATGTGCAGTAATAGCTGGCGAAGCACAGCAGCAGAAAAGCGACGGTTAATACCACTGTTTCCAATGGGTGTTGCCATTTCTCTGGTAATCGTTGAATAGCGAGGTTGACGCGAATATGGCCGCCTTCATGAAAGGTGTAAGCCAAGCCGAAGAAGGTGGAGGCTGCCAATGCATAACCTGAGAAGTCTTCTGCTGATGGCACGATAAAGCCAAGCAGACGACCGATAATTTGGGCAAGGATGATCAGCATGATCACCACAATGAAGAAACCGGACAAGCCGCCCGACAGCATGTACAAGGCTTGCTTAACGCGCATAGTGTTAACCTTTTTTCGAACCGTCCTAAGTGGCCTTCATGCGCGTTGACGAACATGTAAGGCCCCGATTGGTTTGAGCACCCTCCCCAGTCCATTCGGGGAGGGGATTATCCATAGTGAGTGATTACTTACTACGGTAGGCTTCTAGAACAGGCGTGAGAGTTTGTGGAGATTCTGCTTCCCATTCATTGGTCATGGTGACACCAATGGCTTGCAGTTCTTTTAGCAGTTGCTCTGAAGGTTGAGAAACCACGATGCCGTTATCAGCAAGGGTTTTGGTGTCTTTCGCTTCTTGGGCAGTGACTTCGTCCCAACCACGTGCTTCCGCTTTCGCTGCCGCATCCAAAATGGCTTTCTGTGAGGCTTTGTCTAAACGTTTGAACGCGCGCTTGTTAATAACGACCACGTTTTTCGGGATCCACGCTTTGATTTCATTGAAGTGGCTTAGGTAATCCCAAGCTTGACCGTTTGCGCCAGTTGATGGCGAGGTGATCATCGCGTCGATAATGCCGGTGCTGAATGCTTGTGGAATATCAGGTACTTGCACTGTGGTCGGTGTGGTATTCATCAGATCAGCCAGGCGAGATGTCGATGGGCTGTAGGCGCGCATTTTTGTGCCTTCAATGTCAGCAAGCGAATTTACAGCAGCCTTGGTGTAAAGACTTTGCGCCGGCCATGGCACCGTGTAGAGCAGCATCATGCCTTCTTTGTTTAGTTGCTTTTCAATTTCAGGCTTCGCCGCTTCCCATAAGGCTCGAGCTTGCTCGTAATTGGTCGCAAGGAAAGGAATGTTGTCATGTTTGAATATCGGATCCGTGTTGCCCATGATGCCAATAAACACTTCGCCCAATTGAACTTGCCCTGTACGCACAGCGCGAGGGATCTCAGGGTGCTTCATGAGTGATGCGCCAGAGTGAACTTTGATATCCACGTCACCGCCTGTGGATGCTTTCACGTTTTCGGCAAAATCATAGGCAATTTTTGTTGGCAGGTTTGCATCACCATAAGGGGTTGGCATATGCCACTGGGCGGCAAAAGAGGTAGGCATCATTAATGCCGAGAATGACACAACCGCTGCGGGTAGTAGGGTTTTCAACAACTTCATTGGAAGTCTCCTTTTCACATGTGTTCGTTAAAAAATCGAAAGGGTGTCGTTACTTATATCCGTCACAATCATCTTCCCTGGCGAGTGAGTGATGGCGATAGGTGGGCAGGCATTGGCGATGGCAAGTTGGGGAGTCACACCACATGCCCAAAAAACAGGAATTTCATCATCGTGGATTGGCACAGCGTCACCAAAATCAGGTTGAGAAAGATCGTGAATACCAATCATTTCCGGATGACCGATGTGCACCGGTGCACCGTGAGATTTGGGATAGCGAGAGGTGATTTGTATTGCCCGAATGGCGTCCGCAGGCTTAAAGGGGCGCATGGAAACCACCATGTTGCCGCTGAAATACTGGCTAGGGTTCATCTCGATATTGGTGCGATACATAGAGACATTGGCGTTGCAATCAATGTTACGAAGGGAAAGACCTGCGCGCATGAGTGGGTCTTCAAATGAAAATGAACAGCCCAGCACGAAGGTCACCATGTCAGTGCGCCATAAATCACTAATATCATTTGTTTCTTCGGAGAGTTCGCCGTGGCGAAAAATGCGGTATTCCGGAACATCTGAGCGAATGTCAATGTCGTCGCCTAGGGTATCTAATATGGGTTTACCAGGCGCTGATACTGCCAGCAAAGGGCAAGCAACGGGATTCTGTTGGCAGAACATCAAGAAATCATCAGCCCAGCTTTTAGGCAAAATCACGACATTGCCTTGCGCCAGACCGGGCGCGAATCCGCTGGTGGAGCTAGTGAATTGTCCACTCCTCGCCAACTGACGTAGTTCACGTGCTTGTGTTAATGCCGCTTCGTGATGATTGGTAATAATCGACGTGTCATATCCTGCGTTCATTGGGGCTGTCATCCTGTTACCCTGCATGTCATTCGTGTTAACTAAATGTTGCAGCTTAGTGTCATCTCGTCCAATTATAGTTTTTTACCTTTTCCGATAAATTATTTTAATCAGGACTGTGAACCAACGAATGAGCCAAGGTATGAGAATGTGCGGAAGCCACCTCCATGGCTAATTTTGCGGCTTCGTCAGATGCACTGTTAAAAGGCGCGCGCAGGTATGAGGCCGTGAAGCCGAGTGGAGATGGCGCCCATTCGCAGGACACAGCACGTAAACGACCACTTTCAATTTCAGGTGCAGCAATGGTGCTGGGGAGTGTGGCTACACCCAAACCATCTACGGTCATACGCAAGCATGCAGACAACGAACTTGAAGTAAAAAATCGCACATTGTTGGTGTCGGCGTGATCAAAGTGCTGTTTGATTTCGCCAAACGGCTGGGTGTTTCGGGCATAGGTAATGATCGGCCACTTAGCCAGATCAGCCGCGGCTAATGCATGTTCGGGTAAGGCGAGATTTGGATTGGCAACCCACTGCAAAGGATAGCGGCAAAGGGGCAAATTGGTGACAGAAGGCTCGGAGACAGGGCCCATCAGAAAGGCGAGATCTAACGTTCTATCGAGCAAATCATGGCGTAGGTTAGATGTCACATCCACGGTAATGTCTATGTCTAAACGAGGAAATTTATTGTTGAAGCGGCGCAGGAATTCCGTCAACCACGTGTGTACCACGGTTTCAGAAATACCTAGGCGCAATGTACCCGTGAACAGTGCGGTATTCTCGGCACGTTTTTGGAATTGTTCTGCAGACATCAGCATTTTTTCAGCAAAAGGCAGCAATTCACGCCCTTTTTGCGTGAGTGAAATAGGTGATGCGTCGCGGTCAAACAGCGTCACTCCTAGCTCTTTTTCCAAGCCGGCGATACGAGATGAAATGGCGGGTTGGGTAGTGAATTGCTGCTCGGCGGCTTTACGAAAGCTGCGAAGAGTGGCAACGATAACAAAGGTTTCTATACGTTTCAGGTTCATAGTGACTGCTGGTTACTGTGAGTTATTCAAAAGATAGACCTAAGTGTGTCATCCTATTCGATGGGACAAGCGTGTCATGGTTTACATCACATAGAATGCTGATTGAATCAGGCTTTTCGCCCGCAACCCTCTTGAATGTGTGATGTGGATCCCGTTATACTCCTCGCCCGACTAGAGCGGTCACTGTCTTATTTAGACGGCGACACAAGTCAGCTTTACATTCGACTGCAACATGGACACCCGCCCCACGGAACAGGGCCCAGCGTAACTGTGAGCTTTAATTGGTGTTGATACGCCGCTTCGTGGACGGGAAACTCTTTTTGCAGCAATGCTTTGTATTGCTACACGCCTAATTTGTATGACCTGTTGTACGTTTGCAGCCCAAACGCCTTAAATCCCCAGATACAACTGCAAGGTTATACAATGCAAATTCTTTCAAGTTTGGTCGGTATTCTGGCCCTATTGGCCTGCGCCTATGCGCTTTCTGAAAATCGCAGAAGCATTAATTGGCGAACCGTCATTGGCGCGTTTGGTCTTCAAGCTGCGCTCGCCGCACTTGTTCTTTATGTCCCCGTTGGGCAGTCGATACTGGGATCAATGAGCTCGGGAGTAGCTTCTCTGCTTTCGTTTGCCGATCAAGGCATTGGCTTTGTTTTCGGTGGTTTAGCAACGGGCGATTTCGTTTTCGCCATCCGTGTTCTTCCTCTTATCATTTTCCTTTCTTCTTTGATTTCATTGCTTTATTACCTTGGTGTCATGCAGTGGGTTATCAAGGTCATCGGTGGTGGCATTCAAAAACTACTCGGTACAAGTCGTGCTGAATCGTTAGTTGCGACGAGCAATATCTTCCTGTCCCAAGGTGAATCGCCACTTGTTGTGCGTCCGTTTCTAAACAACATGACGCGCTCAGAACTGTTTGCGGTGATGGTGGGTGGCATGGCATCTGTTGCTGGCTCGGTACTGGGCGGTTATGCAGCGATGGGTGTGGATCTGAAATACCTGATTGCGGCCAGCTTTATGGCAGCGCCTGGTGGCCTGTTGATGGCGAAGATGTTGATACCTGAACGTGAAACACCGTCGAACCAAGAAGACATTTCGTTGAGCAAAAGCGAAGATGCTAACGCCATTGATGCGCTTGCATCAGGTGCCATGAATGGCGTTAAAGTGGCTGTGGCTGTCGGTACGATGTTGATTGCGTTTGTCAGCGTGATTGCCATGATTAATGCGGGCTTCGAGATGGTGGGTAGCTGGTTTGGTGTTGAAGCACTCACGTTGCAAGCGATTTTCGGCTACGTTTTCTCGCCGTTAGCGTTTGTGATTGGCGTGCCAATGAACGAAGCACTGACCGTAGGATCCTTGATTGGTCAAAAAGTGATTCTTAATGAATTTGTCGCGTATCTCGATTTCGCCAATGTAAAAGAAGCACTGTCTGCACACAGCCAAATCATTGTCACGTTTGCCTTATGCGGTTTTGCCAACATTGGTTCGATTGCTATTCAACTGGGTTCAATCGGTGCGATGGCGCCAGAACGACGTCATGATGTTGCCACCATGGGTTTACGTGCCGTGCTAGCCGCGACCTTAGCGAAC
This sequence comes from Enterovibrio gelatinilyticus, assembly GCF_028683095.1. Lineage (GTDB taxonomy): Bacteria > Pseudomonadota > Gammaproteobacteria > Enterobacterales > Vibrionaceae > Enterovibrio > Enterovibrio gelatinilyticus. The sequence continues at coordinate 23,523 of NZ_JAJUBC010000017.1, read as the reverse complement.
TTGATGAGTGCAGCGTTGGCAGGGTTGTTTATTTCGCTTTAGTGCACAAAAAGTAATGAAACACAAAGGGACGGCAATCGTCCCTTCTTTAATTCTATTTCTCAATGTTCTCGACACCCTCGTTATTGCCTATCCTGTGTGGTTACTTTGTGGCACCCGATTTCCTTTTCTGGTGTGTTTTGCCATATCTGCCAACAAATATTGATTTTCACACTGCTCATTCTTCGCATTGAACTAGTTTTAAAGGTGTCTCCATTTTAAGAAATTCTGTTTGGAGAATCGACGCGCACACTTTTTTGTTTCAGGAGATACATATGCTCAGCACAATAAGAAGCAAACTTATATTTGGTATTGTACTTTTATTGGTCATGCTATCTATCACGGCAGGCGCAGGTTTGTTTTATGTGTTCAAGCTTGACTTGAGTATTCGAAGTTTGAGTGAAGATGTCACTCCAACCATTGAGAATACTGATGACATGATCGCGTCCCTGTGGGAACGCGGGAAAGTTGCTAATGAAATTATGGCCTCTGAAAGCAAAGACGAAGTGAAAAATCTTTACGATCAATTTCAGCCTCTCAACGACGTTTTCGCGGAATCTTATGATGCACTCAAACCCTTAATCTCTGGCGATGAAGTGCGTATCGCCTCAGAAGCAGTGGCCGCGGATGAGTTACTGAAAAAAAATGTTCAACTCATGTACGAAGCGCATTACGCAGAGTTGGAAGAAGAAGAGAAAGCTAAACGCTTACTGAGTGATTTTGACGATCTAGGTGGGCAACTGATTACTGCACTTGATGAATTCGCAACAGAAAATGAAGCAGAAATGGCGAAAGCCGAAGACAAAGGTGATGAGCTAGCGACCCAGTTAGGCGCGACGGCGAAAGATGTAAATGATGTGTTGGGTGAGCTATTTGAACGCGATTATCCTGTCGTTGAAGCAGCATTAAAACTACAACGATACGTAATAGAAATGCAAGATACGGCCGGTGAATACTTAGCGGAAGAAGACGCAAGTAAACTTCCTTCTATCAGAAATAATTTTGACGAACTGGCGTTGCAAGTGACTTCGTTAATTAAAGTGCTAGAAGAACTCGCAGAGACCGAAGAAGATGCGCAAGATACGATTGATCTGCAGAAAAACTTTGCGAATTGGCAAACGATGGCACTGGAAGATGAGTTGCTGTTTGATACCTATCGCGATCAATTAGAACAAGAAGTCGCGGCGGATAACTACACAGAAGAGCTCGAATCTAATATTACGTTGGCGGATGGTTTTTTAGAGCAGCTCGCTGAGTCTGCCGATGCCATTGCAGATAGTGCAGATGAAAAAGCGGCTGTTGCGGTGACGACGGCTGTGTCTATGGTGGCTGCGATTTGGATTGTGGCACTGGTGTTTGGCGCCATGACAACATTTGTGCTCATTCGAGCAATCATCAAACCCGTCGATGAGTTGCTGAGGCGTCTCAACGATATTGCTCAGGGTGACGGGGACCTGACCCAGCGTGTAGACGAAAGTGGCAAAGATGAAATTGCAGCATTAGGTAAAGCGTTCAATGGTTTTGTGAGTAAAATCCAATCTTTGGTGTCTCAAATCGCGACTGAGTCTGGCTCGTTGAATACCGCGATTGGTGCCATCTCCGAGCTTTCTACAAGAGTTGCAGATAGAGTTGAAGTTCAGAGCGAGGAAGTTGAGTCGGTAGTTAGTTCTATCTATCGAGTCAATGACGCGGCAGACAGCATTTCTTCCAATGCTCAGAATTGCTCGGAAGCGTCTCGTTCAGCAAGTGATGATGGTGAAGCAGCAAGGCAAGTTGTTCAGCAGGCTGTCACCTCCGTTCAAGGTTTGGCGAAGGATATCGACCTGAGCTCATCGGTTATTGACCAACTGAATGTGGAAGTAGCCCGTATCGTTTCTGTGCTTGGTGTAATACGAGACATAGCAGAGCAAACGAATCTGTTGGCCCTGAATGCGGCGATTGAGGCGGCACGAGCGGGTGAGCAAGGTCGAGGCTTTGCCGTGGTGGCAGATGAGGTTCGTACTTTGGCGTCACGCACTCAAAACAGCACCAATGAGATTCAAGGCATGATCGATAGCTTGAAGAAAGGTGCTGATGATGCCGTAGAATCGATGAAACGTTCGAAAACTGGGGGCGAAACAACGGTTGAATATGCGCAAAATGCCGGTGAAGCGTTGGAGCGAATTACACAGGCAATCAACAACCTTAACTTGATGAATGAGGAAATAGCGACAGCAGCGGAAGATCAACGCTCTGTGGTTAATTCAGCGAATTCTAGCGCGAAGAATGTGAAAGAAGTGGTCGAAGAAAGTCGTGTAGCAGCAAAAGATAACCTTAACTATACCCAAAACATGCGTGAATCACTGAGTAAGCTCAGTTCATTGGTGGGTCAATTCCGTGTGTAGAAAAACCGCGTGATTCACACTTTTCTAAAGAATCGAAAGCCCGCATTCGTTGCGGGTTTTTTTGTGCCAGTGAGAGAATTTGAACCGGGCTCTCAACCCGCCTAACTCGCGACGGTGACCCAATTCACACATTGTTTTTCATGCGCGTTTTGTCCAGTAAATGATAGCTATTTCATCTATTTGTCCAGCAAGGAAAGGCATAGCATCAAGCTGTCTGAATCAAACGATAAGTAGAGCACATGAACGTCGTCGCTATCACTGCATGCCATACCGGAATTGCCCACTGTTACATGGCCGCAGATCGCCTCATCGAAGCCGCTAAAGCACTCTCCATCAACATCAAAGTTGAAACCCAAGGCGCGATGGGTATCGAGAACAAGATCTCCAAACGCGAGTTTGATTCTGCAGATTTTATATTGTTGGCCACTGAAATTAGCCCGGCAGAAAGCGATCGTTATGAAGGGAAAAACCCCACCATCGTTTCCGTGCAAGACGCCATCAATAACCCCCTATCTCTTTTGAAAAATTTTAAGTGAACACAATGAAAAAAGAAGTCGCATTTACCTGTGAATTGCCAAACGGTATTCACGCACGTCCTGCAAATCATCTTGAAGCGGTTTGCCGTCAATTTAGCAGCGAGATCACGCTGAAAAACCTGCGTAACGAGAACACAGGTTCAGCAAAAAGCGTGCTGTCGCTGGTGGGTACTGACACCCTACTGAACGACCCGTGTTCATTGATCATCGAAGGTGATGACGCAGAAGCCGCATTTGATGTGCTGGCGACTTACCTGCGTGAAGAATTCCCGCTTTGTGATGAAGAAATCGTAGTGATGGATGAGGGTGATGTAACCCTGCCACAATCACTGATGAACCATAACCCAACCCTTATCCGCGCGAAGCGTCTTTCTGCGGGCATCGCGAAGGGTAAATTGATTCGTTACAACGACATCGAATTGTCAGTGTTCGAGCAAGAAATTGCGTCGCTGAACTTTGAGCAAGCGAAGCAGCAAGTCACTGAAACGCTGATTGATAAAGCAGAGTTGGCAAGCGGCCAAGAAAAAGAAATCATCAAGGCACATCTGGGTATCTTGAACGATGAAACCCTGAATGAAAAAGTGTCGGGTTTTGTGTCAAACGGTGAGTCGCTGGCGAAAGCGATTCTTCTGACCGTTGCAGCAATCACTGAAACCTTGATGCAATCGTCTTCGGCATACCTGAAAGAGCGTGTGCTGGACATTAAAGACATCGCGTTGCAATTGTTGATGACTGCGCACCCACACGTTGAAGTATCAACAGACTTCACTTTAACCGAACCGTCTATCGTGATTGCTAATGACTTAACGCCAAGCCAATTCTTGGGTCTAGATCGTGCATTCTTACAAGGCCTGATCCTGACGCAAGCAGGCTCTACCTCGCACACTGTCATTTTGGCGCGCGCATTCAACATCCCTGCGGTATCTGGCGTTGAAATTGATGCATGTGCGAAGCACGAAGGTGAGACCTTGTTTGTAGATGGCGGCCTTGGCATTGTTGCACTTGCCCCTTCTGAAGCAGTTTCAACCTACTTCGAGCGTGCGATGTGGCTGGCTGAGCAAGTTAAAGCCGCTGAAAGCGAATACCTGAACCTACAAGCGCAAACCAAAGATGGTCACAAGATTGAAATCGCAGCAAACATCGCTTGTACCGTAGAAGCAGAATCCGCATTTGCGAAAGGCGCGGAAGGCATTGGTCTGTTCCGCACTGAAATGCTGTTCATGGATCGCAGCACGGCACCGGATGAAGAAGAACAATTCGGCGCATACAAAGAAGTCTTGGAAGCGGCAGGCGACAAAGCCGTGATTATCCGCACCATGGATATCGGTGGTGACAAGCCGCTGGATTACTTGAACCTGCCACACGAGCACAACCCATTCTTGGGTTACCGCGCGGTGCGTATTTACCCGCAATTCCTGGCGCTGTTCCACACCCAACTTCGTGCGATTTTGCGTGCAGCGCAATACGGTCACACCAAAGTGATGATCCCGATGATTCAAAGCATCGAGGAAATCCGTTGGGTGAAAGCACAACTAGAGATTGTGAAAGCGGAATTGGTGAGCGACAACACCCCATTCGGCGAGATTGAACTGGGTATCATGGTAGAAATTCCATCGGTGGCCTTCATCATGGATCAGTTCTGTAAAGAAGTGGACTTCTTCAGCATTGGCTCTAACGACATGACTCAATACCTGTTGGCGGTTGACCGTGACAACGACAACGTTGCCAAGCTTTACAACAGCCTCGCACCATCGTTCTTGCGTCTACTTCGCGCGGTGGTATCTGGCGCTCAAGCGCACGATAAGTGGGTTGGCCTGTGTGGTGAGCTAGGTGCAAACAAGAAAGTGCTGCCATTGTTGGTGGGCGCTGGCTTGAATGAGCTAAGCATGGCTGCACCAAGCATTGCACCAACCAAAGCGGCTCTTCGCCAGTTCGACAGCGAAGCGTGTAAAGCGCTGTTCAATGAAGCATGTGATTGCGCGACGATTGCCGACGTTGAAGCTTTGCTAGAAGCGTTCGCACAATCTCAAGAAGATAAGCCACTACTAGACGTTGAATGTGTGCTGCTAGATTGCGACTTCAATAGCAAAGAAGAAGCGATTCAAACGCTGGTGGGCAACCTAGGTGTGCGCGGTCGTACTCACTTGGTGAACGAGCTAGAAGCGGATATCTGGGCACGTGAATCTGTGTTCACCACCGGCCTTGGTAATGGCTTTGCAATCCCACACACCAAATCAGACAACATTGCGCATTCGTCTATCTCTATCGCTCGCTTGAACAAGCCTGTGATTTGGAGCGACGACGAAGACGGTGCAGTCGAATTTGTCATCATGCTGACGCTAAATAAAAACCAGGGCGACCAGCACATGCGCATTTTCTCTGGCCTGGCGCGCAAACTTATCCACGAATCTTTCCGCAACACCCTAAAAACAATGACGACGGAAGCTGAAATCATCAGCTACCTGCAGTCTGAGCTCTCTCTGTAATACCCAATTACGATTTCAGGTGCTGCATCCCCCTGCGGCACCTTTTTTAAAAAAGGTAGAAGAATGAACATCAAGTTAGCGCCTTGTGCACTCGCTATAGCCCTTGCTTTGTCTGTTGTTGGCTGTAACTCAGATTCCAACACCTCAGAACCTGGCATTTCTATTCCATCCGTGTCGATTATCGATAAAGCGGTATTGAAATACGTTGATCCAATGATTGGTACCGCTGCATCGGGCCACACATTCCCAGGTGCAGTTGTTCCTGCGGGTATGGTTCAACTTTCACCAGATACGTTTATTGGTTCGAAGGCTGACCACGAAGCGGGTCTAAATGATTGGCACTCAGCATCGGGTTACTGGGATAAATCTGATTATTCCGAGAATGGTGAGATTTTTGATACCGACGTGCCAATTTACGGCTTCTCTCACACCCATTTATCAGGCACGGGTGCTACCGATCTTGGTGACATTCTTGTTCTGCCTTATTCAGACTTGAATGACCACAGCATCAATGCGTTTGATAAATCCAACGAAATCGCCACGGCAGGTTTTTACAAAACCAAATTGAACAACGGCAACATCGACGTCGAACTTACAACAACAAAGCGCGTTGGTTTGCACAAATACACCTTTGCGAAAGGTGCTGATCGCAACGTGAAGTTCGATTTAGGCCACACGCTGCAAAGTAATAACGGCAAATCGCTAAAGAACAAAATCGAAGTGATCGATGAATACACCATTCGCGGACGCAAGTCTTCGACGGGTTGGTTCCAAGGTCAAGATCACCAAGGTCAAGACATCTTCTTCTACGCGAAATTTAGCCAGCCGGTAGCAAGCGCGATGTTAGGCAAAGATGGCAAAGAGCCTGAGACTAACATGCGCCACAATGCGGTGTACCAAGGTGATGATTTAACCGCATTCCTAAACTTTGGTGCGGGTGACGAAGCGATTGAAATTCGCGTCGGTATTTCTCCGGTGAACTGGCACGGTGCACAGAAGAACTTAGAAGCAGAAGCGCCAACGTTTGATTTCGCGACAGTGAAAGCGAATGCAGAGTTTGCATGGGCTGAGAAGCTCGCGAAAGTGAAAGTGGAAGGTGGCTCAGACGCAGAGAAAACCAACTTCTACACTGGCATGTATCACATGATGATCGCGCCAATCGAATTCTATGACGTTGATGGTCGCTACGTGGATATGCTCGGTACCACACGCACCTTGGAAGAGGGCGACACGCCAAATTATTCCATCTATTCAACGTGGGATACCTTCCGTGCGGTTCACCCATTCTGGACCATCATCGACCCGAAACAAGCCACGCTCTACGTTGAAGATTTGATCCGTAAATCAAACGACGAATTCGGTATGTTGCCGAAGTGGGAAGGCCACGGCTCTGAAACGGGCACCATGATCGGTTACCCATCAACCGCTATCCTGGGCGATGCGGTGACCAAAGGCTTGGTTGACGCAGAAGAAGCGCTTGAAGCTTCTGTAAAATCTGCACATTACCGCCCGCACGATTTCCCACAAATCAACGATGGCATTCTTGGCTCGTTGATGGCGGGTCAATTGAGCTACCACATTGGTGAAACTTGTGTACGCGCACCAAACTGGAACTCTGTGTCTTACTCCCTTGAATTCTCGTTCTACGACTGGACCATTGCCGAAATGGCGAAAGCTGCAGGCGACATGGAAACCTATGACGAGTTCAAAGCACGTTCATACAACTCGCTGACACATTGGGATCCAAGTGTTGGGTTCTTTGTGCCGACTGAACTGAAAGATGGCGATCCTTGTGCGTTTAAATACAGCACTGAAGCATTCAGCCCTTACAAAGCGGATGCGTTCTACTTCACTGAAGGCAACGCTTGGCAGTGGCAATGGGCGTTCATGCAAGATCTCGACAAACTGACTGAGATCATGGGTGGCACAGAGGGTTTGAACGAGAAGCTAAACAACCTGTTTACCGCGGATGAAAACGAAGGCGATCAACACCAAGACATGACAGGCTACATCGGCCAGTACATCCACGGTAACGAACCTTCGCACCACGTGATTTACCTGTATAACCGCACCGAAGAATCTTACAAGGCGCAGGAATACTTGGATCAGGTTTACGACGAATTCTACAAACCAACGCCAGACGGCATCATCGGTAACGAAGATGTGGGTCAAATGTCAGCGTGGTATTTGATGTCGTCCCTTGGTTTCTACCAGATTTCACCGACAGACCCAACGTACAGTATTGGTCGCCCAATCTTCGACAAAGCCACCATGTCGATTGGCGAGGGCAAGTTTACGGTTATTGCTGAAAACAACGGCCCGGACAACATGTACGTGAAATCCGTCACCATCAACGGTAAGCCTTTGGACAAATTCAACACCTTTAAGCACGAAGAGTTTAAAGCAGGTGGAGAACTTCGCTTCGTGATGACCGCTGATAAGTCAGAGGCCATGGCCGCGAATCTTTAATATTAATATCCCCCTAATTCAAATGAGGGGGGATTAATTGAAAGCAACAGCTTTCAATTAAATAAAAGTAATACAAACCGCCCAAAAGATATTTAAGCAATGTGGACATGTTTAAGTGTCGGGTGGTTTTTTTATGAAAACGATTCACAAATAAATAATGAGAGCGCGATTCAAAAATCTTATTCCGGTATCGGCAGGGGTTCGATCACGCCAAAAACAATCATCCAATACGTTTCTAACACTATATAGGTCGAAAATGATAAACAAAAAGTCTGTGCTTTCTATGGCGATCGTTTTTGCGTTAGCGGGTTGTAATTCCAGTTCATCGGATAAAAGTGAGCATATCGGCACCTTGCCGCAGCCTGATCTTTCTGTACTGAATTACGTTGATACGCTTATCGGCACGAAAGGGTTGGGTAACGTGAACCCTTCACCGGTTATGCCGGAAGGCATGATCCAACCGTCGCCAGATAACTTCGACCCAAACGGTTGGAATGGCAAAGGTTCTCCCTCTGAGTATGACCCAACCAATGCGTTGCTTTCTGGTTTTACCATGACCCACATTTCAGGTGCGGGTAAAGGTGACCTGAATGATTTCGCCTTCTTGCCATACACAGGCTTTAACACTGACGCACCAACCATCAATAAAGACACAGAAACCGCAGAAGTCGGTTACTACTCGGTGGAATTAAAAGAGACGGGCGTAAAAGCGGAATTGACGGCCACCGATCGTGTGGCGTTCCAGCGTTATACCTTCAAAAAAGGTGAAGACCGTAAAGTCCGTATCGACCTACAACATGAGTTGCTAGAAACCTACGGCAACCACTCACGCAACATTTACTACAAGCGTTTGAACGACACTACCGTGGTGGGTGCGCGTACTTCTAACGAATGGGGCCAATGGCAGACTGTTTTCTTTGTGGCTGAGTTCTCTGAATCTATCGTCGAAGAAAATCTTTATGCAAAACTGGCTTCTGAAAGCACGTTGCGCCCCGTTGATGCTACCGAAGTTGGTCTTGCAGACTACCGTGGTTACGCAGAACATCAGCCAATGCCTGGTGAACCAGATCCTGAGGCTGACCGTTTGGCTCAACGCGCAAACGACGTGATGACCCACTTAAACTTCGGCAAAGGTGATGCACCTATTACCGTGAAAGTGGCGATTTCTGGCACCAGCGTTGAAGGTGCTATCAATAACTTGAATGCTGATACAAACGATTTCAACTTTGATGCTGTGGTAGAGAAAAACCGCATCGCATGGGCTGAAATTTTGGGTGAGTTTGAACTGGAAGGCGGCAAAGAAGCCGATAAAACCATGTTCTACACTTCGCTGTACCGCACCTATGTCGCGCCATTCGTTTACCAAGATGTAGACGGTAAATATCGCGGCATGGATGGCAAAGTGCATCAGGCAGAAGACGGTTTGGTGAACTACTCGGTGTATTCAATGTGGGATACGTTCCGCGCCGCGCACCCGCTAAAAACCATCATTGATAAATCACGTGCTGTGGAATATGCACACGATTTGCTGAACAAATACAAAACCGGTGGTGTACTGCCTAAGTGGGAACTTCACTCAGACTACACCGGCGAAATGGTCGGGCATCCTGCTGTTTCTGTTATCGCTGACATCATGGTGAAACACCCTGAAGCCTTCACGCAAGATCACTTTGAACTGGCGATTCAAGCGGCGAACGACACGCTCAACTTCTCGCTAGATAAAACCGACAGCTGGGTGCCTTACAAAGACGCATGGTCTGGCGATAAACGTTTCACCGTCATGACGCGCCACAACAATTACCAAGAAGCGCTCGGTTACATTCCTGCGAATGCGAAATGGGCGTCGGATGCCGGCGACAAACCAGCATACGTGAACGGGATTGCTGTTGATAAATATGACGGGCTGGTGAACGAATCTGTGTCATATGGTTTGGAGAATGCCTACTACGACTGGACCGTTGCGCAGATCGCCAAACTGGCAGGTGATGACGCGTCATTTGAGCGCTATATGGCACGTTCTGAAGCGTTCAAAAACTACTTCGATTACAACCCTGAATTCTACGGTAAGCTCCTAGACAGCAAAGGTAAATCGCTTGGCGCGACGGGCTTTATGCGCCCGGTTTACAACCAAAATGGTGAGAAAGTTTTCGCAAACAACCTGAAAGCGGACTGTGTAGATGAAAACCTCGCGCTGTCTATCCCGCAAGACTTGGATTACAACGCCTGTAAAGACCGCAAGAGCCTGACAGAAAACGATGTGTTCTGGCCTTACCGTGCTGAACACCGTGGTGAAGACTTCACGGAAGGCAATTCGTGGCAGTGGACATGGTTTGCACCGCACAGCATCAATGGCCTTGGCAACGTGATGGCGGGTCAGAACACCATTCGTGCGGACTTCGACAAACCAGAAGCGTTGACAGAAGAGGGTAAAGCGGCGCTATTGGCGAACTTGAATGCGCTGTTCAATGCCAACTCGAACGCAGACACCAGCCAGTCTCACGATATGTCCGGCTACATCGGCCAATTCGTGATGGGTAATGAACCTGACCACCACGTGCCGATGATTTACAACTGGACCGCGGAGCCTTGGAAAACGCAGGAAATTGTCGACCGTGCAATGAATGAGTTTTATCACCCAACGTTAGAAGGCCTGATTGGTAATGAAGACGTTGGCCAAATGTCGGCGTGGTATGTGATGAACGCCTTGGGCTTCTACCAAGTGACGCCGGCGGATCCGTCTTACACCATCACGCGCCCAATCTTCGATAAAGCAGTGATCCCCGTTGATGGCGGCTCATTCACCATCACAACGGAAAACAACAGCGAAGAGAATATCTACGTGAAATCTGTTGCCATTAATGGCAAGCCTCTAAACAACAATTTCTCATTTAAGCACTCGGATTTGAAAGCGGGCGGGCAATTAAGTTTTGTCATGACCGGAAATAAAGAAGACGCATTAAAGTAAAAATAAAAAAATCAGGAGATCTATTCGTAGATCTCCTTTCCCTATTTTTAGTGAAATGAAGGTGTAACATGAAATTCAAAAAGAGTTTACTTTGTGTTGCGGTAATAGCAGGAATATTGGGGTCGGCGGGTTGTACTACTCAGGGCATGTCTTTCACTGAGCAATCTGCAATTGAAATGGGATTAAACGTGCCAGTTGCGTTTGATGACATGGACATTACACGCTTTGTTAATCCATTTATTGGAACGGGCAATTTAGGTAACACGTATCCAGGTGCGACAACGCCACACGGTATGGTGCAACTGTCGCCGAACAACGGATCGAACGGCTGGGAATACACCTCTGGGTATTACTACAACGATAACCGCGTTTCAGGCTTCTCTCACACTCACCTTTCTGGCGCAGGCGCAGGGGATTTGAACGACATCCTTGTGATGCCAATCAACTCCCGCTCAGACTACATGCTTAACGAGGGCTCGCCGCAGCTGAACCTCGAAGCTTCGCGCTTTAAGCACCGCAACGAACAAGCCACTGCCGGTTACTATTCTGTTTTCCTAGATGACTATGACATCAAAGCCGAGCTGACCGCGTCAGATCGCGTGGGTGTTCACCGCTATACCTTCCCGCAAGATGAGAAATCCGAAATCATTGTGAACCTGGGTTTCAACATTAACTGGGACTACACGGCAGAATCGCATTTCGAATGGGATAAAGACGCTAACACCTTATCGGGTCACCGTTTCTCTGATGGTTGGGCGGCGAGCCAGAAAGAATTCTTCGTGATGGAGTTCGATAAGCCAATCAAATCGATTCGCTTTGAATATTTTGACCGCGACACCAAATCGTATGTGCCAGCGAAAGCGGGTACGACCGAATTCACCAACCAATATGCCCGCGCTTATGTCGAGTTTGATACGGCTGAATCTGGATTAGTGGTTGAAGCCAAAGTGGCGCTTTCAAACACCGAAGTGGGCGAAAACGCGCAAACGGGTGCGTCGTTGAACATGACGGAAGTGGCGGGTAAATCCTTCGACCAAGTGCGCAAAGACGCCACGGCGAAGTGGGAAACCGAGCTGGGTAAAATCAAGGTTGAAGGGGATGTGGCATACAAACAAACCTTCTACACCGCGATGTATCACGCCTTCTTGGGGCAAACCATTCACTCGGACCTTGATGGTCGTTACCGTCAAGTGATGCAAGGCCGTGGCGCGTACCCTGATGGGACGAATGCCAACGGTGATGTGGTCTCTGAACCACTTATCGAAAAAGTCCGCATTGCGGATGCAAACAAAGATGGCAAAGCCGATTTCGTTCGCTACGACACCTTCTCCCTTTGGGATACCTACCGTTCTGTTCAGCCGCTTTCAAGCATCATTGAGCCAAACCGCTTGGCAGATGTGGTGCTTTCCATGCTGTCGTATGCAGAAGAAAGCTGGGTCGACCACAACGGCAAAACCCGCCACGGTCGTTTGCCAGAATGGACATTCAAAGGCAACGAAACGGGCATGATGATGGGCATGCACTCAACCCCTGTGATTGCGGATGTGTTGACCAAAGGCTCACTGGATGCGCGTATGGATGAACTGGGCTTTATCCAAGCGCAGCAAGACGACATTAAGCAGCGTCTGATCAGTGCCATGATCAAAGACGGTCGCAAGGGCAGTGCGGTTGATTCCATCGACGAGTACGTCACTAAGGGTTACAAAGCGTCGAAGATGCGTATCGGTAAAGGTGACCTATGGGCGCATTCACCGTTCGAAAGCAGTTGGACGGCATCATACTCACTCGAGTATGCCTACAACGATTGGACCATCGCGCAAGCAATCAAAGCCGTCATGGGCGAAGACGCGCCGGAATACAAAGAGTTTGCTGACCGTTCGAATAACTGGATGGCGCAATTTGATGTTAACGGCAAGAAATACAAAGGCTGGTTTAAAGCGCGTGACACCAAAGGCAACTTCATTGATGCCGATTGGGTTGATCCTGCAACTGGCCTCGCGGTGGATAAAGACTGGCGTCCAGACATGTTCAACTATGCGTTTGCAGAGTCGAACGGCTGGCAATATTCGTTCAGCGTTCAACATGACATTCATGGTCTGATTGACCTGATGACCGAGTTCGACAAAACCCAGAACCCAGACGCAAAACGCGGTGAGCTGTTCACCAAACGTTTGGACGAATACTGGTCAACGTACCCAGACCGCAACGCAGGCGACAACCAGTTCCCAGTGTTTAACACAGGTAACGTAGGGCAACACGTTCAAGGCAACGAGCCTGATCACCATGTGCCATACCTCTACAACTACGTTGGACAACCTTGGAAAGGGCAAGCTGCCATCGCTGCGGCGACCAATGTGTGTTACGACAACACGCCTGACGGCATTTGTGGTAACGACGACTTTGGCACCATGTCTGCGTGGTTTGTGTTCCGTGCATTGGGCTTCTACCCAGTGAGCGCATCAACGGGCGTTTATGAAATCGGCACCCCGCTGTTTGATAACGCCACCATCAATGTGGGCGAAGGTAAAACCTTCACCGTGACAGCGAAAGATGTCAGCCGCGAGAATATCTTCATTCAATCTGCAACATTGAATGGGGAAGTATTCGAGCGTACTTACCTTACCCAAGAAGACATTATGAATGGTGGCACCTTGTCATTTGTAATGGGCGACGAGCCAAATAAACAATGGGGTTCTCAACCAGAAAATACGCCGCCAGATTTTGGTGTGGGTAAATTCTTGCATGCGGATCACATGCCGAAATAATAACGGCATCTCTACACAAAATAGTTTTACCTCAAATCAAATAATAAAAAATTAAAGGGAGAGTTCTCTCCCTTTTTCTAAAAGGAATGAAAATGAAACATACATTAGCACCGCTAGCGGTGGTGATTGCTATTGCGCTGTCTGGTTGTAATTCAGATTCTGATTCAAATTCACAAACAGGTTTAGTGGGCGAAGCGGTTAATAAATCGCTGATAAAATATGTCGACCCGTTTATTGGCACGGGTGCTGACGGCCACACCTTCCCGGGCGCGGTTTACCCTGGCGGCATGGTGCAGCTTTCTCCTGACACGGAAATGGAAGGTTGGGGATCAGCGGCAGGTTATTTCGATCATGGTAAAAAAGAAGACATTCCTGTTTATGGTTTTTCTCATACCCACCTTTCTGGAACAGGTATCACTGATTTAGGTGATATTCTTATTCTGCCATTTACTGAAAAAAGCAATGCGACTTATAACACCTTCGATAAAGAAAATGAAAAAGCGGAAGCGGGTTATTATTCTGTCGAATTAAACCGTGGTGATATTAAAGTGGAATTAACCACATCACCACGCGTGGGTTACCACAAATATACATTTAAAGATGGCACCACGCCGTTCCTTAAACTGGATTTAGACCACACGCTAAATAAAAGCTGGGGCAACCGCACCACAATCGGTGATATCGAATTCATTGACGAATACACCGTACGTGGCAAGCGCAGCTCTGACGGTTGGGCAAACAACCAGCACATCTATTTCTACGCTAAATTCAATCAACCTATCGTGAAAGCGACGGGCATGATCGACGGCGTGGAAACGGAAATCTCGCTGGATAACGATGCTTTCCAAGCCACCAAGACCATCGCCTACCTAGAGTTTGCGCCATCAGATAAACCGATTGAGCTAACCCTAGGCCTATCGCCAACCAGCGTGCGTGGCGCGAAGAAAAACTTGGATGCAGAAGTCACTGAATGGGGCTTTGATAAGGTACTGACCAAAACGCAACAAGCATGGCACAACGAGCTAGCAAAAGTGTCCGTGAAGGGCGGTACGGAAGAGCAGAAAGAGATTTTCTACACGGCCATGTACCACGCCAACATCGCACCTATGGTGTTCCAAGACGTTGACGGCACCTACCGTGCAATGCGCACACAAGAGCTAAAAGAAGCGGGTGATACGCCAAACTACTCGATCTACTCCATGTGGGATACGTTCCGCGCCTTCCACCCACTGCAAACCATTATTAACCCTGATCGCGCGGAAGAATACGCGAACGATTTGATCCGCAAGTACAAAGACGGCGGCATCTTACCGAAGTGGGAACTGCAAGGTCATTACACGGGCACCATGATTGGTTTCCCTGCGATTTCTATCATTGCCGATGCCATGGCGAAAGGGCTGAATGTGGATGCGCAAGATGCGTTGGAAGCGGCTGAGTTTACAGCGCGCTACCACGAAGAAAGCGAGTTCCCTGATTGGACGCCTGACCAAAACATCGGCGCAGCGAACGTGGTGCAAGTCAAAGTATACGAAGAGAATGGCTTCGTTCATCACGGCTACTGGAACTCTGCATCCTACACCTTGGAATTCGCTTACGGTGACTGGGCGGTCTCTGAAATTGCGCGTATGGCGGGCGATGTGAAGGTGCAAGACGAGTTTCTTGCCCGCGCTGACAACTGGCTACATCACTGGGATGCATCAACGGGCTTCTTGCGTCCGAAGAACCACCCAGCAAGTTCCTCACCAAACAAGCCGCCATTGGCGTTCAACCAGCCGATCGATGAAGAGCGTAAAGACGAATGTGTGATGGTCGAATGGCCTGCTGGTTCTGGGACGATGAAAGAACAATGTCCGCTGCTTGATTTCGACCCGTACTACGTTGATGAGTTTGCCTTTACCGAAGGTAACGCGTGGCAGTGGAAATTCCAGCCAATGCATGATTTCGCCCGTCTAAAGCAAGAAATCTTTAAGGCGGATAAAGAAAACGGGAAAGACACCACCCCAGAGAAAGCCTTCCGTGAAGACTTGGATGAGTTGTTCACCGCGCGTTCATCAAACACAGGTGAAGAACTGCCTGATTTGACCGGATACATCGGTCAATACATGCACGGTAACGAGCCGTCGCACCACATCCCTTACCTGTACAACATGACTGACGAGCCTTGGAAAGCCCAAGAATACCTCGATCGCATCATGGCTGAAATGTACACCATCGAGCCGACGGGCTTGATTGGTAACGAAGACGTCGGCCAGATGTCTGCGTGGTACATCATGTCGGCGATGGGCTTCTACCAAGTCTCACCGGCAGACCCGTCTTACTCCATTGGTCGTCCGCTGTTTGATGAAGTGGCGATCGATGTTGACGGTGGCAAGTTCACCATCGTTGCAGACAACAACAGCCCGCATAACAAGTACGTGAAATCCGTCACCATCAACGGCAACGAACTCTCTAACGAGTTGACCTTTGAGCACAGTGAAATCAAAGCAGGCGGTGAGCTTCGCTTCGTGATGACTGGCGATAAGAAAGAAGCCATGCAGGCAAAAATCTAATTGTTCATAGACCCGATGCCGCCAGTGTGCGGCATCTTTGTCAAGGATTATTCTATGTCTATTTCTCGTGTTTCTAAGGTTGCACTGTCAGTCTCTGCCGCCCTTTTCTTGTTTGGCTGCAATTCAAGTTCTTCTGATTCAAACCCAAATACAGGCGTTGTGTCGCCAGAAATAAATGTTCTGAAATATGTTGACCCATTTATCGGCACGGGCTTCAACGGTCACACCTTCCCTGGTGCGGTTGTACCAGAAGGCATGGTGCAGTTATCGCCAGATACGGAGCTGATGGGCTGGCACTCTTCGTCGGGCTATCACTATGACAAAGACACACTGTTTGGCTTCTCGCACACTCACCTGTCTGGCACAGGTATGGGCGGTTTGGGCGACATTCTGTTCCTTCCATTCACGGAAGAGAACGCGAAATACATTGAAGATTCGGACGATTACCGCGAGGCGATTTCCGTCAAGATGGACAAAGCGTCTGAAGTGGCAGAAGCGGGTTACTACTCCGTGAACATCGCTGAAAACGGCATCAAAGCCGAGCTTACTGCCTCTGAGCGCGTGGGCTTCCATCGCTATACCTATCCAGAAGGCCAACCGCAGCGTTTGAAGATCGATTTAAACTCGATCCTTAACAGCGATTGGGGTTCGACCTCACTACGCAACAAACTGACGGTCAGTGACGATGGTTACACCATCACGGGTGAGCGAGATGCTGCGCATTTTTCTGGCTGGGCGAAGAACCAAAAAATCTTCTTTCACGCCACCTTCGACAAGAAAATCAAAAACGTGCAACTCCTCGTTGGCGGT
This sequence comes from Enterovibrio gelatinilyticus, assembly GCF_028683095.1. Taxonomy (GTDB): domain Bacteria; phylum Pseudomonadota; class Gammaproteobacteria; order Enterobacterales; family Vibrionaceae; genus Enterovibrio; species Enterovibrio gelatinilyticus. The sequence goes on along the minus strand of NZ_JAJUBC010000017.1, from coordinate 6,520 downwards.
GTCTCAGCCGATGGTTTGAGTGCCGAACACATTTCCGAATTGGTTTATGACAATGACGGTAAACCGGTCAAACGCATCAAAGCCGACGTGACGGCGTATGTTGAGTTTGAACAGGGAGAATCACAGGCTCTGAACGCACAAGTGGCGATCTCTGCCGTCAGTGCTGAAGGCGCACAAAACAACCACCAAGCAGAAGCGGGTGTGTCGTTTGATGTCGCGCGTACGCAAGCAAGTGAAAAATGGGCAAACGCGCTGAACCTGAGCGTGAAAGGTGGCACAGCCGAGCAGAAAGAAATTTTCTACACCGCGCTGTATCACACCAAAATTGCACCGCAGGTTCACCAAGATGTGGATGGAAGCTTTCGCGGCATGGGTAAAGGCTCAATCCGTGAAGGCGAGGGTGAATACTCCATCGCGTATGGTGAAGCCACCGAAGCGCTTCCTAACTTCTCGGTTTACTCTTTGTGGGACACGCACAAAGCCCTGCACCCGCTGAAAACCATCACTGAGCCGACACGCGCCGTTCAATACGCGAAGAACTTGGTTCAGAAATATACAGAAAGTGGTTTGCTGCCGAAGTGGGAACACTTAGGGGATGAAACTGGCACCATGGTGGGTTACCCAGCCGTTGCTGTGATTGCCGATGCGATCACCAAATTTCCAGACGCGTTCACGCAATCTGAAAAAGCGCTGGCCCTGAAGGCGGCGATTGATTCTTCCACGTACGACAACTATGACTCGCTTGCCACAGAGTGGGATGTGCCAGTATTGAATCGCACTCTTACAAAGCACATCGACTACATCCAAAAAGAGGGGTTTGCGCCGGCGATTCAACGTGATGCTGAGGGTAATCCGATCGACCCTGATCACACCATCGAGTCCGTGTCGTACGGTTTGGAAAACGCCTTCTATGATTGGGCCATCGCGCAAATTGCGAAAGCGGCCGGCGATACCCAAGCAGAAGCCACCTACCTAGAACGCTCAAAAGGCTACCAGTATTACTTCGATAACAATCCGATGGAGTACGCCGAATACGGTGTCACTGGCTTTATGCGTCCGGTCATGATGGATGGCTCGTTCATGGCACCGTTCGACCCATTTGGTACGGCCCATGAAACGGGGAACTACACCGAAGGGAATGCATGGCAGTGGACATGGTTTGTGCCCCACGACATTGCGGGTTTGAAAGAGGTGATGGGGGGTGAAGCGGCGTTCAAGACAAACTTGGAAGCGACGTTTACCGCTAAAAGCCAAGGCACTGAAACGCCAGATATGTCGGGTTTGATTGGTCAGGTGGCATTCGGTAATGAGCCATCGCACCACATTCCGTACTTATACAACTGGACTGCAGAGCCTTGGAAAACCCAAGAGGTCGTCGACCACATTTTGGATGACATGTACTTAGCGGAGCCAAAAGGCATCATCGGTAACGAAGACGTTGGCGCAATGTCAGCGTGGTATGTCATGTCAGCCATGGGCTTCTACCAAGTGAACGCGGCTGATCCTACCTACACCATTGGCCGACCTCTGTTCGATGAAGTGAGCATCCCTGTCGAAGGTGGCGAGTTCAAGATCACCGCTGACAACAACGCTGATGACAACTTCTACGTCAAGTCAGTGACCATCAACGGTCAACCTCTTGAAGACGGCCTCTTCTTCAAACACGCCGATATCAAAGCAGGTGGAAACCTCCACTTTGTGATGACAGCACTGAAGTCTGAAGCCATGGTGAATAAGCCATAAGAATACTCACACTATAACTATTACAATATGATTCACACGATTTGCCGCTCCCTACGAGCGGCTTTTTTTTGAATGAATTTGAGATGAAGGATTTAGATTGAACGCTGTAAACCGCTTTTGGACAGAAGCGGCAAAGAGTTGGAGATCTAAAATTTTCTTTTCGGATAAGGAAAGTTAGGGAAATAATGACTCAAAAGTGTCTACTGAGTCGGTGGCTATTCATTAATCATAGCGCTCAAAAGTGGGCTGTTTTCTATCAAGAAGACTGGTAAGAAGAAAGGTAGGGAGAATTTACAAATAGTTAGTGTATAGCAGGTACGTGAAAGCCACCGCAGAGGTGTCTATTTCACAAATCGGTGGGTTGGTGACACTTAACGCGTAGATGCGGGTATGCGAAATTCGCACAGTCGCTTTCGTCCAAGCAAGGATAGGACCGCTTTAATGGAGGGCTCAGTGCCAATGAGCGTTCCATTCTCAATTTTCGAATAGGTATCAAGCCATTCGGCAGATTCAAACCCTAGACGCTCGAGAATATCGAGTATCCAATGTGTTTTCACATATATACCAAATCAACCTGAATATGCTCGATTTCAGAGGTTATCATCGCTTCGGTCAAGCACGCTGAATCCTGCATATTCAGTTTGTTTGGGTATACGCATCCAAATTTGTTCCTTCAACCTCGCACACGTTCTTGACTGATGACCGCTTAGCTAAATCTTTCAAATATCGTCCTAAATGTTCAAATGACAAAGGAGGTGTTTTAAATCCACTGGCCCAATGCGAAAGCATAAATAGAAAGAAGTCACAAACGCTGAGTCGATTGCCAATTAGAAACTCTTTGTTTTCTAATTGTTTATCGACCAAACCAAACATTTCGGTGATACGTTTCTCCTGAGTTTCTGAAATAGATTCAGCTGTATCAACAGATGATGTGTGTTTGTTTGGGTAAAAATACAACATCAACTCTGGCTGGATGCTTGTGGTTAGGTAAAAGAGCCACTGATAGAATTCTGGTCGACTTGGATCTCCGATGTCTGGGATAACACTTGATTGGGGATGTTCGTCGCACAAGTGCAAACAAATCGCAGCACTTTCAAAAATAACCGAGTCACCATAAGCTAGCGTTGGGATGCGTCCAGTTGGGTTGAGTTTTAGGTATTCGCTTGATTTTTGTTCTTCGGATTTCCTATCGACTAACACTAGTTCATAGGTGGCGCCAATTTCCTCAAGAAGCATGTGAGGAGCCCAGCTGGCATTACGCGGATAATAGAATAATTTGTACAAGTTATTCTCCTAAGATTGATTGGTTGTACTTCTAGCTAAAAATTGCAGGATTATGCTTTCTCCAAATTTTCATCTCTAAACTTTCAGGGTATAGCCCGTCAGGTGAGTAATTTTCGTGTTCTACCCATTCTGCGCAGGTTTCAATCATTTTTTCAATTGTGTAAAAGTAGATGTCTATATCCTGATTGACTGATATAACTGGTCGTTTTAGGGTTGAGTCTAGATTATGCCCTCTGGTTGGTATTACGTACCAACTACCATTAAATGCAGCTATTGGAAAAGAGTATTTAAGCATCTCGTGATCGGGTAGATGTTTACCATAAGATTCCATCATAACTTTATATTCAAACTCTGCTCTATCAATACTACAGAACGAGTTATCTCTGAACAAAAAAGGAAACTCAGTTTCCAAAGCATCCTTTTCTTGCCCGCCCCTCCATTCATAAAGCGCAACAACTTCGTCAGGTAAGTCTCCAGGGAACCAACTACATCTTCTTCTAAGTTCAATTTCATTAATAGGTGGTAAAAGCGAGCCTTCGACATTCATACCATGTGATTCAAAGGCATTTAGTAATCGATTTAAACTTTGATGTAAGTTTTCCTTGGAAAGCTTGGTTGGTTTTATGTTCATGTGCATCTTCATTCTTTTTTCTGAATTTTCATTACACCCGAGAATTTGTGCCCCTATAAGTGTACCAATTAGTAATTCAAAAAAGTTTCGTCTATTCATGTTGAAATTTAACGTCGTAATAAGCGGCAAGTGAACGCGTGCTATGTTTGGGCGTAACGAGTCGGCACGCGTTTATGAATTCGACACAATTGCTTTGTTAGCCGCAAATCGCCCAACGAAAATACGGTCTCTGACAATCCATTCGTTCGATTAATGCACCTAACTTCTTGTAGAACTCGTGTGCTTTGGTGTTATATGGGCTAGCTGTCCATGAAATGTGAGAAGTTAACGACTTTTTAGCATCCGTTTTCAAAGCATGCATAAGTTCAGCACCATATCCCTTTGACCGATGCTCACCAATAACTAGCAAGTCATCAAGCCAAATAGACGGCTCGCCACTAAAAGAAGAGTAACGATAATGAAATAGAGCGAACCCCAGAGCTTCGCCATCGACTTCTAATAGCAAAGCATGAGCAAACGGATAGTCACCAAATAAGGTTCGTTCAATCTTCTCTTTGGTCGTAGAGATTTCGCCGTCAAACCCATTCATACTTCGGTCAAACTCAGCTTTATGTTCGATAAGTTCTAACAACTTACTGGAGTCTTGCTTGATCGCTTTCCTTACGTTCACTTTGTTCTCCATAACTCGAAATTGTGGTTGTCGCTAGCGCCTCAAACACCGGCTTGGTGAAGTTGGCGGCTTTTTTGTAACAAAAAAGGTGACAGCTTTGCCAAGTCCGAGTGCGTTGACTTGTTAAGTATTTGGTGACACCACTAACTTAATTTTACTAGCAAGTGTTACTCCGAACGACTCTGATGTTTCAATAATAAGCTGATTTACGGAACCAGGATCTATAAGAGAAACATCAGAGGCATCTATATTCTCAACAAGCCACTCCACAACTGAATAAAGCTCTTCTAGTTCCAAGTTGTTCTGATGCCTCAAAGAGCCAATTGATACCGCTGCCAACAACTTGAGAGCATAGGGAGTTGGCTTGGATTCATTTAGCTCAAGTGGGCGAAGCCAATACTCAACTTCAGCGCGCCCTAAACCGCCGCCAATTGAATTTCCATGTTCGATGGTCTCATTCATTATAGAGATAACATCATCTTTGGTTTCTTGATACGAGTACTGATCCATAACTCTCTTGATGCTTAACGTTAGAATAACGGGCGTTTACCACCCAAAATTGAATGAAACGCCTGAATCACAGCGTCACTATGGAAAAATGCGCCACGAGTATACGTCTCTGTTCATTTGCTTATTAGTACGCGCGGATCTATATACTGGCCTCTAGTCACCTTCGAACTCTAAACCTTCTCCGGAAGGACTATCCTGCCGAAAAACCATGTCACGATTCGGATAAACTTTTACGTAGTCTTGTAGACACTCAACAAAACTATCATGTAGCACAGGAAGATGGATTTTTAGGGCTGCCATCCCTTCAACTTCGATTTTTCTAGGCATCGAAGACTGCTCATCATCAGTGATGTAATCCCAAAATGCGTCAAGGTTGTAGCTGTAGTGTCCGGGGAAGTTGAGCTTCTTGGAAACGTACTCATGGAACGTTTCTTCGTCCAATATTCCTGACATATCTAATAGCAATCTATCGAACATAGTTATCGCTCGTGATTTGTAGTGCTAACGCCTAGCTCACAGGAAAATTGGGAGCGCAGCGAGTAATTTTTCCTGTGCAGCTACTTGTTAAGTGTTCCGCCAATGATGGCGGGTAGAACATTTACTTCCCACTTCTCAATATCTGTATCTTCATCTAATGCGCTGACCGTGTTTATAACCTCTTTGGCTTTAAGAAGCCCGAGGCCATCAGCGAATTTAGTAATATCTTCAATGCTTTGCTCTTCGGAGAAATCCATTAGGTCGATTATTATATGAGCCAATAGAAGCTGAAATGAACCACCAAAATCGTTATATATTTCGTCTGCTTCTAACTCGAAGTAGACAAATTTTCTCTCGTCAGGTTTAGATAACAAGACGTAGAAGGAGTCTCCATTTGAACCATCACAGATTGGGGTGATATCGAACCCTCTTAATATTTCATATTCGTTCTCAATAGATGGAAGATACCAATAAGCACTTTCAGGTTTTTGTATTTGATACTGAATTTCTCCCAATTCTTCAAGCCTGTCTATGGCATCGATAAATTGGCTAGTCACACCAGCACTTAATAAATTCTCTTTTCTACTCTCTTCTTGGACGATCATGAACGATACCTGATTTACACTTAACGCCAGCAACACAGGAAAATTTGATAATTAGATTAGATTCTTACACCGTAATCCCGTACTAGAAAAAACCAAAAAGCGCGCAAAGTTTGTCCATTTGGTCACTTTTGTTAGGTGCGATATTCGAATGCTTTGATAACAAGCTACTAGTTGAAAAATTTTGAGTTGTATTGAAGAAACTCATCGTATGAACCATGAAACTCTACAGTAGGATGTTTGTTGTCAATTTCAGGCCTCATACTCCATGTTAAGTGAACAACTGTGTATAAGTCCTCTGCGTCTATGTGCCGACACAAAATGTCATCAGTCGCATCATTGCGGTGGGCATAAACCTCAATATTTTTAGAAAACAAAAAATGTCCAGATAGCATCTCTAGGTTTAGCTCTTTCCCATACATTTCTTTGTCTTCTGAGTCGGCGTGAAACCAGTCGTGGGGCAATTTCATAATTCTCCATAACTTCTTAGAGCACTTAACGTTCAAATCTAGCGAATCCCCTCAAAATCTCTTTTCTAAACAATGAGAAGGACGCGCATCGACCCTTTTGATCTAATGAATTTCGCCAAAAACCACATTCCAC
>NZ_JAJUBC010000169.1 GCF_028683095.1 Enterovibrio gelatinilyticus | reverse complement strand
CGTTTAGTCATTAGTAATCAAAATGGTTGGCAATCAAACAATATGAAAAGGATATCATTCAAAAGGCAACCATTCATCTTTACTAAGCGTCTTTGAGCTTGAGGGTACTGAATGCATGCAACTGATAAAATTGTGCTTTTCTAAAGATGCCTGTCCCCGTTATTGCCGAATGCATGCATCTGAGAATGTTGTGTTTTTCTAGAAG
>NZ_JAJUBC010000168.1 GCF_028683095.1 Enterovibrio gelatinilyticus | reverse complement strand
ATAGTGGTTGCTCATGATGGCATACGCACAAACATCAATACAGAAAGCACTCGCCAACGTTAACAGGCGTTTCTCAATCCACCCTCTACGGTGTTCATAGGATTGCTGGGCGTTTTCATCATACCCACAAAGAAATGATCGCCGAACACAACGTGAAACACAGTGGTAGTAAGGGGTTGCGTCGATACTGATGAGAGATGAACGG
>NZ_JAJUBC010000167.1 GCF_028683095.1 Enterovibrio gelatinilyticus | reverse complement strand
GTACGAGTGCCCACACAGATTGTATAGGTCAAATTGTTAAAGAACGTTGACTGTAGAAGCGGCTCTTTTCGAGTCGTCTTCTCATCGTCAGGGCTGCGAATTCTACGCTGCCAGGCGATGAAGTCAAGAAGAAATTTTGAGATTTTTCAACGTTGCTTTCGCAACCTTCAAAACGTCTTGTTGACTCCCTTCAACCGCGAGAAGC
>NZ_JAJUBC010000166.1 GCF_028683095.1 Enterovibrio gelatinilyticus | reverse complement strand
TTTTCGTCTTTTTAAGAAAAAGATGAAGGCAAAAAGATTAGATACGTGAGTTGAACGACATGTATCGGATAGACAGGAGACTGTTTATCACCGTGTGGAGCGGTAGTTCAGTTGGTTAGAATACCGGCCTGTCACGCCGGGGGTCGCGGGTTCGAGTCCCGTCCGCTCCGCCATTTATTAAGAAGCCTCGCTAGCAATAGCGGGGCTTTTTATCGTTT
>NZ_JAJUBC010000165.1 GCF_028683095.1 Enterovibrio gelatinilyticus | reverse complement strand
GAAAAAGTAAAGAGTGGTTGAGGTCCCAAACCTCAACGCATCAGCAGCGAAAGTTGTTGAAAAGATTTGTGTCCCATTCGTCTAGAGGCCTAGGACACCGCCCTTTCACGGCGGTAACAGGGGTTCGACTCCCCTATGGGACGCCACGGGTCGTTAGCTCAGTTGGTAGAGCAGTTGACTTTTAATCAATTGGTCGTAGGTTCGAATCCTACACGACCCACCATCTCC
>NZ_JAJUBC010000164.1 GCF_028683095.1 Enterovibrio gelatinilyticus | reverse complement strand
AAGACAGCTTCCCCTGACAGAAATTTTCGGCGCTCGCCTGCCTGAGGTTCTTTTTGCTTTAAGTTGAGTTCTTGGCTTTTGTTTTTTCTGAACATGTTAATCCGTTGCCATAATAATGTGTTGGGTGTTTATCTCCCTTGGGTAAATAGGCAACCCAAGTATTAGAGGCTCATTGGGCTGACTTAGTTGCATCCAAATCTGTTCTAATGTGTCGATCCCATTACGCCTCCAT
>NZ_JAJUBC010000163.1 GCF_028683095.1 Enterovibrio gelatinilyticus | reverse complement strand
AGAACATTGAATGTGTAAGAGAAGCTAGTCAGAGTTTTCCCAGATTTAGGATTTATCCAGCTAGCGCCATGATAGCGCAGGGATAGTGTTCGATAGCAAGGCGGTTTGTGAGTCGAGTGAAGGCGTGTATGAAGTACATGACTGAGCGAGAAAGCAAACAAACGCAGCAAGCGGACAGTATAGCCAGCGGGATAAAGCCACCAAATTTGCTTGGCGACCATAGCGTTATGGACCCACCTGA
>NZ_JAJUBC010000162.1 GCF_028683095.1 Enterovibrio gelatinilyticus | reverse complement strand
TTAGCGCAGTGCGCTTCAGCAAGTCAGGCCGCGTATCTTACGCGATTCTGATATTCAGTCAAGAAAAAACTTTCATCTTTTTTCATCCGAAGATGAAGGGTAAAAATCTTTTTTTGACGTCGCTCACATTACAATCAGTCGGAGCGAAATAAAAGCCCGTTCAGAGAACGGGCTCTCTTTCAAATTTGAAGCCTGGCGATGTCCTACTCTCACATGGGGAGACCCCACACTACCATCGGCGCTGT
>NZ_JAJUBC010000161.1 GCF_028683095.1 Enterovibrio gelatinilyticus | reverse complement strand
TACCCCCTTCGCCGTCTTGAAGGGTAAGCATGCCATCTCCATTGGTGTCGAAAGCAGCAAAGTCGTAGCCATGCATGTCAAAGGCGGTGCCGTCGTTTTCAGCATTCTGGCTTTCGAGATCGAGGAAGTCTGGAATGCCATCACCGTCAGAATCTGGGGCAGGATCGACGCTGGCTTGCAGGTCAATGCTATCGACCATCAGATCACCGTCCGCATCGATCAGACCGGCTTCGACCACATCAGGAATGGTGTCGTTGTCTGAGTCCAAATCGAT
>NZ_JAJUBC010000160.1 GCF_028683095.1 Enterovibrio gelatinilyticus | reverse complement strand
CTGCCCCTGCACCGGCAAACAGTGCTTTTGTGGCCCCTACGAAAAGAAGCGCAGACCCGAGACTGATGGCTGCGTGCCCGACCGCCGCACCATGGTTACCAGCCCTTGCTGCATTGTACGCATCATACCCTGACGTAATTGCACCGATAAAATTGGCGATGGCAATGAGTCGGGTAGCGGCTTTCCCGGCCAGTAGCCGGCCAAAGTGTTTTGCACCTGACGATAAACCGGGAACAAAGCGAGTCGCCACGGAAGCCGGCATGGTTCTGATAACTTG
>NZ_JAJUBC010000016.1 GCF_028683095.1 Enterovibrio gelatinilyticus | reverse complement strand
CGTTTAGGTGTTGCTGGGCTGGTGAGTCATGCGTATTGCATGATGATCGGGTATTGAATGCAGAACCAATCGAATTACTCTTCACTGACCACTTTCAGGTAGGTAGCCGCCTCTGAGTAAGCAGGAAGTGTTTTAACGATTCGGTGAATGTCGCAGCTTGGTAGCGCATCTATGCTTCTAAATAGAAGAGGACCAGAGGGTCGGGTACGGGATGCCGCCCAGTTCGAATCCCTCTTCACCGACCAAGTATTCGAAAGCCTCTGCAGAAATGCGGAGGCTTTTTTCGTTAGTGCGGAATGGTTTTTTTGAAACTCGAAATGCTACAACTAGCACTTTGCGGTAACATACCCGCTATCAGAGAATTAAGTCAGTATTAGCAGGGCAGTTGTATGCGCAAGTCATTTATTATTTGGTTTATTTTGCTTTTCTTCGTATCAATGATTGTGACTAAAGTGGTGGTCGGCAGCTAAGGCCGACCTTTTATCACGACGGGAATTCAGGCAGTTCGCAGTCAGCTTTTTGGCCTTGATTCAATGGTGTGATAGTGAACCCTTTGTTATTCAATAGCGTTAATAGCCCTTCTTCTCCCGGCAAATGCAACGCACCCACAATCACCACGTATTCACCCTTCGGCATTTGTGCTGAATCAGTCAGCATTTTTATCCAATTGATATTACGGTCGATCAGTAGCTTGCGTTCGAAATCGCTGGCATCCCCCATTTCATCAACAATCGTTGTCATTTTCTCGTTATCACCGACATGCCATGCTTCAATCAGGCACGGCATAAACTCTTTTGAAAGTGCCCAATGCGTTAGCGTATCGTCCAAGAGGGCGAGACCGTGGTCACCGGTTCCTGCCAGTAAATCAATCTGCTCTTGAACCGTTTCAAACGTCTTCACGGGAATATTTAAGTTTTTTGTGCGAGAAAGAAAGTGCAGATCGATGCCTAGTGCTTGTTGGAGTTCTAACGTTTGGCTTTGCGCAAGTTGTAACACCATGGCGGTTTGCCAAGGTGGCATGTTCAGTAACACGGATTCTGGATAACCCAATTCTTTTGCGATGGTGGCGAGTGCATCTCGTTGTGTCGAATCGACCAGTTCGCTGGTGGGTTTTCCTTGGGGGAATGTTATTTGTGTATCGTTGATCACATCCGCTTCGACTATCAATGCGTCGGCCTGACGAAACCGTGATTCAATCACGTTAGGAAGCGGGTAAAAATCGGGTTTTCCCAAATGGACCGAGCCCATTAAGGTATAGGTAAGTTCGCCTTTTTGTGCTTGCCACACCAAAGGTTCAGCTGTAACAGATTGAGCGAAGAAAAATGCAAATAGCGCGGGGAAGAAACGTTTCATTAAACCTCCATACCTGTGGTTATTCAGTATGGAGGCTCTGGTTCTAAAAGTCAGCTTTAGTTGTGGCTGTTATAAATCATGGTCATGCCAACGTGAGAGAAGCCCACTACGTCATAGGCGTCTTTCTCGTCTCCATACTCCATACCCGGTGAGCCCATAGGCATACCTGGAACAGCAAGGCCAGCAAGCTTAGGTTTTTCAGCAAGGAACTTCTTAACGTCACTGGCAGGAATATGGCCTTCAAATACGTAGCCATCAATCACTGTGGTATGGCAAGAAGCGAGCTGTGGTTTGATGCCAAATTTTTGTTTGATAGGGTTCATGTTGACATGATCTTCGGCGGTCATTTCAAAGCCATTGTCTTCCATGTGTTTCACCCACTCTTTGCAGCAACCGCAATAAGGGGATTTGTAAGTGATGCCTGTTGCCGCAAAAGTGCTTGCTGAAAGAAGTGCGAGGGAAAAGGCAGCAAGTTTAGGTAGAGTTTTCATGATTATCTCCTCAATATTTTTTGATTTTTATGGCCATGCGCACCAGTACGGGCACATGGCTCAATGTTTAGTTTTATTGTGTATCTTTCTTGCCTGATAGCCAGAACCACCAAATGATTAAAGCAATTAGGCCAACGCCTATCAGATTAACCAACATGATTACCTCCTTTGCGAGGTTTGAACCAGCGCAGTCTATTTGCGTTACTCACCACAGTGATAGAAGACAACGCCATGGCAGCCCCCGCCACTACAGGGCTTAGTAATGCGCCGGTGAGGGGATATAGCACACCCGCCGCAATGGGAATACCCAAAGAATTGTAAATAAATGCGCCAAACAGGTTCTCTTTCATATTGCGTAGCGTTGCTTTGGACAATTCTAATCCGTCTGTCGCGGCATCAATGGAGTGACGCATCAATGTAATTTGCCCACTTTCAATGGCTACGTCGCTACCGCTTCCAATGGCAATCCCCACTTCAGCTTTAGCAAGCGCTGGCGCGTCGTTAATACCATCGCCTATCATGGCGACTTTACGCCCTTCTGATTGCAAGCGTGAAATCACATCGGCTTTACCATCCGGTAGTACGCCAGCGACAACATCATCAATCCCTGCTAGTGCAGCAATGGCGTTGGCAGTATCAGGGTGGTCGCCTGTCAGCATGACGACTTTGTAGCCTAAACTCTTCATACGAGCCACGGCGCTGGTTGAATCATGGCGTAGTGGGTCGCTAATGCCAATCAACCCTAATAACTGCGTGTCGCGGGCAAGGTATACAGTGGTTTCACCGCGTTGGGCTTGTTGTTTGGCGTGATCGCTTGCATCGCTGACATATACGCCTTTCTCTTCCATCAAACGCGCATTACCGAGAAAGTATGTGGTGCCGTTAATGCTTGCTTGCAGGCCCTTTCCGGGAATGCCTTCAAAATGCGCAATATCCGATAACATCAATGACTTTTCTTTGGCTGCATCCAACACCGCCTTGGCGAGAGGGTGCTCAGAGCCTTGTTCTAAGCTGGCAGCCAATTGAAGCATTTCTTGATCGTCGAGAACCATACTGTCTAATGAAGTGACTTGTGGTTTGCCTTCTGTCAGTGTTCCGGTTTTATCTAACACCACAGTATCAACGCCAGCCGCATGTTGAAGTGCTTCTGCATCTCGAATTAACACACCGAGTTCTGCTGCGCGTCCAACCCCTGTGGTGACAGACATGGGCGTTGCCAGTCCTAGTGCGCAAGGGCATGCAATGATCAATACGGTTGTTGCGGTCACTAACATGAAGCTCAGCTTGGGATCAGGGCCAAAGTTGTACCAACCTAGCGCAGTAAGAATCGCAATGATCATCACGGTCGGGACGAATATTGATGAGACAGTATCCGCCATACGTGCTAATGCAGGTTTACTGCTTTGCGCTTGTCGGACCAAATGGATGATGCGCGACAGCATGGTGTCGCTGCCAATGCCCGTAGCGGTAAATAACATACTGCCGCTTTGGTTTACTGTCCCTGCGTGCAACGTGTCTCCGGTGACCTTTCTGACGGCGAGAGGCTCACCAGTCAACATGGATTCATCGACATAGCTTTCGCCACTGTCAACAACGCCATCAACGGGGATTTTTGCCCCGGGTTTGATGCGAAGAACCATACCTGCGGTGACATCCGACAGCGCGACTTCGCGCTCTTGCCCCTTTTCGACGACTAAGGCATTTTGCGGCTGAAGGTCGAGCAGCCTATCTAACGCTTTAGACGTTGAAGCGCGGGCTCTGGCTTCAATCGCGTGACCGAGGGTTACCAAGCCAAGAATCATCGCGGTGGCTTCAAAATAGACGTGTCTTGCTTGTTCAGGAAATAGCGTTGGCGCAATCACAACGGCAATCGAATAAAGCCATGCAGAGCCAGTACCTAACGCTACCAAGGTATCCATCGTCGCTCTGTGATGCCGCAATGCCTTAACGGCATTGATAAAGAAATGCTTACCCGCGGTGCAAAGCAGCGCCAACGTCAGGAGTGCAATTATGCCCCAAGCAATTTGACTGTTGGTGCTGTCGACAGTCATTGAGCCACCGAATAACCCCCACGCCATCAGAGGGGCACCTAGCCCTAAAGATAGCCATGTATGGCGCTTGTGTTCTGCAAACTGTTGGCTATGCAGGGCCGCTTGTCGTTCTCTGCGTGTGGTTTCATCTTCGCTCACCTCAGCACCATACCCTGCGCTTTCAATGGCGGTAATGAGTGCCTTTGCGTCAGCATGGCCGGAGACTAGTGCGGTACGTTCTGCCAAGTTGACGTTGACGCTATCAACGCCAGAAACGCTTTTAATGGCACTTTCGACCGACGATACGCAACTTGCGCAGGTCATGCCTGAAAGAATCAATTGCAGTGAAGCCGTATTGGGTTTGTTGGCAACTGGCGCTTGAGTGACGTTGGCTTCGGTTTTTTGCAAAGGAACTGAATCCGCAGTGCCTGCCGTTGGGGTGGCCTCGTCCTGATCGATAACCTGATAGCCAACCTGCTCAACGATTGCAACCAGTGCATGTCGTTTTAGCCCACTGGAAATGGTGGCTTCAGTTTTGCTCACTTTGAAATCATAAATATCAGGGGATGCGTCAAAGGCTGCTGTCAGTTTAGCCACACAACGACCGCAACTCAGGCCGGCAAGTGGCAGCGTGACTGTGTTGCCGACTTGATAGCCAAGGGACTCAATAGCCGCAACCACTTCATGGACTGGCGCATCAGCGTTGATTTTTATGCTGGTTTTGTCTGCACTGGCTTGGGTTACGCCATCAATAGCGTCAACCGCCGTCATAACCTTGCGTACACAATTCATGCAATTCAGCCCTGATAAGGGAAGCGTGATCAGATTTTGTGCTTTGATTGGCGAGTTTGGGTTTGGAGCTTGTATATCAGCCATGCGGTAACCTTGTTTCGCCCATAGTGACTTGCGGTCAGGCGTTGGAATTGTTCATAATGTAAAGCATAAACCTTCCATCAACTGTAAGGTCAAGCATGAATGTGAGATTGGGAGCGATTGATGAAGATTAATGAAGTTGCACGTATAACGGGGCTGACAGCGAAGACCATTCGATTCTATGAGCAGAAGGGTGTGATCAGCGAACCGGATCGTAGTGATAACGGATATCGAGCCTACAGCGATCGGCACATTAATGAACTGCAGATGATCAAGCGATCACGGTTGGTTGGATTTAGTCTCGATGAGTGTCAATCCTTACTGGATATGTCACGTAATCCGAATCGTCGAAGTGCCGATGTAAAACAGAAAGCACTAGAGAAAATCGCAGAGATTGATGAGAAAATTATTGAGCTGAAAGCGATGAAAGCCTCCCTTAAGTCTTTAGCGAGTACATGTCCCGGTGATGAGAGTGCATGCTGTCCGATCATTGAAGCTCTTTCTCAGGGCAATGATTGAACAATCACTTCTCATGAAAAAATCCGCTCATTGAGAGCGGATTTTCTATTTTTGCGCATAGAGTTAGTTCGTGAGTTTAGTTGGTGAACTTAGTGCGTATGCAACATAGCCATGTCATGTCTGCTATCAAGCGCGAAGCTTGAATTGGCCAACAATACTTTGTAGCGTATTTGCCAATTGAGAAAGTTCGTTACTGGCATTGACGGTTGTTTCGACACTGTCTGCGCTTTCTTTCGAAATCGAGCTGACCTCTTGAACGTTTTTGTTTATTTCTCTTGTCGTTGCACTTTGTTCTTCACAAGCCGTAGCATTCAGCGTACTGAACTGTTGTATTTCGTTGATCGCTTTCGTGATGATATTGAACGCATCGCCAGACTTGCCAGCATCTTCTACGCTGGCGTTGACGATAGCACTGCTTTTCTCCATGCTCGTGACAACTTCGCGAGTACCTTGTTGTAGTCTCTCTATCAGACTTTGAATTTCTGATGTTGAGTTCTGAGTTCGCTGAGCCAATCCCCGCACTTCGTCCGCAACAACGGCAAACCCACGGCCTTGCTCCCCAGCCCTTGCTGCTTCAATCGCTGCATTCAATGCAAGCAGATTAGTTTGGTCCGCAATACCTAAGATGACGTCAAGAATGCCGCCAATGTTATCGGTTTCTTCGGCGAGTTGATTAAGACGATTAGCCGTTGTGTTGACTTCGTTTTCAAGTGTTTGAATGCTGTTGATAGTATCTTGTACTACTTTCAGTCCTGATTGCGCTTCACCGTTCGCCTGATCAGCGAGTCTTGCAACGGCTTCGGCATTGCTGGAAACGTCATTAACAACACTTTCCATCTCTTGCATGCCAGTCGCCACTTGTTCTGTCATGTGTAATTGATTCTGTGCCCCCTCGCTAGTGGCATGGGTGGTACTTCCCAAGTCACCTGAAGCGACACTGAGTCGATCACTGGCTTTAGCCATACTCGTGATTATACCGCTGAGACTTTCAGAGGTATCTCTCAGCGCATTTTGGAGATGTCCAATTTCGGTATTGGCGCCTTTTTCGAGTGTAAACGTCAGGTCTCCTTTTGCGAGTGAGCCTGCAGCGGCAACCACTTTGCCGATTGGCTTCGTAATTGTGCTAGATACAAATAGACCAAACAGAATAGCGACAATGATGGTTGTTATGCCGCCGAAAATAATCACATTGGAAGCAATGACTGATGCTTCATGTGCAGCCGTGGAGCGTTGCTCCATGAGGCCTTGCTCGATTGAAACGATTGCAGCCACTTTCTCTCTCAAACCATCCATGAAGGCCTTGCCCTCTTTCTTTGATAGCTTGAGGTATAAGTCTTGAGACGTCGAAAATTTGTTGGCTTCTCTCACTTTAGTGATGGCTTGTTCTGCATAGTCGTTAATCCAGCCTTGCGCATCTGAAGCCAGTTGGGTGCCTTGAATACCTCCCAATATCGCTTCTGCAGTTTCTTTTCCTGCAATGTAGGGCTCTAAGTATTGCTCTTGTCGGTTTAGCAAGAAGCCACGAAGACCCGTTTCCATATTGATCATCGAGCTAAGAAGCCTGTTTCCAGCCAAACCAAATTGGTTTGACGCAATTTCTGCTCTTAGACCGTCCATTTTCTGTTTGCCGATCCCAGAGTCAATCAGTGCTTTCAACTCTGTGTTAATTTCATCACCAGCACGAATGTCTTTTCTAAGTGATATAACACTTTCTGCGTAAACGTCCCATTTGGCTGCATCTTTGGCGACGTCATCAAATCTGACTTGTTGGGCGGGGTTATCACTGGTGAGGTTTTTAACGATATCCAAATTTTCTTTGAACGATTTCATCCCGCCAAAGTAGGGTTCCAAATAGGCATCTTCCCCTCCAATAGCAAAGCCACGAAGACCTGTTTCTTTGTCGACCATGGCGTTGACAAGGTTATTTGAATGATCCATGACCTTGTAAGTATGGTTAACCATGTCTGCGGTTTTATCCATGGTATTAATGCCGTTCCATGCGACACCGCAAAGCAGGGCAAGCAGTAACCCTGTGATTATATTGCCGACAAGTAATTTTGATTTGATAGTTAGCTTGTTCATTAACACGGCATCCCCCTGGTTAACAGGCTTAATCAAGCTGGTTAAACAATCATTCACTAATGGTGTACAGAAAATAGTCTGGCTCAAAATTGAGTCGCTTGCCTCTATTTCTGGCAATTTTTGTTGGGGTATTCTGAAGGTGTGTTTTGCTTTGAAGTAGGCTGTTTGGAATGTTTGACTTTAAAATCAGTCGGTTAATATGCGTTAAGATGTCTGGGTTTATGATGTTTGTGTTTGAATTAATTGTGAATTTCGAATAGGGATCGGGAGGGTGTTTTATCACCGCCTTAATCGGGGAAATGACGACAATGTTTTCGACCAATGAAGCATCATTTCTCTCTTTGGGGGAATGCTTTTATACAGCGCTGATTGAGGTTTGTTTTATTGATATACCCAAGCTTGAATCAGCACAAAAAAAGGCCGCTCAAAAGAGCAGCCTATCTTAGGACAAGACACACCGACATAGGAGGTATCAATAAAGCAGTGAATACAGTTGGCGACGGTAACGGCTGGCAACTTCATTGCCCTGACCGAGGGCTGCAAGAATATCCATCATGGTTTTCTTTGCATCGCCATTGGCGCAGTTAAGATCTTTACGCAGTAAGCCGATGAGCAACTCTAATGCTTCTTCTTGACGGTTAACCTGACTGAATTGAATCGCCAACTCGTAAGCCAAATCCGCATTGCTTGGGTCAGCATCGTATGCGTTTTGAAGTTCGCGAATTTCTGGCGTGTCAGCGGCTTGCTTATGCAGTTCAACCTTGGCAATAAGTGCCTTGTATTGTGCATCTTGGTCTTGCATTAGCACGGTTGCAAGGGTGGCTTCTGCCGCGTCGTATTGCTGGGTTTCAACTAAGCACTCAGCCATGGCTAACTTAAATGCTCCGGCCTCACCCAATGCAGCTTCTAGCACTTTAAGTTGCTGCAACGCATCGGTGTAGTTGCCTTCAGCAATAAGTGCGAGGGCTTGTTTGAATGCTATTTCGTCTTGGCTTGGCAAATGACGAGTAAGCATTTCACGCACAGTATCTTCGGTTTGTGGCCCCGCAATACCATCAACAGGCTGTCCATTGCTGAACAATGCAAGGGTAGGCAATGCTCGAACGCCGAATTGCTGCACGAGCATTTGTTGCTGTTCGCAGTTGAGTAATGCCAGCGTGAAAGCGCCTGCGTATTCGTGTGCTAACTTTTCGAGAGCGGGAATGATCTCTGTGCTTTCTGGACTCATTTGCGCCCAAAAATGGATCAGGACTGGAGTGTTTACAGAATTCTCCAGCACTTGCTGAAAGTTTTGCTCGGTAAGTTCAACAATATAATTCGGTTGCATGGTTTCGCCCACTGAAAGGAGTAATGCTGTAAAGGTGGGGGGAGAGCACCGAAAATTCAAGGCATTAGGCGGCGAAATTCGTACTTGGTGGCAAAGTTGAGAGGTTTCATCAATAGGTTTGATGAGAAATGAAAAAGGCCACTGGTATCAGTGGCCTCTCTCGTTTGGCGTTTGTCGATATGAAACGCTGACTTAGAACACAAGCAATATCGCCAGCGTTACACTCAGACAGAGCCAGTTCAATTGACTTAAGGACATAGTCCGGCTCCTTGAGGGGAATTATTGTTTTTGTTTTCGTCCCCGTTCACGGCCTGATCCGACACACATCACACTGAAGTAGAAGGTTAGGGCAGGTGTTTCACGGTACAAGGAACAGCTTACCAAGGCTTTATGACAAAACTATGAACCTGACAAAATTGTTTTTATGCATTTTTTTGGGATCCATTCGACCATTAGCCTCCTTTGGCTAAAACGCGGTCAAGCATTCGTGAAGGAAGCAGCCTTTTGCACAGAGCCATATAGTGCGTTGGCTTTGTTACTCGATAGCGAATTTTCGCTCTTGGTGCGGTTAGCGCATGCAGTAACGGTGCAATAATCGCTTCTGAAGGAAGAGTATACTTGTTGGTGGAATGTTCGCTTTCCATGCGAGATTGCTGGGCACGGTAATCACTTTCAAAGCGACTATTGTTAATATTTATGGCTTGATAAAAGGCGTCAAGCGCATTGGCACGAAAGCGACTTTCAATCGGGCCGGGTTCAATGAGGCTAATTTGTATTGGCGTGCCCGCAAGTTCCAATCGCAGTGTGTCTGTCCAACCTTCAACAGCGAACTTGCTGGCGTTATAAGCGCCACGGAATTTCAGGGCGACGAAACCTAACACAGAACTGTTCTGTACGATTCGTCCCGCGCCGTTTTCCATCATCATGGGAATCACAGCTTGCGTTAGGGTGTGCCAACCAAAAAAATTAGTTTCAAATTGTTTCCGAAGTGCATCTGTGGGCAAGTCTTCCAATGCACCTGGCTGACCATAAGCGCCGTTGTTGAATAGCCCAAAGAGTTTACCTCCTGTGTATTCTCTTACTGCCTCCACGGCAGTAAGAATGCTGTTGGTATCGGCCAAATCCAGCTGAATACAGTACAACCCTTCGGCATTTAGTCGCGCGACATCCTCACTTTTTCGGCATGACGCAATCACATCAAAGCCTTCTTTTGCCAATGCGTGGGCACACACGTAGCCGATACCAGATGAGCATCCTGTCACCAAAACCGTTTTTGTCATTGTTTTTACTATCCTTGTTTGTTCAGATGAGGGAGAAGTTGCTCAGTCACAAATTCAGCTATCCATGGTTGGGCGATGTCTTTCGGGTGAAGACCATCAGACATCATCCAGCCATCAGTGAGTACGACTTTTTCCATAAAAAAGGGAATGAGTGGGATTTGCATATCTTTACTTAGAGATGGATAGATATCGGCAAAGGCCTTGCTGTATCTTTGACCATAGTTAGGTGGGATCTGGATCTGCATAATGGCAACGTTCGCGCCATTTCCCTGACTAAGACTGATCAATTTGGCCAAGTTGCTACGTATTTGTTTGGGCGGGAAGCCTCGCAATCCATCATTTGCGCCTAGTTCAATAAATACCCAGTTAGGTTGATGTTGCTCAAGCAGAGCAGGAAAACGGTCTAGGCTGTTGCCACTCGTGTCGCCAGAAATGCTGGCGTTAATCACGCGCGTTATTGGGCTAGAAGAGGCCAATTTCGGTTCCATCAATGATGGCCAGCTTTTCTCAATGGCCATTTGATAGCCTGCGCTCAGGCTGTCACCCAACACAAGCAGCGTCTGAGCCGTGGCGCTTTGACTCAGAATTAAAAGACAGAAAGAAAGGATGCGAATCATGACAACTCCAGTGATCAGGGCCAGTAATGTTTCAAAAAAGGTGACGACGAATACGCAGTCTCTGACCATTCTGCAGGATGTTTCGCTTCAGGTCGAGCAGGGGGAAAGTATTGCTTTGGTTGGGGTTTCAGGGGCGGGTAAATCGACGCTGATGACACTGCTTGCGGGATTGGACACGCCAAGTACGGGTGAAATTGAGTTATTAGGGCAACCTCTTAGCCAATTGGATGATGATGCGCGAGCTGCATTGCGTGCCGAATCCATTGGCTTTGTTTTCCAAAGCTTCCTGCTCGTCCCTTCTTTGACTGCGCTCGAAAATGTACTTCTGCCTTGTACCATTCGTGGTGAAGACGAGGATGAAGAGCGAGGAATGTCACTGCTTGCTTCTGTTGGCCTAACCGGGAGAGAAACCCATTTGCCATCCCAGCTTTCAGGCGGTGAGCAACAGCGCGTCGCTATCGCTCGTGCATTCATGACAAAACCGCAGGTTCTGTTTGCGGATGAACCCACAGGTAACCTTGACCAACACACGGCGGCGACAGTGATCGATCTTCTGTTCTCATTGAACCGAGATCATGGGACGACGTTAATTCTCGTGACCCATGATCCCGCGTTGGCGGAGCGTTGCCATCGCACCTTACATCTCAATGCTGGCGAGATGGTGGAGGCTGCATGAGAAAAACCTTGGTTTGGCGCTGGGCTTGGCGCGAATTATTCCATGGGCAGCTTTGGCCTATCGTTGCTGCACTCGCGCTTATTATTGCGTGTGTTTTTGCGCTTTCAGCTTTAGCTGGGCGGATAGAATCCGTTTTGACTCAGCAAGGTAGAACCATGCTGGCAGCCGATTTGGTGCTGCGTAGCAATCAACCGCTCGCCCCTGAAATCCTGACTCAGCTTGATGCCACTGGCGCAGAATCATCGGATCAAACGCGTTTCGGCACCATGGCGTTTAGTGATAACAGCATGCAACTGATCAGCGTGAAGGCGGTTGAAAGCAATTACCCACTTCGCGGTGCACTAGAACTTCAAAGCGAAGCTGAACTGCGTGACAAGGTTCAGCCGGGGGAGTTGTGGTTGGAAGAGCGCTTATTCTCATTGTTAGAGGTTGAGCGCGGCGACACGGTAGACGTTGGTGATGTTACCTTGACCGTGTCAGGCATGATTGTCTCAGAGCCTGAGCTGTCCTTTAACCCGTTCAGCCAAATGCCCGCGGCATTGATTCACCAGAGTGATGTGGATGCCTCTGGTGTGGTGCGTCCAGGTAGCCGTGTCAGTTATCGTTACTTCTTCCGAGGAGAAGACAGTGAGCTAGCCGCCGTAAAGGCGAGTTATACGCTTGATGAAGGGCAACGTTGGATTGATGAAAACGACGGTGACCGCACGGGAGATATGCTAGATCGCAGTCGCGGGTATTTGTCCTTAACTGTCGTGTTAGTGATCATCATGGCGGCAGCGACTTTGCTACTGACTTGTCAGCATTACGTCGATAGCCGAACGCAAACCTTGGCGATGGTGAAAAGTCTAGGGGCCCAGCGATCATGGGTTCGACGCTGGCTATCAAGACAGCTATTGATGCTCATGTTGATGGCAACTGTTTTAGGGCTGGGAGTGGGCGCTGGTCTGGAGTTTTTGCTGCGTTTACCGCTGGCTGATGTCCTGCCTTCGCCGTTGCCCAGTTATGGGATCCTGCCGTGGGTTTTAGGCCCTCTTGTGGCGTTACTTGTCGCTTTGCCTGCGTTAGGTATTCCATTGATTCGCCTTGTTGAAGCGCCCGCAATGAGCGTGCTCCAAGCACAAAGCAAAGTACGTGCTCGTAAAAACCCATGGAGCTGGCTACTTACGGCTGTGCCTGTACTGGCCTTGGTGGCGTGGTCTTATGACAATCGCTTGCTGTGGCTAGTCTTAGCGGCATTGGTGCTCATGCTAAGTTTACTCGCAGGCTTGGGTGTGATGGTATTGCGCTTTGCGCAAAAGCGGGTAAAACGTCCTGCCTTCAAGCTAGCGTTAAGTCGTATTACCCGTAATCCAGCCTCCAGTGGGGCGCAACTCGGTGCCTTGGCGACCTCGTTCATGTTGTTGTCGATTATTTGGCTATTGAGAACAGATTTGTTGGAAGATTGGCAACAAACTCTGCCACCAAATGCGCCAAATGTGTTCGCATTGAACATTGCCAAGCAAGAGCTGGGGGATTATGTCTCCCGTATCGATGAAAACAACATAGAGCGCTCGGAAGCATACCCTATTATTCGTGGCAGGCTGATCGGTTTAAATGGTCAAAACTATGCAGAGTTAACGCCCAATCGCGAAGAGCGTGATGAAGCGCTGCGTCGTGAATTGAATTTTACGTGGCGTGATACTTTGCCGAGCCATAATGAATTGTTGCAAGGCAGTTGGCCTAGTGAAGGTGGCGTGTCGGTCGAAGAGGGCATTGCCCAGCGTTTAGGGTTACGTTTGGGGGATGAGTTAACCTTTAGTGTTAACAGTCAGGAGTTTACCGCGACCATCAATTCGATTCGCGATGTTGAATGGCGAAATATGAAGCCTAACTTCTATTTTATTTTTGACCCTGAACTGGTGGAAACACTCCCTGCGAATTGGTTGATCAGTTTCCGGTTAGAGCAAGCGCAGAGTGACATATTAAATGGACTTGGGCGTGACTACCCAACCGTCACCTTATTGGATTTACGCGCCATGAGCAGTCGTATTCAAGCGATTCTCAGTCAGGTGAGCTTGTCGTTGTCAGTGTTGGCGGGTCTTGCTGTGGTGAGTGGTTTGTTACTTCTTCTCACGCTGTTGCGCATTACGCTTGCGGAGCGTCAGCGTGAAATCATGCTCTATCGCACCTTAGGTGCAAGCAAGAAGCGTATCAATACTACCTTGTGGGCGGAATACGGCATCATGGCGTTAGTCTCGGGTTGTATGGCGGTGGGTGGTGCGGAGTTAGCGATGGCGGCATTGCTTAAATGGGGCGTCGAATTGCCTGTTCGCCTTCACCCTGAAGTGTGGCTGGTGCTGCCGACGTTGGCGGTAGGGTTGGTATTCTTGACGGTCGCTTGGATGATCCGAGGGTTACTAGAACCGCTCAAACGCTAAGGGTAGCTGCACTGACAGACCAAAAGGCACGTGACTCACGTGCCTTTTTATTTGCCGATGGGTATAGGTTTACCTCAGCAAATCTTCCAATGCCGAAGGGAGGTCGGGGAATTCAAAAGTAAACCCGTTATCTTCGAGTGTGCGAGGCACGGCGCGTTGGCCTTCTAAAAGAAGCTGACCAGCTTCACCCAGCATTAAAGAGATGGCAAATTTGGGGGTAAATAGCAGGTGAGGGCGCTTCAGCGTTGAAGCCAGTGCCTTACTGAACGCTTTATTCGTGGCCGGGTTGGGCGCTGTGAGGTTGAAGGGGCCTTGCATTTTTTCGTTATTAAGAAGAAAAAGAATGCCGGACACCATGTCTCTAATGTGGATCCAAGGAAAATACTGACTCCCATCACCGATAGGCCCGCCCAGACCTAGCTGATAAGGCAAGAGCATTTTTTTCAGTGCGCCGCCTTCTTTGCTTAACACAATGCCCGTTCGAAGAAGACAAACGCGCGTTTTGTTGGACTGCGCTCTCTTCGCGATTTTTTCCCAGTTCGCGCACACCGCATGGGCAAAGTCTGTTGAATCGACTTTTAGAGTTTCATCGACGATCGTATCGCCTTGGTCGCTGTAATAACCAACAGCAGAACCACTGATGAAGGTATGCGGAGGCTTGTCTGCTGCCAAAATTCGTTTGACGATTTTCTCCGTGATCCCCCAGCGGCTTGAACAAATAATGCCTTTTTGCTGCTCGCTCCAGCGTTTGTCGACGATGGGTTCTCCCGCAAGATTGATGACCGCATCCACCTCACTGAAATCGCTCAACTCATCCAAATCTCGGATAAAGCGAACACCGCTTGGCAAGATCTTCTGGGCGCTTTCAGGTGATCGCGTCAATACGGTCACCTGATGGTGTTCTAATTGAGCAACGAGTACGCGGCCAATTAAGCCCGTTCCCCCAGTAACAAGAATATGCATGAGATTTGTCCATTCTATGAGCGATAAGATTGAGTATGCATTCAATTGGTTAAATGATCACTATATCCCCAAGTAACTGGAAATTGAGCATCTTCAGGTAGTTTAGGGACATAAACGATCGTGATTCCGATTTTAAATAAAACCTTGTTACCTTTATCACCCTATAGACATTGTGGAATGGAAAATTTCTGTACAGTGGAACAGGGTTATAAAGAGGGTTGGTAACATTACCGTCTTTTTATTTTGATTTACCGCTCGTGATTTTGGCTATCTCATTGCCTGAATCTGCTCGCTTGGAGAGTGTGTGAAGGGAATTACTGCATTACTGACCGCTATGTTAGGAAGCTTGAAGGATTTGCTGCCTATCATCTTAGTCATCGGTTTTTTTCAGGTTATTGTCTTGCAACAGCCGTTGCCAGATTGGATCTCTATTGTCGTAGGGCTCGTCCTTGTAGTGATGGGTTTGACGTTTTTTGTTTTTGGTTTGGAAATGGGCTTATTTCCTATTGGGGAATCAATGGCTCATGCGCTGGCCAAAAAAGGCAGCGTATTTTGGCTAATGGTCTTTGCATTTTTGTTGGGTTTTGGCACCACGATTGCTGAACCCGCATTGACCGCTGTTGCCGCAGAAGCCGCAGAGGTCGCGGCAGAAGGCGGAATTATTACAATGGACGAAGAGTCGCAATCTTCCTACGCCAATGGGCTAAGAATCACGGTGGCATTGTCGGTAGGCTTCGCGATCATGCTCGGGGTACTGCGCATACTCAAAGGCTGGCCTATTCATCGCATTATCATTGGTGGCTACATGCTGGTGGTGGCGATGACCATGGTTGCGCCGCGCTATATTATTGGCATTGCCTATGACTCCGGTGGTGTCACTACATCCACCATTACCGTGCCGCTTGTGACAGCATTAGGCGTTGGTTTAGCCACCGTGATTAAAGGCCGAAACCCAATGATTGATGGCTTTGGTTTGATCGCCTTTGCCTCCCTGTCTCCGATGATATTTGTGATGGTTTACGGGATGGTGGCGGTATGACCCTACTCCTTTCCCTCATCCCTACCTTTTTCGACACCTTACTTTCGACGGTCCGGGATGTATTTCCGATCGTCTGTATTATTTTCGGCTTTCAGTTTGCGGTTTTGCGCAAACCTGTGGTCAACCTAAAGAAAATCGTTTTTGGTTTCGCCTACGTTATTTTAGGGCTGTCTTTGTTTTTGATGGGGCTCGAAATGGCCTTGTTCCCGCTGGGTGAATCGATGGCGATTCAGCTTACTGCACCAGCGTTTTTATACGGCGAAGGCGCAGTCATGCCAAGCGTTGTGGAATGGCATCATTACTACTGGGTATACCTTTTTGCTGCCGCCATTGGTTTTAGTACCACGGTCGCAGAGCCTTCCTTGATTGCGGTTGCGATTAAAGCGGCACAAGTGTCTGGCGGCGCTATCAGTGTTAACGGGCTACGATTTTCGGTGGCGCTGGGTGTGTCGATGGGGATTTCTCTTGGGTGCTATCGCATTGTTGCAGGTGACCCTATCCACTACTACATCATTGCGGGTTACGTCTTGGTGGTGTGCCAAACCTTCTACGCGCCAAAGTTTATTGTGCCGTTGGCGTATGACTCTGGCGGTGTCACAACATCAACGGTAACGGTGCCTTTGGTCACAGCGCTTGGCCTTGGTCTTGCATCGACTGTTCCGGGCAGAAGCCCACTTATTGATGGGTTTGGATTGATAGCGTTTGCCAGCTTGTTCCCAATGATTACTGTCATGGGGTATGCCCAGTTAACCGAGTGGTCGGCAAAGCGCGGATCGGCTCAAAAAGAAACGAGGGAACCATAATGCGATTCAAATTGATTGTCGCTTTCATTGAAGATTCAAAAACCGATGCGGTGCTTGATGCAGCAAGAAAGGCAGGAGCAACGGGCGCGACCGTAATTAACAATGCGCGAGGTGAAGGGCTCACCAAGCAGAAAACCTTCTTTGGCTTAACCCTAGACGTGCAGCGAGATGTGTTGTTGTTTGTGGTGGAAGAGCATTTAGCGCGCAGTATTCTCGAAACCATCAATGAAGTGGGAGAGTTTGATGCGACGTCCGGCAAAGGAATAGCTGTACAACTGGATATCGAGGATGCGGTGGGTGTGGCCCATCAGGTTCAAGAATTGAGTAGTGTGATTGAGGATGAGTTATGAAAATATTGAAGCGCGTCGGTGACGTAATGAAAGACGATTTTGCCGTGGTTGATGGGCTAATTACCGTTGCAGAAGCCATTCGCATTGCACGTGATAAGCACATCAAAGCGCTAGTGGTAAACAAGCGTGACGAAAATGACGAATACGGCTTGGTGTTGATGAATGATATTGCGAAAAAAGTCTTGTCGCAGAACAAGTCACCAGAACGTGTAAACATCTACGAAATCATGACGAAACCTGCTTTGGGTGTCTCGCCTGATATGAATGTGAAGTACTGCGCCAGACTGTTTGAGCGATTCGGCATTAGTCGTGCCCCAGTGATTGATAACGGCAAGGTACTGGGCGTGGTCAGTTATAACAGCATCGTGATGTATGGCATGTTGGCGGATTAGGCCAACACTTGCCTCGCGTTTTTAGCGATCGTTATGGCCTAAATCTCGCTCAGGGTCGAACACATCACGTACGCGTTGTTTCAGGATTTTGGCTTCGGGAAAGCCGCCATCTCGTTTTCGTTCCCAAATGACTTCACCGTTACAATGGATTTCAAAGCGGCCTCCTGTATCAGGGTGAAGTGCTAAGCAGCCAATTTCTTCGCTGAAGGTAGAAAGTAGTTCTTGCGCCATCCATGCTGAACGCAACATCCAGTTGCACTGACGGCAGTAATAAATATCGATATTCATTTTGTTCATGATGTTCCTTACCATGCGCTCCAAAGCAGTTTTAATCCGACAGCGAACGTAAGCCATTCAAAGGCCACTTTGATCAATTGATTGCTGTACTTGTCAGCCATGTAAGCGCCCAAGTATCCGCCGAGTAACGACCCAACCAGCAGTGCGGGTATCCAAGGCCAATAGATATCGGCACCGGCGACAGCGAGTGTTACCGCACCCAACCCATTCCAAAAGATGCCCACGCTGACCAAGGTCAGCGCCACCGCCTGCTTGTAGTCTAAACCGAACCATCGCACCAAAAAGAGGGTAACGAAAAGCCCAGTACCTGCTGTTAAAGAGCCATTGAGTATGCCAATGACACTCAACCCGATGCAGCCAATGACCAAGCCTAAGGTGTCGCGATGTTTAGGCTCAGCTTCTTGCCCCAAGGTTTTTCGCATTCGGGAATAGAGACCAAGCGCAATGATCAGCGCCCCCAGCAGGGCTTCTGCCATAGGGCCGGGCACGAACAGGATAAGGTTAGCGCCTGCAACAACCCCTGCAGCCCCAGCTAACACCACATAGAGAGTCAGTGCAGGGTCGAGGTTGCCACTTTTCCAGTGCTTTATTGCCGCGCCTAAGCCAAGTGCCACAGACGCGACTTTATGTGTGGCGAGTGCCACTGAAAATGTGAGCCCGAGAAACAGCAGAAGCGGCAGTTGCAGCAACCCAGCGCCTCCGCCAGCAAGAGAGGCCAATGTATTGGCTATGAGTGAGCCTATGAACAGGCCAAAGGTTGCGAGAATATCCATATTCGCTCAGTTAACAAGATATGAGTTGGCAGTGGTTATGCCGTTATTGAGTGTTGATACCACGGCGGTTAAATAGATGCCAGTATTAGAAAAAAAGAAAAGCCTGTGACGAGCACAGGCTTAGGCGTTGGATAGCAGAGAAGGAAGATTACCAGCCTTTCACCGCACCACCGTCGAAGATGTCCATCGCAGCGCTAAAGACAGCGTCTGACTGGTAAGCTTGAACGAACTGCTGAACGTTCTGCGCTTTCACATTGTCTGCACGAGCCACAATCAGGTTCACGTACGGAGATTCTTTGTCTTCAACGAATACACCGTCTTTTTCTTGTGAAAGACCGATAGTCGCCGCGTATGTGTTGTTGATGATCGCCAACGTTACGTCGTCCAGTGAACGCGGAAGTTGCGCGGCTTCTAGCTCAACAATGTCCAAGTTCTTTGGGTTGCCCACGATATCAAGAACGGTCGCTTGAAGGCCGACGCCATCTTTAAGTGTTAGCAAGCCTTGCTCTTCAAGAAGAATCAAAGAACGGCCTAGGTTGGTTGGATCGTTAGGTACCGCGATCTGTGCGCCATCTTGGATTTGCTCAACAGAAGTCACGGTGTTTGAGTAACCCGCAATTGGGTAAACCAAGGTGTTACCTGCGATAGTGAATTTGTAACCGCGGTCGCTGATTTGCTGGTCCAAGTAAGGCTTGTGCTGGAAAGCATTGGCGTCGATCGCACCTTCTTCCAGCGCCGCATTCGGTGAAACGTAATCTGTAAACGTCACCAGTTCCACGTCTAAGTCGTATTTTTCTTTGGCCACTTTTGCAGCGATTTCTGCTACTTGCTCTTCTGCACCCGCCATCACGCCGATTTTTACTTTGGTCAGGTCAATGGCCTTTTCTTCACCACAGCCAGTTAATGCCAGTGCCGAAGCCAAACCTAGAGCGGTGGCGATTTTTTTAAGATTGAACGTCATTTGCGCATCTCCTATGAGCTTAAATTTCCATTATTTTTTTGATTTTCTAGATTTATCTGTGGTCGACGCGTTTAACGAAGTAATCACCCGCCGACTGAATCAGTTGAACCAATATGACGAGCATGACAATGGTGATCATCATGACGGTGCCGTCAAAGCGCTGGTATCCATAGCGAATGCCAACATCGCCCAGGCCACCGCCGCCTACCGCGCCAGCCATCGCCGAATAGCTAACCAGCGTGACCAAGGTGATCGTTACGCTGTTCACAATGCCGGGTAGCGCCTCGGGCAAGAGAACCTTGCGAATAATTTGCAGCGGGGTTGCCCCCATTGCTTGCGCCGCCTCAACAAGACCTGAAGGCACTTCAATCAGCGCACCTTCGACAAGACGGGCAATGAAAGGGATGGCACCAACAATCAAAGGCACGATGGCTGCGGCTGTACCTATCGAGCTACCCACCACAAGGCGAGTAAACGGAATGATGGCAACCAGTAATATGATGAAGGGGATAGAGCGACCAATGTTCACCACGGCCCCTAGGCTGCGATTAAGTAGCTTGTTTTCCAGCAAACCACGGGGTTTGGACAGATGAAGCAAGACGCCTAAAGGAATACCAAACACAAAGCCAATGAAACCAGAGACAAACACCATGGTGAGGGTTTGGCCGAGCGCATCAATCAATAAGCTAACGAGGCGTTCGTTTTCCGCGAACCAGCCAGAAATGGCAGCAATATTAAGCGACATAACCAAGCACCTCTATGTTGACGTTGTGTTCTTTTAAGTAATCCAATGCGCGTGTGACATCTGGAGCATCACCGAAAAACTCTGCCAGCATGAGGCCGAATTTCACGCCGCCAGCGTAATCCATGTCGGCGCTTAAAATGCTCACATCGATATTGAACTTGCGCGAAACTTGGCTTACCAGTGGGGCATCCACGCTGGTGCCGGTAAATTCAAGGCGAACTAATGGCGGCAGATCCCCTGTGTTTTCAGTTTGCAGTCGCGCTGCATAATCTTGAGGAATCGACAGGTTCAGGGTGGCGCGAATAAAGTCGCGGGCAAGTTCGGTTTTTGGGTGGGCGAAAATATCGCCGACCGTGCCTTTTTCTACCAGTTTGCCATCGCCGATAATTGCCACTTCATGACAGATGCGCTTTACCACATCCATTTCATGGGTGATCAGCAAGATGGTTAAACCCAACTTCTGATTAATCGTCTGCAGCAGATTCAAAATTGAATGGGTGGTGGCAGGATCTAAGGCGCTGGTGGCCTCGTCGCATAGCAGGACTTTTGGGTCACTGGCGAGTGCGCGAGCAATGGCAACGCGTTGCTTTTGTCCGCCACTTAAATTTGCAGGATAGCTGGAGCGTTTATCTTCTAGGCCAACCAACTCAAGTAACTCTGTCACTTTGTTTTGGATATGCGCGTGGTCTTTACCTGCGAGTTCAAGAGGTAACGCGACGTTATCAAACACGGTGCGAGAAGAGAGGAGATTAAAGTGCTGGAAGATCATGCCGATCTTCTGGCGCTCACGTGTCAGCTCAGACGCTGAAAGGGTGGTGAGTTCTACGCCATCGACGTTGACATTCCCACTTGTTGGTCGCTCCAACAAGTTAACAATACGAATCAAGGTACTTTTACCTGCGCCAGATGCGCCGATAACCCCAAAAATTCTGCCCTTTGGAATGTGAAGGTCAATATCACGCAAAGCATGAATCGTTTTCACGCCCTGTTTGAATTCTTTATTAACCTGACTAATTTCGATCATAAGCCATCCTGGACAAAATCGTGTTAAATAATCGTTAAAATGTAGTGATAATCGTTGCTTTTGTTCTTCACTATGGAATTTGATGCTATTTATAGTCGAACGACAAGTCAATAGATATTTTTACGGCTAGACGTCTATACGGTTATTTGGGTGGTTTTCTTGGTGTGTTTTGAGGGAAGCTCGAAGACAATGTCTTAATAAAAGCCGAGTAAGGCAGGACGTTTACTGGGAAGGCCCTATAGAAATACCCAAACCAGAACGGTTTGTAATTAAATTTCTGTTGTTCGTGAACCAACTGCTTAGTTTTTGCACTGAAGCACGTCGTTAACGTCGCTTTTACAGTAAGGTATCGGGTTAATTTCATATGAATGGTGAATATGACGTTAACTGCCTATTTAGCACACAATAAGTCGTTTAAGCGTGCAATGCTCTGCGCGAGCACCTTGAGTTGGCTGCTTGTTTCTTTGATGCCGGTGATTAACGCACACGGCAGCAGTGCGGGCGTGTGGGCGACACTTTGCACCGTGAATGGCTTTGAGTTGGTGCAAGTCGAAGAGGGGGAAACCTCCAAAACGCACAGCAGTAAGCCTTGCCCATTCAGCCATTTTTCTTCCTTTCATCATCACTCGCTTTCTTTCAATCCGGTTTATACACGTAGCTCTGAAATCGCGCTTGAATCCTATCCGTACTTCGTAAAAAGGATTCGGTTTGAGCTGCCTGTGACCCGAGCGCCACCTTCATTCCTCCTTGCTTAAATACCGCATAAAAACAACAAGGGCTTATACCCAAACGTAAAGTCAAAATGCAATGTCACTGCGTTTTTCGGTGCATCTCAATGATGCTTAAGAAGTGCGGTGAGGTCGCGCATGAAAAAAGGAATGATTCATGGTTATTTCTAACCCCAGTAACAATCCTCTAGACACACTGGCGAAGCAAAAATCCCGTTATTTTCTCACTTGGCGCTGGCACTTCTACTCAGGGTTATTCGTTATCCCTTTTATGCTGATGCTAAGTGTTACCGGTTTCATCATGCTGTTTGATGATGAAATTGAAGCGGTGCGATATGGCGAGGTGCTGTCGGTCAACCCTAGCACGTATCCATCTCAAGAACCGTTGCCCCTATCTGCGCAATTAGAGGCTGTGCAACAGGCGTATCCTGATGGCACGGTAACGCAGTTTGTGCCAGCGACTTCTTCTGACGTCGCTAACCGATTTTCCGTCACCATGGCTGATGAATCGACGCGGTTTGTACTGGTGAATCCTTACAACGCAGACATCACTGGCACGATTGATCGCAGCGACAGTTGGTATCAATTGGCGAACGACATTCACGGCACCTTATTGATCGGTGATGTGGGCGATTATTTAATCGAGATTGCCGCTAGCCTGACGGTGATTCTCTTGGTGTCGGGGATATATCTTTGGCTACCCAACGACAATGCGCGCCGTGCTGGTTTTCTGAAAATTCGCACTGACAGTGGGTCAAGAGTTTTACTGCGTGACCTTCATGCCAACATGGGTGGCATCCTGTCTATTGTGCTTCTCTTTTTTGTGCTGAGTGGCTTGGCGTGGGCGGGCGTATGGGGCGCGAAAATCGTGCAGCCTTGGAACAGCTTTCCTGCCCAGAAATGGGATGATGTGCCTGTGTCTGACATTAACCACAAGGCGCTAAATCATGGTTCAGAAGAAGAGATGCCGTGGAACCTTGAACTGACGCCGTTACCTGAATCCAAGGTGCATGTGCACGGGGAGGAAAACACCTCGGGTTCATCGGCAGGAAATGCTAAAAAAGCAGAAATAGCTGCCAAGCAAATCGGTATCGATCGTGTTGTGAGTGAAGCGAAGGCGTTGGGTTTTGGGCAATACAAACTCAATTTTCCGCGCTCAGAAACAGGTGTGTTTACGGTATCAGCCAACACCATGAGCGGGGATATTACCGATCCTACGCAGGACAGAACCACCCACATTGATCAGTATTCTGGAAAGGTACTCGCTGACGTCACGTGGAATGATTACAACACCATCGCGAAAGCCATGGCGGCAGGTATTGCGCTGCATCAGGGAGACATAAGCATTATCAACAAAGTCGCAAATGTATTCTTCTGTTTGGCGTTTATTCTGATCGCTATCACGGGAGGCGTAATGTGGTGGCAACGTCGCCCTGTAGGTCAGCGAAAGCTGGGGGCACCACCGAAACTCGCAGATTCAGGGCTTTGGAAAGTGGGAATTGTCAGCGTTGTTTTGGTGTGTATCGCATTCCCGATGGCAGGATTAACCATTGTGGCTTTGATGGTGATAGATGCGTTGATTTGCCGATATATGGTGACATTTAAAGATGCGTTAAGTTAACGCGAAAACGTTTTTTGTTTCGACAAAAAACACGATGACATGCCTTCCTGTGGGAAGGCATTTTCGTCTCTACCAAAAAAATGTAAACACAACGCGCAGGGATAAGGTTGACGAGGCGTAGCACGTTATTGGTCGGTCACAGAGGCCGTTATCTATCAGATGTTTAGATTTCTAGTGATCATTGTTTGACCAACTTCAAACAACCTCGCCCTTTTACTACTTGCTGGCTGCGATAATAGGTAAAGTTATTGCAACAAACCATTAACTCATCGGTGTGATTGATGAGTATCGTGTTAGTAAGGCAGTACCTACTTTTAGATGTAAACCTTCAGTACTGCCATATCTTTCGCCTTTCCCAAGCAAGGAGATCACTCTCATGTACAAACGTCGTTCGTTTCTTGCCGCAACAGCAGTTGCACTCAGTGTGCTGCTAACTGGTTGTGGTGAAGAAAAGCAGGAAGCAAGTGCGCAGGCTCAGCCAGTAGCACAGGAAAAAATCAATTGGAAAATGGTAACGACTTGGCCGAAAAACTTCCCTGGGTTAGGTACAGGTGCAAACAACCTTGCTGAGCTAATCACCGAGATGAGTGATGGTCGTTTGGACGTGAAAGTATACGGTGCCGGTGAGCTAGTTGGCGCACTGGATGTGTTTGATGCCGTGTCTCGTGGTACGGCTGAAATGGGTCACGGTGCAGGCTACTACTGGAAAGGCAAAGCGCCAGCAGGTCAATTCTTCGCGGCAGTACCTTTTGGTCTAACTGCACAAGAAATGAATGGCTGGATCTACAGCGGTGGCGGTCTTGAGCTTTGGGCTGAAGCGTACGAACCGTTTGGCATTATTCCTATGCCTGCGGGTAACACTGGCGTTCAGATGGGCGGTTGGTTTAACAAAGAAATCAACACCATCAGCGACCTTGAAGGCCTGAAAATGCGTATTCCTGGTCTGGGTGGCGAAGTGCTGAAACGCGCAGGTGGTACACCTGTACTGTTACCGGGTGGCGAAATCTTCCCATCACTGCAATCAGGTGCCATTGATGCAACTGAGTGGGTAGGTCCATACAACGACCTTGCATTTGGTCTGCATAAAGCATCGAAATACTACTACTACCCAGGTTGGCATGAGCCGGGCACAACCCTTGAAGCGCTGATCAACAAAAAAGCCTTCGATGCCTTGCCAAAAGATTTGCAAGCTATCGTTTTGGCAGCAACACGCGTGGCGAACGCGGACATGATTGCTGAGTTCACTGCGCGTAACAATGCCGCGTTGGAAAGCTTGGTAAACGAGCACAATGTGGATTTGCGTCCGTACCCGAAAGAAGTGCTGTCACAACTTCAAGTATTGTCTGATGAAGTGGTTGCCGAGCAAGCGCAGGTCGATGAAATCAGCAAGAAAGTTTACGAGTCTTACAAAGGCTTCCGTGATCAAGCGATCGATTGGCATGCCATTTCAGAGCAAGCCATGCTGAACGCACGTAACCCGCAGTAACCTTTAAGAGGCGATTCTGAATCGCCTCTTTTTCTTTCCAATTTTAGCCAACAGGCTGATGTTAGAGTAGCTCTATGAATACCGCCTCTCCCCAATTGATCGCTCTTATTAAGGGGATCAACCGTTTTAGTGATTGGACGGGACGCATTGTTTCCTGGTTCGTCTTAGCCATCGTGCTAATCACCTTTGTCGTGGTTGTCATGCGCTATGTGCTCAATTCTGGATCGGTGTTTTTGCAAGAATCTGTCCTTTATTTCCATAACTACGTCATCATGCTCGGCGCGGCATATGCCTTATTGAAAGGCGCTCATGTTCGCGTTGATATTTTTTACCGCCCTATGTCAGACAAGAAAAAAGCATGGGTCGATTTGCTCGGATTTCTCTTCTTATTGCTCCCAACATGCAGTTTCATTTTTTACATCGCTTGGGATTACGTTTCCGTGTCTTGGCAAATCATGGAAGGCTCGCAAGAAGCGGGCGGGGTAGATGCAAAGTACCTTTTTAAAACCAGTATCTTACTGATGCCTGTTCTTATGATTATTCAAGGATTCGCCGAAGCGCTGAAGTCAGTGCTGACCATTACTGGTTACCGAGATATTGCCAAACAACTTGAAGAACACGATGAGGAGCACGCGCTATGAGTGAATTCCTCGCCCTGTTCCTTTTCCTGTTTACCTTTGGCGTGTTGCTGGTCGGCTACCCTGTCGCGTTCACCCTTGGTGGCTCGGCGCTCTTGTTCGCCTTCATTGGCGGCATAACCGGCACCTTTGATCCTGCTTTTTTAGAAGCGATTCCGAACCGTATTCAAGGCACGCTATCGAATGAATTACTGGTCGCGATTCCCTTGTTTATTTTCATGGGAGTCATGCTTGAGAAATCGCGTATCGCAGAAGATTTGCTTGATACCATGGGGCAAGTGTTTGGTGGCCTTGCGGGTGGCTTAGGCATTTCAGTTACCATTGTGGGCATGTTGCTGGCGGCAAGTACTGGCATTGTGGGCGCAACCGTGGTCACCATGGGTTTGCTGTCGCTACCTTCTATGATGAAGCGTGGCTATTGTCCAAAACTGTCTACGGGTATCATCTGTGCCTCGGGCACATTAGGACAAATCATTCCACCTTCCATCGTCTTAGTATTGCTCGGCGATGTGATATCTTCGGCGTATCAACAAGCTCAGCTAGACCAAGGTATTTACTCACCAGAAAGCGTCACTGTTGGCGATCTCTTTCTCGGTGCGTTGATCCCAGGCTTTATGCTCGTCGGCATGTACATCGTTTATTTGATTGTGATTGCGATTACCCAACCGCACCGTGTTCCGCCGATTCCTGCTGAAGAAAGAAAGGTCAGTAAAGAGTTGTGGATGCAGGTACTTACCGTTTTGTTCCCACCCGTGCTTTTGATTGTGTTGGTGCTGGGCTCAATTCTTGGTGGTATCGCAACGCCGACAGAGGCCGCTTCTGTCGGGTCGGTGGGAGCCATTATTCTTGCTGTCAGCAAACGTATGTTCAGCCTGTCGATTCTGCGTGATGTCCTGAGAAGTACCACCGAAGTGACGGCCATGGTCTTCTTGATCCTGATTGGCGCATCCTTGTTTGCGTTGGTGTTCCGCGGATTTGGCGGTGATGACATTGTTCGTGATTTCTTGATGAGCCTGCCGGGTGGCGTGTTCGGTGCTATGTTGTTGGTGATGTTGGTACTGTTTCTACTGGGCTTCTTCCTCGACTTCATTGAGATTACCTTCGTGGTTATCCCGATTGTCGCGCCAATACTGCTGACCATGGGCGTCGACCCAGTATGGCTGGGGATCATGATTGCGTTGAACCTTCAAACGTCATTCTTAACGCCGCCATTTGGCTTCTCGCTGTTCTACTTGCGAGGTGTGGCACCGGATTCCATATCAACCATGGATATCTATCGTGGCGTGTTGCCTTTCATTTTGATTCAATTGGTGATGTTGGGGCTATTGGCCTACTGGCCTACCTTAGCAACATGGTTACCAGACATCGTTTACGGTTAAGAAATAGCCTAAAAAAAGCCTCCAAACAACGGAGGCTTTTTTGTCGCAACAATTACGCTTGACGCTTATCCAGTCTCAGTTTCTACTACGTTTCTTTTGAGTCACTTTTTGTCTGGAGATGACGTGACATCTGCTGTTGATATCGCCATGTTGGCGGTCTTTATTCCTACTTTTTTCTTTGTCTCGGTAACCCCAGGGATGTGTATGACGTTCGCCATGACGCTTGGAATGAGTATTGGTGTTCGTAAAAGCCTGCACATGATGTGGGGTGAGCTGATTGGTGTTGGCTTGGTGTCGCTAGCCTCAGTGGTCGGTGTGGCGGCAATCATGTTGAACTATCCAAGCCTGTTTGCAGTGCTTAAGTATTTGGGTGGCGCATACCTATTCTATTTGGGTATTCAAATGTGGCTGTCCAAAGGGAAAATGGCTATTCCTGATGATTTGTCAGTTAGCACCAACACGTCTCCATTCTCTTTAGCGATGCAGGGCTTTGTGACCGCGATTGCGAACCCGAAAGGCTGGGCGTTCATGGTATCGTTGCTTCCGCCATTTATTAACCCTCAGTTAGCGATGCCCCCGCAGCTCGCTGTGCTCATCGGCATTATCTTGATGACGGAATTCGGTTGTTTGTTGCTTTACGCAAGTGGTGGTCGCACGCTGCGTCACTTTTTGCAGAAAAGCGGCAATGTACGCTTGATGAATCGTATTGCTGGCTCACTAATGATGGGTGTTGGCGTTTGGTTGGCTGTGGGCTAATTACCGTGATTACCGCACTTTTAATGCTGTTCTGCATGGTTTAAAAAGTGCGGTAATTTGCAGGGTGTTAGAGCAGACTAATCTTTGTAGGTTTCAGCGATTTTTATAAAGTCGTTTTGCATATCAAACATCAAATCGACCAGCATGGGATCGAAATGTGTCCCTTTGCCCTCTCTGATGATCTCGAATGCTTCATCATGAGTCATGGCTGATTTGTAGACACGCTTACTCACAAGCGCATCAAATACATCCGCCACAGCCATCAAACGGGCGCTGAGCGGTATATCTTCTCCGCTTAGACCTTGTGGATAGCCAGACCCATCCCACTTTTCATGGTGGCCATAAGAAATCTCTTTTGCGGCGCTCAAGAAAGGATAGTGCGCATCAACTTCTTTTTCTGCTTTGACGATAGCGTCGTAACCCAGCTTTGCGTGGGTTTTCATGATCTCGAATTCTTCCGCCGTCAACTTTCCGGGCTTGAGCAAAATGGCATCTGGAATCCCCACTTTGCCGATGTCATGCAAGGGGGCGGTTTTGAACACCATGGTGATGTATTCGGGTGTGACAATCTCTGGGTACTTACCGCGAAGATAGAGTTGGTCAGCAAGAATTTTCACATAGTATTGAGTACGAAGAATGTGATTTCCGGTTTCTTGATCTCGGGTTTCAGCGAGGCTGGCAAGCGCATTAATCGTGACATCTTGGATAACGCTAAGTTCTTTGACTCGTCGTTGAACTTCATCTTCTAGGTATTCATTTTGGTCATGAAGGAAATCTTGTGACGCTTTGTTTTCTAAATGGATTTTTATTCTCGCCATGGTGATCGGCGGACTCAGCGGCTTGTTGATGTAATCCGCAGCACCTACCGAAAAACCGTACTCTTGGTCTTCTGCTTTTGATTTCGACGTCAGGAAAATAACAGGAATATCACCGCCACTCTTTTTCGCTTTTATTTGACGGCATACTTCATAGCCGTCCATGCCAGGCATAACCACATCCAAAAGAATGAGGTCAATGGAGAACTTCTCCACGATAGCGAGTGCAGTTTGTCCGTTTGTTGCCGCTTTGACTTCGTAACGGTCTTTCAGCATTTCGCTGACGAACACTAAATTTTCAGGAGTATCGTCAACGACCAGGACGGTTGCTCGCTTGTTGGGTTTATTTTCCGGTGACTCCATCAACGGGATCCTGATTTGCTTTTCACTAATTCAATCCTAGGTCTACTCTTAATATTGTTCCAATCGTGAAACACATTAATTTAATTTGAGACATGCATTTAGCCCAAAATGAGAGTCTCAACGGATCAGCGAAATCCTGGCTGGCATCTGGAAGCAGTATCCGTGTTTTCGGAGTGATGAAGGTATGAATCCGCTTCGGACAATGATGCGGGTAGGTTGCATGTTGAAATGATGGAATGGCTGAGCCTGCAGAGCGTGCCTGATAATCGCCTTATGACCAAATTGCTAATCTATATTTATGCTGTGTTTGCTTCTTTCTCTCTTCTCGCCGCCGGCAAGGAAGACCATGGATACCTGTCTGGTGTGAGCTTACCAGCAGTGAACCATACGCTCGCTGATGGCGTCACGAATATTACTACGTTGCTTGTTGTCCTCGTGATTGTTCTGACAGGAGCATTGGTCGTTCATAACTTGATCATTAAGCGCAACCAAAGTGAGATGCAAGAGCAACGACAATTACTCAGACAAGCCGAAAAACAACTGCAAATTTCAAAAAAAGCGGCGCAATCAGCCCAACAAGCCAAGCGCGATTTTCTTTCCAATATGTCTCATGAGTTTCGCACGCCTCTGAACGCCATCATTGGTATGTCTCAACTGGCACTTGATGCAGGGCTGGAAGGTAAGCAACAGCAGTATATTCGGCGGGTTGTGACGTCAGGACATGCCTTGTTGGACGCCGTGAATGCGACATTGGACTTTACCAATGTGAAAGCAGGAAACCTAGAAATTGAGTGGGTTGAGTGTAATGTCGAAACCATTCTATCACCTGTGGCAAAAGCGCTGGGAGAGCGGGCCAGAGATAAAGGGATACTGCTGTGCGTGAATGTCGATATGTCTATTCCAAAAGTCATTGACGCAGACATTGTTCGAATGACTCAGGTGTTAATGGCGTTGGGAGACAATGCGATCAAATTTACTGATCATGGAGAGGTTATCATTTCAGTATCGCTGGAATCTCGCCGTGAAGACGATGTGAAAATCCGCTTTGCCGTCACAGATACGGGGATAGGTATTAAGCGCAAAGAGCTGGAAATGTTATTTCTGCCATTTTCTCAAGCCGACACCTCAACGTCACGAGCAAAGGGCGGAAAGGGGTTGGGTTTGTCTCTCTCCAAAGAGTTGGTGGCACTGATGGGGGGCGATATCGAAGCTGAAAGCCGTGTGGGGATTGGAACTACCCTTTCTTTTACACTCCCATGTCAATCAGGGGTGCGAGAAAATACGAGGCTTGGCGGTGCTTGGTCTCGCGCTTTAACGACAAAAAGTGTTTTGGTAATCGCATGTCACACAACGCTTCAAGCTAACATTTGTGACCCTCTTGTGTTTGCGGGTGCGAATGTCAGTCAGTGTCGTAGTTTCTCCGAATTGGAAGAGTGTCAGAAGGGTATAGAGCGTGGTAACTACGCGCATCTTGTGGTGGATTGGGAGGGTATTGATCCCGACATGAAATCACTACTGACGAGCATATTTATTGCATTGGAGACTCCGCCTAAAGTGCTGCTACTGAGCGGTCCAAATGATAATTTCGATATTGTTGAAACACGCCCGCCTTTTCCGTTTAATTGGCTTGCAATGCCGACCTTGCCTTCCGCGTTGATGCGCACGTTAACTGACGAAAACAATACAATCAGTCCTATTCGTTTAAGTTCCTTTGAAACTGGGCCTGAGCTGGAACTGGAAGATGTTCCAGAGGAAGAGTGGGTGCTTCGAGATCGCGTCATATTGTTGGTTGAAGATAACTTGATCAATCAAGAAGTCGCGATTGGCGCGATGGAAAGTTTGCCGGTGAGAGTGCTTGTGGCAAACAATGGCGACGAGGCGATTCAATTATTGAAAGCACATGCCATTGATTTGGTGCTCATGGATATGCAAATGCCTGTTGTTGATGGGGTGACAGCAACCAAAATCATTCGCCGAGAAATGGGAATAACGACTTTACCCATTTTAGCCATGACCGCCAACACCGATTCACACGATGTCGCTGCCTGCCGTGAAGCGGGAATGAATGAGCATATTGCAAAGCCCATAAATTTCGAACTGTTGAAAGAGCGACTGATTTATTGGCTAGCGATTTCTGAGTACAAGCCTGAAGACACCCAACGACCTCGCTTCTCACAAGATTCCACCGTGGTGAAAAGTGATGACATTGGCATGGCGGTTGAAACGCCTCCAGCGTTGTTGGCTGAAGAGACACCATCCAACTCTCAAGTCTCAGAGCTTGACGATGTTAGTAACAATACTGAGGTAACAACCCCGCAACCTCAACCGCAACCCAAAAAAGCAGATCTTGAAGCGGACGAGACCCGAAGGAGAGCAATAATGGAATACACCGAAACCATGTTCGACCTGATGGTGGATAATGTCCCCGGTATTAACCTTGCCGACGGCGTTAAACGCTTGGGGGGCAACAAGGCAAAATATCTCAAAATACTGTCGCTTTTCCTCAACTCTCAGGTGAGTTCTGTAGAGCAATTGCTGACGTCGGATGACAATAGCGAGAAAGGCATTTTGGCGCATTCGTGTAAAGGTGCGGGCAGCAACATTGGCGCGGATGAAATGGCCGGTGTCGCCTCGGCGTTGGAAGACAAATATAACGCGGGAGAACCCGTATCAGAAAGTGAAGTGCTAGTGCTGAAATCGATGATTATCGCTGCCATTGAGAAGTTTGATGAAATAGCCGCTAGCGCAGAAGAAACGCCTGAGCCGCAAGCCGACGAAGAGATCAAACCGCTTGATGCTTATCTTGTTGAGCAGATCAATGCGTTGCAAGTCAGTTTGCAAGAGTTTGATATTGAGGTGCAGGACAAGGTGACTGTTTTGGCGAAAGCACTGCCGCAATGGTGCAACCAGCTTGAGGAGTTCCAGCGTTTGCAGGAGGCGATAGGCCAATTTGATTTTCTGACAGCAGAAGACCACCTGAAAGACCTGAAAAAGAAAACGGGTTGAGTGCCCTGTCGATGAA
Source organism: Enterovibrio gelatinilyticus (assembly GCF_028683095.1). GTDB lineage: Bacteria > Pseudomonadota > Gammaproteobacteria > Enterobacterales > Vibrionaceae > Enterovibrio > Enterovibrio gelatinilyticus. The sequence goes on along the minus strand of NZ_JAJUBC010000016.1, from coordinate 88,155 downwards.
AGAATAAAGGAGCGAGGCAGCGCTCCTTTATTATGATTTTATTGATTATTTTTCACCTTGCGCATAACGATGAATTACGTGAAAGACTTTGGCAATAGCCATCGCGCCTGGGTCTACGTTTCCGATTAGACTGTCCTCCCTGAGATAAGAAGAACGGCCCGCACGCGCTTTTGTCATTCTGGCCGTTGCTTCTGCACCCAAGCGTGCTGCATTAGCGGCCTGTTGGATATCCCCGGTTTCGCTATATACCTCTAATGCGGGAATAGCCGCATCAAGCATCGTACGGTCATTGAGTTTAGCGCCACCATATTGCTGAACTTTGGTGATGCCCTCTAAGAGCGATATGTTGATTGACTGGCCTGAAGCATTGGCTGAAGCTACAGCGGTAAAGAAAATAGAAAGAAGAACTCCGCTTGAACCGCCCATCACCGTTGAGAGCTCTTGACCGATACACTGAAAGAGCTTTTCTGGTGTATTCAGGGGAAGTCCATCGTTTTCCAATTTGGCAAGAATCGCCTTTGCTGCGTGAGAAAATGTTGTGCCTGTGTCCCCATCACCGACTTTTTCATCAAGGGTATTGAGATAAGATTCTTGCGCAACGAGTTCCTGGCAAACGTTCACAATGAGTTGCTCAACGGTCGAATTTTCCTCTGACGAGTAGGTCGTATGGGTCGTCAAGTTATGCATTGGAACTCGGTTAACGTCGCCACAAACACCTGATGCTGGCCACGCAGTTGGCGCGACATCGGACAAGAGTGCTTCACGAATGGTGTCGTCTAGCGCTATCAAAGACAAAGAAACGCCATACATATTCAGTGATGTCATGTATGCACCAGGTTCAAATACAATATCGAGTTGATTCCGCAAGGGAGAGGCTAGAATTTTCTGAGTGATAATTTGAAGCTCAAGCTCTGTTGTAGCGCCTAGGTTATTAATTAAAAGGGCAAAGCGCTTGTTGTTATTTTCCGTGTAAGGTGCCAGCTTTTTTAGCATCATTTTGACGGCTTGTTCGGCATTGGCGATGTCGACTGTTTCGAACCCGGGCTCGCCATGGATCCCCATCCCAATTTCCGGTGCATACTTAAACTCACCCGTTTTATCATAAGGTAATGCACAAGATGAGAGCGCTAATCCTATGGAGTGAATGCCTTGGGTTGCTGCTTTCGTGATTGTCGCTATCTCTTCGAGACTTTTCCCTTGCTCTGAAAGATGCCCCGCTAATTTATGAACAAACAATGTTCCCGCAATGCCGCGAGGATTTGATACATCGGGCAGTGCAATGTCATCACCGACAATGATCATGTCGACCTGATAACCCATGGCGCGTGCCTTTTCTGCCGCTAGGCCGAAGTTTAGGCGGTCACCGGTATAACTTTTTACGATTAGAAAACAGCCGCTTTTACCTGTTGTCGCGATAATTGCTTGTAGTATCGCTTCAACGCTTGGAGAGGCAAATACGTCCCCTGCAATCGCTGCCGTTAACATTCCTTGTCCAACAAACCCAACATGTGCTGGCTCATGACCCGCTCCACCGCCAGACAAAATGGCAACCTTGCTTTTGTCCCAATCAGTCCTGAGAACAACTTTAATACTCTGCTCTCCCTCCAACATCGCGAGTGGGCGATGGGCATTGCTTGCTAGGTAGCCTTGGATAGCTAAAGGCACGTGTTGGTTGTCATGTGCAAAGAAACGACTCATTCATCTTACTCCCTGATTACTAAACATTATGCGTTTAAAACTGAACAAAAAGGTTTAGTTTTATTGGATTTAACCATTGAGTAAACATAGCATTGTTACGGAAAAACTCAATAATGTAATTTTATTGTTATCTATGGTTTGTTTGTAAATTATTGAATTTAAAATAATAAAATAAAAAATATTTTCATTATGTTGCAATTGAGTTAAATGTCACTTGCATTTTGTTAAGTATTGGTTCAGTGTTTTTGTGTGTTTAGTTAACTTTGGTTATGAACATGGTTTTCTTTGAGGTAAACCCTGAATTGCGGTGACGTACCAGAGTACGACTCGATGAAGATGGTCTTAGGCAAGGTTTGTCATGAACCCAAAAGGTTCAAGGAAGAAACAACAGGAGCTGATCAAATGAAATTAAGGCAAAAGTTAAATGCCGTCATTGCGGTAACAGCAATCGGACTCGGAGTAAGTAGTACTGCTGCGCAGAGTGCGGAGCAATCCTTAACACTCTGCTGGGCTGCTTGGGATCCCGCCAATGCGCTCGTAGAACTCTCAAAAGACTTTACGTCTGAAACAGGTATCGAAATGAATTTCGAATTTGTACCTTGGACGAGTTTTTCTTCCCGTTTCCAAAATGAGTTGAACTCACGCGGCAAGCTATGCGACCTGCTCATTGGTGACAGTCAATGGATAGGGGGTTCTGCGGAAAATGGTCACTACATGAAGCTCAATGATTTCTTTGAAAAAGAAGGGATCAGCATGAGTGACTTTATCCCTGCAACGGTGGATGCATATTCTGCTTGGCCAAAAGGATCAGACAACTACTGGGCGCTCCCTGCAATGGGTGATGCATTGGGTTGGGTATATCGTAAAGATTGGTTTTCGAGAAAAGATATTCAAAGCCAATTTGAGAAGGCGTTTGGACGAGCCCTCACGCCGCCTAAAACGTGGACGGAGCTAAAAGAAGTGTCGAGCTTCTTCCAAGGTCGTGAGATTGACGGCCAAAAAGTCTACGGTGCGGCTATCTACACCGAACGTGGCTCTGAAGGTATTACCATGGGGGCGACATCAGCGCTCTATGCACATGGCTTTCAATATCAAAACCCTAACAAGCCTTATGATTTAGAAGGCTATGTGAATAGTCAGGAAGCGGCGGAAGGCCTGAAAGCATACAAGGAACTGTATGATTGCTGCACCCCGCCAGGCCACTCGAATGCCTATATGGTGGCAAATCTTGATGCGTATAAATCAGGTCAGGTTGCCATGCAAATGAACTGGTTCGCCTTCTTCCCTGGCATTGTCAAAGACCCCAACGTTGGGGGTGAAAACTCGGGCTTTTTCTTAAACCCAAAACAAACTACCGAAGGTTCAACACTGGGTGGGCAAGGCATCTCTGTGGTTTCTTATTCGGATAAGAAAGACTTAGCGTTGCAATACATCAAATGGTTCGCCCAACCTCAGGTGCAATCAGACTGGTGGACACTGGGTGGCTACTCTGCACACCGAGCGGTGGTTGAGCATCCCGATTTTGCGAGTACTGCACCTTTTGCCGCCGACTTTGTTGAAGCGATGTCAAACGTGAAAGATTTTTGGCAGGAGCCGAACTACGCAGAACTTCTTCAGGCAATGCAAAAAAGACTTCATGACTATGTCGTCGCAGGCAAGGGCACACCAGAGCAAGCTCTTGAAAAACTGAAAGATGACTGGCAGGAAATCTTAGAAGACGGCGGACAGCTGTAATCCTACGAGGCAGGGAGAGCCTCGCTCTCTCTGCTTAACTTCAGTGACTCGCAAAAACGGTTGCACCATGGAAGTAAATAAAATGAAGTCAATACAGAGTGCTGGCAATGTTGTCAACGCATTGGAGGGCTCGTCACGGAAGACGTGGTCGATGTCTGACCGTGCAATGGCCTGGTGGTTTATTTCTCCCACCATTCTACTCCTGTTAGCCATTAACATTTTCCCTCTCATTTGGACGATCTATCTGAGCTTTACCAATTACCGCGCGAACAGACTTGATCGTGATGTGGAATGGGTGGGGTTAAAGAACTACATAAAAATCCTAAATGATGAGGATATTTGGGGGTATCTCCAAGCGACGATGCACTTTGTCAGCTGGACGATGATTCTCCAATTCACTATTGGTTTTGGTCTTGCGCTACTCATTAATAAAAACTTTAAAGGTCACAGTTTTTGGACGACCTTGATTTTGATCCCAATGATGATGGCACCCGCCGTGGTAGGGACATTTTGGACCTATCTCTATCAGCCACAATCTGGTGTCTTTTCTTACGTCGTTAACTTCTTTGTGGATGTTGGTCCCGTCGACATGATTGGCGATACCACACTTGCGCCGTGGTCGATCATCTTAGTGGATACATGGATGTGGACACCCTATGTGATGCTGATTTGTCTCGCTGGGTTGAGGTCGATACCGGGCAGTATCTATGAAGCAGCCGAGGTAGACCGTGCTTCAAATATACGTCAGTTTTTCTCGATTACTCTGCCGATGGTGATGCCATTTTTGATGTTAGCCATTTTATTCCGAGCAATAGAGAACTTCAAAATGTTTGACATGGTTGTGCAGCTAACCTCGGGAGGCCCTGGGTCAATAACAGAGTTGGCCTCAATTAACCTCAAGCGGGAAGCATTTGAAAAATGGAAGACGGGCTATAGCTCTGCATTCGCCGTTATTTTGTTTGTCACCGTATTTGGTGCCGCAAATATCTATGTTAAAGCGATGAATAAGGTGAAAAGTCGATGAGTGATTCTGCATTTTCTGTAATTGAGCCAAGCGGACGCTCAAAAAAAATGGCAGCTGCGGTAGTCATTTTCTACGGTGTGATTTCCATTGCTCCGCTGATATGGATATTGATGACGAGCTTTAAGTCGCCGTCTGATGCTATTGCTTACCCTCCTAAAGTGACATTCGAAGCCAGCTTAGAGGGGTACGTTAACTTGTTCACCAGTCGTTCGCGTCAAACCGAAGAGCACATGGCATCGTTGCCGCCACCCTCGACGTGGTATGACGAAATCGTTCGTGACCAAAACATGGTCATTACGGGGCCTTCTCGCTTTTTAGGGCGGTATACCAACTCGATGATCATCGGCTTCGGTTCGACATTTCTAGCCGTCTTCCTAGGAACGTTAGCAGCGTATGGTTTTTCACGATTTAAGGTGCCGCTAAAAGATGATCTGCTGTTCTTTATTCTGTCGACGCGAATGATGCCACCCATTGCGGTCGCCATCCCTATCTATTTGATGTATCGGCAGTTAGGGCTATCAGATACCCATCTTGGGATGATTATTTTGTATACCGCGGTCAATGTCAGCTTATCGGTGTGGTTGCTCAAAGGCTTTATTGATGAGATCCCGCGAGAGTATGAAGAAGCCGCAATGATTGATGGATACAGCCGATTTCAAGCCTTTATCAAAGTGGTGTTACCACAAGCGGCAACGGGCATCGCGTCTACCGCCATTTTCTGTTTGGTGTTTGCGTGGAATGAATATGCGTTTGCACTACTGCTGACCAGTGGTAATGCCCAAACCGCACCGCCATTCATCCCCATCATTATCGGTGAAGGAGGGCTTGATTGGCCGGCTGTTGCAGCAGGCACGTCTTTGTTCCTCATCCCAATTGTTGTGTTTACCGTGGTTCTTAGAAAGCACCTGTTGCGAGGAATTACGTTTGGAGCAGTGAGGAAGTAATGAAAAATAGATTATTAACCAGCCGCTACCTGCGTAGAGGTTTCTTGGAAAATGTCTCATGCGTATTGATAGGGCTTGGCATCTTTATGCTGATGCAACCTTTTGTCATGACCGCATTTACATATTCGTTCAGCGTCATTTTGTTCGGCACAGTCAGCTTTCTGATTGTCAGCCATTTTCCAGAATAGGAGAGAAGTTTATGGCTGATATTACAGTGGCTAATTTGCACAAACGATTTGATCGTTTTGTCGCGGTGAAAAATTCGACATTTACGATTAATGATGGTGAGTTTTTTGTCTTACTCGGTCCTTCTGGGTGCGGGAAAACAACCACATTAAGGATGATTGCAGGGCTGGAGTTACCTACCTCAGGCCAAATAAAAATCGAAGGCGATGACGTTTCATTTCTGCGCGCAAGCCAGAGAGATATTGCGTTTGTCTTTCAGATGTTCGCACTCTATCCGCACATGAATGTTCGTCAAAACATCAGCTTCCCGCTGAAGTGTCAGGGTGTCGCGAGAGCGGAAATAAAAGAACGGGTCGCGGAAGTGGCCGACATTTTACGTATTGAGCATCTTCTAGATAGCCCTGTCGGTGGGTTATCGAGCGGTGATAAACAGCGCGTTTCGCTGGGTAGGGCAATCATCCGAAAACCACAGGCTTTTTTGATGGATGAGCCTTTAGGTGCGTTGGACAGTGAGTTTCGCCACCTGATGTGTTCGGAGCTCAAAGAGCTGCACAATCGAATGGGGGCAACCACGGTTTATGTCACGCATGACCAATTAGAAGCGATGTCGATGGCCGATAAAATCATGGTGATGAACCATAGCGTGATAGAACAAGTGGGAGCGCCACAGTTTATTTACGATTTTCCCAACACCATATTTGTCGCCAAATTTCTCGGGGAACCCTCAATGAACATCATTGAGTTTGAAGGGAACGTTGCGCAGGGAGCAGACTCTGTCTGCATCAACAGTATCAAGATTGCCGTTGCGCGCATTGTCGAGGGGGTTCAAACCAAGAAACTGGCATTGGGCGTCCGCCCTGAGCATGTATCACTGGTTGAGTTCTCCCACTTAAAAGGAATGATTGATGCTGTTGAATACTTGGGAACAACACAAGTACTGACCATTAATTCAACAATTGGAACGTTAAAAGCGCGTGTTGATAGCTATATCGCTGTTGAGCGAGGCCAGCAAGTTTATCTTCAGTTAGACCCTGAACATACCTCGATATTCGATCGCGAGACAGATCAAGTAATAATGAACACGCGCTATGAGGAGGCATACCATGACAAAGCTTAAATTTAATCACGTCTGTAAACGCTTTGGTGATATTGAAGCGGTGAAGCAAATCAATTTAGACGTTAAAGAAGGTGAGTTCATGGTGCTGCTTGGGCCAACAGGCGCAGGGAAAACGACCTTATTGCGTTTGGCGGCAGGGCTAGAGAAGTGTGACGAAGGCGATATCATTTTAGCCAATCGAAACATGCATTCTGTGGCTCCCTCTGAGAGAGATGTTGCTTTCGTTTTCCAGCAGTATTCGCTTTACCCGCATATGAGTGTTTATGACAACTTGGCATTTCCACTGCGTTCCAAAGTCCGAAATATGCCAGAGGCCGACATTAAAAAGCGTATCGGTAAAGTGGCTGAAGTGCTGCGGATTAGTCACAAACTGCAAAATAAAGCAACGAAACTGTCTGGTGGTGAAATGCAGCGCGTTGCTATTGGACGTGCGTTAGTTCGCCGTCCTGCGCTGTATTTGATGGACGAACCTTTATCTTCACTGGATGCAAAACTGCGTGCGGATCTCAGGGTTGAACTGAAGAGGATTCAGCAAGAGCTTGGTGCCACTATACTTTATGTCACACACGATCAAATTGAAGCCATGACGCTGGGTGATCGTATTGGTGTATTGAAAGACGGTGAGATTGTTCAAGTAGGGACACCAAAGGAAATCTATAGCAACCCAAACAGTGACTATGTCGCGACGAGATTGGGGTTACCTCAAATCAATGTGTTGCCGAAGCAATGTTTCGATGAGCATTTTTCTGAGGAAAACGTGGCGTTTGTTGGAGTGAGAACCGAGCATTTGTCATTAAAGGCGAGCGGGGAAGGGAAGTATTCGGCAGTGGTGCGACGAGTTGAACATTTGGGTGACCAATGCCATCTGCATCTGGATTTTCATCAAGAGAAAATCACAATGCTGGTGCCTTCAAATACAACGTTGAACCCAAATGAGCGTGTGTCGTTTGATTTCGTTCATCCCGTTTTATTTGATAGAGCAGGACAGAGAGTGCAAGGGGTAACCTATTAGTCAACAGATATGGCGAGAGCAGGTGGTGAGTAGAGTGTGCCATGAGCTGCTCGCTCATCAAGATCTGCTTACGCAGTTAGATGTCGAGATTGGAGATGGTGACCATGGGTTTAACATCTCAAGGGGTGCGGAAGCCGTTTTGGAAGCCTTACCGCAGTGGCGACACCTAATGGATGGTGCCTTTTTAAAGGCCCTAGGCGAATGCGTGCTAAAGCACATTGGTGGCGCCTCAGGCGCCTTGTATGGCACCTTGTTTTTAACCTGGGGTAAGGCAGTCAACCAAGGTAAACCCATTGATGAGGCATTTTATCTTGGGGTTGTATCGGTTGAACGAAGAGGGAAGTCCGCGCTGGGTGATAAAACCATGTTGGACGTGCTGGTACCTTTTGCCGCGTATTGGCATTTTGATACGAAAGCACTCGGCGTTGAAGCGCTGACGATTGTTCAGCACCTCGCTGAAACCCACTGTGAAAACACAAAACACCTGCTTGCGAAGAAAGGGAGAGCGGCATACCTAGGTGAGAGAAGCGTTGGGCATATCGATCCCGGCGCTTGCTCTAGTATGTTGGCTCTGAAAGCCGCAATGAATGGAATGATGGAGATGACGAACCTTGAACAATCCGATTAGCTTAGTGATCGTTTCGCACTCGCGGCTCGTGGCGCAAGGCGTTGCTGATATGGCAACACAAATAGTGACCGACGCAGTGCCTATCGCATGGACGGGGGGAGCGGCTGACGGTCAGCTCGGTTGTCATGCTGATGCCATTTATAACGCGATAATATCAGTGTGGTCTCCCGCGGGCGTCGCGATCTTTGTTGATATGGGCAGCACGGAACTTAACAGTGAAGTTGCGATTGAGCTGCTTTCGCCAGAAAAAGCCAAAGTGGTCAGAATTATCGATGCGCCACTTGTCGAAGGCGTTATCGTGGCTTCTTATAAGGCCGTCGCAGGGGGAAGCCTTAAGCAAGTTGAATTGGCGGCAAATGAACTTAATCATGCTGGTGGGTAATGGAAGAGCATTTGAACACCAAGATTTGGCTAACAGGAGGTTTTGACCTCCATGTGCGCCCAGCCGCTCAATTATCTCGCTTAATGCAAGGATTTGACGCGAAGGTTGAGTTATCTGAAACGGTCGACGGCCCTTGGGTTTGTGCAACACGTCAGGCTGCTTTGGTGAAATTAAAGCTACGCTCGGCGTGCCCCGTTTACATTCGGGCATCAGGACGAGATAAGAACGCTGCGATGTCTGCGATCGTGGGTTGTCTTGAAGGTGTCGATTGTCAGCAATAAGAAAATGGATAATAGGCTATCCAATTGGTGATTGATCTTGCATCTGATATGCTGATTTCTCTCATTTAGATGGATAACACCATGCACATAGAGTTTGTCATATTGGGTTTCACGAGTGGTAATGCATGAGCATTGAAGGGTCAAAAGTTTCTAAATACAAAATCATCCTTAGAACCGTTATCGAACAGCGTCCTTCTGGTATTCGGCAGCGCTTGGCGGAGGCGTTAGGAAAAAATCGTAGTTTCATTTCTCAGATATCAAACCCTGAGTACAACACGCCGATCCCGTTTAAACACATTCCCACGATTTTTGATGTCTGCATGTTTTCAGATGAGCAGGAGAGTCTGTTTCTTGCCGCATATATTGAGGCTCATCCGAATCGGTCGGCGTTAGAGAGTAAGAAAATACAGATGGTTCATTGCTCTGTTTCATTCCCGGATATGGGGAGTGAGAAAAGCAACACTGCCATCAAAAAGGCAATTCAAGATTATACTAAGCAGTTAGTGGCAACGATTGAAAAGGTTAAAACACCTTAGTTCGAATCTCTTGAAGATTGAGACGAAATCAAATGGCAAAGGATAGCAAAGACATTTCTGTAAAAAGCCGTCTAAAGGAATTTGAACAGACCCATCAAGATAACATCGTCATTCAGTGGGATCCTTTGGTTGTCTTTCGACATCCTCACTATCAGAAAAACAAAGTGGCATTGGTTTCTGGCGGTGGCTCGGGTCATGAGCCTCTGCATGCGGGGTTTGTGGGCGAAGGAATGCTTGATGCAGCATGCCCTGGCGAAATATTTACGTCACCTTCTCCCGATCAAATCACATCCGCTATTCACCAATCTGATACCGGTAAGGGCGTCCTTTTGATCGTGAAAAATTATCAAGGGGATCGGATGAACTTTGAAATAGCAGCAGAGCTCTCGGAGAGTGATACTTTGATGGTTCTCGTCAACGATGACGCGACGCAATCGGATAGGGATTCCGCGCGAGGGCTGGCGGGCGTGGTGGTGGTAGAAAAAATGCTGGGCGCTGCCGCAGAGCGTGGCTTGACGCTTGAGGCCTTGGCTGAACTGGGTGATGACATTGTTTCTCGCACGCGAACAATCGGCGTTGCTTTTTCGACATGCTCCTTTCGAAAAATGGCTGGGTCTTTAGAAAGCCACGAAGTGGAATATGGTGTGGGTATACATGGTGAGTTAGGTATTTCACGTATTCCCAGATCGCCCATCAATGCTCTCATTCCCAAAATGATCGACGATATTCTGCAATCTTTGGAAGCCGTATCGTCTCAGCCTATCTTGATGGTCAATGGCTTGGGTGCTGCCCTTGCTGCTGATCTGGATCTTGCTTTAGAAGAAGCACAAAAAGTACTGGCTGAAAAGGGCATGCCCGTTGCGCGAACCCTCGTGGGGACGTTTGCAACAACATTGGATACTGACGGGATTTCTCTTACAGTGGTTGATGCGCGACCAGAGTGGATTGAACTTTGGGATACGCCAGCAACAACGCCGGCATTGGCGATAGGTCAGGGTTAAACAGACGGGTAGCGGATGAGTATTATCACAAACCGCGACCGACAAAAAAGCCGATGCATCAGCATCGGCTTTTTTTTACCAATAAGCGCGTGGCTTATTTAGCTGCTTCCGCGTCGTCAGCTTGTTTCGCTTGAATCGCAGTTAGTGCAACTGTGTAAACGATATCGTCTACCAGTGCGCCGCGAGACAGGTCGTTCACAGGCTTACGCATGCCCTGAAGCATTGGACCGATAGAAACCAAGTCAGCAGAACGTTGTACTGCTTTGTACGTGGTGTTACCGGTGTTCAGATCAGGGAATACGAATACAGTCGCTTTACCCGCTACTGGCGAGTTAGGCGCTTTCGATGCTGCTACGTTTTCCATGATCGCTGCGTCGTACTGAAGCGGACCATCGATGATCAGATCAGGACGTTTCGCTTGTGCCAGTTTCGTTGCTTCACGTACTTTATCAACGTCTGCACCCTTACCAGATTCACCGGTAGAGTAAGAGATCATTGCGACGCGTGGCTCGATACCGAATGCAGCAGCAGAGTCTGCAGATTGGATAGCGATTTCAGCCAGTTGCTCAGCCGTTGGATCAGGGTTGATCGCACAGTCACCGTAAACCAATACTTGATCAGGCAGAAGCATGAAGAAGATTGACGATACGATAGAGGCATCAGGGGCTGTTTTGATGATTTGGAACGGTGGAACGATGGTGTTTGCTGTGGTATGAACCGCACCAGAAACCAGACCGTCAACTTCACCCGCTTCAAGCATCATGGTGCCAAGGAAGACTGAATCTTGTAGCTTCTCACGAGCAACAACTTCGGTCATGCCTTTCGCGCCACGCAGTTCAACCAAACGAGCAACGTAGTTTTCACGTACTTCGTCAGAGTTGATGATGGTCACGCCAGCGCCTAGCTCAACGCCTTGTTGCGCAGCAACACGACGAATCTCTTCTGGGTTACCCAAAAGCACACACTCAGCAATCTTACGCTCAGCACAGATAGCCGCTGCTTTTACTGTACGTGGTTCGTCGCCTTCAGGCAGAACGATACGCTTCGCTGCTTTACGCGCGAATTCAGTTAGCTGGTAGCGGAAAGCTGGTGGGCTTAGACGCAATGCACGGTTAGAACCGACAGACAGTGATTCAATCCAGTTACCGTCGATGTGGCTAGCCACATGTTCGTTAACGAACTCAACACGCTCTTTATCGTCCGCAGGGACTTCAAGGCTGAAGCTTTGAAGGTTCAAAGACGTCTGCCAAGTGTTACCTTTGGTCGTGAATACTGGCAGGCCAGATTCGAATGCACGCTGGCACAGGCCACGCAACTGTTCTGGGATGTTGTAACCGCCAGTCAGAAGCAGAGCACCGATTTCCAAGCCGTTCATTGCAGCAAGACATGCAGCAACAATAACGTCAGGACGGTCAGCAGAAGTTACCAGCAGTGAACCTGCACGGAAGTGCTCAACCATGTTCGGGATAGAACGCGCACAGAACGTGATGCTCTTAATGCGACGTGTGTTGATTTCACCTTCGTTAACGATTTCAGCATTCAAGTGCTTAGCCAGATCGCTAGCACGAGTTGCAATCAAATCGATGCTCCAAGGCACACAACCCAGAACGCGGATTGGGCTTGAATTGAAGATTTCCATCACTTCCACGTTGCCTGATTTCGCTGCGTTCGCGTCATCAAAGACGTCAGACAGGTCAGGGCGAGTGCGGCCTTCTTCATCAACAGGTGCATTGTGCTTGTTGATGATAACGCCAGAGATGTTTTCGTTCTTCGAACCACCGAAGTTAGAGACAGCAACTTCAATGCGCTCTTTTAGCTGTGCAGGGTTGTCGGTACCTGGAGTGGTAACGAAAACAATTTCTGCGCCTAGCGTTTTCGCGATCTCAAAGTTAACTTGGTTCGCGAATGGGTGGTTACGAGTCGGTACAAGACCTTCAATCAGTGCAACTTCAGTACCTGCAGTTGCGCCTTTGAAACGCGCGATGATTTCTTCCATCAACACGTCGTTTTGGTCAGTACGGATCAGCGCTTCAGCGTTTGCCATGGTCAGTGGCTCTGCCACTTTCATGTCGCTGTTTGCTTCGATAATGGTGGTCGTCAGATCTGGCTGGTTGTCGCCATGACGTGGTTGCGCGATTGGTTTGAAAAACGAAACGCGAACGCCCTTATGTTCCATCGCACGCAATACGCCAAGACTGACACTTGTCAGGCCAACGCCAGCACCGATAGGAATGAGCATAATAGTACGGGACACGGATAATTCCTCTTTACTATGTCAAAACCAAAGCCCGCGAAGAGCAGGCTTTGTTGAGGTGTTCAATTTAGCCATTCACTATGCCAAATTGAAACGACTGATCGCATTGATCAGCCGCAAGTTCACATCAGTGGCTAATTAAATAGCAGCTAGACGTGCGGTATCTTGAGCGATAACCAGTTCTTCGTTGGTAGAGATAACCATCGCAGGAACACGGCTGTTATCAGAAGTGATAACGCCTTCGCCGCCGAAGCGAGCTTTCAGGTTGCGCTCTTGGTCAACTTCAACACCTAGAAGGCCAAGACGGTTTAGCACTAGCTCACGGATTGGGCCAGAGTTCTCACCGATACCACCAGTGAACACGATCGCGTCCAGACGGCCGTCAAGACATGCAGTGTAACCAGCAACGTATTTAGCAAGACGGTGACAGAATACGTCCATCGCGCGCGTTGCTTCTTCTTTAGTGCCGTAGTTGTCTTCAACGAAACGACAGTCAGAAGTCACTTCAGTCAGACCAGCAAGGCCAGACTCTTTGGTTAGCATGTTGTTGATTTCTTCAACGCTGTAACCCAGTGCATCGTGCAGGTGGAAAATGATTGCTGGGTCTAGGTCACCAGAACGGGTACCCATTACCAGACCTTCAAGCGGCGTCATACCCATTGAAGTGTCTACAGACTTACCGTTTTTGATAGCACATACAGATGCGCCGTTACCTAGGTGACAGTTGATGATGTTTAGTTCTTCAACTGGCTTGCCAAGTAGGTTTGCTGCTTCTTGCGCGATGAAGAAGTGAGAAGTACCGTGCATGCCGTAACGACGGATACCGTTCTCTTTGTACAGCTTGTACGGAAGCGCGTATAGGTACGCTTCTTCTGGCATAGTTTGGTGGAACGCAGTGTCAAATACTGCAACGTTTTTCAGCTCTGGGAATGCAGCTTTAGCCGCTTCAATACCAACAAGGTGTGCTGGGTTGTGAAGAGGTGCAAAGCTAGAAGCATCTTGAATGCCTTTCAGAACGCTGTCACAGATAAGTGCAGATTGAGTGAACTGCTCGCCACCGTGAACAACACGGTGACCAATTGCGCCCAAGTTTTGTGCCAGTTCAGGCTTAGAAGCCAGAATGGTTTCAACGATGAAGCTCAGTGCTTCTTTGTGTGCAGCACCTTCGCCCAGTTGAGCTTCGTGTTTGCCGTCCAATTTCCACTTAATGCGAGCTTCTGGCAGGTGCAGACACTCAGCCAGACCAGACAGGTGCTCATCACCTGTTTGTGCGTCAATGATAGCGAATTTCAGCGATGAGCTGCCGCAGTTAAGAACAAGAACCAGCTTAGACATTTGAGACTACCTATTCGTGTAAAGTAGAGTGTGTTAACTATTCGAAGAAGGATAGTTGAAAAAAAATTCACCAACCTTCTCACAAAAGCAATAAGCAAAAAATTTGTCGCGGAATAGATGCATCGCCCATCGGTCCCTGATATGCAACGAAAAACGCCAGACAGACTCACCTACTGCGCTCACCTTTCTGGTGATTTGTTGCGCTGCCGGTTATCCATATGGCGTTTCTGTGGTTGCGAGATAATCAAATCCGAGCAACAATTGATTTAGGTCGGCTAAGAATAGCGATACTTGCGGCAGATAACAAAAACTTTTGAGTCATTATTGATTTGAATTAATGTTTTTAAACTTTATTTTAAAGGTTGCGGCAGGATTTTAGCTGATAATACAGAGACATCGCTGAGAGGTATGCGCCGTATGAGCAAAAAATCGATGTGGAACAGTTTTCGTGATGGTCAGAAGTATATGACCGAATGGCCAGTCCGAAAGGAGTTGGCTCCCATGTTCCCTGAAAATAGGGTAATAAGAGCAACACAGTTTGCTGTCAAAGTGATGCCTGCTGTTGCGGTCATCAGTGTGCTGATACAAATGGCGTTCAATAACTACGCAGGATTGCCTCAGGCAATGATCATGGCGTTGTTTGCATTGAGTATGCCCCTGCAGGGGATGTGGTGGTTAGGAAGACGTCGCGACACCCAATTGCCTCCAGCTTTGGCGGGTTGGTATCGTGAGCTTCATGAGAAAATTGTGAGTGAAGGTGGCGCAATGCAGCCAATCAAAAGCCAACCTCGCTACAAAGAACTTGCGCAAACCTTAAACCGAGCATTCAAGCAATTGGATAAATCGTCACTGGAGCGCTGGTTCTAACACATCAGCTAGCATGAATGTAAACGAAAAAGCGCCTTGGGAGACCAAGGCGCTTTTTTGATTTTTGACGTTTGGTTTTAGATCTTCGGTTTTACATGTTTGGAGTAAACGTTGACTGTCAGTTACTTCACTGAATATCTGAATAGAACAAGATTGTCTAAAACAAGGTTCTTTGACCAAATGAATTCCGCACCCGAGCCAGTGAATTGCTCTTGGAAGTTCATGTAGGCTTTTTTGTTGTTTACGCCAATGTCATCTTCAGTGAATTCCGTGGCTTTTGGCCAAGCCTTGAACGTGTCATTGGTTTTCCAGCCGTTTGGCACATCCCAATGCAGCGAGTAGGTTTTCACGTAACTGTCATAACCGTCCGTGTCGCAGTTCGCAGTGATTCGATGTTGGCCGTTTTCTTCAACACAATTGAGATCTGTAATCGGCGACGTGTAAAACGTCTGTGCTGACCAATCACCATTGGTTTTTGTTCCGTCAGTAAAGCTCGCGATTAAGCCACCATCGCCCGCGTGATAACGCTTTCCACGGTTATTTTCGCTTCCCAGTCCTGAGTTTTCTTCCCAATCCACCACCTTGATGGCGATGTCATACGGCTTGTTGACTTTGAAGCTAACAATGTTGGAATTGAATGGCGTAAAAGGCACCGGGTCAACACCGATTAAGGTGCCATTAATGTAGAGTTCGAAGTAATTGTCCGCAAAAATATACCCCATCACTATCTCGCCATCGCTATCGACTTCAACAACAGGTACTGCCGAAACATCGACATCAGCCAGAGAGTCTGGTTTAACGTTTGAACACTGATCGTAAAGATTGGTGGCAAACTTTGGTTCGTCGTACTGCACGTCAGCGGGTACGACGAACGTTTTCCCATCACTTTGTTTTTCACCAATCGGTGATGGGCGAGACTTTCCGTTTTCGCATGTAAACAAATTTTCAATTTTTACGTCAGCGCTTCCCGCGATAACCGTTGCTGTTCCTGAATATTCACCGTGAGCAGTGAACGATATGAGTGCTGATGTAACCAAAAAAGCTAACATGTTTGTTTTCACGTCGATCTCCGTATCTTGATATATGGCGAAATGCTAATGCTCGACACCCAAACGAGCAATCATTGCCCATCATTACTTGCCACGATTGGTAGCTCGTCTAAATAGTAATACATGGTTTGCATTCTCGTTTACCTACGCGTTTCATTTCTTTGCGATGTCTTAGCAGTACTCACCCGACAAGACCTGTACTTTTATGCCCCTAACAATCTAATTGCTTGTTCGCTTCGTAGGTTCTTTAAGAAAGCATCAAAAGAAAAGACGTCAGATGTCGAACCAATAGTCACAAAGATACTCACCCATAATGTCAGCTTGCCATGGCTCATGTCAGGAATTCTAACGCGATGTATTGGCAAGTTTTCGACGAAAAGAACAAGGAGCGCGAGTGGCGATTTCTGTTGTTTGGTTAAAGCGAGATTTACGACTTACTGATCACGAACCCTTGCTACGAGCAGCGCAATCTGGGTTGCCTGTACTCTTGATGTATAGCTTTGAACCCATGCTGATTGATGACCCTCATTACGATGAACGTCATTGGCGGTTCGTTGGTCAATCCCTGCAAGACATGCAAGCACGCCTGCCCCAAGGGGCGATGTTGGTCTCTCACCGAGACGCAGTAGATACCCTGAGCACTATCCACCAAACATTTGGTATCGCTCACCTTTTCTCACATCAAGAAGTGGGGCTCAATAACACTTTCGAGCGAGATATCTCCGTTAAATCGTGGTGTGAGCAGCACTCGGTCGTGTGGAATGAAACCCCATTCGGCGCGGTCATCCGCGGCCTTACGAATAGGCAAACATGGGACAAACATTGGCAAAAAGTGATGCGTGCCCCGCAGGCGAACTGCGATATCCAATGTGTGCATTGGGCGTCTGTTGAACCGGAAGTCCTACCAGCCCAAATTGCGAACTACGTTAAGCCCGGTGAGCATGCCGGATGTTTTCAACACGGTGGCGAGCAGGCCGCGTGGCAAATGCTCAACGGTTTTTTTGAAGGCCGAGGGAAAGACTATGCTTACTCGCTATCTAGCCCAACGCTAAGTCAAACCCATTGCTCACGCGTTTCCGCCTACTTGGCGTGGGGTAATTTGAGTCTTCGTCAGGTGTATCAAATTGTGCTGGGGAATTGGAATAAGAAGGGCTGGCGGCGGTCTTTGGTCGCGTTGAGTTCCCGCTTGCATTGGCACTGTCACTTCATCCAGAAGTTTGAAAGTGAAGCCAGCATGGAATTTGAACCAGTGAATCGTGGCTATCTTGAATTACCAAGGGTGACGGGGGCGGAAGCACCGCGACGATTGACAGCATGGAAGGAAGGTAAAACAGGTTTTCCCATGGTGGATGCCTCCATGCGTTGCTTGCACGCGACGGGTTACTTGAATTTCCGCATGCGCGCCATGCTGGTGAGTTTTTTGTGCCATCACCTAGCACTTGATTGGCGTCTTGGCGTTAAACATCTCGCGAGTGTCTTCCTCGATTTTGAGCCCGGTATTCACTACAGCCAATTTCAAATGCAGGCTGGCGTGACAGGCATTAATACCATCCGTATTTATAACCCCGTAAAGCAAGGTGAGGAGAAAGACCCTGACGGGATATTTGTGAAAACATGGCTTCCTGAACTGGCTGAAATCCCTGCTCCGCTTGTGCATTCGCCGTGGCAGCTCTCTCCCATGGAACAAATGATGTATGCGGTGAATATTGGTTCGGACTACCCCGAGCCTATCGTTGATTTGAAGCAAAGCTATTCAGAAGCTCAAGCGCTGCTGTGGCGATGGCGCAAACTGCCGGATGTTCAGCAAGAAGCGCATCGATTACTCAAACGACATGTAAGGCCAGATTAAAAGATTGGCGCACACTGAGTGAAGAATACTGAATCAAGAAGGCTGAATGAAGAAGCCGGACGTACCAAAGAAAACCTGTGCGGTGTGCCAACGCCCTTTTACGTGGCGCAAGAAGTGGGAGCGCGTGTGGGACGAAGTGAAGTATTGCTCGAAGCGATGTGCGGGAAGCCGAACTCCAAAGAAATCCAGTCAGCAAAAAAATCCTAGCTAGCGAGATAAAAATGACAACGAAAGCCGCTCGATTGCGTTTGATTTTGGGTGACCAACTCAATGCCAGCCATTCTTGGTTTCGCGAGCAGGATGACAGCACCTTGTATGTCATCGCCGAGCTTCACCAAGAAGCCAGCTATGTGCCTCATCATGTACAAAAGGTCTGTGCCTTTTTCGCCGCCATGTCTGCATTCGCACAGGCATTGCAACACGCAGGGCACAGAGTCTTGCACCTCACCTTGGACGACACCGCGCCGTTTTCGGATTTACCTGCTTTGCTGACCCAACTTATCGAGCAACATGGCGTGAGTGCATTCGAATACCAATTGCCGGATGAGTATCGTCTGAGGGAACAACTGTCGGTATTTGCATCCTCGTTGTCTATTGCTTCCAATGTGGTTGAGTCAGAGCATTTCTACCTTTCTGACCAAGAACTTCCCCGCGACTTTAAACAAGGTAAGCGACACCGTATGGAAGCCTTCTACCGCAAGATGCGTGTGCGCTTCAATGTGTTGATGGACGGCGAAAAACCTGAAGGCGGACAATGGAACTACGATGCTGACAATCGAAACAAACTCAAAGCGAAAGACATCGACGATGTACCAGAACCACTGCTGTTTGGTCATGATGTCACTGACATTCTCGCGCGTATCGAACGCCACAACATCAAGGTGATCGGAAAGCCTGACTCAAACCTGCTATGGCCGACAACACGCACGCAAGCGAAGGCGTTACTGGCTTTCTTCTGCCAGTATTGCTTACCCAACTTTGGACGCTTCCAAGATGCGATGACAGGGCTGGCCGATGAAGAAGGCCAGCGCAAACAATGGAGTTTGTATCACTCAAGGTTGTCCTTCGCCCTTAACAGCAAAATACTCAGCCCACAGCATGTGGTGGAGATGGCGGTTTACCATTACCAAACACGACCTAATGACATTAGCTTGGCGCAGGTGGAAGGCTTTGTGCGGCAAATCATCGGTTGGCGCGAATTCATTCGTGGCATCTATTGGGCGAACATGCCCGACTACGCCAATCTCAATAGTTTGTCTGCGACGCGTGATTTACCGTCATGGTTTTGGACGGGCAACACCAAGATGGCCTGCATGAAACATGCGATTGAGCAGTCACTCGATTATGCGTATGCCCATCATATTCAGCGCTTAATGATCACAGGTAACTTTTGCCTGATTTCGGGCATTGCCCCTGAGCAAGTGGATGAGTGGTATCTCGGGATTTATATCGATGCGATCGAATGGGTGGAATTGCCCAACACACGCGGCATGAGCCAGTTTGCCGATGGCGGCATTGTTGGCTCAAAAGCCTATGCAGCAAGTGGCAACTATGTGAAGAAAATGAGCGATTACTGCACGAACTGCCACTATAAGGTCACGAAAACCACCGAAGATGATGCCTGCCCGTTGAACTCACTGTATTGGCATTTTATGGATAAACACCAAGACGATTTTGGGGGTAACCCCAGAACCAAAATGGTGTATGCGAATTGGAATAAGAAATCAGATGAGCATCAAAGAGCGGTGTTGGGCAAGGCGGCTCATAGCCTCAAAAACATCGAGAAATTGTAGTGGCTGAACGTTTTTATTTACCTTGAGCCTTGAGCCTTGAATCAGGAACAATCTGGAGCTTTCCGGCGGCTATGGCGCATGGTTCCAATCGCAGCATTCATCTCCTCTTCTGATAACCATTGCTCGGGAAGAGGGTTCACGATTAATCGATAATCCTTAACGTCGTTTGGCAGCGGCGCATCTTGGGTTTGCGGTGAAATGATGGCGATATTGAGGTTGGGGTTTCGCGCCAACATGCGGCTGGCAATGCCTAAACCATTTTCGACATGAAACGCGCCCGCAATGTGCATCACTTTGTCATTCGGATTTTCTGCTAAAAACGCAACCATGCTTTCTGCCATGGTGTCATCCCACGCGATTTGCGCCAAATACTGGTTATTGGTTTTCTCTTCATCGCCGTGGAACATTACAGACAAGAACTTTTCTTTGTAGGGGGAGGCCTCACTCGATAGCCTGTTCGCGACGTGACGTCGCTTTTCCTCTGGCAATGTATCAAGGTAGCCTTCACCCTTAGCGGCAAGACAACGGACGATCTCTTGTGTGGTATTTGCTGCGATAACAGGCAGCGCATTGGTCTTGGCGATTTCAATCAAGGGGCGATAATCACTGGCGTAGTTTGGCCATTTCTCGCTTTTTCCCAACAGTACGCTCTCCCCAAAATCACCTTGAAGGTAACCATCTATCACGCTTTGGTCTGGTCGTGAAAATTGCTCCATAGAGAGTGCTGTGGCGGGGTAACGCGCTGAGAGGGTGGCAAGCAACTGCGCTTGGAATAAGTGAATACCGGGGTGTGTGTGCCATTCTCCTACCAATATGACGTCAGCGTCACTCAGTGCATTGGCGAGTTCGTTGAGCGAATAAGGAACACCATTGGAGGACTCGATTTGGTAGTCGTAAAGTGTGCCTGTGGGGGCGGGTGTTTCTTTCGGCGTAAGCGGGTGAGTGCAACCTAAAAGCGTCGCGAGAATGAATGCTGTGGAGAATGCGCGTATCGACATGAATTCATGACCTTGAATATCAGGAGATACGCACCAGTATGACCGAAAATGTGGATGATTGCTTTGTTGCGTTATACCCGCATTTTTCTGCTTTTTAGGCTTTCTTGCGATAAACGCGCAGGGTGAAATCCGCTTCACAGTCAAACTGCTCAGTCTCTTTTAATGTCTGCCACAACGCGTCAGGTGCTCGCCATGCAAACGGCGTCATTTGAAGCAATGTGGTCGCATCTTCACTGTTTAGTGTCATGGGATAAGCGACGCTGGTTTCCGTCTCCAATTCGAAGCCCGGAAGCGCTTCGACAGGCACGTCGTGAAGTTTCACTTCGTCGTAAATGCCCGCCTTTAATTGATACAAGTGGCGAGGCCCAGGTGTCACGGTGACGACCACGCCGTTGTCTTTGACGGTGCGTTGCAATTCTTCACCATTACATGGCGCATAGATGCGCACGACAGCGTTTAGCTGGTTATCGGAGAAGGGAAGGCGCTGGCTTGATGCCACAAGAAATTCGCAGTCTGAATAGCGTTTGGCGGCATGACGGATCATGACTTTGGATATGTCGAGGCCAAGCACCTTGGTGACAGGCAATGCCTGCGCAAAATGGCTGGTGTAATACCCTTCGCCACAACCTATGTCCAAAAGCTGGGTGTATGACTGTTCGGCTAGTAAGTCAGAAAGCAACTCACACACCGCATCGCGCATTGGCTGGTAGTGACCGCCGTTAAGAAACTGACGACGAGCCAGCATCATTTCTTTGTTATCACCGGGATCTTTTGAACGCTTATGCTGAACCGGAAGAAGGTTCACATACCCTTCTTTCGCCACATCAAACTGGTGGTTATTGGTGCATTTGTAAGTGCGCTCAATGCGCTTAAGCGGAAGCTGACACAGTGGGCAAAGATAAGATGACATAGTGATGTTTCGACAAGAATGGATGAGCGGCAAGGATACGGTGCAAGGGCTGGGGGTTCAAGCAAGGTGAGGTGAATAGAAGAAGAAAATTCATAGAGACAATTGTCAAGCCTTGAAGATCACACGATATAGTGGTTTGATCTGCTCCATTAGCTAGTCGTACCTGAAAGGTCTTGTTACAAGCCATTTGATAACGGCTGCTAAACGATTTAGTAAGGGGTATTAGTCAGTTTTGGAGGAATAAATTAGGGCATAAGACAGGAAAGTGAGAGTGACGACCTTGGCGGCAACCAAGAGTCGTCATGTTAAGAAACCATCCCTGAGAGACAGATTTCGTAACGTTCAAGTCGATTTTAGATCTCGGGGAGTTTAAACGCAAAAAACTTTTTAAGGAGACGTATGAAACGTCAGAGTTGGCTTAACGTGCTGCGTGCTATTTTTATCAATTTTTCAGCTCGATCTTTATTTGAACTGTTTGCCCAAACAAATATGTGGGATTTATTCAAAGACTGTATTCAAGATTGGTTCTAGGTAGTACTAACTTTGTTGGTTTAAACCTTTAAAATCCTACAAACCTGCGATCGGCTATAGCCGGTCGCTTCTGCTATTTCTCTCAGGCTGAGGCCTTTCTCTCTAAAGATTCTCACTTTCTGGTGTCGTTCGGTGTCGGCTTGCTTGCCTTTGTACTTTCCGGCGGCCTTGGCGGTTTGTATGCTCTGGCGCTGTCGTTCTCTTCTTGTTTCGTAATCTTTTCTGGCCATGGCAGCCATCAGCTCTATCAGCATGTTGTTGATGGCATCGATCACGGCCTTGATGATGGGATCATTGTGGGTGAGTGCGTTATTGTCGAGTGCCTGCCAGCTGGTTGGTACATCCATGCTGACAATGCGTATGCCTTTTTCCTCAATCATGCGCTTGAGCTGTTTCCAGTCGTGGTCGTTAAGGCGGGTCAGGCGGTCGATTTGCTCAACAAGCAGGATGTCGTTTGCCTGTGTGTCAGTGAGTAGGCGATTTAGCTCTGGGCGGTCGAGTTGGGTACCGCTGATGTTTTCGGTGTAGTAACTGGCAATGCGTTGGCAATTCTTCGGTATCAATAAAGCAAATAGGTTTTCTTTGTTCACACTCAAGGGGCGGCCAGTGCTGCTCTAGATGCATATCAATATCTACCCACGTAGTAAATTCTAAGCCAGCTAACACACGTTGATCTTTGCTGCTAAAGCCCAATTTTACTGGTTGATAGTTGGTGATATTTACTCGTTGTCCGAAGAAAGTAGTCACTGTTTCAGTGTCCCGCTCTTGAATACAAATCTTGCTGCTTCAAACTTTGCATCCCTCACCGGAGGAAATGGCGCTCCCCCTAGTGGTTACAGTGGTTAGGCTTGTTGGCGCTTGAGTTGAGATGGCTCGGTAGGGTGTGAGTACTCAGAGCTACTATTCAGAGCGATGAACTGATGATGGAAGAAGTGGATCCATAGGTTGGACACACAAGCTATTGGGTCCACTCGTCTCCCCATAAGTCAAGTTTATTATTGAAATAGAAGTCTGTTAAAGTGTAACTATTCAAATTCCCAGGATATGATCGATAAGAAGTGTTATGGGTTTTACCCGTACTCTGATTTATAGTTTGATACGCGCCTGACCATTCCTTAAGGAAAAATTGGGAATTGTTCTCATCGACACTAGTAACAATGAAATAAGGGGAGAAAAACCAAACGTAATTTCCCGGCTCATCAAAGACATTCTTCATATACCACTTATGTGCTCGCATTGCATGTTTATCACCAGTGAAATACCTCAATATTGTACATCCGTCATTGATTTCCAGATAGTGCGTTATTGTTAAGTTTTGGCTCACAGTTTCCTCATAGGACCATCTACCGACTAGACCAGCAGGCATCTGAACGCCATCGGGGCATTCATTTACTGGCTCTGGTAACACGGTCGGCCGCCCATTGTTACTCAAAAAAAAAATAAACGTAGATATCACGAAAGCAGAAAATAGATAGCTTTTCATTTTCATGCCTCACCTCCTTGTGAATTTACCGTCAAACACCATATTGTGTTTGACATAATATCGGGCTTGTTGCAAAAAATCCCTCTTGACCCAACATATTCATATCGCCTTAGCGGATGGGTAGTCAATGGCCAACAACGAATTCAAATGGAAACACTTAGCGCCTGAAATCATCCTTTGGTCGCTACGTTGGTATGGCTCAACACCCATGAGTTATGCCAACGTCAGTGATATGTTGGCGGAAAGAGGGATTTTAGTGAACCGCTCAACGATTTATCGGTGGTTTATTGAATACTCCCCCGCACTTCGTATGAAACTCCGTCGCTACCTACCTATCGGCGCTGACTCCTCTTGGCAACTTGATGAAACCTACATAAAAGTGAAGGGAAAATGGCGCTACCTGTACCGTGCCATCAATAAAAAAGGCGAAACATTAGACTTCTACTTTTAGTACTTGCTGGGACAGGCACTTTTAGAAAGGAAAAGAAGTGTTAGCTATCGGGAAAATGCAATCCTGATGCCCTTTGACAAGATGTGGCATTGCTACCAACCTATTGTTTATCATTAGAAAATCTATCGAAACCACTCGGGGTGAGGCTGATGTGTTTTAACGTTGGCAACACCGAATGGGGCATAAACGATCTTGAGCGAATAAACAGCTTTCAACCCACGAGCACATACAAAAACACCCGCCTAAGCGGGTGTTTTTCGTTAGCGAGTTATGGTTACTTCGCCTTACGATTCGCCGCCCACACATGAAGCAGGTCGGTCGCAATCGTCGCAGCAGCTAGAGACGTTAGCTCTGCGTGGTCATACGCTGGCGCGACTTCTACTACATCCATGCCAATCAGGTTAATGCCCTGAAGCCCACGAATAACCTTTAGGATCTTGTCTGTGCTCAAACCGCCGCACACTGGTGTGCCTGTGCCCGGTGCGTAAGCAGGGTCAAGACAGTCGATATCAAACGTGAGGTAAACCGGACGATCGCCGACACGTGTTTTGATCGCTTCGATGATTTGATCCGCAGTCCAATCATTCGCTGTTGCCGCGTCTACCACTTGGTAGCCAAGTTTGTGGCTGTGCTCGGTGCGAATGCCGATTTGGATTGAGCTTTGTGGGTCAATCAAACCTTCGTTTGGCGCGTGATAGAACATGGTGCCGTGGTCGTATTGGCTACCCATGTCGTAGGTGTCTGTGTGCGCGTCAAAGTGTACCAGCGCCATTTCACCGAACTGTTTGGCGTGAGCACGTAGCAGCGGCAGGGTAACAAAGTGATCGCCACCAAAAGTCAGTAGTGTTTTGCCTTCAGCCAGCAAGCTGGTGGCGTGCGCTTCTAGGCGCTCACACATTTGCGCGGCGTCGCCACAATCAAACACCAAATCGCCACAGTCAGCCATTTTGATTTCTTTGGTGAGAGAAAACTCCCACGGCCAGCGTTTACCTTCCCAAGCCAGATTGATAGAAGCTTGGCGGATAGCGCCTGGGCCCATGCGGCTGCCTGAACGTCCGGTGGTTGCCATGTCAAACGGCACACCTGTGATAATCACGTCAGCGTCACAACCTTGTGGTTGAAAAACCAAAGGCTGACGAAGGAAACCGAACGCATTGGAATACAGCGAATAGTCTGGGTAGTTGGCCATTGTTGCCATGTGAAAATCCCTATGAAATAAGATTGCCCGCCATAAGCGGGCAATCAAAAATTAACGGTGTGAACGAATGTCTTCGAGGTAAGTGTAGCCTTTTAGGCCTTCTGCCATTTCTGCAAGAATCGCTTCGTGTTCTTGTTCTGGCAAATACTCTTTGACCATTTCTTGGTATTGCACCATGAACTGTGCCGGATCAAGGTGAACATAACGCAACACGTCGTCGACACTGTCACCGCGATCGATAGATTCAATATTGAAACCACCCTCAGCGCAGCTGCGCACCACCGCGGTGTCGGTATCGCCAAACAGGTTGTGCATGTCGCCAAGGATCTCTTGGTACGCACCCACAAGGAAGAAGCCCATGCGGTAAGGTTCTTCGTCACTCCATGCTGGAACAGCAAGGGTACTTTCGATGCCTTGGCCTTCCACGTACTGATCAACGGCACCATCAGAGTCACAGGTGATATCGAGCATGACTGCACGGCGCTCTGGTGCTTTATCAAGGTTACTGAGCGGCAAGATAGGGAAGACTTGATCGATCCCCCAAGCGTCAGGCAATGATTGGAACAGCGAAAAGTTCACAAAGAACTTGTCTGCCAAGCGTTCGTTCAATTCGTCCATCACTGGGCGATGTGCGCGGTTCTTCGGCGACATTTTGCACGAGAGCTCGTAACAAATACGCAGGCTAATTTGCTCTGCCCAAGCACGTTCTGCAAAGTTAACCATGCCCATGGCGAACTGCATGTGTACTTCGGACAGGTCACTTTGGTTGTCATGGTAAATCTCAACCAATGAGCGTTGATCGCCTGACTGGCTAAGATCTTTAAATGAATGCCACATGTTGTGAAGAATTTGCGGAGCATTCTCTTCTGGCGCAAACACTTCTTCACGTTGGTAACGCTCAACGCCGACCACATCGGTTACGAGAACAGCATGGTGCGCCGTTAGGTTACGGCCTGATTCAGAAATAATGCGCGGCATAGTAATGTCGTACTCTTTACAGACATCACCAATGGTATACACCACGTTATTGGCATACTCACGCAGGCTGTAGTTCATCGAACAGCTGCTTTGGCTGCGTGTGCCTTCGTAATCTATTGCCAAACCACCGCCCACATCGACGGTGGTGATACCAGCGCCGAGTTTGTGGAGTTCAGCATAAACACGTGCGGCTTCGCCCACACCAGAGCGTACATCGCGGATATTGGCGATTTGTGAACCAAGGTGGAAGTGCAGCAGTTGCAGTGTGTCTAGCATGTCGTGCTGGCGCAGTTTGTCCATCACGGTCAGCACTTGTGATGCTGAAAGACCAAACTTGGATTTTTCGCCACCACTGGCTTGCCATTTGCCTTTGCCTTGAGAGGCGAGACGTGCGCGAAGGCCAAGACGTGGTGTCACGCCCAATGCTTTGGCTTCTTCTAGCACGACATCTAGCTCAGAGAGCTTCTCAAGGACGATATAAACTTCATGACCTAGCTTTTCGCCGATCAAGGCAAGTCGGATGTATTCACGGTCTTTGTAGCCGTTACAGACGATCACTGAGCTTGCTTGACGCGCCATGGCTAATACCGCCAATAGTTCAGGTTTACTGCCGGCTTCTAGCCCAAGCTGACGCTGTTGGCGGGCATATTGGCTTTTCAATATTTCGCTAACAACTGCTTCTTGTTGGTTCACTTTGATCGGGTAAACCAGCAGGTATTCACCTAGGTAGCCGTAGTCGGCGATCGCATCGTTGAAGTTGGCGCATAGGCTATCGACGCGATGATGCAGGATCTCAGGAAAGCGAACCAAAACAGGCAGCGAAGCGCCTTTGGCAATCAGTTCGTCTGCCAGAGTAGATAGCGCGACAGTGTTCTCCGGACGTTTTACGTCAGGACGAACAATCACTTCCCCTTGCGGATTAATGTCAAAGTATCCCTGACCCCAGTACGGTGTGTTGTAGACATCGCGGGCGTCATTAATAGACCAATCACTCATGTTTATTCCTCAGCGGTGATCGGGCACAAGAAGAATGCGGATAGCCAATAAGTGGTGCTATCACGCTTACTTGTACCAAAGAAATTTATCAGATGCGGTTAACGCAGGCAGACCTTATTCAGGCATCTGTAGCGAAAGATCAAGAAGGACGGCATCCGCGCTTCGTGTTCGCTTTAACGATGCCCGTTTCCTGCGCGAAGGCGCTGACAGGGGCTGGGAACAGTTGTGCGGGTGAAGTGTCGCTGTGGCGTCGCAAACGGGGGCCAGGTTATTGACCTGATCAAGCGATTTTGCGAAAGATTTCATTGCCATTCCTATAAAAGGCCGTACGACAAACAGGTACGGTATGACAGAGAACAAGGCATATTTCGTCAGCAATGATGAGATTGGTGATTGCTGTTCGACGCCTGGATACACCTCTTTGGTATCATCTAAACCAGAACGGGTGCGTGGCGATTAGACAACCGTTTTAGTTGTGGTGCAAATAAATTAATTTGTCGTTAACGAACAAATTTTCTCATGAAGGCGCGAGGAGGCATGGGTAGGCAAATCCGGTGCGGGTTGGCGCAAGATTAACGACGAAACCGAGAAAAATCGCGGTGCATATCGGGCACAAAAAAGCCGCTCAACAGGAGCGGCTTCAAGCTGATTTCGATAACTTATGCGGCTACGATCTGGCACAGTTCGTTACCACATAAATGGTATTGACGTGGACAGTTACGCCATACCTTCAGCATACGCTGATACTTCTCAAGCATCGGCATTTGGCTGTTAAAGTGGTGTGACCCTTTGTCGAACTGAGGGTAAAGACCTTCAACATCAGTCAGGAAACGAACATAGTTGACCAAATGCGCTTCGGTTGCTGCATCAAAGCCCCAGAACTGAAGGCGACGTTCATCGACATCACACTCACAGCGCGTGCCAGTCTCTAGCATGCGGAAAGATTCTTGCAGTGCATGGTGCATTTCCATCACATCAATGACCAGACGGCAAAGCTCTTCTGGCATATCGCCGAAATCTTTATCCAATTCGCGCATTTGCAGTGCGTAACCACGTTCTACAATGGTTTGTAGACGACCGTATTTGTCGGCGTTTTGTGGGTCAAGCTGTGACATCAAAGAGTATTGATTAGATAGGATAAGACGCTGAGCGTGAGTCATTTCCATAATAGTGGCCTCAAAAGTTAAAAATTCTTTTCCCAAACAGTCCCTTAGTTGTGATTTTAAGTGAGAGAGTTTGGTAATTCATGTGCCACAGAGTATCAGTTAGTACCCTCAATTTTTTTGATCTGACTACAGGTTAGTTACGGTTTTTTAACTTGAAAAAAAGAGACTTACTGGGTTGGCAGTGGTGGCAACAAGCTAGAGTGATGGAGTTTTGATGGTTTACTGGCAAGTGCTGGGTTGGACAGGTTTAGTGCTAGCACTTTGGCTATGCTGGACACCGCTAGCATGGCATAAAATGCGACAAGACAAAGGCTATCAACATTTGGTGTTTGCCAGTGCCATGGTGCTGTTTTGTTTGTGGGCGCTCAAAGCAGGGATCAGTGAAGGGCTCGATATTCATTTCCTTGGCATGACAGTGCTGACCTTGAGCCATGGCCCTCGCATCGCGGTGTGGATAAGCGTATTGCCGCTGTCACTCATGGTCGGGTTTGGTTTGTTGCCTTGGGAGGACGTGGGTTTATATGCGATCACCACCGCCGTGATCCCCGCGTTTGTGAGTTACGGTATTTTTTGGCTTTCTTACCGATACCTCACACATCACCTGTTTATTTATATCTTTGTCGCGGGCTTTCTTAATGCCGCGTTCACGGTCGTGCTGCATCTTTGTGTGGTGTCTGCGGGCTATTGGCTGTCGGGGCTGCACCCTTGGGGAACCATCGTGGACAATTACTTGATGTTATCCTTGCTGATGTGGTTTCCCGAAGGATTGCTAAATGGTTTTGCGGTGACCTTGCTGGCAGTATACAGGCCACATTGGTTGCGAACCTTCTATGACAGGGAGTATTTGTCACCTGAACGATAGCAACGCTACTCGATAAGTTGATAGCCGCGAAACTAAAAAACGGCCCGTAGGCCGTTTATAGAATCTGTGAACACTTGGTTTAGTACATGACCTTGTGGCCATAGCCTTCGAGAATGTTCTTCAGGTTTTCCATGGTTTCTTTCTTCGGTGGTGTTGCGTCTTTGAGTTCGTATTCATAACCCAAGGCTTCCCACTTGTGCGCACCTAGCTGGTGGTATGGCAACATTTCAATTTTTTCGATGTTGTCCATGTCTTTGATGAATTCACCAAGGCGATGTGCTGAGTCTTCATCATCGGTGTAACCCGGTACAACCACGTAACGAATCCAAGTCTTTTGGCCACGCTGATGCAGGTAGCGTGCAAAATCCAACACGCGTTTGTTTGGCACGCCAACAAGGTTTTGGTGGATTTCGTCGTTGATTTGTTTCAGATCGAGCATAACGAGATCCGTTGCATCCAACACTTCATCAATCACGTCAGTGTGCTTACGGATGTAGCCGTTGGTATCAAGACAAGTGTGAATACCTTCGGCGTGCGCAGCGCGGAAAAATTCACGCACAAATTCAGGCTGAAGCATGGCTTCGCCACCTGATGCAGTGACACCGCCGCCTGATGCATTGATGAAATGACGGTAGGTGACGACTTCTTTCATGATTTCATCGACCGAGACTTCACGGCCATCATCTAAATCCCACGTATCACGGTTGTGGCAATATTTGCAGCGCATGAGACAGCCTTGCAAAAATACGATAAAGCGAATGCCAGGGCCATCCACGGTGCCACAAGACTCAAAAGAGTGAATACGGCCAATCACCGACATGAGATTCTCCAAAAACTACTGTAAAAAGTAAGGAGTTATATTATACCGAAAGCCCGCTCAGATACAGGGATTCAGCGAGTTTGACAGGCATGCTTTCGTTGGGCTTTTCGCGGGTGCCGCAATCGATCATGTTTTTGCACACGAGCTAAAAGCCAGAGGGGGAAACAGTGGTCACACGATAGGGGTGCTTCACAGTTTGACGGAAATGAAAGACATTTCCGTCATGGTCAGCTTCTATCTGAGTATTTGGATTGGAGCGATGTATTTATATCGTGCTAATGACATGAGAGGGGCAGAGTGAACGATGATTCTTCAATTGCATCCACAAAGGATACCAATTGCTTAAGTCATGAGCAGGCATGGCTTTGGCGATGAAAAAGCCTTGTCCGTAATCGCATCCCATGTCGCGCAGTCCATGCCATGTTTCGATGCACTCAATGCCTTCAGCGACGGAGGCGATGCCGATACGTCTAGCAATCAGAATACTGGCTTCAACAAGAGCGCTTGACGTGCGGCTACTCAACATAGGGAGCACCAAAGATAACCCTACTTTGAGGGAATCTATCGGTAAAAACTCCACTTCTTGCAGTGAACTGTGTCCCGTTCCAAAATCGTCGATGGCGATACGAAATCCATTCAACAGCAATCGAGAGGCGGCTTCTTGTACTTGGCTGATATGGCTAAAATGCTCCGGTTCCATCAATTCGAAGTAGATGTGTTCGCAAAGCTTGGGGTGGTCTTCAGCCATCGAGATGATGTTGTCGACGAATTTAAGTTCGATGAGGTTATTCATCGAGATATTGATACCAACAGGACGGCCTTGCAACGTCTCTTGATGCTCAATAACGGCTTCTATTACCGTCATCGTTAGCTCTGACTCAAGCCCCAACGTAGAGAGTTGTGGAAGAAATTGACGAGGTAAGATGATATGACGTGTTGGATGGCGCAAGCGTTGGAGAGCCTCGCAGGCAATCCACTCACCGTCTTCAAGGCGAACAATAGGCTGAAACCAGGTTTCGAATTGCCCTGACTTCCAAGCTTCGAGCACTTCATCTTCCCGCAAAGGCACAAGATCTTGAGGGAATTGCACGTCATGATTGTTGGCGACTTCGATGTAGTGCTTTAACAAAGGAATAGAAGCGGGCTTGGGAAGAACACCCAGCACGTTTAGGTGAAGGTTCTCACACATATTTTGCACAGTTTCGAGCACTTTTGGTGAGGCAGCACTGGTAATAACAATACAGCCCATGAAACCTCTTTCAGCCATATTGGTGAGAAGTTCTATGCCATCGATATCGGTTAGCTGTAAGTCGCAAAAAACCAAATCAGGCTTTTCGATCAAAGTTTGCTCAAGTGCATCGCTGCCGCTTTTTGCCGTTAATAACTCGTCAGTCCCGGATAAAAGTTGCATCAATTGTCCGGACATCATGTCCCGCTGAAAGGGATGATCTTCGACAAGCAATATTTTCATATTTCCTCACAAATGTTGCGAATGCGCTTTCGCTATTTGTTTGATGAGTAAGTGTTTCCAATAGTATGGTCAGCTTTTTTGCATTCGTCGACAGAACGGTATACGGCAACAGAAGAGGAGAATGGGTGTGCTGCCTAAGAGGCTTGTGGTGAAGCTTACGAATAACGGGCATAAAAAAACACCTCCACATGGGAGGTGTTTTTATTATTCAGAGAAGACTCAGATTATAGAGTTTCAGTGAATGTACGTGCGATAACGTCTTTTTGCTGTTCAGCAGTCAGAGAGTTGAAACGCACAGCGTAGCCCGATACACGGATAGTCAGCTGTGGGTAGTTCTCTGGGTGTTTAACTGCATCTTCCAGTGTTTCACGGTTCAGAACGTTCACGTTCAGGTGTTGACCACCCTCGATGCCTGATTCGTGGTGGAAGTAACCGTCCATAAGACCAGCAAGGTTCGCTTTCTGCGTGTCGCCATCTTTACCAAGTGCGTTAGGCACGATAGAGAAGGTGTAAGAGATACCGTCTTTTGCGTGAGCAAATGGCAGTTTACCTACAGACGTTAGTGATGCTACTGCACCTTTCTCGTCACGACCGTGCATTGGGTTTGCGCCTGGTGCGAATGGTGCACCTGCACGACGACCGTCAGGGGTGTTACCTGTCTTCTTGCCGTATACCACGTTTGACGTGATAGTCAGGATAGACTGGGTAGGAACCGCGTCACGGTAAGTCTTCAGTTTACGAATCTTGTTCATAAACTTCTCAACCATCTCACAAGCGATGTCATCTACACGGTTGTCGTTGTTACCAAACTTCGGATAGTCGCCTTCGATTTCGAAGTCGATCGCGATGCCGTCTTCGTCACGAACTGGTTTCACTTTCGCGTACTTGATAGCAGACAGTGAGTCAGCCGCTACAGATAGACCCGCGATACCACAAGCCATAGTACGGTAAACGTCACGATCCATCAGCGCCATTAGCGATGCTTCGTAGCTGTACTTGTCGTGTGAGTAGTGGATAGCGTTCAGTGCGGTCACGTACTGAGTTGCCAACCAATCCATGAAGTTGTCTAGGCCAGCCCAAACTTTGTCGAAGTCTAGTACTTCGTCAGTCATTGGTGCTTGCTTAGGACCCACTTGAAGTTTCAGTTTCTCATCCACACCGCCGTTGATTACATAAAGCAGTGTTTTAGCAAGGTTTGCACGAGCGCCGAAGAACTGCATGTGCTTACCGATAACCTGCGGAGATACACAACAAGCGATAGCGTAGTCATCGTTGTCGAAATCTGGACGCATTAGGTCATCATTTTCGTACTGGATAGAAGAAGTATCGATAGATACTTTCGCACAGAACTTCTTGAAGCCAATAGGCAGTTGCTCAGACCAAAGCACAGTGATGTTTGGCTCTGGGCTTGGACCCATGGTGTAAAGCGTGTTCAGGAAGCGGAAGTTAGTACGGCTTACTAGTGTACGACCGTCACAACCCATACCACCCATTGATTCTGTTGCCCAGATTGGGTCACCAGAGAACAGCTCATCGTACTCAGGAGTACGTAGGAAGCGAACCATACGCAGCTTCATCACGAAGTGGTCGATCATTTCCTGTGCTTCAACTTCAGTGATCTTGCCTTCAGCAATGTCACGCTCGATGTACACGTCTAGGAACGTAGAAGTACGACCCAGAGACATTGCAGCACCGTTCTGAGATTTAACTGCAGCTAGGTAGCCGAAGTACAACCATTGAACTGCTTCTTGAGCTGTCGTTGCAGGACCAGAAATGTCTGCACCGTATTTCTGAGCCATCTCTTTGATTTGGATCAGCGCACGGTATTGCTCTTGGATCTCTTCACGCTGTTGCATGGTCAGTTGTAGATCGTCGCCAGCTTCCAGTTTCGCTTGTAGCGAATGGAATTGCTTAGCTTTGTCCTTTAGAAGGAAATCTACACCGTAAAGTGCAACGCGACGGTAGTCACCGATGATGCGGCCACGGCCGTATGCATCAGGAAGACCAGTCAAAACACCAGACTTACGGCAGTTCATGATATCTGGCGTATAGATATCGAAAACGCCTTGGTTGTGAGTCTTACGGTATTCTGAGTAAATCTTAGAAACCATTGGGTCTAGCTCGCGATCATACGCTTTGCAAGAACCTTCGATCATACGCACACCACCGTTAGGGATAAGTGCACGCTTCAGTGGCGCTTCAGTTTGCAGACCCACGATCTTTTCAAGATCTTGGATGATGTAACCTGCGTCGTGAGCAGTAATGGTAGAGATAACAGAAGTATCGAAGTCTACAGGGGCGTGAGTTGAGTTCTCAAGCTTGATGCCTTCCATGACTTTTTCCCAAAGCTTGTTAGTCGCTTCGGTACCTTCGGTCACAAGGAATGATTCATCGCCCTCATAAGGGGTGTAGTTCTTCTGGATGAAGTCACGAACGTTAACTTCGTTCTGCCATTCGCCTTCAGCGAAACCTTCCCATGCTTTAGCAAATTGCTCAGACATGATGTACCTACCTTTTTAGTAGAAGAAAACAAGTACTTAGCAGCATTAAACCACTACACTGATAAAAACAGTGATCAGTACGCGAATTAAAAAACGGTAAAAGCAATAACGTTAATTCGAAACGTGCTTGATTTTACGCTCTCTTACCCAGTTTTGGATAGTAATTTGGGCAGCCAATTTAGGCTGCCCAATCAGATCTTACAGTAGAGCAGGGATGCCGTACTGGCCTTCAAACATGCCGACTGCCAGCATAGCGACCAAACAGATAACCAATACACCAACAGGGATAACGATTTTATCCACGAAAGACAAACGCGCTGCGCGCTCTTTGTCGCCGATTAGGCCGTTGTTGTCTAGTAACATGGTTAGCGCCCATGCAAGTACAGGGTTAACAACCGCCGCACCGAAGATACAGATACCCGCTGCCTGTGAAGACTTGGAATCTTTAACCATCTGCATACCTGCTTCAAGTAGAGGTAGTGATACACCTACAAGCAGAGCAACGCGCATTACTGGTGGCCATACTGCAACGTCCATTGGGAAGCCCAGAATCGCAATAATCATCACCAATAGACCCAGAAGGATAGAGCCTGCAGGGATTGGACGTTTAGCAATCGCTGCTGGGATCATGTATGTACCCCAAGATGATGTGATGTTACCACCACCCACTGCTGTACCTACCATTTGACGAATAGAACACATGGTCATGGTGTCATCCACGTCCATCAGTACTCTTTCCGTTTTTTTCGGGTAGTTCAGTTCTTGGAAAATACGGTGACCGAGGAAGTCTGGCGACCACATAGCAACAGCCAAAATAGCGAATGGCAACGATGCAATGAAGTGTTGAGCGTTTGGCATGCCAAGCATCCAACCTTCAGAGGTAGAACCCCACCAGTAAACAGGGTTTAGGTTTGGTAAACCTGTCTCTGTAACAAACTGGATGTCAAAACCTGTACCAAGTGCAAGCGCAATAACCAGGCCTGTAAAGGCACAAACTGGGATAGCTAGCCAACGCTTGTTGTACTTTGCAAGAAGTGCGTAAAGCGCAATGGTCACGGCAAGAACGATTAGGCCGACATAGCCCATGCTACCCGCTTCAACCGTTGGCGATTGAATGCCAACTGCCCATTCTTGGATGGACGTGATTTGGCTTACGGTACCTGTTAAACCGAGGAATATCAGCAAGCCGCCAGCGGTACCTTCAGAGGTGAGGTTAACCAGCTTGGACCCCCCTTTAAGGAAGCTCAGAGCTAGACCAAAGACACCAATCAAAATTGCTAATGCAAGAGGGTGCGCACCGGCAAGAGCGATCGTGCCGATAAGTGGGATCATTGGACCATGGTTGCCCGCGAGGTTGGCGCGAGGGTTGATGAAACCCGATGCAAGAACACAGAACAGAAACGCTGGAATAAGCATTTCTACACGTGCAACTTCGATGGCGAACTCTTTACCTAGCTCGATGTGGTCCCATGCGGCAGTTAAGCCTTCAGCCCAAGACATCATTACTGCTGAGTACATCGCGATGATACCAATGGTACCAGCAAGCGCAGGAACAAGATCTTCTAGCTCGAAACGGAAGTCACGACCAGGAAGGTTTAACTTGTAGCGGCGTGGGTTCATGATTTGGAGTTCGTGGTCCAGGTATTCTGAACGAGTTTCGAACTCTGAAGCGGGACGGTGCTTAGCTTGATATTCGCTTTGCGCCTTATCACCGATTTGCTCTGATGGAGCTTGGATTGACATAAAGTCCTCTACGTACAAAAGCAAACAGAACTGACAAAGCCCTCTACTTTCTACGTGAATGTTAGGCACTGAGTAACGGGCCAAACCATATCAAGCTGAGAGCCAAAAATTCGTTACATGAATACTAACAAACCTCATGGTGGCAAACTTGATTTAGATCATTTTCGTGAAAATAAATTACACTTTAGATGTGCCAGAATTGGTCGTTTTCTGTTCTTGTGATGAATAATGCTGCTAAAAGTGCCATTTTAGCTGCGGAAATGAAATAAAATTACCAAAATAAGAGGGTTTGGCGTGCTACAGGGAGGTCTGTTTAACCGTGTTTTACAGCGGACATTGAACTTCATCCAGCAAGAATGAATAGTTTTCGGATGCATGTCACGAATGCAAATCAATATGGTTTGTATGGATGTGGGTTTGTGGTGGAGGCGGTACAAAAACGCCCATATTGTGCAGTGACAAAATGGGCGCTGTTGGTGGCCTGAGGTTATGCGCTTGCGAGTGCTTTGGCTTTTTGCAATTTCAGGTAAGAGCCAATCAGTTTTTGATGCGCACCAAACTCGGTTAACGAGCTATTCGGCGCCGTTAAACCATAGAATCGGATATCGCCAGAAATAGACTGCCACACTGATTCCGTCACACTGTCACCATAGATAAAGCCAAATGCCTGGCGGTATTCAACCGGATCACGATTCTCATCCTGAGCAAGCTCTAGACTCGCAATCAGGCAGCGCATGAACACGGTACGCTCTTGACTGTATATGGTTGCGTTGTAGTCCATGCTCCATGCGGCGAAGTCTTGTGCGGATTCCAAATCGCCCATTGCTAGTGCCAGAAGGCATTTCAGTTCACCTATGGTGAGTGACTTCCACACCGTGTTCGCGTCTGGAGCGATGCCCATCAGTTCACACACCATATAGCTGTCGTCAAAGTCTGCCATTTCAAGCACATCAAACAAGAACTCGACAGAATCATCGCTGTATTCAGAGGCGATCAGCATTGACATGGCGTCACGCAGATCTGTACCGCGGTTGTTATTGCACAGTTGAATTTCTTCAGGCGGATAAATCTCCGACCAACCCGGTACAATGACGCGGCAGCAATTCACATCAAGGTGGGTGTAATCGGCGATGTAGGCATCGGCATCTTCAGCATGCAGTTTACCTAGCAACCAATCGCACTCTTCTTGCGATGTGCCCTCGAAGTTCCAATCTGCAAATTCAATATCAGCGGTAGACTTGAACATGTCCCAAGATACTGTGCCTGATGAGTCAATGAAGTGGGTTTCGAGGTTGTGGTGATCCGCCACATCTTCATCGTGGAAAGACGGTGCTTCGAACACATCTAAGTCTTTCAAGCTGCGACCTTGAAGCAATTCCGTCACGGTACGCTCTAGTGCCACCTGAAAACGTGGGTGTGCGCCCCAAGAAGTAAAGCAGGTGCCGTTGTTTGGGTTAAACAGCGCCACACAAATCACAGGGTATTTTCCGCCCAGTGATGCGTCATACGCAACAACAGGGAAACCTTCGGCAATCAGTGCATCGATGGATGCTTGAACAGACGGGTAACGCGCCATCACCTCAGCAGGGATTTCAGGCATGCTAATGCGTTCGGCGATAATGCGGTTTTTGATTGCACGCTCGAACACTTCAGACAGTGCTTGGCTACGCGCTTCTGTTTGGGTGTTACCCGCTGACATGCCGTTCGACACATACAGGTTACCGATAACGTTCATCGGCACATAAACGGTTTGTTGGTCGCGCTGACGCTCAAAAGGAAGCGCACAAATACCACGCTCTTCGTTGCCCGACTGAAGATCGATAAGATCGCTGGCAGCTAGCGTGTCTTCAGGATCATAGAAGGCTGACATCGCGTCATCCAGCAAACCTTCTGGCAAGCTATCATCGTCAGTCAGCGGGAACCACTTTTCGTTTGGATAATGCACAAATGCCTCATTGGCAACGTCATCACCCAAGTAGAAATCGGCGTAAAAATAGTTACAAGACAAACGCTCAAAGTACTCACCTAACGCAGAAGCTAACGCGGCTTTCTTACTCGCCCCTTTGCCATTGGTGAAATTCATTGGCGCGTCGACGTCGCGGATATGAACTGACCAGACGTTGGGTACAGGGTTCAGCCAAGAAACAGGTTCAACATTGAATCCATGTGCAGAGAGTTTTTCCTCAAAGCGGTTAATGGATTCTTCCAGCGCTGCATCTTTACCAGGTATATAGGTTTTCATCGGATTCTCTGTCTCATAACGGAGGAAGGAGTATATACGTATACCCAAACAACCTGAAGTTGCTTGCGTTCCGTGGTTAAAGCCAAGTTACTTGGGGTGTACTGCAAAATATTGCTAATTATCCACAAAAAATAGACGCTCAGATAAGCAGCAGTTGTCTAAATTACGTTATAGTCGAGATATCAACCCGTTAATGGCTGAGGGATATGAAAGTAATTGGCGTCGGCATTCTTTTATTCAGTGTGATGTTTCCAGTTCAGGCCAGCGATCCTGATTTCTCCAAGCACCTGAATCGCATTGAAAAGCTATTGTCAGAAGAACAATTTCGCGAAGCGGCAGATCTTGCGAAAGCGATTGTTGCTGATAACGACGAACAAGAGGCATTGCATCAACGTCTATTGGGTTTCATCTATTTGCACGAAGGGAATTATCAACGCGCTTACACCGCTTACAGCAAGGCCATTCAATACCGCCAGTTACCGCCAAGTCTTCGTCAGGATACTTTGGGTGCACTTGTCTCTTTATCGATGAAGCAAGGAAGAGCCGATGTGGCTGTGCTTCATGGGCGTACTTATTTGGAAGAGTTCCCGCCGTTCCAGCCCGTAGAGCAACTTTATGCTCGCGCACTTTTCACAGAAAAGGACTACAACCAAGCGCTCGTGCAAACCAATGCGATTATTGCTCGCTATGCGGATGTTCCAGAATTTGTCTGGCAGATAAAAGCACTGAGTGAGGAGCAACTTAAACAGCATCGTGCACTGATCAATACCACGCGTATCATCCAGCAAAAATTTGGTCATGCGTTACGCTGGCAGCAAAAACAAGCCATGGCCTACGCCCAACTCGGCGCGATACGTCAAGCGCTGGCTATTTTGAAGGAAGAACAGAAAAAAGGGTCGGCATTAACAG
Organism: Enterovibrio gelatinilyticus; assembly: GCF_028683095.1. Taxonomy (GTDB): domain Bacteria; phylum Pseudomonadota; class Gammaproteobacteria; order Enterobacterales; family Vibrionaceae; genus Enterovibrio; species Enterovibrio gelatinilyticus. Next base: position 49,206 of record NZ_JAJUBC010000016.1, on the reverse strand, counting down.
ACGCGGACTATCTGGATATGGCGCAATTTTCCAGCATGCTGGGGCAACCAGAGAAAGCCATGGCGTTTTTGGACCAGGGGATCAAAGACGAGGATTTACTGGCGAGTCGTGACTTATTAAAGCGTAAACTGCAGTACCACATGGAAGCCCAGCAGTGGTCAAAGGCTTGGGATGTGGCGTCAGCGCTGAACAAAGAGCCAGAGCTGTATCTACTCAAAGCCCAATGTCGTATTGCGTCTCGGCTTCAACGGTGGCCTGATGCCGTTGCCTTAGCACAACAAGCCATTGATTTAGGTGGTGGCGACGACACATTTTTCTGGGAAATACTGGGTTACAGCGCCATGAAGAGCGGTCAACTCTCTTTGGCGCGTTCTGCTTATGAAATGCTTCTTGAGCTTGACCCAGAGAGCGACGCGACTGTGTGGTTAAAAACGCTCGATTTGATGATGAATCAATAACGTACTAGAAATCGTCGATAGGCTCTAACGCCAATAACTGAATCAGTCTCGCCCTTTCTGTGTACCAAATAGGGGGCACATTGGGTGAACCATCCTTTAGCATTCGCCAGCCTTTGAACCGTGACGTGGTGAATTCAACCGTTTCAAACTTGTAGTAAAGAGGAATGGTTATCTGTTGTTTGGAAATGCGTAAATGAAGTTGATTGATGATTTCCTTTTGAGCGTTCTTATCTGATGTGAGTAAGTAGTCATCCAGTAATTTATCAATGCTTTCATCACGATAGCCATGCTGGGAAAAACGCGCGTCGTTTGGGGTTTGATATTGGCTATTAAATGCGGAATCTAGGTAACGGTACGGGGTGGGGCCAGAAAAGTAGTTGGTGATGCCCATGTCATAGCGACCACTGGATATCAAATCTGTGTAATTGCCAAAGGAGACGGCTTGGCTAACGACATGAATACCTGCCGCCGATAACATTTCAGCAGAGATATTCGCCGCAGACACGAAATCACTCCACCCTGATGGTGAAATCAAGCGCAAAGTGAGCGGCGCTCCGGACGGTAAATCGCGAAATCCATCCCCATCTTTGTCTTCTAAGCCCATCTCATCCAGTAAACGTGCAGCCGCCTTCGGGTGAAAGCGAATGTAGTATAGATGCTGCTCCGCAGACGATGGTGTGATCCAATCTTTAAACCTAGGTTCTAACCCACTGGCAAATGCGGCTATTTCACCTTGGCCAAATACTGCAACGTCAATCAAGAGTTCCCGAGCGAGGCTCATGGAAACGGCTCGGCGAAATCTCACGTCTTGAATGACTTTTCGCGTTTCCGGATCGGGGTGGTCGAAGTTAAACAACAAGCTGACAATGGTTGATGGCTTGTAGTCATAACGATAGTCAGGAGAGTAAGACGCATAGTTGCGTTCAATATCTGGAATAAACGCGCTGGCCCAATCGAATTCCCCATTGCTTAAGCGGGAAATAAGTTCATCGTTGCTGCGAACTTGCGGATAGCGGATGCAGTCAACGTTTAATTCATCTTGCTGCCAATAGTATGGATTGCGGCACTGGACGATATTGTTGCTGCTAAATGCCTTAATGTGAGTAAAGGGGCCTGTACCAATGGGAGACGCATTGAGATAGAAGCGTTTATCTTTAATATCGCGCCACTGGTGAGCGGGAACAATAATGGCTTCTTGCAGTTGCAGTGCAATTTGTGCGTTCGGGTGAGTTAACGAGACGTACACCTCATTTTTGCCACGTTTTTCGACACGTTCGATCCACTTGCCAAGTGAATTGTAATCCAATTCGGGCTCGTTTTTGAGTAACGATAAACTGAACGTAACGTCGTCTGCTGAGAAAGGCGTGCCATCCGACCAGCGAATGCCTTCTCTCAGGTTGAGAGTAATGCCTTTGAGATCAGAAGATAAGGCATAGCTTTCTGCCAAGCGATAGTGAACCATATCGTCCTCAAACACCATCAATGGCTCGAAGATGAAATCTCGCGTTGTTGCCAGCTTATCCGTGCGAAAGGGGTTGTAGTTCTGCACAAACCCGTTCGATAACTCAGGAATAATGGAGAGTGTGTTGGTCGTCGTCATGCCTGAAAAAGAGACAAGCGCAAGACACAGTGTCAGCAAGCGGGGAAGCATAGTTCTCTCGACATTGAAATATAAGAATATTCTATCAAAACACACCCTACACTAACCTTTTTAAACCAGCAATGAAATCGATACCATGGCAAATTGGCGGTCTGTTTATTTATGCACTTTAAATGACTTATTTTTTACTGACTTAAAGGTTAACAAATTGTTGCTGTCGGAACTAATGGGTGTTATTTTCACAGAAACGAGCTTAAGTAGTGAATTGTGTTGTAGCACGGGTGAAAATGGCAAGATTGTCAATTGAACCATCGAGCTCGCCCTTTTGTTAGCGTTTCTCTATTACTCATTGATTAGTAGAGCATGTCAACATGGGAACCAAGCGCTACAGTGTTAAAAGCGACGTGCTAACAGAATGACAGGAGTCAAGCGCATGACGGAAGCAGTAGCGCTGCAAATCAAAGACCTACACAAAACGTTTGGTCAACATGAAGTATTAAAGGGAATTTCTCTGGATGCACATCGCGGTGATGTGATTTCAATTATTGGCTCCTCCGGCTCAGGTAAGAGTACGTTTCTTCGTTGTATCAATCTTCTTGAAACGCCAACCAGTGGTGAAATCTGGGTGAATGGCGAATTGATTGAAATGAAGAACGGTCGTGGCGGTGAAGCCGTTCCCGTCAGTGAAAAACAAGTTCAACGCATCCGGTCGCGATTAGCCATGGTTTTCCAAGGGTTCAACCTTTGGTCACACATGACGGTGATGGAGAATGTCATCGAAGCACCTATACATGTTTTAGGTGTGTCTAAAGCTGAAGCGATTGAACGCGCAGAAGCCTATTTACAGCGTGTCGGCCTTTATGAGCGTCGAGACTACTACCCCGGTCACCTTTCAGGTGGTCAACAACAGCGTGCCGCCATTGCGCGAGCGCTTGCTGTCGAGCCTGAAGCGCTCTTGTTTGATGAACCCACCTCTGCACTTGACCCTGAATTGGTCGGTGAAGTGCTCAATGTGATGAAAATCCTCGCGGAAGAAGGGCGTACTATGCTTGTGGTAACTCATGAGATGGCGTTTGCTCGCGACGTGTCTAATCACGTGATGTTTTTGCATCAAGGTCGAGTGGAAGAGCAGGGTGACCCTGAAAAGCTCTTTACTTCACCAGAGTCAGAACGTCTGAAACAGTTTATTTCTTCGATTTATTAGAGCTTCAATTTACTAGAGCTTCAATTTACTAGAGCTTCAATTTATTAGAGCCTCAATTTACTAACGCTCTTCAATTTATAAACGCGTAGCTACGCATATTCGGCAGATGGAAAAGGAATGTTCGCCATCTGGTTCAAATATCCATAAGGAGACAGAAAGATGAAAAAATGGTTAGTTGCTGTAGCGGTTACTGCTGCACTTGGTGCGACAGCTGTTCAAGCAAAAGAATGGAAAGATGTGCGCATCGCTGTTGATGTACCTTATGAACCTTTCGAATATAAAGCACCTGATGGCACCTTGACGGGTTTCGAAGTGGATCTCGGTAATGCTGTGTGTGAAAACGCTAAGCTGAACTGTAGCTGGGTGGTTCAAGCATGGGACGGTATTATCCCAGGTCTGAAAGCACGCAAATATGACGTGATCTTCTCGTCTATGTCTATCACCGAAGAGCGTGCAAAGCAGGTTGCGTTTACGAAGCCTTACTACAACACGCCAAGCGGCTATTTTGCGCCAAAAGACTCAACCCTTAACCCTAATGATGTTGCTTCTCTCGAAGGCAAGCGTATCGGTGTTCAGCGCGGTACGATCCAAGACAACCACGCTACTGACACGTTCGGTAAAGTGGCAGAAATCAAGCGTTACACAACCGGTGATGACTTGGTGCTTGACCTACAAGGCGGTCGCCTTGATTTGGTTCTGATTGATTTCCCTGTGGGTGAAGCGGCGATTTTGGGTGCATCTGACGGTGCTAACTTCAAAACTGTTGGCGAAAACATCCAGCTGGGTGGCGGCGTTGGTGCAGCAATGCGCAAGCGTGACAAAGACCTACTTGCTATCTTCAACACCTCTTTGGATGAAGTGAAAGCAAACGGTACTTACGACGAGATCATGAACAAGTACTTCAAGTACGATATCAAAATGTAATTGCTCGTCATTGAGGGAGAGCGTTCCTTGTTGAATGCTCGCCCTCAAGTTCAAAGCAACACCCTGTATACCGTTAACGGACAGAGCTAACGATATACAGAGCGTTCCAAAGGGCGCCGGATATGCTCCCTTGCGACCGATGACAATCGAAGTCGGTTTTTTTACGTGCAGGAGGTAAAGGATGTTAGATCTGCATGGTTATGGCCCTTCCATTTTTATGGGCGCAATTCTTACCGTCGAACTGGCGGTGCTTTCAGCGGTGATCGCATTGCTGCTTGGCTTGGTCACAGCGATGGCCCGTTTATCCAATAATCGTATCGCACGTGGCGTGGCAACGGTGTATTCCACTGTGGTTCGCGGCGTGCCTGACTTGGTACTGATGTTGCTGATCTTTTTCGGCGTTCAGATCATGCTCAACAACTTTTCTGATTGGCTCTATGACAGCTATGAAATCGACGTGTTCTTTAACGTTGATGAATTCACTGCGGGTGTGTCGACCATTGGTTTCATTTTCGGTGCGTACATGGCGGAAACCTTCCGCGGTGCATTCCTTGCGGTTGACCGCGGTCAGCTTGAAGCAGGAACCGCCTATGGTATGAGCAACTGGATGGTTTTCCGTCGCATCATGTTCCCGCAAATGATGCGCCACGCATTGCCAGGTATTGGTAACAACTGGTTGGTACTGGTTAAAACCACGGCACTGGTTTCTGTGATTGGATTGGCGGACATGACGCGTCTAGCAAAAGAAGCGGCAGGGGCGGTGAACGAACCGTTTAAATTCTTCATTCCAGTCGCGATGGTTTATTTGCTGATCACGTCTGTATCGGAGCTTGGCCTAAAGCGACTTGAACGTAAGTTCAGTGCTGGTGTGGTAAGAGGCTAGGGAGAGTCAGAATGTTAGAATCTATATACGCGTTTCTCGACCAGAATGAGATTTTCACTTCAACCACCATCCTTCACTATTGGAGTGGTTTGACGATGACAGTCCAGTTGGTGGTACTTTCCCTGTTTTTAGGCATGATTTTATCCGTGCCGTTAGCGGTCGCTAGAACCTCGAAAAATCCTTGGATTAACCGTCCAGTTTGGGTCTATGTGTACATCTTCCGTGGCACACCACTCCTTATTCAGTTGTATTTGATCTATTACGGTGTGGCGACAATAGAAGGCATTCAGCAGTCCATGTTTTGGGCTATCGTTGAAGACGCGTTCTACCCTTGCTTGATTGCGTTTGTGCTGAATACAGCCGCTTATACCACTGAGATTTTACGCGGTGCGATGATGGCAACGCCCCGTGGGGAAATCGAAGCAGGTGTGGCTTATGGTATGTCGCGTTTCACTATTTTGCGCCGCATTATCCTGCCATCGTCATTTCGTCGTGCATTGCCAGCTTACAGCAATGAGGTGATATTCATGCTGCATGCGAGTTCCATCGCTTCGGTTGTGACGATCATTGACCTGACAGGCGCAGCTCGAGACATCTATGCACGTTTCTATGCACCGTTTGATGCGTTCTTGTTTGTGGCGGCTATCTACCTATGCCTGACCTTCACCATTGTTTATGGTTTTAAGCGTTTAGAGCACCGCTGGCACAGACACCTAAGACCGTTGGAGAGTTAAGCGCAGGTTCTAGGACAAGAAATAGATCCTAGGACAAGAAATAGATCCTAGGACAAGAAATAGATCCTAGGGTCTAGGAAAAGCAGGTCCTAGGGAGAGCAGGTGCTTTCAAGTAAATAAAAAGAAACCGCCGAATATCGGCGGTTTTTTTGTGGGCGTTGTAACCAAAAGCTTTTCCCTAGGATCTAGGACCTGCTCTTTCTCGGATCTTCTCTTCCGCTCTTACCCGAAGGTTGCCCAAATTGGCGCGTGATCTGATGGCTTCTCAATGCCACGCAGTTCGTAATCAATGCCAGTATCAACACACTTCGCCGCCAAGGGCGCAGTGGCTAAAACCACATCAATGCGCAGGCCACGGTTGTCGTCAAAGCCGCGTGAGCGGTAATCGAACCACGAGAACTTATCGTCAGCATCCGGGAATTGTTGGCGGAAGGTGTCTACAAAGCCCCAGTCCATCAACGTGGCGAGCATTTCTCGTTCTTCTGGTTGGAACGAGCACTTGCCCGTTTTTAGCCAGCGCTTGCGGTTGACGTCGCCGATACCAATATCAAGATCGATAGGGCTGATGTTGATGTCACCCATCACAATCACGTTTTGATCGCTCGTGTGCGCGTCATTGAGGTATGTCATTAAGTCTTTGTAGAATTTAATCTTTGCAGGGTACTTGGTTTCGTGGGCAATGTTTTCACCTTGCGGGAAGTAGCCATTCAATACCGTCACTTCGCTGCCATCTTCTTGCTTGAACGTCGCTATGATCATGCGGCGTTGAGCGTCTTCATCATCAGTAGGAAAGCCTTTTTGAACACTGACGGGTTCTTGTTTACATAACATAGCGACACCGTAGTGCGCTTTTTGGCCGTGGTGATACACCTTGTAGCCCATGGCTTCTACGTCTGCGAGAGGAAACGCTTCGTCGTGTACTTTAATCTCTTGCAAGCCAATCACATCGGGCTGATGTTTTTCGATTAATGCTTGAAGCTGATGAAGGCGGGCGCGTAGGCCATTGATATTGAATGAGATGACTTTCATGTTGTTGTGCTTCTCTCTATCTGTGAAAACCGTCGAGCGTAGGCTTAGTGTACCTGATCTAAGTTCTGAATGGTTGCTTAAAGGCGCTCGATAAAAACCTCGGAAATGCCTTACAACGCAGAGTCTAATATTTACAACTATGCTGTAGTAAAACATTGTTATTGGCAATCAAGACGTTGTCTGAGTTTTGCGAAGAGTAGGAGAGCCTTTCATGAAAATGTACACGCTGATCAAAACGGCATTGGTGTCATCGGCTTTGGTTTTCTTGGTAGGGTGCAGCGAATATGGAGACTTCACAACCGAGCAAATATGCAAAGCGAGCGTTGCTGCTATTAAAGGGAAAAGTCCGACCATCATGACGACGGACAAAATCGTCAAAGATGCGGAGACCGAGCTCGATATCTTCTATATGTCTTACACGCGCCCCGACGACGGAAACAAGTGGCATGTTCGCTGTAAAGTGGATAAAACCCGTGCTATTTGGTCGCAAAATGAAGGTAGATGGCGAGATCAAGCACAAGACCCTACCATTCGTTTTGCTATAGAAGACGATGAAATAGAAATTCAAGAAACCTATCCTGATGGCAGTGCGGCGCGAAATGTCACCTTCAATATCAGCATGCTAGGTGGTCGTTCTTAAGTGCGACCGTCTTAAGTGGAAAGTGACACAGCGCACCGTAAACACAAATGTTCTGACAAAAGCCCTCTAGTACTGAGGGCTTTTTGTTTATCTGTTCAGTTTTTTCGAATAAGTCTGCCAAAATCTTACTGCCGACTTTATCGCCGTGACTTTATACACTGAATCTATACCCAAACATCGAGCATCTTCAGGTTGTTTGGGTATAAATGCATTGAGGAGAGAGACAATGGGAAAATTAGTGGAAGGTGTCTGGCATGATGTTTGGTATGACACGAAAACATCGAACGGAAAGTTTGTGCGAGAAGATGCAGGTTTTCGTTCCTGGGTCACGCCAACGGGAGATGCTGGGCCAACAGGAGAAGCAGGCTTCAAAGCCGAATCTGGTCGCTACCATCTTTATGTCTCACTGGCTTGTCCTTGGGCTCACCGCACACTGATTTTCAGGCAGCTTAAAGGGCTTGAGCAACACATTGACGTGTCTGTGGTCAGCCCTGACATGTTGGAAAGTGGTTGGCAATTTGATGAACCAGAAGCGCTGTATGGCTTTAACTTAATGCATCAGGTGTATACCAAGGCAAAATCTGATTACACCGGCCGTGTGACCGTACCAGTGCTTTGGGACAAGCAAACCCAAACCATTGTCAGCAATGAGTCGTCGGAAATCATCCGCATGTTTAATTCAGCGTTTAATGACATCACGGGAAATACTGAAGATTTCTACCCCGAAGCGCTTCGTCGCACCATTGATGAATGGAACGACTATATCTACCCACACATTAACAACGGTGTGTATCGCAATGGTTTTGCGACCACTCAAGGCGCGTACGAAGAAGCGTTTGATAATCTGTTTGCAGCACTCGATAAGGTCGATGCCCATTTAGCGAGTCATCGCTATCTTGCTGGAGATAAGATCACAGAGGCAGATTGGCGTTTGTTCACCACGCTAGTGCGTTTCGACCCTGTCTATGTTGGGCATTTCAAATGTAACCGTCAGCAGATCGCGCAATATCGTCATTTGTTCGGTTACTTGAAAGAGCTATACCAAGTGGCGGGCGTTGCTGAAACCGTTGATATGTACCATATCAAGCGTCACTACTATTACAGTCACGCCAACATCAACCCAACTCGCATTGTGCCAAAAGGGCCGGAACAAGATCTCTGGGCACCTCATGGCAGAGGAAGTGTTGGTCAGTAAAGGGTATTAACGCCAGCGTTGACTGAAACGAAAAAAGCCAGCTCTGAGAGCTGGCTTTTTAAATGATGGTGGTGGGAGAAGGATTCGAACCTTCGAAGGCGGAGCCGTCAGATTTACAGTCTGATCCCTTTGGCCACTCGGGAATCCCACCACGAGTTTTTCTTTTTCTATGTTGCGTTGCGTTCTTAATGTTATCCATCAAGCCACAAGGCGAATGATGGTGGTGGGAGAAGGATTCGAACCTTCGAAGGCGGAGCCGTCAGATTTACAGTCTGATCCCTTTGGCCACTCGGGAATCCCACCACGAGTTTTTCTTTTTCTATGTTGCGTTGCGTTCTTAATGTTTCCATCAAGCCACAAAGCGAATGATGGTGGTGGGAGAAGGATTCGAACCTTCGAAGGCGGAGCCGTCAGATTTACAGTCTGATCCCTTTGGCCACTCGGGAATCCCACCACAAGTGCGGGGCGCATATTATCAAACGACCGGACGCTGTAAAGCACTTTTCTCCAAAACGCTGTGCGTTTGCTGGTTTTTTCGACGTTGGCGCGTGAAGTTAGACCAAACTGGCGAATTTTGATGTGCAAACGCAATTCTAGGCGAGAAATGAAGCGCCTTAATGCTGGCATTCTTTCTGCTTATCTATGATGTTTTCTTTGCCTTATTTACATTTCTTTACCGCACACAAGATAGGCATAGAGTAGACTATCGCGAGTTGTTATTTACGGTTACGAAGATGAAAAATAAACTGCTTTTCTCCGCTGTCATCGTTCTCGGTGGCGCGGGATTTTTTGCTTGGCAAAGCAACACAGAAGCGGCTGATACCCCATCAGGGCGTTCAGCTCGTCCAGCGGTCGCTGTCGCCACAGCGCAAGTTGAATCACACCCTGTTACGCGCAACCTGTCATTGATTGGTAACCTGAAGTCCGAAAACTCCGTGATTATTGCCCCTGAAGTGAGCGGCAAAATCGACGCGGTGCATGTGACGGCTGGTCAGCAAGTAAAAGAAGGCGAGCCGCTGTTCACTTTGGAAACAGCAAAATCGCAGGCGTCGGTTTCAGAGGCGCAAGCATTTCATAAAGATGAACTGCGTAAGCACGGCGAGTTCGCCAAGCTGCATAAGCGCGGTGCGTTAACTAAAACCGAGCTGGATGCACAGCAAGCCAGCGTGGATATTGCCAAAGCGCGTTTAGATGCCGCACAGGCGGATCTGGATGATCTGCATATCAAAGCCCCATTCTCTGGCACGGTTGGCCTTGTGGACATCACGCGTGGTCAATTGGTCTCAGCGGGTGATGCCCTGCTAAACCTTGATGACTTGTCGCTTATGCAGCTAGACATCAATGTGCCTGAACAGTACCTCAGTGAACTGAGCAAAGACATCAATGTGACCGCACATACCAAAGCGTGGAGAAACAAAACGTTTGAAGGTCATTTGTCTGCAGTGGATTCACGCATCAACAACGATTCATTGAATCTACGTGCCCGTATCGATATCGACAATGGCGATCGCTTGTTGCGTCCGGGCATGATGATGGAGGCGACGTTGGGCTTTGCACCACAAATTTCGGCGGTGATCCCTGTACAGGCGATCGAATATTCGGGCACCAAGCGCTTTGTGTATTTGGTTGATGATGAAGGCATTGCAAACCGCACTGAAGTAAAACTCGGCGCGCGCGTCGAAAACAAAGTGACGGTTGAAAGCGGCTTAGAACTTGGCGATCGCATCGTGGTGCAAGGTTTGGTGAGCATGCGCGACGGAACAAAAGTGAACGACTTAACGGCAGCGAAAGCACAGAGCGCATCAAACTCACAGAGCACGAAGACGGAAGAGGGCAAGTAAATGTGGCTTTCAGATGTCTCTGTTAAAAGGCCTGTTGTCGCCATTGTATTGAGCTTGCTCTTGTGTGTGTTTGGTATCGTGTCTTTCAGCAACTTGTCGGTGCGCGAATACCCAGATATTGATAGCCCTGTGGTTTCAGTGATGACCCGTTATGCGGGCGCATCTGCCAGCATCATGGAAAGCCAAGTTACTCAAGCGCTGGAAGATGAGCTGTCCGGCATCAGTGGGATTGAAGAAATCACCTCGGTAAGCCGCAACGGCATGTCTCGCATTACCGTTGAGTTCGATATTGAATGGAACTTAACCGAAGGTGTCAGCGATGTGCGTGATGCCGTAGCACGAGCCCAGCGACGTCTCCCTGACGAAGCTGACGAACCCATTGTTTCCAAATCTAATGGCTCGGGCGAAGCATCCATCTACATCAACCTTGCGTCGTCAGAAATGGACAGAACGCAGCTGACTGAATATGCCCAGCGTGTGTTGGAAGACAAATTTAGCCTGCTGTCAGGTGTCAGCTCGGTTGAGCTATATGGTGCACTGTACAAAGTGATGTATGTGCGTCTCGATCCCGTGCTTATGGCAGGGCGTGGCGTCACCACGGATGATATTACGTCCACGCTTCGTCGTGAAAACTTGGAAAGTCCAGGCGGTGAAATCCGTAACGACATCACCAAGATGACGGTACGTACTGAACGCTTGTATCAGACCCCTGACGATTTCCAATACCTTGTGGTGCGAACGGCAAAAGATGGCAGCCCGATTTACCTCAAAGACGTGGCTGACGTTTACATCGGCTCCCAGAACGAGAACGCGACCTATAAAAACAACGGCATTAATAACCTGAGTTTGGGTATTGTCGCGCAATCTGATGCGAACCCATTGGACGTTGCTGTTGGCGTGCGTGCGCTTGTTGAAGAGTTCCAGCCATTCTTGCCTGAAGGCACTAACCTTTGGGTCGACTATGACTCTACCATCTTCATTGAACGCTCTATCGATGAGGTATACAGCACCCTGTTTATCACCGGCGCGCTGGTGGTATTGATCCTCTATATCTTTATTGGTCAGGTACGTGCCACTTTGATCCCTGCGGTCACGGTTCCTGTGTCGTTGATCTCGGCGTTTATTGCGGCTCATTTCTTTGGCTTCTCTATCAACCTACTGACCTTGATGGCGCTGATCCTCTCGATAGGACTGGTGGTGGATGATGCCATCGTGGTGGTCGAGAACATGTTCCACCATATTGAAAAAGGGGACACGCCCCTTGTTGCTGCCTATAACGGCACACGAGAAGTGGGCTTTGCCGTTGTTGCCACCACCGCGGTTCTGGTGATGGTGTTCCTGCCAATTTCCTTTATGGATGGCATGGTCGGAAAGCTATTTACAGAGTTCTCAGTATTACTGGCGATGGCCGTGATTTTCTCCTCCATCGTGGCACTCACGCTCACGCCGGTATTGGGCAGTAAAATCCTAAAAGCCAATGTGAAACGTGGCGCGTTTAACCATATGGTTGATAACTTCTTCGAATCATTCGAGAACGGGTATCGACGGTTGGTGACCGTGGCCGTTGCTGCACGTTTTGCTGCGCCGTTAGTGATCATCGCGTGTATCGGTGGTAGTGCGTGGTTAATGAAAAACCTGCCTGCGCAGCTTGTTCCGCAAGAAGACCGTGGCGTGTTGATGGCGTTCGTCAAAGGCGCAGAAGGCACAGCTTACAACCGCATGGTGGTCAACATGGAAGAAGTTGAACGCCGTTTGATGCCGTTGGTCGACGAAGGTTTGCTCACGTCGGTTAGCTTACAAGCGCCAGCCTTTGGCGGCATGGCAGGGGATCAGACTGGTTTCGTTATCATGCAGCTTGAAGATTGGGATAGCCGCGATGAAACGGCAGCCCAAGCACTAGGACGTGTCCGTCAAGCGCTCGCCGGTATTCCTGATATTTTCGTACGCGCCTTCATGCCTGGTTTCCGCGGTGGCTCGAGTGAACCTGTTCAGCTCGTTTTGGGCGGTGCGGATTACCAAGAACTCAACAAATGGGCGCAAGTATTGGTGGATGAAGCCAAGGCCAGCCCAATCATGCAAGGTGTCGATCTCGACTACGCAGAAACCACGCCAGAATTGGTGGTCAAAATTGACCGTCAACGCGCTGCGGAATTGGGGATTAGCGTCGACGACGTGTCGAACACGATGGAAGTCATGCTGGGTGGACGCACAGAGACGACCTTTGTTGATCGCGGTGAAGAGTTTGATGTTTATCTGCGTGGCGATGAAGCTCGCTTCAACAGCAAAGACGACATCAGCCAGATCTACATGCGTACCCGCAATGGGGACTTGGTGAGCCTGGATACCCTTGCTGAAGTAGAAGAAGTGGCGTCCGCGCAAACGCTTCGCCACTTTAACAAGCAAAAGGCTATCACGCTGAAAGCGAACTTGGGTGACGGTTACACCTTGGGCAATGCATTGGATTTCCTTGATGCCAAAGCCATTGAATTGTTACCGGCAGACATTTCGGTCAGCTATTCCGGTGAATCGGCGGAATTCAAAGACAACCAGAGCAGTATCTTAATCGTGTTCGGTTTGGCATTGCTGGTGGCTTACTTGGTGTTGGCAGCGCAGTTTGAAAGCTTCGTGAACCCGTTGGTCGTCATGTTGACGGTGCCGATGGGGATATTCGGTGGCTTTGTTGGCCTGTGGCTGACGGATCAAGGTCTGAATATCTACTCGCAGATCGGCATGATCATGCTGATTGGTATGGTAACCAAAAACGGTATCTTGATTGTCGAGTTCGCCAACCAGCTTCGTGATCGCGGCGTGGTGTTTGAACAAGCGATTATTGATGCCGCAGTGCGTCGTCTTCGCCCAATCATGATGACGGCGTTTACCACCATTATCGGCGCGATTCCGTTGATTATCTCAACCGGTGCAGGCTATGAAAGCCGAGTGGCAGTGGGTACGGTGATCTTTGCGGGTATGACGTTCGCAACGGCGGTTACGCTGTTTGTTATCCCTGCTATGTATCGTCTGCTTTCTGTGAAAACCCATTCACCGGGATACGTGGAAGCGCAACTTAAGGTTGAGCTGGAGAACGCCAAACCGCACCGTGCAGCCCATGGTGAGTTTGACGCGCGTTAACCTGCTAATGCGTCACCATTAGATAGAAAATGTGCCAGCGTCGTTGTCGTCGCTGGCATTTTCTTTATTAGTGAACCAAGCATTGGTAAGGTTGATACCAAATGACAGTCATTACGAATCAATAGGAAGAACACCATGTCTGATAAATTGACGCAAGAGCAACAAGATCAACTGGATGCGGCGACATTTCGTCGTTTCTTATCGCACCTAGACAACAACAAAGATGTGCAGAACATTGATCTGATGATCCTTGCGGATTTTTGTCGTAACTGTCTGGGTAAATGGTACAAAGCCGAAGCTGATCAGCGCGGCATTGAAGTGAGCGATGATGAAGCGCGTGAGCGTGTTTACGGCATGTCGTATGGTGAGTGGAAAGCGAATCACCAACTTCCAGCAACGGACGAGCAAATGGCTGCGTTCAAAAAACGTCAGGACGCAAAAGCTGATAAGTAAGCGATGTGTAATACATCACTGAATGAAAAATGAAAAAGCGCCGATTGGCGCTTTTTTTACGCGGTTTTATCAGACAAAAATACAAATGCATCTTGGCTTAAAAGCGTTGGATACAGCTCCTTTAACACCTGCATTTTGGGTGCGATGACACGCTGGCAAAATGGCTTTGACGGATTACGCCAGTAATAATTCTGCTGACTTGCCGGTGTCGGATAGAAGGCCACGATGGGCGCAACTTTCGTGACAATCGGCTTGATGTAATCTTCTGCGACATGATTCAAAGCAGTTTGGCACCTTTGGAGATGTGCAGAATTTATCGGGAAGATAAAGCTCGGATAGGTATCCCGAAATGAGTGATTGGATGTACACGCGTGCGAATCCAAATGCACACGAATCGTATCCTCTAAAGAGATTTCAGACTCATCAATACGAAACAATACCGCTTCGACATGCCTGCGATCTTCCGTGATTAAGAACCCCTGTTCGACTTCTGAAACGCCGCGAAGCGCACAGAAAATGGCTTCCATGCACCAATAACACGTACCGCTAACAGCGAGATACATACAGCCTCCTTATTGAACAAGATAAGTTTAGATAGAAACCGGAACAGAAAGGAATTCTTTCAGAATTGTTGAACGCTTTTAAGTAATGAAGAAGCGCAATGCGTAGGTATGATTTTAAGTCTTTGAGAAGATAAACATAAACAGGAGGGAAGGCGTGTTGGGGAATTGCCCCCTCCATTGGATATATTGGAGGAGGCTCGGCGTATTATGCGCTTTTGCTATCTAGCGAAGCCATCACGTTTTCTTTGTCGTTGCTGTAGCTGTCTAACCCTTTCTGGCGAAGGTCACAAGCGGGGCAATCGCCACAACCACTGCCAATGACGCCGTTATAGCAAGTGAGCGTGTTATCGCGAACATACTCCAGCTTGCCGTATTTATCCGCCAGTGCCCACGTTTCTGCCTTGTTTAGCCACATCAGCGGCGTACGAATTTCCAATTCACGGTCCATGCCGAGTACCAGTGATTTGTTCATCGCTTGCACGAAGTCATTACGGCAATCAGGGTAGCCAGAGAAGTCGGTTTCACAAACACCAGTAATCACGGTTTCTGCGCCTAGCTGGTATGCGTAAATGCCCGCCAAGGTTAGAAACAGAATATTACGACCCGGTACAAACGAGTTTGGTAGGCCGTTTTCTTGCAGTTCGTGTGAAACAGGAATGTTGTCACGGGTTAGCGAGCTGATCGCTAACTCATTGAGCAAGCTAACATCCATCACTTTGTGCGACGTTGCGCCTAGCTCTTTCGCGACGTCTGCCGCTACTTCAATTTCCTGCTTGTGGCGTTGACCGTAGTCGAAGGTAATACAATGCACTTCGTCAAACTCAGACAATGCTTGGATCAGACACGTGGTGGAATCCTGCCCGCCACTAAAGACGACAACAGCTTTTTTCATGGCTACACCTTTAACCGATATGTAGATAGTTTCTATGGGCGAAGTGTAACGCAGAAGCGCGAGCAGCTCTATGTCGTGCACATTTTTTCGTTGTTATGTTTTTAAGCTTAAAAAGTAGTGAAAATGCTCAATATCTTTCTCATACCCCAAAGATTCATAGAGTTTTTGTGCGCCACAATTACTGACTGATGTTTCCAAGGCAATACCACAGACACCCGTTGCTAGGGCATGTGCTTTTGCTGCTTTCAGCAACGCATTTCCGGTTCCTTTTCCACGTTGTGAATCGCCAACAAAAAGATCATTCAATACCCATATTCGCTGAGCAGAGACGGAAGAGAACATGGGATAAAGCTGAGTGAAGCCCACCGCCATGCCTTGCTCATTGATGGCGAAAAAAATGACAGACTCTTCGAGAGTAAGGCGTGCATGAATAAAATCATGGGCAAGTATAGGGTCATCTGGCTGGCCATAAAATACGCGGTATTGGTTAAATAAAGGGGCAACTGTAGGTGTATCAGAAGGTGTGGCTTTAATGATGTTCATGTTTGTATATCTCTCACGGTTGGCGCGTATCGCATGGAATTTATTCGTGCTGACTTATACCTAGTGGCGGCGGGATTTGACCGCTATGATGTTTTTGCTAACTGCCATGTACCATTGCATGGCGCGTTGGTGACCTTCCAGTTACCTTTGATTTGATCAGAGTCTGCGCTACCAGTGAATCGATACCCCCACTTTTGGCTGTCTGCAAACAGGGCAAGTTCGCCCGTGTCACTGACAAAGCCTTCCAAATAGGTATTGTTGTACATCAAGCGAAGCGACACTTTCCCCTCTTTGATCTTGCCAATAATGCGTGTTTGCAGGCAGATGTTGTCACCGCTGATATCAGTGCGTTTCCCTTCCCATTCGCCATCAAACTGGTTTGAAACCGTGAAAGGGGCGTTATCAGGTAACGGAGTATTGAGAGGTACTCTTTCGGTGTTGAACAAGTCATTAACGATAAAGATGACGAAAAAAATAGCACTGGTCGCGATCAGGTATTTGTTCACAATAGGCTCCCATGAAAAAAGAAAATGAAACAGTATCAAATTGAAACCATTCAAAAATATATCATGGGGAATGGTGTTTAACGGCGGCGATGGCTCGCAATGTTTGAGATGTTCGTAGAGGAATTTGAGAAAATCAGAGAAAGATGAGGGACGATATTCTTCTTCGCATCATTAATGCGTCATTATCTTGAAAGCAAACAGGACGTGACAAACACGTCCTGTGATAGCGATAGTTCTTTGCCTATGGTGTGCCTAGCTGCTGTATTTCTGCAGCGCTTTTAATGTTGGCGTGATATCGCCGATGTTAGCGCTGACCCAATCTTCATTGAAGTAGGTATCGAGATAACGCTCGCCACTGTCGCATAGTAGCGTGACGATAGAGCCTTTTTCGCCTCGCGCATGCATCTCTTCAGCCAGTTTCAACGCACCAAACAGATTGGTGCCTGTAGATGCACCGGCTTTGCGGCCTAGAATGCCTTCAAGCCAATGCACGGTTGCCACACTGTCGACGTCTGCGATGGTTTCCATTCGGTCGATAACACCAGGAATAAAGCTAGGCTCGACGCGAGGGCGACCAATACCTTCAATTTTTCCACCGCGATCTAGCGTTATAGAACTATCACCGGTTTTGTAGAATTCATGGAACACGGAGTTCTCAGGGTCAACCGCCATCAGTTGTGTTTGATGACAACGGTAGCGAATAAAACGACCAATGGTGGCAGACGTGCCGCCTGTCCCTGGGCTCATCACAATCCAGCTTGGAACGGCGTAACGCTCATACTTCATTTGGCCGAAAATGCTGTTGGCGATGTTGTTATTACTGCGCCAGTCGGTTGCGCGTTCTGCGTAAGTGAACTGATCCATGTAGTGGCCATTCAGTTCTTGTGCGAGGCGACGAGACTCCGCGTAGATGGCATCAGAGCGATCAACAAAATGCGCTTCGCCACCGTAAAACTGGATCTGCTCGATTTTCTTTTTCGCTGTCGTGCGAGGCACAACCGCAATGAAGGGCAAGCCCAGTAAACGGGCAAAATACGCTTCTGAAATCGCCGTGCTGCCTGATGAAGATTCAATGACCGTGGTGCCTTCTTTTATCCAACCATTGCACAAACCGTAAAGAAAAAGTGAGCGAGCAAGGCGGTGTTTCAAGCTACCAGTAGGGTGAGTGCTTTCGTCTTTGAGATAAATATCAATATCGCTGAAGTAAGGAAGATCCAGCTTAATTAAATGCGTATCAGCAGAACGCTGAAAATCCGCTTCAATTTTACGAATTGCATCGCAAACCCAGTGGGATGATGTGTGTGTCATATTGGCATCGGTCATGATTGGTCTGGCTCTCTACTGCTTGAAGTCACTCAGGGATATCTAAACTATAAGCGCTTGTTAAGAGTATTGTTTTGCCATTTTGTGTTTATTGATCGCCTTTGGTGGTAAAAAATTCTACTATTATCCTAATTATAGAATTTTTTTCTCCCTTGGTGAGTTTGGGGGAATAATTGACCTTAAAATAGCAAGATTGGTAATACGCTTATGGCAGTTTCCTTAGATAATATCGACCGACAATTATTAGATTGGCTGCAACGCGATGCGTCATTGTCGCTGTCTGATCTGGCTGAGAAGGTGAACCTCACCACGACGCCTTGCTGGAAGCGCTTAAAGCGCCTTGAAGACAGTGGCGTACTGCGAAAGCGAGTGGCCCTTCTGGATCCACAAGCCTTGGGGCTTTCATTTACCGCTTTCGTTCACATCAAAACGTCTGATCATTCTGAAAGCTGGTATCGCCGATTTGTCGAAGCAGTAACGCCATTCCCTGAAGTCATGGAGTGTTACCGTATGGCAGGCGAATACGACTACATGATGAAAGTGCAAGTTGCCGATATGGGCGCGTTTGATCGGTTTTACAAAAAACTGGTGAACAGCATGGATGGCCTAACGAATGTGACCTCCACCTTTGCGATGGAGCCACTCAAATACACCACAGCATTACCCATTTAATAATAAAAAAATCGGTGAGCGCACACAGGAGGAACGTAATCGGATGCGCATTTTCGCAGAGCTAGGTTGGTATTTTCGACAAGCGTGGAAACGCTACGCCGGTGCCATCATCATTTTTTTCTTCGTTGCGACCTTTGAATTAATTCCCCCGAAAGCCATCGGGTGGTTGGTCGATGGCGTGATGGCAGGCGACATCACCCGAGAGCATATGCTGATTGCGCTTGGTGCTATCGTACTGCTTTGGTTCGTTGTCTACGCGCTACGTATCATCTGGAGAGTTTGGCTCTTTGGCGCTGCGGCGGGGCTGGGAACGGTGCTGCGCGATAAGTTATACCGTCATTTCACCAGCCACTCTCCGCGCTTTTTTGAACGCTATCGCACTGGCGATCTCATGGCGCGTTCTACCAATGATGTGAAAGCGGTAGTGATGACCGCAGGCGAAGGTGTGCTGACGTTGGCAGATTCTGTCATCACGGGTTTGGCAGTTTTGATCGTTATGACCACCACGATCAGCTGGGAACTCACTTTGTTAGCACTCGCTCCCATGCCGGTAATGGCATTCATGGTGAACCGCTTTGGTACGCAGCTTCATCACCGTTTTTCCGCCTCACAGGCGGCGTTTTCTGATTTATCAGATGAAACCCAATCTTCCTTGAACGGCATTCGAATGATCCGCGCGTTTGGCTTAGAGTCCAAGCAAATCGACCGCTTTAATGCCGTGGCAGACGACACGGGCGAAAAGAACATGGCAGTCGCAAAGGTCGATGCCATGTTCGATCCGGTTATTTTTGTCACCATTGGTACCTCGTTTTTCTGTTCTATTACTGGCGGTGGTTACATGGTCGCCAATGGCATGTTGACGCTGGGGGAGCTAACGGCATTTACCCTGTACCAAGGGTTGATGATATGGCCGATGTTAGCCGTGGCATGGTTGTTCAATATTATTGAGCGTGGCGCTGCTGCATGGAAACGAATCAAAGAAGTGTTGGATGAAACGTCTGAGCTGCAAGATGGTGATAAAGCACTGCCTGAGTCGGCTCAAACCCTTGATGTGATCATCGATAGATTTACGTGGCGAGGGCACGATGTTCCAGCGTTGCATGATATTGCCATTGCACTTCCAGCGGGAAAAATGCTGGGTATTGCGGGGCCTGTCGGCAGCGGTAAATCGACCTTGTTGTCTTTGATTCTGCGCTTTGAAGATCCGGTACAAGGCAAGGTGCAGTATGGCGGTGTAAGCCTGCGCGACTTTAACATCGGTGAATGGCGCAGCAAGCTAGCGGTGGTGACTCAAACCCCGTTTTTGTTCTCTCGCTCAATTGCCGACAACATTGCGCTGGGCAAGCCTGATGCGACACGTGAAGAAATCCGCGCTGCGGCGAGGCTCGCGTGTATTGATGACGATATTGTTCAATTTCGTGAAGGCTATGAAACGCTAGTGGGGGAGAAGGGCATCACCTTGTCAGGTGGGCAGAAGCAGCGCATTTCGATTGCGCGTGCCTTGTTACTTGATGCCGAGATTCTGATCCTTGATGACGCGTTGTCGGCAGTTGATGGTCGCACTGAGCACCATATTCTGAAAAATCTTCATGACCGAGCACAACACCAAACCACAATCGTGATTGCACACCGACTCTCTGCGTTGGAAGCCGCTGATGAAATCATCGTATTACAAAAAGGGCATATTGAAGAACGCGGCACTCACAATACGCTTGTGGCACAAAACGGCTGGTATGCAGAAATGCAGCACTATCAACAACTCGAGCAGGCATTGGAGGCATCGTTATGAACAAACGTGAAGTTCTTGCGAGACTGCTTCGCTATTTGATGGATGACAAAAAAGGGTTCGCGATTGCTGCGATACTCCTTTTGCTTGCCGCTGTCGCCGATGTGAGCGGCCCGTGGCTGATTCGAATCTTCCTTGATGACTATTTGGCACAAGACTATTACCCGCCTACAGCTCTGTGGTTATTGGCAATTGGGTATATCGGAGCCACTGTGCTTTCGGCCTCGCTGCACTATAGCTATGGCCTGCGCTTTAGTCATATTGCTATCAATATCGTGCAGACCATTCGCAAGAAAGTGTATGCCAGCATCATCAATCAGCCGCTGTCAGCGTTTGATTATGTGCCAGCGGGCAAGCTGGTATCGCGAGTGACCAATGACACTGAATCTCTCAAAGAGCTTTACGTTCAGGTGATCGCGAGCTTTTTAAACAGTGTGGCGTTGATCACTGCCATGCTGGTGGCCATGTATTTGCTTAGTCCTACGCTGACACTTGTTGTGGCGATTTTGCTGCCGTCAGTGGTTTTGGTGATGTTTCTCTATCAACGTCGTTCGTCGCCAGCGTATCGCGACTCTCGTGACTTGCTGACAGACATTAACAGCGTGATGAGTGAATCGATTCAAGGCATGAGTTTGATTCAGTTGATGGGGCAGGAACAACGCTTTTCGGAGCGCTTTGCATCTTTGACCGATCAACACCTCACCACCGAAGTGAAGATTGTCAAAATCAATGGTGTGCTCCTTCGTCCATTGATTGATTTAATGTCTGGCGTCGCGCTGGTGTCCTTGGTGGTGATCTTCGGTTGGCAAGGTCACGAGGTGATTGGTGTTGGTGTGCTTTATGCGTTCATTAGCTACCTAGGTCGTGTTACGGAACCGCTGATTGAACTGATGCAACGTCTATCGCTGCTGCAACAGGCCATCATGGCGGGAGAGCGGTTGTTTGAATTGATGGATGCCAAGCCACACCAATATGGCAGCGATGATGCGCCGATTGAGAATGGCGACATTGAGATTTCCGATCTCTCATTCAGTTATGACGGTAAAACGTCAGTCCTGATGGAGATCAATGCCTCGGTCAAAGAAGGTGGGTTCCTTGCGCTTGTGGGTCATACGGGCAGTGGGAAAAGCACGTTGGCCTCGTTAATGATGGGTTTCTACCCTGTGCAGAGTGGGGCAATCAAGCTCGGTGGGCGTCCGATTTCATCACTCACACAGAACGCGATACGCTCGGGCATTGCTATGGTGCAACAAGACCCGCATGTGTTGTCGTCATCGTTTCGAGAAAATGTCACGCTAGGGCGTGATGTATCAGATGCAGCGATTTGGCAGGCACTGGAGCAAGTGGATTTGGCTGATTATGTACAGCACCTTCCGAAAGGGTTAGACACCCTGATAGGAACAGGTGATGTGACCTTATCGGCAGGGCAAAAGCAGTTGTTAGCTTTGGCGCGAGTGCTGGTGGAACGTCCACGTATTTTGATTTTGGATGAAGCGACTGCGAATATCGATTCAGGGACGGAAGAGCGCGTTCAAAGAGCGCTGTCGTCGTTGCGTCACACCATGACGATTGTGGTGATCGCACACCGTCTCTCAACCATCGCAGATGCCGACAACATTTTGGTGTTACACCGAGGAAATGTGGAAGAGCAGGGCAACCATCAGCAATTGTTGGCGAACAAAGGGCGCTACTGGCAAATGTATCAGCTTCAGAAAACCAAAGCGCATTTGGTTGAGCTAGAACAAATTGCATGTGGTGAAGCGACAATCACTGAGTAAACACTGTTTGGAATACCAAAGCCTGCATATTGAAACCGTCAGTATGCAGGCTTTTATTTTTTACAGACCCGCTGCTCATTGTTAATTGCTCATTGCTCATTGCTCATTGCTCATTGCTAATTGCCCATTCCATTGCCCATTGCTCATAACGAATGCGTCGTTCAAAGCCTCTCTATTTGCTCGCATAACGTTATTTGTCTCCTTGAATAATTGTGAAATTCATCAGTATGTTTCGTGGTTTTGCGAGCCATGTTTATAGTCATCGAAATGACATTCTCTTTCACCAAAAACGTCATAGAACAGTCACCTAACGTTCATTTTAAACGTCTACCTTGGCCTTCTCGAAAATGAGATGGCAAGAAAGCCTCAATTTAAAAAGGACGTTAGAA
This sequence comes from Enterovibrio gelatinilyticus, assembly GCF_028683095.1. Taxonomy (GTDB): domain Bacteria; phylum Pseudomonadota; class Gammaproteobacteria; order Enterobacterales; family Vibrionaceae; genus Enterovibrio; species Enterovibrio gelatinilyticus. Next base: position 26,664 of record NZ_JAJUBC010000016.1, on the reverse strand, counting down.
AATGAAAAAAGCAGTATTGGCCTCCGCGATTCTTGGCGCTTTGGTATCCGCCCCTTCTTTCGCCGCAACGGTATACGAAGCGGATGGCACAACACTGAAAGTTGGTGGTCGTGCAGAAGCACGCTTCAACGTTTCTGATAACAACGAAAGCACGGACGACAGTTCATTCAAAGACAAGTCTCGTGCTCGTGTAAACCTAAAAGGCAAAACTGAAATTTCTGATGAGCTATACGGCTTCGGTAAGTACGAAGCTGAATTTTCAGATGCTGAGAGCTTGAAAAACCGCTACTTCTTCGCGGGCCTTGGTTTTTCAGGTGGCGAGCTTTCTTACGGCAAACAAGATTCTGCACAGGTTCAACTCACGGACATTACTGATGTGATGGCGACCTTCGGCGGTGACGCTGCGGATGTGGTTTCTGGCAACAAAGACAAGCGCGAAAACAACTTCGTCTATTCTGGTGAGTTTGACGGCCTGAGTATTCAAGCAAACTACATCGCAGCGGATGAGAAAGACGCTGACAGTGTGGGTATTTCTGCGCTTTATAGTTTTGGTTCTGTGGCAGTAGGTGCGGGTTACGTTTCTCAAGATGCAGGCACAGACAGCGATGATCAAATCAACCTTGCTGCACAGTTCAAGCAAGATGCGTTTACTCTTGGTGCGCTTTACACCATGGCGTCAAAAAGTAACGTTGATTACACCGGTTATGAAGTGTCGGCTCAGTACAAAGCGACCAAGCAGCTTGCCGTGGTTGGTGTTTACAACTTTGGTGAGTTCGATAACACCACCACAGAAGAAGCTAACAACTTCGCGCTAGAAGCGGTTTACAAATTCAACGGTCACCTTCGTACTTACGCGGGCTACAAGTTTGAGGGGATCTCGGGTAAAGACGATCAACTTCAAGCGGGCATTCGCTACGACTTCTAATGGCACTACGCTGTTTGCATGACCTCGAAAATAACAAAGGCCAGCGTTATGCTGGCCTTTGTTGTGATTGCCGTGTTGAGCGCGTTATTTTGAGGCTTTTCTCATATTCCGTACTAACCCTTCTTGTACGGCAGATGCCACCAACTCACCTTGTTGGTTGTAGAAGCTACCGCGAACCAGAGCACGAGAGCCACTGGCTGACGGGCTATCAATCACGAACAGCAGCCATTCATCCATACGGAATTCACGGTGGAACCACATAGCGTGATCGATGGTGGCGACTTTTATGCCCGGTGTCATCAAGGAGACGCCATGAGGTTGCAAGGACGTGGTCAAAAAGCCCCAGTCAGACGCGTAGCCCAGCAAATATTGGTGGATTCGTAAATCGTCGACCATTTTGCCGTTAGCGCGGATCCACAAGTATTGCTTGGCTTCCTGTTTTTTAGGCGCAAGCGGGTTAATGTCCACAACTGGACGCACTTCAATCGGTCTCTCACCGCCAAACGTATCGATGATGTGTTGGGGCAAATGCTTGGCAACCGATGCCACGAGTTCTTGCTCTGACTTTAGCCCTTCGGGGCCAGTGATATCAGGCATGGTGAACTGGTGCTCAAAACCGGGTTCATGCAAATGGTAAGACGCAGTGAGGTAAAATATCGGCTGACCTTTCTGTATCGCTTTGACGCGACGCGTGGAAAAGCTCTGTCCGTCTCGCAGATTCTCAACGTCATAAATGATCGGTTTGGCTGGGTCGCCTGGGCGTAAGAAATAGCTGTGGAAAGAATGCACAAAGCGATCGCTCGCCACGGTTCCTTTGGCTGCCGATAGCGCTTGCCCGATCACCTGACCGCCATAAACCTGCGGCAAACCAAGATCTTCACTCTGTCCACGGTACAAACCTTCATCAAGTTGTTCCAAGTTCAACAGCGATAACAAAGCCTCAAGTTGTGTGCTCATGGTGCTCCTGTAACAGTAAAGTGATGAATAAATGGGTGTTGACAGAAAAATGACATAATTCTCTCATTGCCCACATAATACCGAACTTTTTTTCGGTTTATGATTCTAATCAGTAACGAAATAATATTTCAGACTGTGATCTGTAATCCACAATAGTTGAGTGGGCTATTACTGTACAGTGCTAAACTCTTGTTATTATTGTCAATAACATTGCCGTCTTGGAGTGCAATTTAATGAAAAAAGCGTTTTATGGGTTCTTTTTGGCGCTTATCGCTGTCGCCTTTACCGCATGCAGCGACATCATGAAAGAGCAAGATATGGCGACAGTTAATGGTGATGTTTATTACTTACAGCGCATTGCACTGCCCAGCAATGCCAAGTTAACAGTAACACTGGCAGATGTTTCGTTGGCGGATGCGCCAATGGAAGTGATCAGTTCTCAATCTTACATGACGGAAGGTCAGCAAGTTCCTTTGCCGTTTAACCTGAGCTACTCCCCGTCTGAAATAAAACCCGGTCATACTTATACTGTGAGTGCGCGCATTGAAGTGGATGGAGAGTTGATTTTCATCAGCGATACCGCCAATCATGTGATTAACGACCCTGCCAATACCCAAAATATCAGTATTCAAGTGGTCAGCGCTGGGCGTTAACGAACAAGCGTGCCGCCTTTGTTGTGTTCACGTTCAATGATTGACCGACAACATGACAGACAGCAAACAAAAAGGGAGCAATGCTCCCTTTTTGTTTGTCGGTAAAACGTTGGGTGAACTTCTCACTGCGGCGTCAACCAACCCGCGACAGTTTGAACAGGGTCACCACCGCCTTGAGGCGTTAACCATACCGCAAAGGCTGAAGGTTTTGCCGCCACGTCACTATCAAGGGTAAATTGCCAATGGCGTTGACCGTATTTGGCGGCAAAGTCGACCACAACGAAGTCATGCTCTAAGGTTTTTCCTCGATTCTCCCCACGCTTCACTTGGGTGGCTAGATCCATGGCTAAAAGTGCAAAATTGGCATTTAGCCGATCATTGCCTTCGTAGTCCACGCGCAAGGTATTTCCATTGATTGACGCCGTTAAACGCTCAGCTTTCGGGCCGTTGGCATAAGGCACAGGCTGCCTTGAAAAAAAGCCTCGCCATTCTTGATCGTTAATAAACCAACCTGGTGTATAAACGCCACTGGCGTCACTTTGAGACACCTTCTGGCGTTGCCGTTGGCTAAAGTCCGGTTTTGCAAACCGATCTGCCCAGCCTATGTAGTTCCAGTAATCAACATGAAAAGCCAGCGGAATGACACGTGTCCATAGCCCATCACTATCCTTTAAGTTATTTAACGCCGCTTCAGCAGGCGGGCAACTGCTGCACCCTTCGGAGGTAAAGAGTTCAACGACAGTGGCGGGAGAGTCATTACTTTGCCAGCTTTGTGAGAAAGCAGAAAAAGACAAAGCGGTGGTAGCTGACATCAAAAGAAAAAGAGCGGGTCGCATAACGCATTCCATGAAGGGAGTGGTATCAACAAAGACCTGCGTTTTACGTGTTCGATTTCAAAAGATGTTAAGAAGGCTGCCCATCCCATTGAAAACGTCGAAGAGAGATCACGCCATTCTCCTTTACCTCAACGCCATCGTCTAACAGCTTCTCTCGTTGGCGAGTGAATGATTCACCCACCAAAGAAATCATGCCTTTTGCATTCACGACACGAAACCAAGGTAAGCGACTATCTTTGGGTAATGCGCCTAATAACTTACCAACATGACGAGCATGCCGAGGGAAGCCCGCCATTTTTGCGACATCACCGTAAGTTGTTACTTTTCCTTGGGGTATCTGTGCTAAGACCGCATAGATCTGCTCGTCAAAATTAGGCATATTGATATCAAACGCAATGAAAATTAAAAAATAACATTACCCATTATCATACCCATTGTGGATGGAAAAGCAGCAGGAGAGTGACTTCCTACAAACTGCTTAGAAGGGTAAGAAGAAAATGATAAGCCAGATATTGGGTCAGTATCAGTTGAAAGCGCAAGGAGGTGCGGTTATGTGGTATGCGACGATGTTAATGGTTACCGCCTCAGTCATGGTTATTGGGGCTGCGCTTTCCGCAGCCATTGTAGATGGCAATATTCCGCTGTTGGCTTTCGCTATTCCTGCTTTGTTTTTTCTGGGTTCGGGCGGCATTGCTGTTTGGTTGCTTACCATTGGCCTTGTCGGCTTTGGCGCACTCATGCCCTATCAACCCATTGCCATTTCATTAAGCCTTTGGATGATTCTTCCCGCATTAGTGTTGATCACTGGTGCCCGCCGCAATTGGCAAGTCTCCTTATTGGTTGTCTCTGTTGTTATTGCCATGGAGTGTGGCGTGCTCGCTCTGCAAGGTGACCAAAAGCTTGGCGGCGCAATGAGCTACACCTTGTTGCAAATTCTCTGTGTGATCACCGTATGGGTATCGACATACTTCTGGAAGCCCATCAAAAAGCTCAGTTGGTGGCCAGTGTTGCTGATCTTGGCTCTGTTGGCTGGTGGTTGGACACAAGGTGCGTTGTTGGCCTTCTGTGGCAGCGTGTTAGCGATAACATTGCAAGAATTACAGCGCGTTGGTGGAGAAGCAAAAGGGGACAAACTCAGTGTTATTTTGCCGGCCATTGCCTTCGCCACCATTGTGGTATTTCCGCAATTTAGCGTACCCAACCCTGTGTTTGTCGCGTGGCTGTTATCGCTAACCATTGCATGGCTTGGTGATTACCTACTCAATGCAGAGAACGAAGAAGAGTAAGCAGGGCAAAAACTCACCACTTGGACACGCAGAGCCCGATAAGCCCTTGCAATGGGCTTAGGCTTCACACATAATGCGCTCGAACCAACGGTTTCTTTCTAAAGGAATTGTTCGGTGATTCTATGGAGGCCCTATTGGTTCTCCCGCAACGCTATCTTGTGTAATGGGTCAGGTCCGGAAGGAAGCAGCCCCCGCTTGGGACGTGTGTGCCGGGATGTAGCTGGTAGGGCTTCCACCCAATCTGCTTTTCGTGTTTCTGTCACCATAAGTCTTCAAATTCTCACCATAAGCTTTCAAATTGACACCATAAGATTGCACAACTACCTTTATGTGTAACAAAACAACATGCGGTAAACGCCCATGTATCGTCGCAATCTCAAACACTCTCGTGTAAAAAACCTCTTTAAATTCGCAAGTATAAAGAACAATTCAGTGCTTACTGTCGAATCAGCCCTTGAGTTCGATAGCTGCTTTCACCTCGAATATTGCAAAGAAATCGTTAGTTTCGAAGCACAGCCCGAAGGTTTCTACTATCCATTTTCGGGAAAAAGGTTGCCTTACACGCCTGACTTTAAGGTTCGCTATGCCGATGGCCGTGATGCATTTCTTGAAATAAAGCCTGTAAGCAAGATTGAAGGTGATGAGTTTCGACAGAAATTCATCGCTAAAATGGACATGGCGAAGTCGTTAAATTGTCCTCTCTCCCTCGTTACAGATAACCAAATCAGAGTTAACCCTGTCCTTTATAATTTGAAGTTACTGCATCGCTATACGGGCATTGTGGGCGTAAATACGCTGCAAACACAATTGCTTAAAGTGGTCAGATCAAGTGGGTTAGTTTCAATTGGTGATTTGTCTCGTCGTGTTGATATGACAGAAGGCGAGCTTAAAGCCAATGTTCTGGCGATGATTTCAAGAGGCCAATTGCAGGCTGAGTTGAGCAAAGAAAAGTTTGGACAACAAAGTGTTGTGTGGGTTGGTGCATGATATCCGACAGTGGAGAGAATGGCATATCTCTCTTCGACAATGAGTTTTCAATCACTTCGGATAAAACGGAGGAACAGCCTGCCCAACAGCAACAAGAAGCAAAGCTTGTTGAGAGGGATCTAGATAGCTACCCAGCACCACTGAAAGAGGAAGCCCTCAAGCGCTTTAGGTTGCTGGCATTCATTCGGAGAGAGCTGCAAGGTGGTTGGACACCTAAAAACCTGAATCCCCTCATTCAACAGTACTTCGAGCGCACAGGCCACGCAGAACCGCCTTCAAGCAGAACAGTTTGTAATTGGTGGAAAAGCTATGAGGTTGCTGGCGGCAAAATCACTGCACTAGTACCCAAACATCACCGCAAAGGCAATTATGAACTCAAGAATGCTGATGATGGAGCCATCTTTCATGACGCGCTTGAACGGTTCTTAAACGCTCGTAGACCTTCAATGACAACGGCCTATGAATATTACAAAGATCAGGTGTTGCTCAATAATGAAGGGGTAGTGGAAGGGACAATAAAGCCACTGTCCTATTCGGGTTTCAAAAAACGTATTAAGCAGCTTCCTCCCTATCAAGTCGCTGTCGCTAGGCATGGCAAATTCATGGCTGATCAGTGGTATGGGCATTTCAGTGCGCACAAGCCCCCAACGCGTATTTTAGAGAAGGTCGAAATCGACCATACGCCGCTCGATCTCATTTTGATTGATGACGAACTTCTTGTTCCTCTCGGTCGCCCTTACTTAACGTTACTCGTTGACGTTTTCAGCTCCTGCATTGTCGGTTTTCATCTTGGCTACAGGGCACCAAGTTATGACTCAGTGAGTAAAGCCATTATTCATGCAACAAAGCCAAAGGATTACCTTGATACCATCGCAAGTGATTTCCAAAACGACTGGCCGTGTAGCGGAAAAATTGAGACGTTAGTTGTCGATAATGGCGCTGAGTTTTGGAGCGAGAGCCTTGAACAAGCGTGCTTAGAGTCGGGTATTAACATTCAATTTAACCCTGTTAGAAAGCCTTGGCTCAAGCCATTCATCGAACGGCTTTTCGGAACCATCAACAAGAAGTTTCTCGACCCTTTCCCTGGCAAGACATTCTCGAACGTATTGGAAAAAGAAGAGTACAACCCAGAGAAAGACGCGGTGATACGCTTCTCTACGTTCATTGAGTTATTTCATCGTTGGATAATTGATGTATACCATCAAGATTCAGATTCTCGACACTCCCGTATCCCCGCTAAGTTGTGGCAGCAAGGTTATGATGACTTTCCTCCACTTGCGATGACGCAGGAAGATATCGATAAACTCACTGTTGTCATGGGAGTAAAGTGGCAACCGACGCTCACTCGACTCGGCTTCAAAATCAAACATCTGCGATACGATTCACCGGATTTGTCTGAGTATCGAAAGCGTTATCCTCAAACTGACAGAAGCCGCAAGAAATTGGTCAAAATTGACCCTGATGATATCTCCCGAATATTTGTCTATCTCGAAGAATTAGAAGGGTATTTGGAAGTGCCTTGCGAAGATCCGATTGGCTATACCAAGAACCTTTCATGGCACCATCACCAAGTCATTTCTCACGCCCATCATAAATTCATTGAAGGCAGTGTTGATATCCTGAGCCTAGCGAAAGCACGACAGGCGATTCACCAAAGAGTGCTTCAAGATCAGGAAGCTTTCCAATTAATACCAAGCAAAAAGAAACGAATGAAAGGGCAGCGAAAGTTAGCCGAGTTCTCGGGCGTTGGCAGTGAAGGGAAAGCGAGTGTCGCGTTACCTAATCCTGAAAAAGCTGACGCTAGCCAAAAAGAAAAGGATCAGACGCTGTTCGACAATTGGGATGACATGATCAGCGACTTAGATGGGTATTAATGTGAAGCGAATGACGGAAGAGCAAAGCATCAAACTCAAAACCTTCTGGAACTGCTTTGTGGAATATCCGCTGTTGAAAGAGATTATGAATGATTTTGATAGGTTGAGAGAGAATCGACTGCTTGGTGGTGATCAGCAATGCATATTACTGACGGGTGATACTGGCTGCGGCAAGTCCCACCTTATTCGTCATTATCAAAGCCGACTTCAATCTGACCCCATCAGTAAGTTTGATTCTTTGCCAGTGCTGGTCAGTCGCATCCCAAGTAAGTTCACGCTGGAAGAAACGGTTTTGCAACTGCTAAAAGATCTTGGGCAATTCGGAACCACCGCCAGAGGCCGTTCAAGGATCACGACAGATTCAAGCCTGACTTACTCGCTTGTCGAGCTACTTAAAGTGAAGCAAGTAGAACTCATTATTATCAATGAATTCCAAGAGCTCATTGAGTTTAAATCAGTAGAGAAGCGACAAGCTATTGCTAACCGCTTCAAATACATCTCAGAGGAAGCTGGCGTGGCTATCGTTCTTGTCGGTATGCCGTGGGCTGAGATGATAGCGGAAGAGCCCCAGTGGTCGTCTAGGTTAGTTACTCGCCGATCTATTCCCTATTTTAAGCTTTCGGAAGACCCTGTTCACTTCATCCAGTTTATAAAAGGCTTAGCTAAGAGAATGCCGTTTGATACCCCACCAATGCTAGAAGAAAAACAGATTTCCTTTGGTCTATTTGCAGCGAGCAGAGGGGAAATGAGAGCGTTGCGGCATTTGATTAACGATGCAGTAAAAGACGCGGTTTTAGACGGAGAGCATGAGTTTGACATGCAGCGACTTCGTCATTCTTACGCCAAGCTTAATCCGCAAAAGCTGAACCCATTTGATACTCCTTTCAATGAATTGAAGCTCTCTGAAATTGAACGATACTCGGGTTACAACCCCAAAGCATTGAGCAGTGACGAGGCTTTGACCGACAGGGTATTCAGCAAAAACATTCCAATAAAAGAACTTCTCAAGAAAAATGCGTAGTGCGGGCCTTTCAAACCTAAGTAATCCTTAGTACATTTATGGGTGTGATACTAAGAGAATCTTAGTTACTTATCCCAAGTAGCTGAAGATTTATGGAATCACCTTTCCCAACTAGACTGCGTGCTGCACGTAAAGCCGCAGGTATGACTCAACAACAGTTAGGCATAAATCTCGGTATGGACCCCAACACAGCCAGTGCGCGCCTCAATCAGTATGAAAAAGGTAAGCATTCACCAGACTACCAAACAGCTAAGAGACTGGCTGATGAGCTTGGTGTGCCTGTGGCTTATTTGTATTGTGATGATGATTTGTTGGCTGAGTTGTTGCTAGCCTTGGTCAAGCTTTCTGCAAGTAACCAACAAGAGTTGCTGGACAAAATACAGAAGAGCGTTTGATTCAGCCTCCTAGGTTAGCTTTGGATAGATAAAGATGTGAAGTAGATTCCTTTAGCTAAATGTTTTGGATGAATTATGCTTGTAGTAATTATCTAGAGAGGTTTTTTGGAAGGTATCTATGTTATTGCTACGCTTCGGTCATATGATTCCAATAATTTCGTTGACTTAAAACACTCTGGATCAATACTATCCTATGAATAATTATGCTATTACAGACACAGCAACCAGAGTGCACTTACTATAAGCACCCAGATTTGTGCTATGACAATTGAAGTTAAAAATGAAGCAAAACGTATTTAAAATCATCTTTAATTTAACAAAGAAGCAGCCATGGCTACAAGAGAAGACTAATGAGTTAGAAAAACTACTATTCTCAGATTGCCAGACTGCTGATGAACAAGAGCTAATTTTGGAGCTTCTAGAAAGGTTCACACACGTCTCTGGAGAAAAGTTTATAGAACTGATCAATACGCTTGTCGAAGACATAGCTACAGATCCAGACCTAGAAGATAGTACTACTCAAATTGTTGCGATGACGGGAGATTATAACGCAGACAGTGCTCAGTTTGTGACCTATGCGTTAAAGATGCCTCTCGAAAGAGTTAAATGGAGAGAGCACATTACTGTCACGAACTTTCAGCGCGCCTACAAGGAATTTAACAAACACGGGAAAAGACATAAAAACCTCATACTAGTCGATGAGTTTGTTGGTAGTGGAAGAACAATTGTTGGTAGGGTGGCGCAGATAAAGAAGATCTTTAGAGAAAATGGCATTGAAGATCTTAATATTAAAGTAAAAACTATTGCAGCATCTAGCGTAGGTTTGGAGAAAGCAAGAGAGGAAGGTATAAATCTTACGTCGTATCTTGTTATAGAAAAGGGGATTTCTGAGCACTATGAATTGGCCGAGGTCCCACGCAAGTTAGCTCTAATGGATCGACTAGAGAGCATTTTATCTACTGCATATAACGATAGAAATCTACCGAAGTTAGGTTATGGTGAAACTGAGTCTCTATATACAAGGGATGAGGGAAATACCCCAAACAGTGTGTTCCCAATTTTTTGGTGGCCGTATTTTCAAGATCAAACTGAGCGAGCTACAATTCTTATTCGTGCGATGGGAGATGCATGATGAAAAAATTAAAACCTATAGAAGTTAAAGCACTAACTATCTTGCTAAAATCTTCCAAAGGACTGGATGCTTTTAGTTACTTCAGGAGACTTGATGCATCGTTCCCAGACTTTTCAAAAACACTCCGGACGTTGTGTAAACTTGGGCTAATCAATGAAGGAAAAGAAGACTTTTTTGAGATCACATCGGAAGGCACTGCGCTAGTAATGCAAAAGGAGCTACAGCAGAGAAAAAGGCCTTGGAGAGATGTTCCTAAGGAGTTCTTAGGAACAAAAATGTCAACTTCTGACTTTTACGTTCCAAGTGTTTCTTTGCTAGATAAAAAGTCTTTCAAGTCTCAGTAAATTAGGTTATATTTTTCGACGGCTTGTAGAGGCTAGTACGTTAGAGTGTAGTCGCTCTCAGGTTAAGGTAGACGTTAACCATTTACTTACAATTTCCGGTGGAGCTGAAAATTGTAAGTAAGCGTGAATAGCTTCGCTATTCTTACGGCATTTAAACTTCACATATTTCGCGAGCGAAATCTGCAAAGTTTAAATGTAGGTGCGTAGTATAGAAGGTAGCTTCTACAAGTCATTTGCCCAATTATTATGAATAAAAAACAAAAAAAAGAATTAGTACAGAACTGGGAAATATTCTTTATTGATAGGGGAGTGTCAGAGCACCTAGTTGACCAGTATGTTAAATATGTAGAAAGGCTTGTTGAATCCAACCTCCCTGTAATATTTGAGATAGAGCACTTATCTAAGTTAATAGGCATCGATCTATTTGATTTGCATAAAATTGTTGGTAACCCTAATTATTTTTATCGCGAGTTTACGATCCCTAAAAAACGAGGTGGTACACGAACGGTTACAGCTCCTTATCCATCGCTATTAATGTGTCAAACATGGATATACGAGAACATCTTAAAACCTGTCCCAGTTCATTTCTGTAGTCATGCATACAGAGAGAATAAGTCAATCATTACCAATGCAACTCCTCACTTGAACCAGAAAGCATTGTTAAAAATGGATATGAAAGATTTCTTTCCCTCTATTCCTATAAACTGGGTAATCAACTTATTTTCTCAATTGGGCTATCCAAACAATATTTCATACTATCTAGCAAGAATTTGTTGCTTTGACAACGCACTTCCTCAAGGAGCATCAACAAGCCCAGCATTAAGTAATATTTTGCTCAGAAATCTTGATAGTCGACTATATAAACTTTCAAAGTCATATAATTTAAACTACACAAGATATGCGGATGATATGGCATTTTCGGGTCATTACATACCCCATAAAATTATTGGGATTATAGAGAGGATAATTTCAGATTATGGGCTGCTAGTTAATTCAGATAAAACAACTCTAATTGTTGGTGATAAACAAAAAATAGTGACAGGGATATCAGTAAAAGGCAACTCACTAGCCCTTCCTCGCTCATCAAAACGTTTGATAAAGCAAGAAATACACTATATAAAACAGTATGGATTAGTTTCGCACATCAGTAAACTTAAAATTAAGAACCCTTATTATCTTCAATCCCTGGAAGGCAAGTTGCGGTTTTGGCTACAAATAGAGCCAGAGAGTGATGTTGCATCTGAAAACTTATACTTTATAAAGTCTCTTTTGAATAATAAATAATAAATAATAAATAAGAAGCGAGAATGTTTATTAACCTTTTCAGCTTCCAGCTATTGATGCCAAATGTAGTTTTCTGAGTTAATAGTGTCTTTTTTTTTGGTTTAATAGATATAATTTTGAAAAGGATATGTCTTTGATAGAAGTGAGTCATTGACTTACTATCTGACACCTAAAAAACTCTCCTAGAGATTTACTATTGGTCGATTTCTTAAAAATGACTCAAAGCTCTACAGTAGAACAACCACACTTTACTAAGAAATCCTTAGTGTGTGGCATGTATGTCAAAGCTATTAATAAGAATTAAGTGTGGGTTAGACGAGTCCCTCGAAAGCTATCTGCTCCGTCTGAGCCAAGCAAACTACTTTGAATCTTATCAATTACTTAGTAGGGCACTTAAAGATTGGCTTTACGAGCATGACGAAGAAGCTTTTGGGGCTTTTCCTCTTCAGCTCAAGCATGTGAATGTTTATCACGCTGCGCAAAGCAGTGGGTTTCGTGTTCGTGCTGTTCGTTTGCTTGATAATCTCGCTGATACACAACTACCACTGTTACAGCTCGCCGTGCTTGGCTCCAGCACTCGCTTTTGTTTCTCGCATTCATCCGTATTTCGGCAAGGAACTCATATACCTCTTTGCTTTGTGAGAAAGAACGGAGTGCCAATATGCCCCGAATGCTTAAAGCAAGATGCGTATATTCCTCAAGTCTGGCACTTCACTCCTTACACTGCATGCCACAAACATCAACTGGATTTGATTGATACATGCCCTAGTTGTGGTGCGTTGGTTGACTATTGCACCAGTGAAAACATTACTGAATGTGAGTGTGGTTTTGACCTTAGAAGTGCATATACCAGTAAAGCGGGAAAATCTCGTTACGCGTTGAGCTGCCTGATGGCGGGTGAGCTAGATAGCCTCAATGACAACGTACTTAGTCAATGCAATCAATCTACTCGGTTTGGTGCGTTGCTCTGGTATCACTTGGAGTTTGTTGGGCAGTTAGAGCCTGATAACACCGTTAGTGTTGATGGTTTTTGTGATGCCATTGAGTTTTTCAACAAATGGCCTGAGTCACTGCATTCTAAGATGAATGAGAGGTTGGATGTGTGGGATTCAGCCCGTTACACCGAATACAACGATACGCCGTTTAGAAAGGTCTTCGGAGATGTTTTGCTTCACGCCAGTGGCTTACCTTCAAGGCAATTGTCAGAGAACTTTGTGCTTCGTGAACTGGTGGGGTATTTGTCTAACCTGATTGAGAAAAACCCTAAGACAAAGAAAGCCAATGTTGGCGATATTCTTCTGACATTAGCGGAAACGTCGGCGCTTCTCTCTACAAGCTATGAGCAGGTAGGCAGACTCTACCAAGAAGGTTTTCTCAAACTCGCTTACAGGCCACATCAACAAACGACCATTCCACCACATAAACCTGCATTCAGGCTTCGCAATGTCATTGAGCTAGGCATTGCGAGAATGCAGACCGATCTTGCCAGCGATGTTTATCTTCCAGCGTGGTGATGATGAAAACACTGAGTGAAGCAGTTAAGAGTGATGAACCCGATGTTGCTCTGCGCATGGCGTTCGCCGCTTATTCGGGATTGGTTGATGTAACAGGAGAGGAAACTCTCGCACTCATCGTTTTACTGAATTTGACGCTAAAGCGCGTTGAGGTTGAATCACTGACGTCTCGTTCTTCAGCAAAAGCATTGCTGCAAGATGATGACCATGTATCGTCATGTCTCCAAGAAGTTCGCTGGCTTCACTCTCACAATGTGAAATATCCTGATACGCGAGTCCAAGCGCAAAGAGTGCTTTGTGGTGGCTTGCCCGTTAATGGTGAGGTATTGGGTTCTGCACACTGTGAGCGTCGGTTAGGGTGGTCTCATAACTCTTCGATGGTGAACAAAGCCAAGCTATTTTGTGCAGGTTTCATTTGGGAAGGGGCATCAACCTGTTTAGCTGAGTGTGTCGCTCACGATCAAGGAGTTTGGCGAAAAGCGTTTCGAAGTTTAGGTGTCACTAAACCTCAGTTCGATAGCTGGCGGGAGTTCATTAACCAAGCTATGAACACGGATCGCTTCCCCGTAGATGTGAGTGATTATTCAAAACAAGTTCGTTTCCCTTGGGGTAATGATTACTTAGCCATAACGCCTGTTGTTTCCTGTGCTGTGCAAGCACAGATTCAGCAGCTTCATACACAAAGAATTGGCCGATTTAGAACAATAACGCATGGACATCCTGCGAGTGTTGGTGATCTTACGTCATCAAAAGGCGGGAACGTCTCGGTGCTCAATTATCCATTGTTCATCTCGCAGTATAAACGGAGAACGCTTAGCCAAAGCCGAGCGGGGAAAGTAGCGTCTGGTAAACCTGTTTTCAACGTTGGTGCGGTGCTAAACAAGCGTTTCATGGGCGTTCTGGATGGTCTGACGCATCTGCAAAAGGAGCTGACACTTCGGCAGCGTCGGAGGCACCGCGTTGCTTTGATTCGTCAGTTACGGCGAGGTCTTGCTGATTGGCTTCTTCCCATCATGGAGTGGCGGGATAGTGTTCAGAATGATGCCGATAATGAAATCATCGCAACGGAACCAGAGCGCTCACTACTATGTGCGCCATTGGCTGATAATCCCAAATTACTGCGACAGGTGAATCAACGTTTTCATGAGACGCTGCAAAGTGCAGGGTTTAGCAAATCAGAATATGCCTATCACCCTAAATTGCTAGAACCGGTATCAAACCAATTACGATGGATTCTAAATGGTCTTGGTGAAAAAAATGATGCTGAGGCAACGTCTTCGATAGACGTTATCCATCTCGAAAACCTTCGAGTGTTCGATGCATTATCTTTGGCAAACCCCTACTTGGTTGGCATTCCGTCGCTGACCGCGCTTTGGGGTTTTGTGCATGCTTATGAACGAAAGCTCAAAAGCTTACTTGATCAAAGGGTAGGGTTCACTGGTGTTGCTTGGCACATACGAGAGTATTCAGCAGTGTCTGGATTGAAATTGCCAGGACTGACGCTAGAAAGAAAGCGAAGCGATCATTTAAAGCGAACGGGCATCATCGAATCGACACACTGCGACGTAGTGATGGATTTGGTGATATGTGTTAACCCTGATTGTTTGGCGCATGAGTCTCGTGATGAATTAGTCGAATTGGTAAAGGCTGCACTCCCATCCCGTTTCGCAGGAGGGACGTTGCAACCCCCGTCGCTCTATGAATCGAAAAGTTGGTGTTCACTGCGATCATCTCAATCCCTATATCAACGCATTTCCCGATTGCCAGCAGCGGGTCGTTGGATTTGTCCCTCTGTAACTACTCCCAAATCTTTTGAAGGTCTCTGCGAACTTACCGAGTTAGATAAGGATTTGAAGCCTGTGATGGTGGGCTATCAACTGCTAGAAGAACCAACTGAAAGACCAAACAGTGTTTCTCCTGCTCACGCCTACGCAGAGCCTTTGATAGGGCTTTGCGATTGTAAATCCCCCATAGATATTCGCCTTAAAGGTGAGAAATATTTCAATGCGACCTGTTTTTGGAAAATGGATGTCGTTGGCGGTTCTATCCTAATGCGAAGAGCATAAGGGGGAATCATGGAACTCTGCACTCAGCTTTCTTACCAAGGTTCTCTGCGGCCAAGTAAGGGCGTGTTCTTCTATGAACAAGCTGATGGCACTATGGTGCCTTTGCCGATTGACCACGATGCGATAGTCGGGCAGAAATGCAGTTATTCAGAAGCATATCAACCCAGTGGTTCTGATAAGAACCTTCAGCCTCAAGATTTAGCGTTCGGGAATCCTGTCCGAAGAGAGTCTTGCTATGTTCCCCCAACAATCGACACCGTAATGTGTCGCTTCTCCTTGCGTGTAGAGTCCAGTTCTCAAACTCCATTCGTTTGTAATAATCAAAATGTTGTGGAAGCACTCCGTCACTTTTCCTCGGCTTACCGAAAAGTAGGTGGTTATGAAGTTCTCGCCAGACGATATTGCAAGAACCTGCTGTTAGGGAATTGGCTTTGGCGTAACAAACGAAGCTTGGGGCTGAAAATAGCAGTCAACACATCTCGCGGCAGCTCGTTTGAAATTGATAATGCACTTCTTATTGATTGGCATGAGCCTTGGCCGTCTGAGTACGAACAAGCGTTGGATGGATTAACGGCAGAACTAGCTGATGCTTTGTCCGGAGCGCAGCCATTTTGGTTTGCCGATGTAAAAGCGCACGTTTCAGCTTCCTTCATGCAAGAGATCTTCCCGAGTGAATTGTTCAGTGATGCGAAAGACGGCTCTAATCTATCCCGAGAGTACGCAAAGGTAAGATCGGGTGATGGTCAGTTATGGCCTAGCTTAAACGCCGAGAAAATAGGAGCGGCAATCCAACTTATCGATGATTGGTGGTCTGATGAAGCGGATAAGCGACTAAGAGTGCATGAGTATGGTGGCGATAAAGAATACCTTATTGCCCACAGAATGCCTGCTAGCGGCATTGATGCCTACAGCTTGTTGAAGACTGTCGATGAAAAAACAGCGTTGCTAGAAGGTGTGCAAAGTGCCAACAAGATACCTTCTGATATTCACTACCTGATGGCTGTGCTGGTCAAAGGCGGCTTGTTTCAAAAGTCGAGGTCAGCGTGAAGCGGTATTACTTTGTAATCAACTATGTGCCAGAACATGCTAACCAAGAATTATTGGCAGGCCGATGTATATCAACGCTGCATGACTTTCTGAATTTTCATCATATAAGTGGGATAGGTGTGGGCTTTCCAAGCTGGACGCAGCAAAGCCTCGGCAAGCAAATCCTGTTCTGTTCATCCAATCAGCAGCGGCTGAGTCAGCTTCATCAATCGCAGTATTTCCTAATGATGGCCGAGCAAGGATTGTTTGTTATCAATGATGTTGAACCTGTTCCAGCAGATACAGCAGAGGTTCGATTTTACCGAAACCAAGGCATTGCAAAGCTATTTACGGGCGGAAAAAGAAGAAGGCTTGAAAGAGCTAAGCGACGTGCCGCTGAGCGTGGAGAAGCGTTTGATCCCGAGAAGATAGGAAGTAATCAACCAATCGAGATGTTTCACCGAATACTCATTGATAGCCAGAGCACTCAACAAAGATTTGTGTTGCATGTCCAAAAGGAAAAAGCGGCTGAAGTCTCAGACGCAGAATTCAATGGATATGGATTGGCAACCAATCAAACGCATAGAGGAACAGTGCCAGATATTCGTGTTTCGCTTTAACCCTTTTTTGATTGAGATTTTTGCAGCTAGTGAAATCAGAGGCTTACAAAGTTGCTGTAAAAAATGGTTTTGTTGGTGAGGGTGGGTTAATTAATTGATTTAATTTGAAAAACTAGCCGTTTGGCAACGGTGTCCTGCCGCACAGGTAGCTGAGAAAGATATCAATTCGGAAACCATCATTTACTAGCCGTGTCCTGCCGCACAGGTAGCTGAGAAAATTTCAGGCATGGCAGGTGCATTGTTGAATTGGTGTCCTGCCGCACAGGTAGCTGAGAAAAGCGAATAACAACTTATTAGATGCCAATTGGCGTGTCCTGCCGCACAGGTAGCTGAGAAATCACGGACTTGTCAGAGTTGACCGTCACACACGTGTCCTGCCGCACAGGTAGCTGAGAAAGATATGGAATGAAGCTGCCCCCGACGCTATAGGTGTCCTGCCGCACAGGTAGCTGAGAAAAATAGTGTGCTGATACGGGACTACTTACAATAGTGTCCTGCCGCACAGGTAGCTGAAAAAGAAAGCCTTGTTGATAGGCCGTAAACTGCCAAGTGTCCTGCCGGATAGGCAGTTGAGATAAGATCAGGAAGCTAGCAACCAACACTTGGAACTTAACCCTGCCGTAAGGCAGAGATGAAAAACCGACATGCCAGAAATTTTTGGCTAGTTTGAAACAATGGAAACCCCATAGGTTTCCTCGCAGCGTGACTGTGTGTAATTGGTCAGAGCCGGAAGGCAGCAGCCAGCATACAGAGAGCGGGTGCCGAGGGTTGGCTTGTGGGGTTTCCACCCTATACAGCTCAGGCGATTGGCTTTGGCCGCCAGCCTTGATCAAAAGCCTTGTAAAGCTCCCTGATGTTTTTGAACTCTTTCCCAACATGCTTACTTACACAATGCTTACATATTTTCTTTGTCATAGGCACATAGTATTGGAAACACAATTGGCATTCGCAACTTTGCCTGAGAGTAGAGTTTCCTTCAGGGGGCGAGAGATCAACTTCGGGAGTTGTTTTAGGTGGAGGGGGAATATCGCCATCAGTGTTTTCGGGTATGGGAGCTGAATTTGAGCCTAGATGATTTTCACTTGGCGGGAGCTGCAGTTCTCTGTATAGCTTTGCGTGTTGTCGCAACATATTGGCTATGCCTTCGGTGCTTTGGCAATCCAGCAATGGTGAGCTTTTAACTCGAATCCAACGTTGTAAGTGGAAATCCCTATCGATCAATGGGATTTTTTCGCTGCCAGGAAAAGGGACGTAGATCCCTATGCGATGACCCATATCCGTCGTGCCGATGATGTCTACTGTGCCATATTCAGATTGAACATCCAGCTCCCATGTGTTCACCTTCAGCGTGTACTCGAAAGCTTCCTCGTAATCAAAAACATCAATTGAGTTCAGTTTTACAAGTTCTTGCCTTATCAAAAGTGCGAGAGAAGTCTCTGGTGAGTAAGAGCAGAGAACCTGCGTTTTAAGGTCATTGTCAGTAATGTGGGCGAAGCAGTGCGCATTGACCTTACCATGCCTTGCAACAACTTGTGTACCACAGCTAAGGCATATGCAATCGCATTTCAAGCCCTGCTCAACATCATCTATACAGACTATTTCATCGGTTAGAATTTTTTTCGCAAAGGCTATTTTTACTTCACCCACCATTTAGAATAATAAACTCCCTGACAATGTTGTTAATTGAAGTGCAAGGAGATACTTGCCCCTAAGAAGTCTTTAGTTGGAGCAAATTTCAGCTGCATCAAGATTAATGCTACAGGTATTTGATTTTGGTGATTTCCAGTAGATGCTGTCAAATTCAGCGTTGCAGCCAGCGTCCTCCATAAGTGCGACGTTACCGTCACATATCAGCATGACCGCATTATCCCCTTGGAATTCCTGTAGTAATCGATAGTTAGCTACTTTTCCTTCTTTGGCTAACGCCTCAAGCTCAGGTAGCTGATTGGGATTGGTTGAGGTGGCACTTGATATAATCTCTTCTTGGCTGAGCCCTTCGGTATTCCCCCACTTAAGTTCACCGTCAACAGCTTGGGATACATCTTTCAGAATTGAAGCCATGTCATACATAACTTCATCCGAGTATTTGGCCTGTGTTGAGCAAGACGTTAAAGACATAAGCAATGCAAGAGTAGTAATTAATCTCATTGGTTCCCCCAAGCAGTTAGCAGTCCGTTTTCACAGCGACCTGTATCTAAATTCCAATTTTTGAAGAAATCTGTTTCTGAGTCTTCAAACACAGCTGCTGCGGTTTGCTCCCAAAACAACTGGATAGTCTCAATCGCCTTATCAAAGACTTCGTCATAGTGTTTTGTCCCATCTGGCGTTTCGAGGCTTTCGATAAATGTTGTATCGACTTCCTCGTGAAGGGGATAGGTTAAGCCTTGTTTTGATGCAACATGTCTAGCCCACGGGAACAATCGATGTGACTCCTCCGCGTTATCTACAACTGTTTGGAAACCTTTGTGCCAAGCGTTGATGTTAGGCTGACATTCATTCGCATAGTCTGGGTAGATAGCATTGAGTGCGGTGTGCCAGATGTCGTTGATAATCGGATCAATCGAATTGTCGTCATTAACATCTACGCAGCTGCCTATGTTTTCTTTTACACGGTCAGCCATGCCAATATCGCCTAGGTTCAATCGAGAAGACCAGATATAGGCATCCTGATTCATTTCACAAACACGATGGGTTTTAGCGTTTTCAGCATAAGGGCCAACTTTCATTTCAACCACGGGATGAATGGTAATGTCAGCGGCAACGTGCGCGCCGAAGCCACATAGCCACGCAAAGGCTTTTTCTTGGTGTTCGCTATTTACTGATTTCACTTGCTGAACGAGAGCATCTATCAACTTGCCGACATTGTTGTAATGCATTTCGTCAGCCCATTTGTTTTGGGCTGAATCCATGAGATCCAGATAAGGGTAATCAGGGCTGACGCAACCGAGTTCCAAATACCTTTTGTTTTGAGCTAAAGCCTTTTTGGCTTCTCGGGGCATGTCCAGAGTCATCAAAGCATTGTTCGCAGAAGCTATGTTAACTGCGGTGATATGAGCAAAAGCGCCTGGCATAGTCATCTCCATTCATATTGAATGATGAGTTTACTACGCTCTTGAAGGTTGATTTGCGAGTTAAGACAATTAAAACAATAAGTTAATGTTTTTTTCGATCAAGGAAAGTGCAATTTGAATAGGGTGAAATTTCGCCGCTATGTTTTGTGAGGTGCTGGCAATACGGGGTAAGTAGAAATTATGAAAAACGCATACAGCATACTCTTTTACATACTCAACACTTCATTTTTTGTATTTTTTTTGTATTTATATCATAGTGTTAATGTTACTTTTTGGTCTAAATGTCGCTCAATTAAAATATACATATATATTTTTTCATCTATCCCAAAAAAAGTTGATTTTTTCTAGGCCGTTTACCCACAAAGAGTGTGGTGGTAAGTAAGCACTAACGCTCACCCATTCGTCCTCAAGATATCCACAATTCAAGCTGATTTAGAGACTTGCAATTCTTTCCCTTCGCCCATATCTTGTTTCTTTCTTGCATCCAATGCCCACATATAGTGTTTTATTGTGTGGGAGAGTTTGTGGGATTTAGAAACAGAAAACCCCCAGACAGAGTCTGAGGGTCTTTTGAAAAAACAAACCGTCGTTGAAGACCGAGGGTGTTGCTTTTTGATGTTTGGCGACTCGAAGCATAGCACTATCGTCTTGAACGGCAAACTGAGTATTCGAACAGTATCTGAGGAAATAATTATGTCGTCGAACAAAAAATCAACTTCCGCCAAGGTTGCCGAGCATGCAGCAAAGACACTCCAAGACTCAAATGCTTCAAGAGTAGCTAAGTCACTTGCTGGATCGGCTTTGTCGCAGAGCAGAAATAAAAAGCAAACCAGCAGCAGCATGGAAGAAACTGCATCTAAGGTGCTCAGAAGCACAAAATATAGCCGTGATACTAAATCACTAGCAGCTTCGGTCTTATCACAGTCCAATAAATCGCGATAAATTACAGAGACATTACCTCTCTGTATTAGAGGGGTAATTGTGATTTGATTTTAAAAGGGGAGACGTATGCACGATTATGCAGTTTTCGGTCATGACCGATCTTCGATCGGAAGATGGCTGGGATTTACCTCTATTGCACTGTCTGGAGGTATTGCGCAGCTATTAGCAATGCTTACTGACTTAACTGGTTTTGATGCGTTTGCAAAGGCAACTATAACGACAGGTGTTGTGTATTTTGTTCTGCATTGGTTGTTCAACAAGTGGGCATGGAAGATACCATTCTTTGAAATCCCTAACTTAAGCGGGACATGGGTGGTAGAAGGCCAGACACTTCAGGAAGATGGCACAACAAAGCACCATTGGAATGGAACGATTGGTGTCGAGCAGACGTGGAAAACAGTGTCTATTCACTTAAAAACCCAAAACAGTCAGAGCATTAGCTATACCGCAACTTTGTCCAAGAGATTTGGACCAACTGGAGGGTGGTTATTGAGTTATAGCTATAGAAATGAGCCTGAGTTAGAGCAATCACATGAGCTAAATTCTCATAAAGGTTATTGCGAAATTGAGTTTGATAAAGATATTAAGGTCGGGAAAGCATCTTATTTTAATAGTGCTGGTAGGCGAACTTTTGGAATTATAAATCTGAAAAAGGATGAAAAATGATCGACTTTGAGAAAAGATTGAAATCCCTGAAAGACCGCCGCCAGGGAAGCAGAGAGAGAGCAGCATTTGAATCTTTCGATTCAGCGTCTGCTACAAACGCTATTTTGAGAGGTATTGATGTTAGAAAGCAAGAAGCCTTTGAAAAGCTGAATGAAACAGTAGGCATTAAATACGCCGTTGGTGCCATGGCTGCTGTTGATGAAAAGTCTACTAGGGTTTCGAAGAGTGAGGGAGACAGAGTTGCCGATAATCTCATAAAAAGTTTAAAAATAAGCGGTGAGTCTGTTACTAAGCGTCTACAAGGCTCCGTTGCATTAGATATTCATATCAAAGGTCATTCTGATGTGGATATGCTGATAATCGTAATGAACCCAGTGAACATTGAGTTACCCAAAGTCAATCCCAATGGCTATTTTCCATCATCAGATCCAAGGAACCTAGTGGATATTGCTAAAGATGTAAGGATAAAGTCGGAAGAGATACTGCCCAAGAATTTTCCGCAAGCAGAGGTTGACTGCACGGGTAATAAATCCATTGCTTTGGAAGGGGGGAGCTTACAACGGAAAGTCGATATTGTCCCTGCGATTTGGTTTGATAGCATAAAGTATCAAAGATCTGGATTAGAGTCAGACCGTGGCGTCAAGATCTATCACAAAGCTGATCACAGATTACTCCTCAACTACCCTTTTACTCATATAAAACTAATTAATGAGCGAGATGATATTTATTCAGGAAATTTAAAGTGTGTGATTCGATTACTAAAGAATATGATTGCGGATATGCCAGAGTACAAGAAGAAAGTAGTGAAGCATCTTTCTAGTTATGACTTGGCTGCAATTGCGTATCATATGGGCACTGAGCTAAACGTTCCGACTTACATGAGATTGGCTTTAGTAGAAAAAACAAGAGCTCATTTAACGATACTGGATGGCTCCAAAGCTTATCGAGATAGCTTGATTGTTCCAGATGGAAGCAGAAGGATTTTTGACACAGAAGAGAAAGCTGATGCGCTGAAAATATTGGCAAATGAGATAGCTGATCTTGCTGTAGCGATCTATAAAGAAATCAAACCTTGGAATACTGCTTATGACTCGAGTGTGATCTTGAATAAATCGGTCTTCATTCTCTAGGGATAGAAGCTAAAGAAGGGAAAAGCCAGTACTTTTCTCTTTTTTAGGTTGATAAGTACCTAAAATTCGGAGTCGAAGTGCCAGCAACCCAATACATGTTCTGAAACTTTCTTTCACAACCCGGTTGATAAGACTTCTGTATTAAGCGTTTGCAAACTTATGGTGTCAGACCTTGCAAACTTATGGTGTCGAAAATCTCCTAACCCATTGATCTAACGTTACAGCTCTGAAGCTTTATGGTGTCGGCAACATTTCGCTTTAAAATCAGTAAGTTATATCAATTAAATGCTTAGTTTTGCCCAAGTGGTACACTTCGTGTGTTACACCATGCAGGTTAGTTGATTGATTCCCCACTATATGCCCAAGCCTGATTTAAACTCAACTGTTCGCGTAGTTTCATCCCCCTTTTCTTTAACGTCGATCTAAGTACCAGTGTTCATATCGCTTGAACGGCTTGCCTAGAGCTGCACTAATGCTGTCGCCTATTTGTGTTTGAATGTGCGCGTAATTCGCCAAGCGAATGGGATACAAACTCTTGAAGAGAATGGTAACCACTGAATGGCGATAAAAACGTTTATCA
Organism: Enterovibrio gelatinilyticus; assembly: GCF_028683095.1. GTDB lineage: Bacteria > Pseudomonadota > Gammaproteobacteria > Enterobacterales > Vibrionaceae > Enterovibrio > Enterovibrio gelatinilyticus. The sequence continues at coordinate 3,355 of NZ_JAJUBC010000016.1, read as the reverse complement.
AACCATTTTGGTTAAGCTAGGGGGCATCTACCGAATAAGATCGTGAGGCGAACGGGGCTATGCCAAAAGTGATGACAGCATCGCGATTCAAGATTTTCCCTCACTTTCCCTTCGTGCTCTTTCAACCTTCGCTCGGATTTCAGCCTCAAAAGAGTCCATCCGTACCTCCAAGAAGTAATCTTCGTCAGCTTGAGTTGGGGTGCGTATGACTTTCACCTCGGGCTTTTTGAACATTCTGTGAAGCAAATAAGCGATGGCTGGGATAGCGGTTGCCACTATTCCCCAGATGAGTAGCTCTTCCATTGTTATTCCTACATGGTGGTTTGTTGCTTATATTCAGGTAAGTAACTGATAATAGTAAAGGTGTCTTGTTCGAGTTTTGGGCGTGGCAAACAAAAGTTTTCGGACTTTGAAAATTGGATAAATTTCCGATGGGCATATATAGAGTAGGGGGAGGTGTAGGGGTCTAGTTTCGACGGGCGTGACTGACGTTCGGGGTCACAGGTAGTCTGTCTTTATTCCTAAGATAAACTCTCACCGTGTTTCTAGATAAACCCAACGTCTTTGCGATACGGCGGATGCTTTGGCCCTGTTGATGTAAAACGTGTATATCCACTAGTTGCTCCTGATTGATCATAGTCCGCCGTTTTATCCATGAAACGAAGAGACATTTTGTCTCGGGTGGGTCAATTTTAAATCGACGTTAGTGGGTCATTTTTACATCGGCGGTAACATAGGCTCAAAAGCGTTGCGCAAAGATGAACGGTTGGTTGTTGGACGATATGCTTTTCGTATTGCTCGATTACCGACTCACTAACGCCGACAGCAACACCCATTTGTAACCAAAACCGCATCGGTGGCTTTTCATCTGCCTGATTTTCACTAAACCCGAAGCCAATATGTTAATTTTTCATTCCTAGACATTAAACCCAAGATAAATGCCCTTAATTGGCTCTATGGGATAAGTCTAAATGGCAATGAATTCTTTGATTATTTAAGTTGCCTGTCCCGTTTCCCTCGTTCAGTTAGTAATATAGCCTTCTCATTCCAGTCATGACATGAGCTTGTTGTCGAGGAAGGGAGGTGGCAAAGCGTCTTTGGCTCAAGGTTGTTCATGCTGGTTAGTGTGGTGATGGCAAAAAGGAGGCCGAACGGCAAGGTTAGGGTCGTCTTGGCAAAGATGCTTAGCCTTATTTTCATCCAGTTGTTTTTCTGGGTTTTATGAGCAGACTAATTCCCTTAGAAATGGCATAGATTATTACACTTATGAACAGCCCAAGCACACAACCAAAAGCGAAGTTCGCGCCGAGTGATACTGCTATGTTCTCAATGTTCCAGTCTAAGCACTCACCAGCCCCTGTCAGCTTGTGACAAAAGGTCACTAGCTCATGATCAAACTGGGCATAGAAGAGGAACCCCGTCACAAAGAGACTGACAGGAAGGGCTATGAGCAATAACGTAAGTTTGAAAACTAGTTTTTCCATAGATTATTCTTATCGTTGGCTATGGCGTGGCTAAGTCGTCTCATATAACAATGAGATTACTCAATATAAAACGGGTTCTGGTACTGCTCTAGAAAAGGTAATATCTTGAACGAGTTAAGTTCGGTGTTGGCATCAAAGTAATCAAGCACAGGCTGAACATTGAGTGTTTCAAAAAGGGTGTCATCGGCTCTGTAGACTCGTTGATAATCTTCCCAAGCGGTAAAGTTGTCATTTTTGCCAAACTCAGCAGCATATGCGAAAAGATCACGGCTATAAGTGCCCTCTGTCTCGCCCACACAACGGCGAGTTAAAAGCGTATTCAAATAGACTGCTGCTGCATACTTTTCAGCATTACTCAGCTTGGCAAACCATGGCGCCTCAATTTTCTTAAGTGGCGGTTGCCCTTCTGTGCACTGAGTCAGTTTGGTCTCGAACGCTTGGCGGGACGCCAACACATTTTCCTGCAGGTAGTCATTCCATGTTGTAGCCGCTGATGTTGTGCATGCTGTTAACGCGGATGTAAGTAAAGCCAAAGTGCTAAAGCGCATTGTATGCGTACCTCCAAAATTGCCCGTCTTTCCTTCTGGAATATAGCGCCGCTTCCTGTGCAATTCGCTCCATTCTTGTTCGCGAGATTTTGCCAACAGAACCCATGGCATCAGCAAATAATATCCAATCATTTGTCGTGACGTTTAGCCCACTACTGAAAAGCCCTGTCGCGTTATTCCCTCTTCCCGCAAATAACATGAACATAGGGACACCAGTCATTATGGTGTTGAGTGCGCTCTCCATATCAGCGATTTCGTTAACCTTCGCGATATAGTCCAATGTTCTTTTAGAAGGGGTGTAATCATCAATACTACAAAAATCGCCCTTTACGCGACTGACGCTCATGAATTATCCAAGTAATTAGTAAGTTGCATCCATATTATCGGCAGTTTCTCGTGTGTGGGTAGCAGTTGTGATAATTGCTACGAGATATATTCTTTCTTTTCATCGTCTTCGTGTCCATCCAACATCGGTTTTTTCCGCACAGCAAAAAGAAAAAAATGCGAAGCAATAACGGAGACATACACTCTAAGAAAGTCACCATCTAGTCAGTTTCAATGGATTTGTGTTTCTAGGCTCAAAAGCATTGCGCAAAGATGAACGGTTGGTTGTTGGGTGAGTCAGAGCATACGTCCGTTAAAGCGCGAATTGAGTCATTGAAGAAAGAAGAAAACACAGCGCCTTGCTTATACCCCTTTGCTGGAAACCCGAGGGAGCGGATGCCTGAGGGTATACCTCTTAGGTTAATGGATTATCTAGAACTTGTTGATTGGACTGGTCGTCAAAGCCGAGAAGATAAACGGGGTAATATTGATAGCCAAACACCTGAGATACTTAATCGGCTCGGGTTTGATGGTGCAGAATGGTTTGATACCTACGCATGTATGGAGAAGGGAACACTGATTGGCACAGAGTCAGCCATCAAAGAAGCCTTACCTTTGCTTGGTCGAAAGCGCCTTTGCGGATTTCGATTACCGACTCACTAACGCCGATAGAAACACCCATTTGTAATCAACACCGCATCGGTAGCTTTTCATCTGCCTGATTTTCACTAAACCCGAAGCCAATATGCTAATTTTCCATTCCTAGACATTAAACCCAAGATAAATGCCCTTGATTGGCTCTATGGGATAGGTCTAAATGGCAATGAATTCTTTGATTATTTAAGTTGCCAGTCCCGTTTCCCGTCATTACGTCAGGGTATGATGCGTACAATGTAGCAAGGGCTGGTAACCATGGTGCGGCGGTCGGGCACGCAGCCATCAGTCTCGGGTCTGCGCTTCTTTTCGTAGGGGCTACAAAAGCACTGTTTGCCGGTGCAG
>NZ_JAJUBC010000159.1 GCF_028683095.1 Enterovibrio gelatinilyticus | reverse complement strand
TCGGTTGTTGTGCCATCCGTTGAAGTGTCTGTGGTGGTCTCCGTCGTGCTAGTTTCTGTCGAGTTAGTGGACGTACTGTCAGTACCCGTCACCAAGGTGGAGCTTTCATTTTCCATCACTCGGGTGTGAATGCGCTGGCTACCGGCGTAGTAGTGCTTGGTGGCGACTTTGCCTGCACGTACCACCAGATACGCATTGATGTAACGCGTTTCTCCCTGACTGGTCGACTTGATAACCCGCTCTCCGCCAGCATCGTAAATATAGGTACTGGTGTGTCCG
>NZ_JAJUBC010000158.1 GCF_028683095.1 Enterovibrio gelatinilyticus | reverse complement strand
CTTAAAACGACGTTATCCGTCAATTCTTCTCTGTATTTAGTTTGCGATGTTTGGTTAGGCAATTCCTCTCTTCGTTGTAGGCTGTTTAATCTGAAAACGCTCATCAAACCAATCCCAAACTCGATGCAGAATTATGTGGCTATCTTTGCTAAGTTGAATTCAATGCCTTTGGCTTTATCGAGTGATTTTGTCTTTAAGGCCGCAGTTGAATTCACAAAATGGTACGTTCGTTGGGTGTTGGCGGCAAAGCCGCGATAGTATGAAGAATCAGCGGCTAACA
>NZ_JAJUBC010000157.1 GCF_028683095.1 Enterovibrio gelatinilyticus | reverse complement strand
TTATCGGTCACGGTGCGGATACGGTTTTCTTCATCCCAGACGATGTCGCGGCGTGTGCCGTTGTCATCGTTTGTCCAGCCTGTCTGGTTACCGTTGGCGTCATAGCTGAAGGTGCGGTTACCAATATTGCTGGCGGCATGAGGCTGTGCAGAGCCCGCGTAGTCGTATTGCCAGTCGTAGCTGGTACCTTGCAGTGCATTCCAGCCCGTACCATCCAACGGCAAGCGTTCATGCAGTTGGTTCTTCGCGGTGATGTTATGGATGCTGTCATAGCTCATCGAGAGGCT
>NZ_JAJUBC010000156.1 GCF_028683095.1 Enterovibrio gelatinilyticus | reverse complement strand
TTATCAATATTACCCCGTTTATCTTCTCGGCTATGACGACCAGTCCAATCAACAAGTTCTAGATAATCCAACAACCTAAGAGGTATACCTTCTGGCATCCGTTCCCTCGGGTTTCCAGCAAAGGGGTATAAGCAAGGTGTGGTGTTTTCTTCTTTCTTCAATGAATCAATTCGCGCTTTGACGGACGTATGCTCTGAGGTTTCAGGGGTTTCCGCTATTGCTGCTCGTACTGGGTTTAAATCTACATAAGCCATGGCTGCCAGGAGCGCCTTTTCATCAAGCAATGCT
>NZ_JAJUBC010000155.1 GCF_028683095.1 Enterovibrio gelatinilyticus | reverse complement strand
TTTTTCACCGAAGCCCATGCCTGCGTATTACTTGAAAGACGATGACACAGTGGCCTCTTCAGAAATACTCGACATCAATGATACCTATATGGACATTGGCGCACGTTGCCAAGGCAAAGCATTTCAAGTTCAACTGGGGCATATATGTATCAATGCCGTTGGCTTCTTTACTTTGATTGTACTTATCTATGGCGGCTTTATTTATAGCGGTTCATTTTTCGATGCCCTCCTAAAAGGTTTCAGAGAAATAGAGGCTGTCCTCTATATATTTTATGCCGTATTCGGTGGAG
>NZ_JAJUBC010000154.1 GCF_028683095.1 Enterovibrio gelatinilyticus | reverse complement strand
CCTGTACCGCCTTTGAGCGTGTCATGGCCATTTTCACCATATAGGTGGTCGTTGTTCCACTGGCCATCAAGGTAGTCGTTACCGGTACCACCAAGAAGGACATCATTACCAACATGACCATATAATTTGTCGTTACCGTCGTTACCTTCTAGGCGGTCATCGCCGTATTCACCATGCAGAGCATCGTCGCCGTTACCGCCTGAGAGGTAGTCATTACCGCCAGCACCATTCAGGGTATCGTTGCCGTCTTCGCCATAAAGTGAATCGTTACCGTTGTAGCCATAGAGGTAATCATTACCCCA
>NZ_JAJUBC010000153.1 GCF_028683095.1 Enterovibrio gelatinilyticus | reverse complement strand
CGTAAGCAGTAAATTTGAACCATAAACCACAGTGGTTTTCTCAACAAAAAAGCGGTTTGGTTTTGGATCGCCGCTCACCATTGAAAGTGTTGCAAACAAGCCATCAATGGTCATAAAAGACCAAGCATCCCAAGGGCTGCTTGCAAAGGCAAAAGGCGAGGTTCGGCTATTCAAAAAACTTGGGTGGCAGCTTTATAACAAAGGTTTTCAAGGCGGACGCAAAACATTCCTGCAAATTTTGTTATATCAATTTATGGCGCTCACGGTGGCTTTCTTGCGTGAAGCTAATGTTTTTCGCCCCTTAAAACGAC
>NZ_JAJUBC010000152.1 GCF_028683095.1 Enterovibrio gelatinilyticus | reverse complement strand
CGCTGTAATTTCACTTACATGTAAGCAGCAAATCTAAACCACAAACCACGTTGGTTTTCTCAACAAAAAAGCGGTTCGCTGTTGTCTCGCCGTTTACCATTAAAGTTGTGCAAACAAGCCTTCGGTAGCAAGAAAAAATCAAACATCCTGCGGGCTGCTTGCAAAGGCAAAAGGCGAGGTTCGGCTATTCAAACAGATTGGGTGGCAGCTTTATAACAAAGGTTTTCAAGGCGGACGCAAAACATTCCCGCAAATTTTGTTATATCAACTTATGGCGTTTACGGTGGCTTTATTGCGTGAAGCTAATGTTTTTCGCCC
>NZ_JAJUBC010000151.1 GCF_028683095.1 Enterovibrio gelatinilyticus | reverse complement strand
TGATGTAAAACTGATGTGGGCGATTAGCTCAGTTGGGAGAGCACCTCCCTTACAAGGAGGGGGTCACTGGTTCGAGCCCGGTATCGCCCACCACTTTCTCTCTAGTCAGATCAATAATTTCGCGATTGGTATCTCCAAGCGTTGAATAATTTCGTCTGAATAGAAAAGAAAGCACCTATTTGGGGCTATAGCTCAGCTGGGAGAGCGCTTGCATGGCATGCAAGAGGTCGACGGTTCGATCCCGTCTAGCTCCACCACTTTCTAAAAACATTCTAAAAAGTGTGTTTAGAAAGTGGATATTCTCGTCAGAGAAACACTACTTT
>NZ_JAJUBC010000150.1 GCF_028683095.1 Enterovibrio gelatinilyticus | reverse complement strand
AGCGACCTGATGGGTTGGCTGGATAGTTTTGATGTGATTAATCAGCTTTCGTTTAGTCTTGTTATTGGTTGATTCAGTCATGTATTACCCTATTAAGAATCACATCCCTCTATATCCTTATAACTACTAACCGAAATGTGACGTAATCGAAATAGTTTAATCTACATAACCCATTGATTTTATGTATCATACCGACAGTGATTTCACTTGCATAAAGTCTGTGAAAGAGAAAGAAACGGATAGTAGTGCGGTGGAAATCACGTTCAGATTAACTAATTGGCCTAACAATGTAATCAATCGGACGCTTTGTCGGTAACAACATTGGG
>NZ_JAJUBC010000015.1 GCF_028683095.1 Enterovibrio gelatinilyticus | reverse complement strand
GCTGAAGCCCCAGTGGAAGATGTAGTCGCTGACCAAAGCGCGGCTTCAGAGCCTGAAATCACAGACGTTGATCCTAAGAAAGCTGCTGTCGCCGCTGCGATTGCCCGAGCCAAAGCGCGTAAGGCCGCACAGCAAGCTGAAACTGAAGCCCCAGTGGAAGATGTAGTCGCTGACCAAAACGCGGCTTCAGAGCCTGAAATCACAGGCGTTGATCCTAAGAAAGCTGCTGTCGCCGCTGCTATCGCCCGAGCCAAAGCGCGTAAGGCTGCACAGAATAATACTAATAATGAGGATGAGTAACCGTGGCCTTTTTTATTGCCAGTAGTCCACACAGCCATAACCGTAAAAGCACCAGCGATATCATGATGATGGTGCTGCTATGCACTTTACCCGGTATTGCTGCACTCTGTTATTTCTTTGGCTGGGGCGTACTTTTTCAAGTTGCCATTGCGTCAGTGACTGCCATACTCGCCGAAGCTGCTATCGTTGCCCTTCGTAAGCGTCCTATAAAGCGCTATTTACAAGATAACTCAGCGCTGTTGACTGGCTTGTTAATCGGTATTTCCATTCCACCCTTCGCGCCTTGGTGGATAGCGGTCATTGGTAGCTTGTTTGCCATTGTCATCGCAAAGCACCTATACGGCGGTCTAGGGCAAAACCCATTCAACCCGGCCATGGTTGCCTACGTTGTCCTATTGATTTCCTTCCCTGTTCAGATGACAACATGGTTACCACCGGTTTCCCTCATCGCACAGCCACTGGGCATCATGGACAGTGCTTCAAGCATATTTACAGGTTTGAGTACTGACGGTTTTAGCGTTAACCAACTTCGCGTTGCCGCCGATGGCATGACCATGGCAACACCTTTAGATACCGTAAAGACTGCTTTGTTAGCAGGTAATACCGTCTCAGAAGCAGTGCAACTCCCCGTTTTTGACACCTTTGCAGGTATTGGCTGGGGCTGGGTTAACCTTGCGTTCCTCGTCGGCGGACTGGCACTGATAAAGCAGCGCATTATTCAATGGCAAATCCCAACCGCCATGTTAGGTTCGCTATTAGTTTTAAGCACGATCGGGTACGCTGTCAGCCCCGATGCTGTTATATCTCCTGTTCTGCACCTGTTTTCCGGTGCCACCATGTTAGGGGCATTCTTCATTGCCACCGATCCAGTATCAGCCTCTACGACAACCAAAGGTCGTTTGGTGTTTGGTGCAATGATCGGCACGCTCGTCTATTTGATCCGCACCTTCGGCGGGTTCCCAGATGGCGTGGCCTTTGCCGTTCTCATCGCCAACATGTGCGTACCGTTGATAGACTACTACACCAAACCCACCGCTTACGGCTACAAGAAGGAAAGCAAATGATCCGCGCAATGCGAAACAATGGAGCCATTCTGGCTCTGGCAGCGCTGCTTTCAACAGGCTTAGTGGCTGTAACCAACACACTGACAAAAGACACCATTGCTGAACAAGAACGCATCCAATTGTTGCAGGTCCTTAATCAAGTCATTCCCAAGGGTTTGCATGACAATGCACTCGCGAAACAATGCACCTTAGTGCAAGATACTCGCTTGGGGACAGACGCCCCAATGCCAGTTTACATCGCGACCAAAGAGGGAAAAACTACCGCGCTCGCAATCGAAGCTATTGCGCCAGACGGTTACAATGGTGCGATTAAAGTATTGGTCGGCATCGACACCAATAACACTGTGCTTGGTGTTCGTGTGCTTAAGCACGCCGAAACACCCGGTTTGGGTGACAAGATTGACCTAAATGTGTCAGATTGGATTCTGTCCCTCAGTGACAAATCGGTCGAAAGTGCTGATGATAAACGTTGGGCTGTCTACAAAGACGGTGGACAGTTTGACCAATTTACAGGGGCAACCATCACCCCCCGAGCGGTTGTCAGTGCTGCTCGAAATGCAGCGTGGTATGCCATGCAAAATATTGACACGATTACTCGTCAGCCGCTTAATTGTGGAGATGCATCATGAGCCAAAACAATGAGCTAATGAAAAATGGACTGTGGCTGAATAACCCAGCTCTGGTTCAACTGCTTGGCCTATGTCCGCTGTTGGCGGTATCGGCTACAGTGACAAACGCATTAGGACTCGGCCTTGCAACCTTACTGGTACTGGTTGGATCAAACCTAATCGTGTCATTAGTACGTGAATGGGTACCCAAAGAAGTACGCATTCCAATCTTCGTGATGATCATCGCCTCTCTGGTTACGTGTGTCCAGTTACTGATGAATGCTTATGCCTTTGGCTTATATCAATCACTGGGTATTTTCATTCCCCTTATCGTGACCAACTGCATCATTATTGGTCGTGCCGAAGCCTTTGCCTCTAAGAACACACCGTTGCCAGCAGTGCTAGATGGCTTCTGGATGGGCATGGGGATGACTGCAGCACTCGTTGTTTTAGGCGCTTTCCGTGAAATCATGGGAAACGGCACCTTATTTGACGGTGCCGATCGCTTACTCGGTGATTGGGCGGCAGGGCTTCGCATTGAGGTGTTTCACTTTGACAGCCCATTCTTGCTCGCCATGTTGCCACCGGGCGCATTTTTGACGGTTGGATTTATTATTGCAGCCAAGAATGTCATTGATGAACGCCAAGCCAAAAAACAACCTAAAGAGAAAACGGTTATTGAGCGTGCCCGCATCACGTCCGCCGACTAACTCCACCTTTTCAATGGATGAAAAATGAATAACGAAAAACGTATTCAGATTTTGGAGCGATTACGAGCAGAAAACCCGCATCCAGAAACCGAGCTCAAATGGAGCTCGCCGTTTGAACTGCTGATCGCGGTATTGCTTTCTGCTCAAGCCACGGATGTCAGCGTCAATAAAGCCACGGATAAGCTCTACCCCGTTGCAAATACGCCGCAGGCGATACTGGATCTTGGTGTGGACGGCGTGAAGTCATACATCAAGACCATCGGTTTGTTTAACTCAAAAGCCGAAAATGTCATCAAGACTTGTCGAATTTTGGTCGAGCAACACGGTGGCGAAATACCCGAGGATCGCGCGGCATTAGAAGCACTGCCCGGTGTAGGCCGAAAAACTGCAAATGTCGTATTGAACACGGCATTCGGATGGCCAACTATCGCCGTAGATACGCATATTTTCCGCGTCTCAAATCGCACCAAATTTGCGATGGGTAAAAACGTCGATCTGGTAGAAGAAAAGCTGCTGAAAGTCGTACCAAAAGAATTCAAGGTTGACGTTCATCACTGGCTGATCCTGCATGGGCGCTATACCTGTGTCGCTCGAAAACCCCGCTGTGGCAGTTGTGTTATCGAAGATCTTTGCGAGTTCAAAGATAAAATCTACCCCGACGAGTAGTCCGAATTTCTGTAAAATTCTATCGATTAAAATGGCAGCATCAAACTGATTCAGCCTGCCAGAAACCCCTTTAAGGAGAGCAACATGAGCAATGGTCGTATTCTGCATACTATGCTTCGCGTTGGCGATTTAGATCGTTCGATTCGTTTTTACACTGATGTTATGGGCATGGAATTGCTGCGTAAGAGCGAGAACGAGCAGTACGAATATACTCTTGCATTCGTTGGCTACGGTGATGAATCTACCGGCGCTGTGATTGAGTTAACTTACAACTGGGGAACCACTCAATACGAACAGGGTTCTGCATTTGGTCATATTGCCATTGGTGTTGATGATATTTACACGACCTGTGATGCGCTGCGCGCCGCGGGCGCAAACATCACTCGCGAACCTGGCCCAGTTAAAGGCGGGTCAACAGAAATCGCATTCGTTGAAGACCCTGATGGCTATAAGATTGAACTTATTCAAAATAAAAGTGCATCTGCTGGGTTAGGTAACTAATCGAGACCTTCAACAACATACCCTGTGGGCTGTTATCACTACGTACTTGCAGCCCACGATTTCTATTCTTGCCTGACTGTTTTCCTCTCTCTCATTGAATCTGTACATCGCTCGATTCCACAATATTGTGGCTCGACCGCGATACATCCATTTCACGATTTCGTGATGACATTCAAACGATTAAACGAATTCATCCTGTCAAAAAAATGTTCTGGTATGCTCTAGTCAACATCTCACATTTAAGACATGGTAAATATGACTAAGCGTCGCTATACGCTCCAACTGCACATTGCAGGTATTTTCTTCATCATTGTCTCTATTCTCTCAGTATTCTTGATTGTGATGAGTTATCAAAACTCTAAAGCCCTTAACGAACAACTCGCGCAGGACAGAACTGAACAGAGTGCAGAGCGTGTGAAGCTGGCATTTCAAAAGTTGGTTGCTCCTGTCACAACCGCGTTAGATGCTTTAGCAGTTTCAGAATATGGCCAGAGATTCCATGCATCAAATGACCAAGGTTGGCTTGGCACCGTTGATGCAATCATGAAAAGAAACCCCGATGTTCTCGCTATTTACCTTGGGCACCCTGATGAAAACTCTGCCTTTATAAGGTCAACCAGCGCAGCATTTATGCGCAAACAATTCGAAACGCCAGATAACAGCCACATCATGGTCGATATCAACGATGCCAGTGGCACACAGCTAAGAACGTATTACGATAGCCGCCTGAAATTTATCAGTAGAGACGTAAATTCGATTAAATATCGCCCTACTACGCGACCTTGGTTTAAAGTTGCCCCCAGAGACGGAAGCATCTACATCACAGACCCCTACTTCTACTTCTTTATACAGCGAATGGGAATCACACTATCTCGACAACTGCCTGATAATTCTGGTGTTATCGCAGCAGATATTACGCTGGCTTCTCTATCTAACTTCCTAACTGACCTCTCAGATTCAGACGACACACAACTTCTCCTGCTAGACGATAATAGAAACATCATCGCCCACAACGGCTTCTTATCAAATGCCACAGGGGATTCACAAAATGAGTTATCCACTGCACTAGAGTTATCACCCCTTAACCAACTTTACGTGGCATCTGAACTCAATGAAATAACGACCAATGTAGAGTCAATGGACCAAACATGGATGCTTAACCTTGTTCGTATTCCGTTTACGGAGGAAAGAGGGTTGTGGTTAGCAAAAGCGATTCCAGAGCAACAACTCATTGGCAGCGCATTGGATGCAAAAAACAACCAAATCATTATCAGTGCATTAGTGTTACTTCTGGGGACACTGATGGTGCTAGGTGCTTCTGCGCGAATCGCAAGACCACTAAAAGCCTTGGGTAAAGAAACCCAGAAAATTAAAAACCTAGATTTTGCCAACATCACGCTACCCACATCGCCGATTGCTGAAGTCACGGCACTGTCAGAATCTATTGGTGTCATGGCTGACACCATTAGCGGTTTTTTAGAAACACTACACCGCGTATCAAATAGTTCCAACTTCGATGAACTGCTTAAAGACATTGTCTCTCACTGCCACCAAGCTTCTGGGGCAGACTATGTATTGATGTGGACAACCTCGTCCGAGAACAACGATTCACAGTTATCACTAACGGCCAGTTACCCTGAACATGCGAACAAAGCGACCATCAACGTCTCCAAACTACTGGCAGAATCACCGCAAATGGTAAGTGCGATCTCTCGACAGAAGTTCTTCAGCTTTACCCCTTCATCAACTGACATTCAGCGTGGTTTGCTTCCCGTTGACCTAAAGCGTGCTTGGGTATTGCCTTTAAATAACCGCGACAATGAAAACGTGGGATATGTGTTCCTTGGTTTCAATCAGCACACACCTAATCATCAAGAAGAAAAAATTCATTTTATTACCCAGTTTTTGGGATTTGCTTCCCTCATCAAAGAAAACTGGGATCAGGTGGCCGCTCAAAAACACCTGTTCAAGTCATTTGTTGAGCTGATGGCATCCGCCATCGATACCAAATCTCCGTATACCGGCGGACATTGCCAACGTGTTCCGGAACTCACCTTCATGCTCGCTGATGCGGTGAGCAAAGATACAGAGCATTTTCCCGATTTTTCTCTCAATGAACATAATCAAGAGGCGCTGTACTTCGCTGCCTGGCTTCATGATTGCGGCAAAGTCACGACGCCTGAATATGTGGTCGACAAAGCGACGAAGCTCGAAACCATCTACAATCGCATTCACGAAGTACGAACGCGCTTCGAAGTACTCAAACGCGATGCGGAAATCAGCTATTGGAAGCAGCGTGTTGGTGGAAAAGAAGTAGAAGCTTTGGATGCTTGGTTAAGCAATGAGCAAAAAACGCTTGATGACGACTTTGCCTTTATCGCCAAATGTAATCTTGGTGGTGAATTCATGGACACCAAAAACATTACACGTTTAGAAGAGATAGCTTCTCGCACTTGGTATCGCACCATCGATGATGTTCAAGGTTTGTCTTGGGAAGAAGAAGACCGTCGAAAACAACGAGGTGATATCGCACTTCCATCAAAAGAAAGCGTGCTCTCAGATTCTGTCGATCATGAGATCCCTTGGTTGCCACAACAACTCGAGACTTTCAAAGATTGGGAGTTTAAGCTTGCAGTCCCTAAACTTCAGTACAATCGCGGTGAGTTGTATAACCTTTCTATTCAGCGCGGAACATTGAATGATGAAGAACGATTCATCATCAACGATCACATCATACAAACCATTAAAATGTTAAGAAAGTTACCGTACCCTAAACATCTTGCTCATGTACCCGATATCGCAGGCGGTCATCACGAGAAATTAGATGGTAAAGGCTACCCTTATGGTTTAGATGAAACAAACCTCTCTGTTGACGCACGAATCATGGCTATCGCCGATATTTTTGAAGCACTCACCGCCAGTGACCGCCCTTACAAAAAGGCTAAAACACTGAGTGAGGCACTTAAGATTCTAGCATTTATGGCAAAAGACAAGCATGTTGATGCCAAGCTTTTCCGCCTCTTCATTGAGCAGAAAGTCTACCTGCAATACGCAGAATCTTTCTTGCCAGACTCTCAGCAAGATACCGTCGACGAGCAGGCGTTACTAGCGATGATTGCACCCAAGAAAGCCACCACCTCAGCAGAGGTTTCTTAATACCACCCTAGGTGGATACGAATAAACTGGCAGCAACAAACAAAAAGCCCCGACGTTATTACGCGGGGCTTTCTTCTATCCAGAAGCTCATTCCCAGATGTTAATTTAATCTGTCTGCGCTTAAGTGCCTGTATTATGTTTATCAGATAATGGTTCGACCGAGAGAAATGACCACACGTCGGTTTTTATTTCTACCGATAGGGCTGTCGTTATCAGCAATCGGTCGACGCTCACCAAACGCTTCCACTTGAATGCGATCTTTCGGCAGGCCTAAGGACATGAAGTACTCTTCGAGATTCTTAGCTCGAATCTCTGACATTCGTTGATTTGCCGCTTTCGCACCACGACCATCCGTGTAGGTGGCCATCAATACCAAATCGATATCTGGGCTATATCGAACAAACTCTGCGATTTGAGCCAACTTTGCCATTGATGGTTTGTTGAGATCGTCGCCATTGTCATTGTAATGCAAAACGGTGAAAGCAATATCTTCAAACGAATACGGTAACAAACGAGAAATGCAGCTGCTAAATTCATTGTAAGGTTGCTGGAACGAAACGGCTGATAGGGCTACATCAACGCGCTTTCCACGGCTTTGCCATTCTTGAAAATTGAAGGTAGGGAATCGTCCACCTTCTAATTCAGCCAACATACCCCATGCAGTTTGGCCATCAACGTACCCATCAAACTGCTTAAAGAACCTCAATCTATCAATGTATTCCGCCGCTTCACCCGGTCTCCAAACCGCAGGCATAGACACCAGAGATACATTTTCTGTTTTTCCCATTGGCCGACGCATTTCTAGCTCAAAATCCAAATTGATTTTTTTGCTTGCTCGCGACGTAAACGTCGCCATCCCATAGTTCGGGATCATGTGTTCAATACGACATTCAATAGGTGTATCCACGGTCACCTGCCACAAAGACTCTGTTGGTTTTGCGCCATAGAATTTGCTGGCATTCGCCGACAACGGCAACACACTTGCAGCAATGAAAAATGTCAGCAGTGGAGAGGAAGTAACTCTCTTCATGGCAGGGCAGTTTCCTGTTTCTAATGGTGGATAACGCTATTTACCATATCGGTCAGTGACGTCATATCTTTAGTGTTTATTTTAATGCCGTTGAGCCAAAGTAGAAAATGAAAATGCCTCGCGCTTCTGCCATAATGCACGCCTGATTTTTACTAGTTGCACGAGACATGACTCAAGAAACCAACCTTAACACGCTTAAAGCACGATTCCGCGGATACTTTCCAGTTGTTATCGATGTCGAAACGGCTGGATTTAACTCGAACACAGACGCCTTGCTGGAAATTTGTGCCGTCACGCTAAAAATGGACGACGATGGTTGGTTGTCTCCCGATAAAACGATCCACTTTCATGTCGCACCTTTTGAAGGCGCAAACCTAGTCAAAGAGGCACTCGAATTCAACGGTATTCGCGACCCATTTAGCCCTCTGAGAGGTGCGGTTGACGAAGAGCATGCTCTGAAAGAAATCTTCAAACTCATCAGAAAAGAGCAAAAAGCATCTGGCTGTCAGCGCTCAATCATGGTGGCGCATAATGCGACATTCGACCATAGCTTCGTCATGGCAGCAGCGGGACGCACACACTTAAAGCGTAACCCTTTCCACCCTTTTGCCACCTTTGATACCGCAGCACTAAGTGGACTGGCGTTAGGCCAAACCGTACTTGCCAAAGCGTGCAAAACAGCAGGTATCGCCTTTGACAACCGCGAAGCCCACTCAGCATTGTACGACACCGAACGTACTGCCGAGCTGTTCTGTGAGATCGTAAACCGCTGGAAAAAACTAGGCGGTTGGCCTGTTCTTGAGGTTGAAACTGCAGAGGAAGATGATTCCGCACACACCGCAGAAGAATAATTCGAGCCCTACCTTCGACATTCATGGCGGCGCTGCACAAATAATCCGGCAGCCCGTCATCGTTTCAACAAAGACCACGTCAATTTTGGAAAAAGCCCCCTGCTACACCCATGCATAAATATCCGGTTTGCTCCCCCTCAAACTATTGATAACAAACCAGCTATATCTCAAGTCTGTGCCTATACTGCTTAAGACCAACCCGCTCATGCACTAAAGTGCATAAAACAAACCAGAGGCGGGAACTTACAAGGCAGTGACAAAGAGGCAAAATAGATGAAACCAATCACCCAACGTACTCTACTTGCAACCGCTGTGGCTTTGGCCGCTTTTCAGGCACATAGCGCAGGCTTTCAGATCAGTGAACACTCCGCAAGTGGCTTAGGCCGCGCATTTGCTGGCGAAGCAGCAATTGCAGATAACGCCGCCGTAGCAGTTCGAAACCCTGCTGCCATGACCATGTTTGACTCCGCTCAGGTTTCTGGTGGTTTGTCATTTATTCAGCCTGACGTAGATGGAAAGGTAAATACTGCTTCAGGCGTTGATACTAGCAATCCCGCATTTACAGGGATGAGTGCGGATCATAAAGATGTCGCTCCAGACGCAATCGTCCCTTACCTGCATTACATACGCCCGATTGACGAAAAAATGGCAATCGGCTTTTCGACCTATTCAAATTTTGGCCTATCAACAGAGTATCCGACTGATTCAGTCGCAGGTTCAATCGCTGGGCAAACCGAACTCACTACGGTCGATTTCAATCTCAATTTTGCTTATAAAGTCGCACCGCAATGGAGCTTGGGTCTTGGGCTGAACGCCGTTTATGCCGAAGCTGAACTAAACCGACAAGCTGGCGCTGCACTTTCAACACTAAATAGTGTGGCTACATACCTCACATCACCTACAGATAACGTCGCTCATCTTAAAGGAGACGGCTGGGGGTTTGGTTGGAATGCTGGTGCGTTGTGGGAGATTGATGAAAATAATCGTTTGGGTTTAGGCTACCGTTCTGAAGTTGATATTACGCTCGAAGGCGATTATAGCGGGATTTCAACAGCCTTAACCAAGCCTCAACAAACAGTCGCTGGAGAGCTTGAACTAAATCTTCCAGATATTTTCGAGATTTCTGGCTTTCATCAATTAAACTCAAGCTGGGCGCTACATTATAGTGCGATGAGAATTGGCTGGAGTAGCTTTGAGGAGCTAAAAGCGACAAGTTCTGATTGTACAAATTGGACAGTTTCTCCTGCTGAAACTGGAGAATGTTTGCAGAAAGATGAAAAATGGGAAGATAGCTGGCGCTATGCTGTTGGTGCTACCCATTACCTAAACAGTCAATGGACACTTAGAACTGGTGTTGCATATGACGAAAGTCCAGTAAAGGAAGAATACCGAACTCTCAGTATTCCTGACTCTGATCGTACTTGGTATAGCATTGGAGCAACATATGCGAGCTCTGACGCGTTGACTATTGACGCTGGCATTGCATACCTGAGCGGTGATAGCGTAACGGGATCTGAAGATGGCTTCACATTTGAAGCGGGCGGTGACGCTTATATCGTCTCTATCGGTGCAAACTATAACTTCTAACCATATGTTTCATATATAAGAAAAGCCGACGGTTATTTGTCGGCTTTTTTGTCAGATATCACAAAAGTGAAATGTTACTTCCCTCCTATGTGACACAAAAAACTCTGCGCTTTCCGGCTATTTCAAACGCTCGTTCACTTATCACCCATTTCATTTCTAATTGTAAATGCCTAATAACAAGCCATGCGGGGGTGCGAGCTTCTATTTAGTGCTTTTACTTAAAACATGGGTTTTAAAACATTGTCAGAACCTCCGCCACATAACCGACCACTAGCACAATTAACAGGTATTTAACATTATTCAACAACGTGACATATTAACGATTGTAATGATCCGACCAGATTGGATTGAAGCTTGCTTTAAACTGTAATGTTTTTTTCAAACCACTGATAATAATGGACTTTAGTTTATTAATAACTAAAAGCTCAATTTGGATGAGAGGCTGTATGTCAAAAAAACTATCAAGAAGCGCGATAGCTATCGCTGTCGCTTTATGTGCACCTTCCGCATGGAGTGCGGGATTTCAGGTATCAGAGCACTCCGCTAGCGGCTTAGGTCGAGCCTATGCAGGTGAAGCTGCCATGGCGGATAACGCTTCTGTCATGGCGCGTAACCCAGCATCCATGGCACTTTTCACTGAAACACAAATGTCCGGTGCCCTTCATGTCGTCAACCCTGAAATTGACATTACAGATAAAACCACAGGCCAAAAAGCTTCTGACGTTGCACCTATGCAAGTTGTTCCGGCATCGTATTATGTCAACCCATATGACGATAAATGGGCATTCGGCGTGGGTCTTTACACCACTTATGGAGTAGGTACCGATTACCCTGACGCATTTAATGCTGGCGATCTTGCTGGTGATACGTCTCTACTTTCAGTGAACTTAAATCCAGCCGCCTCGTATCGCGTTAATGAACAATTCAGTGTAGGGGCAGGCCTTAACATCGTTTATGCAATGGCTGAGTTGAATCGTCACTACGGCATTTCCTCTGTTGCGGTTTCGAACGATTTCAGCGACAAGCTTATCAGCATGGAAGGCGACACGTGGGGATTCGGTTGGAACGTGGGCGCTCTATACGAAGTCGACGACAAAAATCGTTTTGGTATTGCATACCGATCTACTGTCGATCTTGAGTTTAATGGCGACTTCACTGATAACTCGGGCAATATTATCCCAGGCGGCGGCAAGACAAGTGGCGATCTTAACGTTCCTCTTCCTGCCATCGCAGAATTTTCGGGTTTTCATCAGCTTAATCAAACATGGGCAGTCCACTACAGTGTGATGTGGTCACAATGGAGTGAGTTCAAGGAGTTAAAAGCCACGGGCTCGGGCTGTTCACTCACCAATGGAATTTGTTTCCAAAAAGACGAAAAATACGATGATGCATTCCGGTACTCAGTCGGCACAACTTATACACTTGATGAAGCATGGACCCTCCGTACTGGATTCGCCTTTGATGAGCAAGGTGGCAAGTCGACACTGAGTATCCCAGACACAGATCGCTACTGGTTCTCTGGTGGGGCAACCTACCAATACTCGCCAGAACTCTCCTTCGATGCTGGTTTGACATACATCTACAGTAAGTCCAACAGCTTCAAAGAAAGCAGCAGTGTTTCAAATATCGACTTTACCTTCGATGGTAAAGGCGCTGCATATCTTGCTGCAGTTCAAGCCAACTACACCTTTTAAACATCAGTCGAGGGAGATGAATGATGTATCTACAATTAAACACAACTAAAACCCGCCTTGCCTTGATGTTATCAGCTGCTATTGGACTAACAGCATGTGGCGGCGACGCCGAATTGAGCGGCAATACCGAATCTGGCGTTTTTCAAGAAGGTTATATTCAAGAAAGCCTGAAAGCGCCAACAAAAATCAGCTTTAACCTATCCGGTAGTAACGCAACAATTCCAGGGCCAAGCTTTCTACTTATGGATACCAACGACGGTACGTTGAACATCCCAACCAGTGATGCTAGCGCGACGAAGGCAAGTCTGAGTTCTGGTAACCGAGCTTCGTTAGCCGCCAACCTTGCAGACCCAAGGGCGGCCATGGGCACAATGGACGGCTGGCCAGTTTCTATGCCAATCATCATGCCATTTACTGGAGCAGGGTTAGCAGATGGCGTGCTGACATCCGGTGTCGTCGTTGCTCAGTTGACCGAAGGGCTAACGGGCTCTCCAACTCTTAAAAAGTTATTGGCAAATGGCACGGATTACCAAGTCATTTCTGATGCAAAAAACGATCGTCTGATTGTGCAATTCGCTGACTCACTAGCGGAGAAAGGTGAGTACATTATTGCCCTCACCAACGATTTGACAGACGCTAATGGCGACACGCTCGGCATGTCTTCGTCGTATGCAACGCTTGTGACAAACTCGAACACCATTGTTAATGATTCCATTGCAACTGCGGCGACAGTGACCAAAGGCATCAATGCAATCTTTGCTCAACTGGGAACCGCGAACGAGGACATTATTTACAGTTCTTGGTTTACCACACAGTCTGTCGGCGACACACTATATGCAACCAAAGGAGCGATTGCGACGGGTGCAGGTTTAGGTAACTTCGGCGCAGTATGGAAAGACTCAGCTAACCCCAATGATGTGGACTTAAGCGCGGCTTACTCTATGTCCGTACCTGCCTCCGGTCAGGACTATGCCACCGCATTGCCTGCCGACACTAACTTTGCTTCATATATCGAAACAAACAATGGCAGCGATGCTGCAGCCTTGGTTGCCGCTTATGCGCCAAGTACCGTGACCGTCTCGAAAGGCACAGTCAAACTGCCATACTTCTTGGAAACCGACGCTTCAACTTGGAACACAACGCCGTTTGAATCCGGTATGCCAAGCTTGGCAATGGTATCCAATGTACTCAGTGGTGATAACGCAGATGACGCTTCTGCAATAGGTCAGCAACTGGTTGCGGCAGGTGTAGACCTCGCCACATTGGCAACAGACCCTGCCGAGCAACTCAAGCTTGTTGGTCTTACGTTAACCAAAGCAGACGGTTCACAGCTAGATTCAGAGCGTGTTATTACTCGCTATAACCCTGTCCCTCAGCTTAAATCTTTGCAAGACGTACCATTTATCCTCTTCACCCCAACAGCGCTAGTTGGCTCACCAGGTGACATGGAACTGGTGATTTACCAACACGGTATTACGTCAGCGAAAGAAAATGCCTATGCATTTGCCGCTAATGTTATTAATGGCGCGAAAACTCTCACCAAAGACATTGCGATTATTGCTATTGATCAGCCTTTGCACGGTGAGCGAAGCTTAGATGCCACACGCTCAGCCAATGCAGACCCTACTGCATTCTTGAATCTCACTTACCTACCCGTAGGTCGTGACAATTTAAGACAAAGTATGCTGGACAACATGGGCCTAAGGGCTGCAGCATCAATCACTCAGTCGGTTACCGCATTCGCAGGCACACCGTTGGCACCACTAGCAAACACTGCGGTGACAAACCCGTCTCTATTTGGTCACTCTCTAGGAGGTATCACAGGGTTTGGTACTGTCGCCATGGCGAATAGCACGCTTAACGATGCGGCAGGCGACGCCATCTTTAAGTTCTCTCGTGTTGCTGCAGCCAATACTGGCGGTCAAATCGCCAACTTGTTGTTAGGATCTGACGCATTTGGCCCTGATATTATTGCTCAGGTCACGAGTGGTGTTACAGACGCAACAAAGGCGGCAGATCTAGTTAGTAGTTTTGCTTACGCCGCGCAAACCGTGATCGATGCCGTCGACCCATTCAACTTGGTCGGTGAGAATGACATCAATGGCACCAACGTTTTAGACGCGTTGCCGATTTATATGCAGCAAGTAAAAAATGATGCGACAGTGCCAAACACGGTAACCGATGCGCCGTTTGCGGGTACAGAACCGTTAGCAACGAAGCTTCAATTAACCACTGTTGATAATGCGTCACAAACGACAAGCAATGGCAGAAACTTCACTAAGTTCAGTGATGGTGGTAAGCACAGCACAGTGATTTCTCCTCAAGAAGACAATTTCAGTGACCTTGGCCACACCACAGAGATGCAAAGCCAGTTGGTACAATTCCTAACAGGCAGTTCCGATTACGCGGTAAGTGACGCCAGCGTACTAGAATAACTCTCCTAGAGCTCCCCAAAAGGCCAGCACCCGCTGGCCTTTTTCTTTATTTCTCCCTTCTCCACAAATTCCTCTCGACAACGTTACAAAAAAAAGGAAACTGTGATCTTCGCAAGGTGATACCCAAGCTACCTTTGACTCATCAGGGATGACGAGGTTGCTTGGGTATACACATTTTTGGATAAATTTTTGCTCGTATTGAGCTCAGAGAAGTAGGGAAAAACTCATGAATCCGGTCGTTATCGCGGTTTGTGTGATGTTAATGTTGGCTCTTTTGCGAGTTAACGTTGTCGTCGCACTTACCTTTAGTGCCATTCTTGGCGGCGTGGTTAGTGGCTTATCGCTAACCGATACCATTTCAGCCTTTGAAGGCGGACTTGGCGGTGGCGCAACCATCGCACTAAGTTATGCCATGTTAGGTACCTTTGCTGTTGCTATTAGCCGCTCTGGTATCACGGATTTGCTTGCTCAAGCGGTTATTCGCAAACTCAATGGTAAAGACAATGCCAACGCGACAAGCGCTCTTAAGTACATGGTACTGGTTGCACTTGCATTGCTTGCAGTATCGTCGCAAAACGTCATTCCTGTTCACATTGCGTTTATCCCCATTGTTATCCCGCCACTTTTGCATGTGTTCGCAAAATTGAACCTAGACCGCCGTCTCGTTGCGTGTGTCCTGACCTTCGGTTTGATCACACCCTACATGGTGTTACCTATTGGTTTTGGCGGCATTTTCCTCAACAATATTTTGCTGAAAAACCTGCATGACAATGGTCTGGATGTTGTTGCGAGCCAGGTGCCCCAAGCCATGCTTTTACCTGCTGCGGGTATGCTGTTTGGTGTGTTAGTCGCCGCGTTTATTAGCTACCGCAAACCTCGTCACTATTCGGAAGAGAAAATCCTCGCGGCAGAGCCTGAAAAAACAGAAATTAAACCGCAAAATATTGTTGTCGCAATCGTAGCAATTGCGACCACCTTGGGTGCTCAGCTTTATACTGGTTCGATGATTGTCGGTGCGCTGGCAGGCTTTATGGTGTTCACCATCGGTGGTGTGATCAAGTGGCAGGATACGAATGATGTCTTCACTCGCGGCGTGCATATGATGGCCATGATTGGCTTCATCATGATATCAGCAGCCGGTTTTGCGGCAGTAATGAAAGCGACGGGTGGCGTTGAAACCTTGGTAGCATCACTAGCCTCAAGCATCGGTGATAATAAGCCCCTTGCTGCGTTATTAATGTTGGTTGTGGGCCTATTAGTGACGATGGGGATTGGCTCGTCATTTTCCACTATCCCTATTATCGCCACTATCTATGTTCCACTCGCCTTGGCATTTGGTTTCTCACCAATGGCAACGATCGCTCTAGTGGGCACTGCCGCAGCCTTGGGTGACGCAGGCTCCCCAGCCTCTGACTCGACGCTTGGCCCTACGTCTGGCTTGAACGCTGACGGTCAGCATGAGCACATTTGGGACACGGTTGTACCCACCTTTGTCCACTACAACTTGCCATTGATCGCCTTTGGTTGGCTAGCGGCCATGACGCTGTAATTTCAAGGCATTATCATCAAATAAACGATATAAAAAAGCCGCTAATGAAAATTAGCGGCTTTCTTGTACTACGTGCACAAACTCAGCCAATGGCTTAGTCATTCGCTTCCGCATCACGGCGCGCAGCGGCAGTTTTGATCATTGGCTGAAGCTCACCTTTTTGGAACATTTCCAGAATGATGTCACAACCACCAACCAACTCACCTTCAATCCACAATTGTGGGAATGTCGGCCATTGTGCATAGATAGGCAGTTCAGCACGGATATCAGGATTTTGTAGAATATCCACGTATGCAAATTTTTCACCACACGCCATCAGCGCTTGGCTAGCCTGAGAAGAAAAGCCACAGCTAGGTAGCTTTGGCGAGCCTTTCATGTATAGCAGGATGGTATTTTCTTCAATCTGCTGTTTAATTTTATCAATCGTTTCCATTACTTCCTCGAACACCAAGTGTGATGATTACCTTGATTCTAACTGGGAAAAGGCCGGAAAAAAACGCCTAAAATCTATAGGGTCAATTTAAGTCGCTTTTTTAAAAATTCTTCTTTTAATAAAGTAAAAACTTGCTAAACTGTTTCGCAGTCAGTCTATAAGTAGATACGTCCTCTTCAGGGAGCCTTTCCTAAAGTGTAAGACAAATCTACAGGAAGCAATAATGTCAGGGGGAAACCCCGCCTATCATGGAGAATCGCGTAATGGCATTTCAACTACCAGCTCTTCCTTATGAGAAAAATGCACTTGAGCCACACATTTCTCAAGAGACTCTGGAATACCACCACGGTAAACACCACAACACTTACGTTGTTAAGCTGAATGGCCTAGTTGAAGGTACTGAGCTTGAGAACAAATCTCTAGAAGAGATCATCAAGACCTCTACTGGCGGTGTGTTCAACAATGCTGCGCAAATCTGGAACCACACGTTTTACTGGCACTGCCTGAGCCCAAATGGCGGCGGCGAGCCAACTGGCGATGTGGCTGATGCAATCGCAAAATCTTTCGGTTCATTCGAAGAATTCAAAGCGAAATTCACTGATTCAGCGATCAACAACTTCGGTTCTTCTTGGACTTGGTTGGTGAAAAAAGCTGACGGTACTCTAGATATCGTTAACACATCTAACGCAGCGACGCCTTTGACTGAAGAAGGTGTGACTCCTCTGCTGACCGTTGACCTGTGGGAACACGCTTACTACATCGATTTCCGCAACCTACGTCCAGACTACATGAATGCATTCTGGGCATTGGTTAACTGGGAGTTCGTTGCTCAAAACCTAGCAGCGTAATTTCTGGCAATCGCCTGTAAAAATGAATACCTCGCGTTTGCGGGGTATTTTTTTGTCTTCATTTTGGTGTCGCTTTTTGATGTCAAATTGTGCCTTTTCACGATGGGTCAAACCGCAGGCACAAAAAAACCGCTGATTCGCAGCGGTTTTTTATTATTTCATTTTGACCGAGTGCTTAAGCGACTTCAGACAAAATAATACGCAGTGTACGGCGAAGCGGCTCTGCAGCACCCCACAATAGCTGATCACCTACGGTGAACGCATTGAGGAAGTCATCACCCATGTTCATTTTACGCAAACGACCTACAGGGATCGACAGCGTGCCGGTCACTTTTGCTGGCGACAATTCTTGAACCGTTATGTCGCGCTCGTTCGGGATCACTTTAACCCAATCATTGTGCGATGCGATGATGCTTTCAACTTCATCCATTGGCACGTTTTTCTTGAGTTTTAGCGTCAATGCTTGGCTGTGACAGCGCATTGCGCCGATACGTACACAGGTACCATCAATCGGTACTGGGCTATCTTGTATGCCAAGGATCTTGTTCGTTTCTACCGAGCCTTTCCACTCTTCTTTGCTTTGACCGTTATCTCGCTTCACATCAATCCAAGGGATCAATGAGCCCGCCAATGGCGCTCCAAATTCTGAGGTTGGGAAGCTTGAAGAGCGCAGCGTTTCCGCGACTTTACGGTCGATGTCCAAAATGGATGTTGCAGGGTTTGCCAGCTCTAAACCAACAGAGTCATTAATCACACCCATTTGGCTGATTAATTCACGCATATTTTTCGCACCAGCACCTGAAGCCGCTTGATACGTTTGCGCTGTCATCCATTCAACCAAACCTTCTTGGTAGAGGCCACCTACAGCCATCAGCATCAAGCTTACCGTACAGTTGCCACCCACATAGGTCTTAGTGCCTTTGTGAATGCCTTCTTGAATTTGTTTAAAGTTAACCGGATCCAACGTGATGATACTGTCTTCTTTCATACGTAGCGTTGAAGCAGCATCAATCCAATAACCTTTCCATCCCGCAGCGATCAACTTTGGATATACCGCTTCGGTGTAGCTACCACCTTGACAGGTGATAACGATGTCTAGCTTTTTCAAACTTTCGATATCAAATGCATCTTCCAGTAAGCCCGCATCTTTGCCATAGTTTGGCGCTGGGATACCAATTTGAGAGGTACTGTAGAAAACCGGTTCGATAACATCAAAATCGCGCTCTTCTACCATGCGCTGCATCAGTACAGATCCGACCATACCGCGCCAGCCGACTAAACCTACTCTTTTCATTCTCACTCACACTCCATGTTGTAATCTTCTGCCTCTATCTTGAAAATTAACGACACAAATAACAAGCAAAAACTGCATCTTTTTGCGTAGTTCAGGGAGGCAAATCAATGCAAACCATCCAGAACCACACCAATCAGTCAATTTATATAAGGTTGGCAGAGAAATTCTATCTCAATCTCTGTTTTCATAAGCTTTTATAAACCCGCATCATCATTGCAAGCTGACACTTAGATTCAATCACTGCATTGATGGATATTTTCAGGTCATGATCTACAAAATCTGAACTCTTAGGATATTTACCATCGTAATTTACAAATATTCACACATCCATAAAACAGACAATAAACACAACCTCACCATAAAAAGCCACATCATATCCATCGTTTTGATACAGAAAACCATGAAAAATAACACCCGAGACTGCAAAGTCACATAAATGGAAATACTTGTTCACCTACTCCAGTCTCTTTCGCTAAAGTATGCATCGCCGCCAGGAAGGTAGTACTGATAGCCCCAATATGGATATTTCAACGGCAGGAGCTAATTAGCTCCACAAACGAAAGGTTTGAAATATGCAAAGACACTCGGCGCGACTCCCTTCGCTATTCCAAGTATTCGCTGCGCTTGGTCTATTTCTCTTACTCGCATTCTCTTTCACGGCGAAGCTTAATTTACCCATTCAGCTTGCGTTATATATTGGTTGGTTCTTGATCATCGGCCTCGGCATCAAGCTAGGTCATCAATACAAAGATCTCGAGAAAGCTGCCACCAACGGCATCGCAAATGGCTTAGGGGCGGTCTTGATCCTTCTGGCTGTCGGCGCACTTGTCGGTACCTGGATTGCTGGCGGTATAGTACCAACTATCATCTATTACGGCTTGAATGCCATTCACCCCTCTATCTTCCTCGCCGCCACCATGATCATTTGTTCATTGACGGCGCTAGCGACGGGTACATCATGGGGTGCAGCGGGTACTGCGGGTATCGCAATGATGGGCATTGGCCAAGGGCTTGGTGTTCCAGCACCAGTGACGGCAGGTGCTGTGTTGTCAGGCTGTTACTTTGGTGACAAGCTATCTCCGCTTTCTGATTCCGTGATCCTTGCTTCTTCTATGTCAGGTGTCGAAATCGTTGAGCACATCAAAGGCATGCTACCTATCGCCCTGATCAGTTACATCATCACCGGTATTCTGTTCACCGCCCTTGGCCTACACTACGCAGGTAACGTAGACATGGCCCAAGTGAACGACGTGATTGCCGCCATGGACAAACAATTCGTGATTTCACCTTTGTCCTTCATTCCTGTTGGAATCGTATTGTTGCTATTGGCACTGCGCTTACCGTCATTCCCAGTGATTTCTCTTGGTTCTGTATTGGGTATCGTGTGGGCTATCGTAGTTCAAGACATGAATCCACTAGCCGCAATCAACACTGCATGGGCACCCTTCTCGATTGAATCTGGCGTGAGCTTCATTGATGCCATCCTAAACCGTGGTGGTATGGAATCCATGCTGGGTTCAGTGGCTGTGATTGTGTTCGGCTTGGGCTTTGGTGGCCTGCTAGACAAAGTGGGTGTACTTGAAACCATCGCAAAGGTGTTTGAACGTAAAGTCGACTCTGCTGGCAGTCTTGCTACCTCAACCATTGGTACCGCTTTCCTTGGTAACGTGTTTGGTTCTGCCATGTACGTGTCTTTGATTCTGACACCGAAGATTTGTGCGAAAAACTATGACCGCCTTGGCTACCACCGTAAAAACCTTTCTCGTAATGCAGAATTTGGCGGCACGCTGACATCAGGAATGGTGCCTTGGAGTGATAACGGTATCTACATGGCGAGCATTTTGGGTGTGGCGACGCTCTCTTACGCTCCCTTCATGTGGCTAAGTTTCGTATGTATTATCGTGACGATTGTGACGTCTTATCTTGGTTGGTTTGTTGACCCTGTTGAGCCAAACCAACAGCACGAAGTCGCATCCGATAACGCAAGCCTAGAAGGCGCTGCAGCACTACAAAAAGCGTAATCTCAACAACCCCTTTCTAAAGGCAGCGATAGCTGCCTTTTTTACATCTCTCGAAAGGTGTTTACATCCTTGTTTTAGCGGAAAATCTTAGCCTTCCCGACACTGCTACAGATAGTAGATCACGATCACATATTCAACATTGCACCACGCGAATTCCCCACCATTCAGTAGCACATATTGACCCCAATCAAAGTGCGGAATCCCTCGCAGAAGAGAATGGGGGCAGATTTCATTTTGCATACGCAAACACACTTAGCCCAAAGAGGTATCTATGAGCACTCCTAGCGAGCAAACTCGCAAAGTTACTATCGGTAGTTACTTTGCCCTCGCCTTCGCCGTCGTTTTCTTTTCAGGATTACTCCAATCTAACGAATGGTATGGCGTTTTTGACTTCACCACATTGAACGGTTCTTTCGGTAGCGTTGTTTATGGCGTTAACGAAACCGCTGATGGCATCCAAGCTGCAACCACTTCTATGCGTGGTAAAGGCGGTAGCGGTGCTCGTGACGGCTTCCTGTTCGCCCTAACACTGATCCCTACCGTGATGTTCGCCCTAGGTATGATCAACGTACTAGAGCACTACGGCGCGCTGGATGCTGCACGTAAACTGCTTACGCCACTTCTTCGTCCATTGATGAACATCCCTGGTAACACAGGTCTTGCATTGATTGCATCGCTGCAAAGTACCGATGCGGGTGCAGCTATGACTCGCCAGCTAAAAGACGAAGGTCACCTTACCAAGCGTGAAGCAGATATTTTCACCATGTTCCAGTTCTCTGCAGGTGCAGCGATCGTGAACTTCTTCTCATCAGGTGCGGTGCTGTTCACCCTGACACTGATGGACGGCTCTTTGGCAGTCTCTTCTTCTATCGGTCTCGCGGTTGCCGTGATGTTCGTATTCAAGTTCGTGGGTGCAAACCTGTTCCGCGTTTACTTGAACATCACTGAAGGCAAAGAAGACAAAGCCGACAACGCGCTAACCGAGGAGAAAGCATAATGGCTGAAGCAAAAAAACCGATGGTGACGGACATTTTCGTAGAAGGCGCTAAGAAAGGCTGGACCATCGCAACCACGTCAACCGTACCAAACGTTCTGATGGCGTTCGTGATCATCAAAGCGCTTCAAATCACCGGCGCACTGGATCTGATGGGCACCTTGTTCTCTTCTGTCATGGCAGTATTCGGCCTTCCTGGTGAAGCGGCCGCTGTGCTTATCGGCGCGTGGATGTCGATGGGTGGCGCAGTGGGCGTGGTGATTAGCCTGTTTGACCAAGGCATCTTGAATGGCGAGCACATTGCCATTCTTGCTCCTGCTATTTACCTAATGGGTTCACAAGTTCAATACCTTGGCCGCATCCTAGGCCCAATCGGTACTGAAGGCCGCTACATCCCAGCCATGGTTATCATCTCAGTGATCAATGCCCTTGGCGCAATGTTGGTGATGAACATTCTGGTTTAACGCTTTTCTCTCACGCCGAGCACTTTCTTATCCAATAAAGGCTCGGCGTTGCTTTCCAAACGGATTTCCGGAGTTGCTATGAACTTTTCTCTGAACACCTATCTAGAAGAACTGCGCCCCCTGATCAATGTAGATTGTGGCACATTGACTGTTGAAGGCATCGAAATGATTGCCAACATCATGGCCGAAAAATACGAAGACATGGGCGGATGGAACATCAAACGTGTTGATTGTGGTATTGCTGGCGTGGGTCTTGAGATCCGCAACAAGCCTGAAGCAGAACACATCGACGTGATGCTGATCGGTCATATGGATACCGTATTCCCAGTGGGTACCGCGGCTGAACGCCCAATGAGCAACGATGAAAACCGTGCATACGGCCCAGGCGTTTCAGACATGAAGTCAGGCCTTCTGAACGTAGTATACGCACTGCGTGAGCTGGATTTGAGTGTTCGTGATGCGTTGTCTATCTGTGTTTGCATGAACCCAGACGAAGAGATTGGCTCACTGCACTCAGAAGAATGGCTAAAGTCAGTGGCGAAAGATGCGCGCCACGTACTAGTTGCTGAAGCAGCACGTGCTGATGGCTCATTGGTAAAAGCACGCAAAGGCATGGCACGTTACAGAATGACATTCCATGGAAAAGCGGCACACGCAGGTAATGAACCACAAAATGGCCGCAGTGCAATCACTGAAATGGCGCATTGGATCCTAGCCTTGAACACGATGACGGACTTCGAAACAGGCACCACCCTGAACGTAGGCGTTGTGAATGGCGGCGACGGTGCGAACATCGTTCCTCAACACGCAGAAGCAGTGGTTGATGTGCGTTTCTGGGACAACGATGAATATGCGCAAGTAGACACTAAAATCCGCGCATTGACGGAAACCCCGTTTGTTGATGGCGTCACCGTCTCTTTGGTACGCGAAGCAACCAAACCTGCAATGGCTCCGACAAGCAAAACGGAAAGCCTCATGGCGATGATCGAAGAAACCGGAAAAGATCTGGGTATCGATATCACTTGGCAGGAAGTGGGCGGCGGCTCTGATGCAAACCTAACCGCCGTGCTAGGTGTACCCACCCTTGATGGCTTAGGCCCTATCGGTGCAGGCTTCCACAGTGACGCAGAATACCTTGAGCTTCACTCTATTGAACCACGCATCAAGCTACTAAAAGCAGTGCTTGAGAAGCTGGCGGAATAAGTATTCTTCGTCGGCTAGTGTGCTTACCCTGCTACAACGCAAGTCTGGCGTTGGTTAGACGTAAACAAACGAACAAATAAAAAGGGGCGAATTCGCCCCTTTTTGTTATCTTTGGTCGTTACATCAGGATTTATAGCCACGCAACGAATCAAGATAGTTCGGCAAGAACAACGATATATCTGGAATATAAGTGATCAGTATCAGGAAAATCAGCAATAGGCTCAACCACGGCAGCGCCGCTTTAATTGCCCATCCCATACTCTCCCCAGTGATACCTGCCGTCACAAACAGATTCAACCCAACCGGTGGCGTCAGCATGCCTATTTCCATGTTCACCACCATGATGATGCCTAAATGAATGGGGTCAATGCCAAGTTGCATCGCGATAGGAAACAATATCGGCGCCATGATCAGCAGAATTGCCGAGGGCTCCATAAAGTTACCTGCAATCAACAACAGAATGTTCACCACAATCAGGAAGCCCCAAGCAGGTAATCCCCAAGCCACAATGGTTTCCGCAATAGTATGTGGAATTCGCTCTGTCGTTAATACATGAGCAAACAGCATGGCATTAGCGATGATGAACAACAGCATGATACTAACTTTCGATGCATCACGAACAACGTGGTTCACTTCTTTGTCGGTAAATGACTTCACCATGACCATTGGAAGAGACGCAAAGTTTCTCATCAGCATGCTCGCTGTTCCCTCTCCGTCACGACGCCAAGGTACGTCTTTGAGCGGACCTATGTCGCGGTAACCCCAAACACTCACGAGCCATGCATAAACCGCAGCAACCGACGCGGCTTCTGTTGGGCTGGCTACCCCGCCATAAATTGACCCAAGCACAATGATGATAAGCATTAAGCCACCGAGTGCACGAAGCCCTGAGTGAACCAATGACATTACGCCCGGAAACGGTTGAGACGGTAACCCTTTCACGACGGCAACTATATAGATTGCCACCATCAAAATACCGCCCATCATCAAGCCAGGAATAAAGCCCGCCATAAACATACGGGAGGCTGACACTTCCGTTGCCGCGGCATAAACCAGCATCACAATGGATGGCGGGATCAAAATGCCCAAGGTTCCTGCATTGGCGATAACACCCGCGGCAAACGCTTTCGGATACCCCGCTTTTACCATGCCTACAATGACGATGGAGCCTATAGCCGCAACCGTTGCTGGTGAGCTACCAGAAACAGCAGCAAAGAGCATACAAGCCATGACAGAGGCCATTGCAAGGCCGCCACGGATGTGTCCAACACAGTCAATAGCAAAATTGATCAGTCGACGCGCAACACCACCCGTCGACAAGAACGCAGAAGACAAAATAAAGAAAGGGATCGCGAGTAAGGTGTAGTGTTCACTGGTGGCTTCAAACAGCTTTAAGGCAATAGAGGCCAACGAATCGTTTGAAAAGATAAGAATGGTTGTCACACTCGATAAGCCCAATGCGATGGCGATGGGCATTCCCATGAACATGCAAAGGAACAACATCCCAAATAATGCAGCAATGGTCATTGGCCTCGCTCCTTCTTGTCATCCATTTCATTCGCCAATTCTTCTGCAAGGTGCATGCTTTCCTGCGCTTCATCAATAAGCCCGAACCCTTGCCTGTTTCCAGTCCATACTTCATACGCGATGGTACAAACACGCAGTGCTAACAAGCCAAACCCGAGAATCAAGCAGGACATCGCCTTCCATTTTTCAATCGGCATATCTTCCATTTCAATACCGATCATTTTCATTTTGCTCAGGTAGACCCACGAACCGTAAAGAAACAAGCCGCAATAAACCAAGCACAAGGCCAAGGCCAATAAGGTGACGACTTTTTGTGAAGATGGAGGCAAGTGCTTAACCGCGGCATCCACACCGATATGTGCGCCTTCCCGAAGCCCCCAAGATGCGCCCATCAACACGAGCCATGCAGAGAGATACAAGGTAAGTTCTTGTGCCCAAAGCAAACCTTCATTGAAAAAGAAGCGCAGTATCACTTCAAAAAACACCAACAGTGTCATTGTCACCAGTAAGAGGCCGATGCCTGCCTCTTCAAAACGGTGTAATAACCGAATCATTTTCTACTCCCACGAAAAAGCTCAGCGCAGAACCCCTGCGCTGGACTTCGTCACTTACTGATTAGAAGCCACAGCAGCTTCGATAATTTCAGGACCTATATCGTCTTGGAATTGGCTCCAAACGGGCTTCATTACTTCAACCCATTGTTGGCGTTCAGCGTCAGTCAACGTGATGATTTCGCTACGACCCGATTCCATGATGCTCTTACGATCTTTCATCACTTTGTCATTGGCAATTGCATTACCATGCGCCACGGATTCTGCGAGTGCTTTTTGCAGTACTTCACGGTCTTCATCAGGAAGTGTCATCCAAAACTCAGTGGATGTCGTGACCATGTAATCCAATACCCCGTGGTTTGATTCAGTAATGTATGGCTGAACTTCAAAGAATTTTTTAGAGTAGATATTTGACCAGGTGTTTTCCTGCCCATCGATAGCGCGAGTTTGCAAAAGCGTAAAGACTTCTGAAAACGGCTTCTTCAAAGGAACGGCATCAACCGCTTCAAATTGCGCAGCCAACACGTCAGAACTCATGATGCGGAATTTTTTACCATCCGCATCACTGGGGACGCGCAGTGGATCGTTTGCAGAAAGCTGCTTGAGACCGTTGTGCAAATAGCCCAAGCCAACCAACCCCTTGCCTTTCACAGATTGAAGTAGTTCTTGTCCCGCTTCGCTTTGTTGAAAACGGTCGACCGCTTCCATGTCTTTAAAAAGGAACGGGAGATCATAAACCTGCAGTTTTTTGGTGTATTTCGAAAACTTGGACAAAGAAGGGGCAATAAACTGAATATCTCCAAGTAGCAGTGCTTCCATTTCTTTACCGTCGCCAAACAGTTGTGAGTTTGGGTAAACCTCAACCACATATTTGTCGCCGATACGCTCTGAAACCAGGTCACGGAACTTCAACGCCATTTGTCCTTTAGGCGTATTTTCAGCAACTACATGTGAAAATTTGATGGTTTCTGGTGCTGCATGGGCAAATGCCGTCATCCCCGCACAAAGCGCCACAGCTGAAAGCACCGTTTTAAGCTTGTTCATACTGAATCCTCTTTCCTTGTGTCATGCATGCCAGATACGACATGCGATGTAATAACTCCCTTTAATCTTTAGTTGAGGAAATTGACACACAGAAAAATGAAAACAATTAATTAACAATTGCAAAACAAATTTGAGATATGAAAAAGAGGAAATGGGTGAAAACCCACCCATTCGAGGAACGAGACGGCGAGTATACCCCCCGCAGTTAAGCAGCGTGTTTACGGTAGATGATGTAAGCGGATCAATAAAAACACACGCAAACAGGTGTGTTTAGAATCATTGAGAGAGACATAAACAGGCGCGGATGCACCTTCAGAGGCGAGAGGGATAAATTGCTGCAAGATAACCACTGCAGCTAGCTAACTGATCAGCGAAAGAGTGATGAAACGTAATACCTAGCAACCATAAGAGGTCTACGCCAACGCATCTTCGGCTCGGCCCAACGTACGATGTGATTTATTTCCAAGCGAGTCGCATCCGGATAACACTGTCGGTTGCATTCTCTGCAAGACGAACCACCGCCCTCTTCACAACATTGAACAACACGCTGTTCTTCAAAAGCGATTAAGGCCGTGCAATGCTGACAAAGCTGACTGCCACGGTGAATATGTTTGCAATATAGGGACGTCATGGCGCGAACAAGCCACAGAGGCTGGCGACGTTTCGCGGACGTTATCGATACAGTTTTCATAGGCGCGCTATTCTGCTCAGGTTCGAGCAAAAACCTTTGATACGGATCAAGCTTTAGCGGATTGAACCGCCGAATACAACGTCGTATACCCAAACAACCTCAAGATGCGCTTGCTCAGAGAACCTTGGGTAGTTAGGTATATGAATACGTTTAGGCTTCGACCTCTGAAGACAGCACTTTACTACACGCGGTATAAATATCCGTTTCTCTTAGTGGCTTACCAATGTGTCCCTGCATTCCGTTACTAATACAACGCCAAATATCGTCTTTAAGTACGTTAGCCGTCATCGCAACAATCGGCGTTTGATGATTAAAACTATCCGAAGAACGAATTTGCCTTGTTGCCTCCAAACCATCCATGAGAGGCATTTGGATATCCATGAAAATGATGTCGTAGCCTTGCACTTTGGTCTTATCCAATGCGGCAATGCCATCTGTTGCCTTATCCACTGAGAAACCAAGCTTCATCAGCATTTTCTCAGCAATCATCAGATTAATCGCGTTGTCCTCTACTAACAGACAGTGCCTACCCGCAAAAGCATCATTGCGCTGTTTGAGTAACTCATGCCCCTTGGTATCAACACTGTCTTTTTCAATATTAAGCGGCAAGATGACCGTAAATTGACTGCCTCGGCCAACCTCACTGGTCACCGCAATTTCACCGCCCATCAAATCAACTAACTGCTTGGTTATTGCCAGCCCAAGACCTGAACCACCAAACTTACGCGTTGTTGATGTGTCAGCCTGCTGAAACTCATCAAAAATGACGCTGTATTTATCCGCAGGAATACCCACACCAGTATCTGACACTTGAATACTAACACCAGTGTATCGTCCACCGTTTTGGTTCATCGCCACTTTAAGGCGAACGATACCTGAATCGGTAAATTTGAGCGCATTCGAGACCAAATTAAGTACGATTTGCTCAATGCGGTGCGCATCCCCTAAGAAGCGCCTCGGGCAATTTTCTTCGTACACAAGATCAAACACCAATTGAGGCTTGTTGGTAATGGTGGGCAACATGAGATCTCGAACATAGGTGCTGACCTGTTCGAGATCGAAAGGTGCTTCTTCCAATTTCAGATGGCTTGACTCCATTTTACTGAAGTCCAGAATATTGTTGATCAATGACATGAGCCCCCGAGATGAATGAGAGATCACAGAAAGATACTCGGCCTGTTTACTCGTCATAGGCTCATCTTGCATCAACGATGACGCACCTAAGATACCATTCATAGGCGTGCGGATTTCATGGC
Organism: Enterovibrio gelatinilyticus; assembly: GCF_028683095.1. Taxonomy (GTDB): domain Bacteria; phylum Pseudomonadota; class Gammaproteobacteria; order Enterobacterales; family Vibrionaceae; genus Enterovibrio; species Enterovibrio gelatinilyticus. The sequence continues at coordinate 108,139 of NZ_JAJUBC010000015.1, read as the reverse complement.
TAATATTGGCAAGGAATAACTGCTTGGCTCGCGCAGCATCCACTGCACGCTCTCGTGTCTCTACCAGATTGGTGCTCAATTGGTTGAATTCACTCACCAACATACCGAGTTCATCACGCTCGGCATAATCGATAGGGGCGAAAGGAACATCTCCGCGCTGGCTAATCAGCGCACTTCGCACGCGAGCCATGGGGCGGACAATCTGGAGATGTATGGCCAAATATGCAATACCGACCAACACGATAGCAACCAACGCCATAGCAAAAAACAAATCGTTTTTCAGTTTGGTCGCTTCAACTTGTAAGAGGCGTTCGGGCAACGCTCCCACCAGTAACCAATCCGTATCTGGCAGCGTACGACCGAACACAACGGTCGCCTCTTGTAAGATAGGATCATTGTCAAGACGGTGAATAAACAATCGTTCTGTTGGTCGAAAAACAGAAGGGTTAGGCGCCAATTCTGTCGCAACAGATAACGCGTACCCAAGGTCAATATCAGGTGAAGAGGAAACAATAGATTCGGCAATGTCTTGAAGCTTAGGGTCACTTTGGGTGACCAATCGCTCGCCTTGAGTCGCAAGGCTAATCACTAATGCCAACTCTGCAAAATCTGGTTGCGAGTTTGCAATTTCACGCACACTCGGCAATAAAATAGGACGTTGATCAGACAGTGTCTCAGGGTACGACATAATACGACTGCTTCTATCAAACATCATCATATACCCGCCAATCTTTTGCCCGCTTCGTGTCAGAAAAGCCTGTAGTTCGGCAAGCCGGACGTCAATCGTCACGACGCCCGCAAATTTGCCTCCAGCAAAAATAGGCACACTGCATGTCACCATGGATTCTTGGGTAAACGGGTCTATATATGCTCTTGACCAATATGCTTCTTCTGATGAATATCGCGCTGGCGCATACCATTCTGCAGTGTGATAAGGCGCGGCAGAGTCTGCATTGTAGTCATCGATACGAGAATATAAGCCATCTTGTCCCATTTCGATGAACACTGACGCTTTCGCTCGATTTTCGTCATATAAGAAGGGTTCGGGCCAAAAGCCACCACTCGCAACAATACGTTTAATATTTTTGTTGCTCAGCATTGCAGATAGTTTTTTCTCGATATCCGTTTCACTATCGTCAAGTGACAAGGTATTCGCCAAAGAAAATGCAATAGTTTCAACGTTATTAGATAGCTGACCCAAGCTCTGTGCAACCGTTTCGACCTGAGCTTCGACACGTTGGTTAGCGCTTTCTCGCACCATACTGTCGCCAGTGGTTTCAAGCACGTACACAATCGTAATAACAACGACAGTCAGCATTAAAGCCACAATCCATAAGGCTTTAACACTCATCGTTTTATACCAAGGCAAATCCTTTACAAACACGCAAGACCCTCAAGATACAATAGCTTTATGAGATTGCTCCATCTCTTTCAGAACAGCTTGAATAGTCAGACTCAGCAGCTTTTGAAATTGCTTAACAACAAGAATATCAAGCAATTGTCCCTCTCTAAGTTTTGCATCAGCATGGGTACAAAAGTCTTGCAATGCTAACGCACCAATATTGCCCGACACGCCTTTGAGGTTATGCATCAACGAGCGAGCGCGCGCAGTCTGACCTTGACTAATATGCTTTTCAAGGTGGCCCGCATCACCTTGGTGCTCAGCCACAAACATGGTCAATACGGACTCAATGGCTTCTTTATCACCATCTAACTGCTCATGCAGAATGCTGGCATCAAACAATGGTTCTGACGGCTCAACATATTTAAAGGGTACTAGGGCGTCCGCACTGCTTTCTTTGACGGATGGTTTCGCTTCCGTCTTATCAGGCCCACTGCCTAGAGCGCGATATTGAAGCAATACCTGTGCGAACAACAAACCAAACGCCCAAAATAGCATTGAGATCGTCGTATCTAATCGCTCAATCACCTGCGTTGTCCAATAGGCTTGCTGCTGCGTCATTGAGCGAACAAACTTATGATTAATGACTTCATCAACACTTTCTAATTGACGATTAATACGCTCTAAACTGGTGTATAACGCATAAAGTTGCACTTGTTCGGTGCTGTTATCTAGTGCCGCCAACTGGTCTTCAACATCCGCTAAGTACCGGTTAAAGCGTCCGATACGACCTGAATCGTCTTCGTTGTTGAAGCCATGAAGTTCAAACAACAAGTAAGTACCAATCGATTGATAGATTGAGGCCAATTCAGGGGAGGTTTGGGAGTCTATTAATTGCTTTAATTGCTCAGTCACTTTGGATACTGCATAAATTGACGCCAGTAAATTGTCGACGTTTTCAACAAAAGCGTCGGCTTCAAGCAACGTATGTTGAATGTCATCCCATCGATCTTCTATCGTGTGTGACTTTGTTCTAAGCAACAAATAGCGAAAATGCTGAACTTCTTTCTCGAGGTTCTTACGTTCATTATCTTGATTCAACATTGACGCTGAAACAGTTTGACGAAGTTGTTGCGCTGCATTGTTTAACTTGACGATATGCGTAGCATGACCTTTGGTATGCTTCATATCCGAATAGGAAAAAAACGCATAAGTGAACGACACAGCAAAACCACACCAAAGCAACAAAGATATCCAATTCTTTGCCGTTCTCTGACGTCCAATGAGCATGAGCCGTTTGCTAATTTGATTCAGTATTGGAAGTGGCGTCACAATGATTTCCTGTGCATTAATTTTACCGTTTACCTACTTTTCTCGAAGCGACTTCCACTCCCGTTTCCCACGGGAAGCGTCATTTTTACGACACTTATAATTAATCTAGGCAATATGTCTTAGTTTGCAAACATAAAAGACAAAACTTGTAAGATAGCGCATACACCCCTTTCGCAAGTTGCGCAGCGAGGCGTATGCACGGTTTACCCAATATCGTCTATTTGTCGAATCTAGTCTTCTGTGTTTAAGCGACGCATTAACTGATCACGCAAATTCGGTGGCGTGCCTTTTATCGTTAAGGTGTCAGTATCTTGGTCATAGAAAACACGCTCTCCTAGCAACATGCTGTCAAAATTAATAGACAGGCCACCTCCACCACCAACGAATTTCGTCAGTTTTCGCATAGCAGTTCTGTCGGCTGGAAAACTTTCTTCCAACTCATACCCTTGCTCGGAAGCAAACTGGTAGAAATCGACGCCTTGCTCATTCTTAGGAAGCTCACTTGCCAATTCTTTGACGATAACTTCATCGCCCGACTGAAGCTGACCATTGCAATAGTCATATACTTGCTTGCGGTATTCTTGTTTCTCTTCTTTTTCAAGACGAGAGTCCGCGCAGTAATCTTCCACCGCTTGCATCAACACCAAGTTTTGTTGCTTGGTGTCCATACCAACTTCTGCTTGCATGAAATCCAAGAAGAAGTCAGCCACTTTACGACCCACACGACCTTTGATGTAGGTGAGATAGCGATTCGACTGCGCGTCAGTTTCCCACGTAGACAGATCGATACGAGCAGCAATATCCATTTTGGCCACATCGAGGTAATCCGTAGAACTGATCTCCAGTTCGTCCGTGACTTTCATGCTCGCTTTGGACTCTAACAAACCAATGAACAAATACTCTGTCGCCAATGAACGGTACTCGGCAATAACCAACACCCCTTCATCAGCAAATGGATACTTAGATAATTCGGTTTTTAATCGCTCGGCGGACTGCGAAGAAAATGACAGAAAATCGAGTTCTTGCTTTCTACATGCTTTCAACCAGCTTGCAACATCGCTTTCTTCAGCAAATTGGCCAAAGCCTTTTCCAGCTTTTGCGTTATAGACGCGATGAATCTCGCTGATCAAATTTTCCGTTGAAGGTGAATGAGTTAGCATCTGATCTCTCAGGTGCACGACCAATGAATCTTCGCCATCTTTTTTAAGTTGATGAAGAATAACGTTTGAAAGCGTGAGGCTCATAATTGAAAACATTTTTCGTCAGACTAAAGTGTGAGGTATTATACGCGGCTTCTGCTGACACAAGACAAGAGTTTCTATGCCTGTTACTTCTAAATATCAAGATAAAAACGTTGAACAGATCCTGAGCGATGTGGTCAATGTACTTGAAAAGCACAAAGCTTCGACTGACCTTTCGCTGATGGTGGTGGGTAACATCGCTACTAATCTGATGAATAACAACCTGCCAGCTGCGCAGCGAAAAGTCATTGCGGAAAAATTTGCTCAAGCTCTGCTGTCTTCTATCGATACAGAGTAATAAGACCGCGTCGAAAACTTACGCGTTGCAAAATAAAGAGAAGAATTAGCCTTTATGGTAGACAGCGGAAATACGTACAAGGATAAAGTGTCACAGCTGATTAGCTGGGGGCACTGGTTTAGTTTTTTCAATATTATCGCAGCCATGTTGCTGGGGACGCGCTACATAGTGCAATCCGGCTGGCCCGAGACATTGATCGGACAAACCTATCAGTTGTTGACCTGGATTGGTCACTTCGGTTTTCTGGTTTTTGCCGTCTACATTTTGGTGATCTTCCCGGCAAGCTTCCTCATTCCGTCTCAACGACTGATGAGGCTGTTTGCCGTGCTCGTTTCAACGGCTGGCATGACAGTCTTGCTGCTGGACATCTACGCCTTTGAAACCCTGCATCTCCATTTAAACCCCTTAGTTTGGGAACTGCTGCTTAGCGGTGAAAAAACAGACATGAATGCTCATTGGCAGTATCTGTTTGTTGTTGTTCCTGCGATATTCCTGCTAGAAATCGCCATGTCGGAATGGGTTTGGCGTAAGCTTCGAAAACTGTCTCGCAAGCGCGTGGGCGTGCCTATCGCTAGTGTGTTTGCCGTATGCTTCATTGGAAGCCATCTTATCCATATCTGGGCAGATGCGTTCTTATACAGCCCAGTCACGGCACAACGTTCCAACTTCCCTATTTCCTATCCCATGACGGCGAAAACCTTCATGGAAAAATATGGCCTACTTGATCGCCAAGAATATCAGCGTCGTCGAGACGAGTTGGGCAATCAAGAAAGCGAAGTCATTCGCTATCCATTAGAAAAAATCTCATTTGCTGCCGATGCTTCAAAGCATAATCAAAACTTATTGATTGTGATGGTTGATAGCTTGCGCTCTGACATGCTCGACCCTGTCGTGATGCCGAACTTGAGTCAATTTAGTAAAGATAACGTCACGTATTCTAATCACTACAGTTCCAGTAATGATGCGATGGCGGGTCTGTTTGGCCTATTTTACGGCTTGCCTGGCAGCTATGCACAAAGTGCACGAACAGAAGGTCTTAGCCCTCTACTCGTAGACACTCTCGAGAAGAAAGGGTATCGCTTCGGCCTCTTCAGCGCCGACAATTTTGAAAACCCAATTTATTATCAAAGCATCTTTGGCAAACACCTTAATGGCGTCAAAGATGTCGTGTCTGAAGAAACATGGGTTGCTGACCATATGGCTGCAGACAACCTCGACACATGGATCAAGCAGGGCAATAGCACAAAACCTTGGTTTGCTTATCTTGAATTAAAAAGCGTCACCGAATATGAACAAGGTGGTGATTACGATAGCCCGTTCCAGCCGTCACTCGACAACGACTTAGCCAGCGTAGGCGAACACACAACCTTAGTTTTAAAAAACAGCTATAACAACGCCGCATACTATGTCGATGGCTTGTTAGGTGAGCTATTTGACACGCTGGAAGCCAACGGTCAACTTGATAACACCATTGTCGTTGTCACCGCCAATCACGGTACCGAATTCAATGAGACCGGATCAAACAGTTGGGGCGCAAACACCAATTACAGCAAGTACCAGTTGCAGGTTCCTATGGTTATCCATTGGCCAAACCAAGAAGCTCGTAACGTGGATGTCTACAGCTCGCATTTAGACGTTGTTCCAACCTTAATGGAGTCCATGCTTGCGACAGACAGTCCGTCTGAAATGTACACTAGCGGCCGTAACCTGTTTGAATTGGCAGACAAGCCACGCAGATGGGTAATCGCCGGGGATAGCCGTGATATTGTTGTCGTTCAACCAGACAAAACCACGGTTGTCGATAAATTCGGTAACTACCGAATTTACGACAGTAACTACAAGTTACAACCAGAAGGAAAGCCTCAGTTGTCGGTTCTTATGCAAGTTATGCATGAGCTAAAAAGATTCTACCACCCCGAACAAAATTGATGCATAAGGCAGCCCAAGTGGCTGCCTTTTTTTTTGCCAAATGATTGAAACACCCGCCTTTATTATAGAAAGATGATTGACACTGAAATCATGTATTCGTACCATGATTTGTATAGAGTCTGTCTATATCACGTCATCTAATCCGTTGACGTTCAAACAGAAGCTATTAAACGAGTCATTCTCGTTTGTTGCCCTCAACCTTATTTTTAAGTGTTGTAACTCAGAGCAACAAAATCGGATATTAGCGCAGCTTGGTAGCGCACCACTCTGGGGGAGTGGGGGTCACTGGTTCGAATCCAGTATATCCGACCATTTATTGAGAGCCCGCAGCTTTTTTGCTGCGGGCTTTTTCGTTGGTACTTTCTCCGATAGTATCCTACTTCCAACATTTATCTGGATGGCGAAATGGACGTCTCTATCGAGTTTGGCGCACTACTGATCGTACTTGGCTTTGTTGCTGGCATCATCAACACACTTGCTGGTGGAGGGTCAAACCTCACCATACCCGCCCTTATTGTGCTTGGTATGCCCGCTGAAGTCGCCAATGCGACAAATCGCGTTGGTGTACTCATGCAAAGCGTGTCTGGCGTTGCGGGGTTTCGCCACCATAAGCGCCTTGAAAGTACTGACCTCGTGGCCATTCTCATTCCAACATTCATTGGCGGCGCAACGGGTGCGATAGCGGCGGCTTGGCTTCCCTCAAGCATCATTAAACCTCTACTTCTTGGCACCATGCTGTTGATGGCATTCATCATGCTCATCAAGCCTAGCCTCGTGAGCCCGCAAGCTGATGAACCTTTTCGTTTAGTCAAAGACACGCCTTCATCTTGGATTGGATTACTCATTGCAGGTTTCTATGGCGGATTTGTTCAAGCCGGCGTTGGTTTTGTGTTACTTGCCGCTCTCTGTGGGACATTGCGTTATGATTTAGTGCGAGGGAATGCCCTCAAACTCGTTTGTACGCTCGCCTTCACGTCAGTGTCTCTTGTCATTTTCATCTGGCACGATCTGATTCTTTGGCTGCCTGGTCTATTGCTCGCGATCGGCTCCATGGTCGGCGCTTGGTTGGCGGTTAAGTTTGCTATTAAAGCTAATCCTAATACTCTTAAATGGTTCTTATTCTTGATGACATTGGTTGGCTGTATTTTTGCCTATAGTTCATAGCTTTATCTCGTGAACCTTCCAGCGTACAACGGGCAGCCAGTGCATCTGGAAAAAACATTTTATCCCCATCACAACCTACAATGGTCACTTGTGACGTCTGTCGAAGATGATATAAATTCAGACAGTTATCAGTAAATTTACTGTCATACTGCCGAAAAAGAATAGAACCAAAATCACGTTTTCGTCAGTTATATAGGGAGTCGTAGAGCATGATTGCTCTGGATTACGCATTCTGCCTCACGGTAGGGCAAGCTATTTGTCCTCAGAAAGATATAAATGATTTCTGTCTTGCACTTGGGCATGCGTTCACTACGCAGTTTCCTGATGCACGCTGTCAACTGATCATTCGTGACGAGCAGCAAGACGAATGGTTACAATTAGCTGATATCAAGCCAAAACACTTTCAGCTATTCACGCCAATGGCGCCGGCATGCAATCGCGATATCGATCTACTGGCTCGACTCTCAACGCTCAAGAACACGAGTGCTAATGACGACCTTTCCTATCAACTGATACCATTAAAGATTAGGGGCGGTTCTTATGGTGCCCTGATTTTGACCACGCCGTTTTCTTTTCCGGCTGACCCTCATGCCTGCGAGATGCTGTCACTGTTGCTCTCCGGCGCATTGGATAGTCACCTTCAACAACAAGCCTTTTTGTTGGAAAGGACGCAGCACCAAAAAACAGAAGAGAAACGCATTCAAGAAGTGAGTTCGCAAAAAGGGTTGTTAGAACAGCTACATATTTTGCACAAAATCTCGCTACGCCTGTGGCATTCACACTCTCTCGACAACATGCTCCACACTGCAGTTTATGAGTGTATTCACGCGCTTGATTTCGACCGAATGGCCATATTTCTTATCAACACCCATACCGGGTTGATGCGTGGGACGTACGGCACTGATATCCATGGAACAGTGACGAATGAGCAGTGGTATTGCACCGCGATCTACGAACACTATCATGCAAAAACAACGCTCGATAAAAAACAGCACATAACCATCAACGAAGATGTTCCTCTTTTCCACGACAACAAAGAGGTCGGTACAGGCTGGAACGCGACCATTTCATTGTGGGATGGGGATGAGCCAATTGGGTGGATTGCCTGCGATAACCTTATCACGGGAACACCGTTGAAAAGCTACCATTGCGAGCTCTTGAAATTGCTTGGCGTGACCATGTCACAACATTTGATCCAGCGACATGCTCAAGACCAACTGAAGTCTCTCAATCAATCGCTAGAGCAGCGCGTCGCCGACCGTACCGCGCAGCTAGAAGAAGTCAATCGTCGCCTTAATCAAATCTCTCGTGAAGACAGCCTGACTAAAATCCCAAACCGTCGCATGCTTGATGAAAAGCTCGAAGAAGAGTGGCGAAGAGCCATGCGCTACCAAACGCCTCTGACCATATTGATCGTTGATATTGACCATTTCAAACAATATAACGACATGTACGGCCACGCGTTAGGTGACAAGTGCCTCGCTCAAGTGGCTGAAGCCTTGAGTCACGTTGAGCGACGAGCCGGTGCTACCCTCGCGCGATTTGGCGGTGAAGAATTTGTATTCTTGCTTCCTGGTATTACCAAAGCGGAATCAAAAACCGTTGCAGAGCGAGCATTAAAGGCTGTCTCTTCACTACAAATCCCTCATGGTGCCTCGCCCATCGCACCCTATGTCACTATCAGCGCGGGAGGGAAAACCTGTATTCCTGACAAACCCAACAATCAGCAACAATTATTCATTGATGCTGATGTGGCGCTTTACGAAGCTAAAAGTAGCGGTAAAAATCAGGCTTTTGTTTTATAACGTTTACGTTTAGACGCTCCGCTACCTTTTCGTTTTTTGAACGGATTTGGCTGTGAAGGTAGCGAGCGCAAGCTGTCCGGCACTGGGCCTTTTCTTACCGATGCCATCAAATCCACCAGCTCCGACTCCAATGCCGCCATAAAGGGCTGATATGTCCCTTTTTTATCTGCCATATCTTGAAGCTGTCTTTCCCAATGCGCCGTCATATCGGGATACGCTGATTTTTCAGGTAACGCATCAATAAGGCCACATGCTGACGCAGTCGCCCTAATTTGCTTTCCTTCACGAGAGAGCAAACCTCGCTTAAATAACAACTCGAGAATACCGGCACGCGTCGCTTCTGTACCGAGTCCATCCGTATCTCTGAGTATTTTTTTCAGCGCCGCCTCTTTCACAAAACGGGCGATGCCCGTCATCGCTTGCAGTAATGTGGCTTCAGTAAAATGTCGTGGCGGCTCGGTCATACAATCTTTGATTTCCCCACGATGGCACGTCAGCACGGTTCCTTTATCCAGTGCGGGAACTTGGCTTTCAATATCTTCTTTTTGCGATGCGTTATCGCGTGTCAGCAGTTGACGCCACCCAGGAAGCGTCAACTGCTTTCCTTTGGCGACAAAAATGCCTCCGGCAATCTCGAAATCCAATTTCGCTTCAACATACTCTGCGGAAGGATAAAATTGCATCAGATATTGGCGAGCAATCAGTTCGTAGACATCTCTCTCTCTGCCACTCAAGACTTGGCTACTTTTCCCCGTAGGAATAATGGCATGGTGCGCTTCAACTTTGCTGTCATTCCACGCTTTTGACTTAAGCGACAAGTTGGCATTTTTTACTGCGTCGCTCAATGAGGGGGCAGTTTTACCAATTGCCGATGTCACCGCTGACGCTTCTTTTAGGTGGTCTTTTGGTAAATAGCGACTGTCTGAGCGTGGGTAGGTGATCACCTTGTGTTTTTCGTACAAAGACTGACAGCAGGCCAACACATCCGCGGCGCTCATGTTAAAGCGCTTGGCCGCATCGATTTGCAGTGCAGAGAGACTGTAAGGAAGCGGAGGAGCTTGCCTTGTTCCTTTGCGTTCAGACACAACCACAGTGGCGGGTTGGTTAGCAACTCGCTGGGCAACGTTTTCAACAAGCTTTCGCGATAAAACGCGCCCCTCATCATCCTGCCACGGCTGACAAGATTCGCTGGGTTGCCAGCGCGCGAAAATCTCATTGCCCTGATAAGGAATCACTGCATCCAACTGATAAAACGGCTTTGGCACAAATGCCGCTATCTCTCGATCGCGACGAACAACTAAACCGAGTACGGGCGTTTGCACGCGTCCAACCGACAGGACGCCTTGATAACCGGCCTGTTTCCCTAGCAGAGTATAAGCCCGTGACATATTCATGCCATAAAGCCAATCAGCTCGAGAGCGAGCAAGGGCTGATACCGAAAGCGGCACGAAATCTAAGTTGCTTCGCATGACCGACAGCGCTTTCTTCACTGCTGATACATTGAGATCATTGATCAAGAGGCGTTGAATCCGCTGCTTCTTCGCTTCAGGCAATTTAGCAAAACTAAACACCTCATCCACCAGCAGTTGACCTTCTCTATCAGGGTCACCCGCGTGAACAATATCATCAAATTGCTTCAACAATTTCTTCACGACAGTCAGCTGTTTTGCCGCCGACTTTCTCGGTTTGAGAATCCAAGGTTCAGGAAGAATGGGTAAGTCGTCTAATCGCCAAGTCTTGTACTTTTCATCGTAGGCGTCAGGCTCAGCCTGCTCAAGAAGATGACCAATACACCATGTGACAGTGTCGCCATTGGCAGCTTGAACATAGCCTTCGTGATTTTTATGAGGTTTAGGCAGTGCTGCAACGATGGCGCGGCCTAGGCTGGGCTTTTCTGCAATAAAGAGTCGGGCCATGGGGAAACCAGTTTACGGATCTATTGCTGACAATTTAGCGAAAATAAAGGGGGTTAACAACAACTAACTGGATATTTATCCAGTTAGTTGTGAGCTTGAATACTAGCGAGATCAGAGATAGGAAACGTATTTGCTAGTATCGCGTTTCGGCGCATTTGCAGGCGTACAATCTGGCGTGCCGACATAAAGAAAACCAACGATTTGATCATCACCAGCAACATTAAACGATTCGCGAACAGCGGCATGATATGCCCATTTCCCCGTTCGCCAAAACCCTTGAAAACCTTGAGCAACGGCAGCCATCTGCATGGCTTGCGCTGCACAGCCTGCTGAAATGTGTTGTTCAATCAAAGGAACTTTGTCGTGACTCTTGGTGCGAGCAATAACAGTGATAACCATTGGGGCACGGTAAGGAGAGTTCGCCGCTTTCTCTATCACTGCGCTCTCTTCATTGTCAGCTTGCGCTGCATTTTTCAAGATAGCAGAAAGCTTATCCAGGCCCTCCCCTGTTGCCACAACAAACTCCCACGGGGTTAGCGCACCATGATCAGGTGCTCGTAGCCCAGCAGCCAGCATATTTTCCAGAGCTTCCCCTTCGGGAGCCGGTGCAGATAAACGAGGAATAGAACGACGTTGAGTCAGTAAGTGTAATGCGTCCATGAGAGCCCCAATATTGATTACGATAATTTGCGTTTGTTGCACCCAAAATAACACAAACCCGAAGGAACAACTCCATTCGGGTTATGTGGGATTAAGTGAACAGTAAGAACTCACTGAGCATAAACTACAAAGAGATAGCGAGTTCGACACCTTGACGAATAGCTCGCTTCGCATCAAGTTCGCCCGCTTTTTCTGCACCACCGATAATGTGTGCTTGCTTACCCAGCCCGTCGAGTTGCGCGACGAGCTCATTCACAGACTCTTGCCCCGCACAAATTATTACATGGTCGGCGGGCAGAATATGGTGCTGGCCTTCTAGTGTAATATGCAAACCCGCATCATCAATTTTCTCGTAACTCACCCCACCTAACAGCTCGACGCCACGCTTCTCGAGTGTTTTGCGATGTATCCACCCCGTTGTTTTACCTGGCCCTTTACCCACTTTTCCCGTCTTACGTTGCAACAACCAAACCTGACGTTGAGCAACATAATGTGGCTGCGGTAATAGCCCACCTTCGTGAGACAAACTTTGGTCGATACTCCAATCTTTCAACCAATCTTCCAAGGTGTGATCTTGTGGTTCGGTAATCATGGTCGCGACATCAATGCCTATACCACCTGCGCCAATTACAGCAACGCGGTCACCCAGCTCTGGCTTATCACGAATAAGCGTTTGGTAATCGATCGCTTTAGGATGGCCAATACCTTCAATAGCAGGCATTCGCGGTTTCACGCCTGTGGCAATTACCACTTCGTCAAATTCTTTCAAGGTGTCAGCATCCGCAGATTGATTGAGTCTTACATCAATGTTGAATTGCGACACTTTTCGTGTGAAGTAACGAATAGATTCTTGAAACTCTTCTTTGCCGGGAATTTGCATTGCCAGATTAAACTGCCCCCCAAGCACGGCATTTTTCTCAAACAGCACCACATCAAAGCCTCGTTCAGCCGCAGTCACCGCACAGGACATTCCAGCCATACCACCGCCGACGATGGCGACTCGTCGCTTATTCACTGCAGGCGAAATGACCAACTCGGTTTCGTAACATGCCTGAGGGTTAACCAAGCAGCTTGCGCGCTTACCCTTAAACACATGGTCTAAACATGCCTGATTACATGCAATGCACGTATTGATGTCATCAGCTTTATCTTGCTCTGCTTTGTTAACAAATTCCGCATCAGCCAAAAATGGACGCGCCATAGAAACCATATCAGCCTGACCACTCGACAGAATGTTTTCCGCTACGTCAGGCGTATTGATCCGGTTACACGAAACCAGAGGAATGGATACCTCGCCTTTCAATCGTTCGGTTACCCAACTAAATGCAGCGCGCGGAACTTGTGTTGCAATCGTGGGCACACGGGCTTCGTGCCAACCAATGCCCGTGTTAAGAATGGTCACACCAGCAGCTTCAAGTGCTTTCGCCAGTTCAACCACCTCGTCATGTGTACTCCCCTGCTCAACCAGATCAAGCATTGAGAGGCGGAAAATAATAATGAAATCATGACCGACTCGCTCACGCACCGCTTTCACAATCTCGATGGGAAAACGTACACGGTTTTGGTAGCTACCACCCCAGCCGTCGTAACGGGTATTTGACCGAGCGCAGATGAACTGATTAATCAAATATCCCTCAGACCCCATAATTTCAATGCCGTCATAACCCGCCTCACGGGCCAATTCAGCACTTTTAGCGAAATCTTTTATTGTGCCTAAGATTTGTCGCTCACTCATTGCTGACGGTGCAAACTTCGAAATCGGTGATTTAGTGGCTGATGCACTCACCGCGAGAGGGTGCATGGCATAACGCCCAGCATGGAGCAATTGTAAGGCGATTTTTCCACCATGTTGGTGCACAGAGTCCGTGATCGTGCGGTGAGCACGAGCGGCGCGACCACTACTAAATTGCGCACTCAGTGGATGTAAACGCCCTCGGAAGTTAGGTGAAAAGCCCCCAGTCACAATCAAACCCACACCACCCTTAGCCCGTTCGGCATAGAAGGCTGCTAGCTTTTTAAAACCGTCGTTCGATTCTTCTAGACCTGTGTGCATTGACCCCATGAGTACGCGATTCTTCAATTGCGTAAAACCAAGATCCAGTGGCGCGAGTAAGTGAGGGTACGGCAAGTTCATTATCTACGCTTCCATCGTCATTTTTATTCTGATGAGACAACCATAAACCCGTCAAACAGAAGTTTCAAACGTTTGTTTACATTTTTACAACATAAATCAAAGCTAGGTTATCCAAACAGGATTGGTTACGATTACAGACATGCAAAGAAGCTGGGTAAACAAATGAAAACGCTTTTTAAATTTCTAGGAAATGTTCTGAAATGGTGCTGGAAGCTTTTAGGTTTCGCACGTCAATTGGTGTTGAACCTGCTCTTCATCGCCATTTTTGTCATGATCTATTACGTCATGACGGACGATTACGTCGCAAAGCAAGAACCCGTTGAACAACCGGTTCAGGCGCTGTTGCTCGATATCTCAGGCCCCATCGTAGAAAAGCAACGTAGAATCGATCCTTACGATTTTGCTACGCGCAATCTGTTTGGTCAGCAAGTCGAGTTCGAAAATGTCCTCTTTGATATTGTTGAACAAATTCGCGACGCCGCAAAGGACGATAATATTAACGGTATGGTGCTGAGCTTGTCAGATATGTCTGAAACCAGCCTCACCAAGTTGCGCTACATCGCAAAAGCCATTAATGAATTCAAGGCCACTGGTAAGCCTGTTGTTGCCATTGGTGGTCACTACAACCAAAGTCAGTACTATCTGGCGAGCTACGCAGATGATATTTACATGGCACCTGATGGCGCCGTATTGCTACGTGGTTATGGGACTTACAATCTGTACTTTAAAGACCTATTGGAAAAGCTAGACATTACCACTCACGTATTTCGCGTTGGTACCTATAAGTCTTTCGTTGAACCTTATACCCGCACAGAAATGTCAGAAGAGGCACGAGAGTCCAACGCGGTTTGGCTAAACCAACTTTGGGGTGCTTTTGTCGAAGATGTTGCTTCCAATCGCGACATTGATGCTAATCGCTTATCGCCGAATACTGAAACCCTGCTCGAAGAGCTAAAAGCAGCCAACGGCGATTTTGCACTTCTCGCTCAACGACTAGGTTTGGTGGACGAACTGCTAACCCGTCAACAAATTCGCATGAAACTTGCGGAGAAATTCGGCAGTGATGGAGAGGACAGCTTTAACTACGTGAGCATGTACGATTACTCTTCGTTTCAGTTCAATATGCCTAAAGCCGAACAAATTGCTGTTGTTGTTGCTAGCGGCGCTATTGTCGATGGCTTTGAATCTGAAGGCACAGTGGGTGGAGACACGACCGCTGCACTGCTTCGAGATGCACGCCTCAACGATGCAGTAAAAGCGGTCGTGCTTCGTGTTGATAGCCCTGGGGGTAGTGCTTTTGCCTCTGAAGTGATTCGCAACGAAGTAGAAGCCCTGAAAGAAGCAGGTAAACCCGTTGTTGTTTCTATGTCGAGTGTCGCAGCATCTGGCGGTTATTGGATTTCGACCAGCGCGAATCGTATTCTCGCGCAACCTACCACGATTACCGGCTCGATTGGCATCTTTGGTATTTTAACCACGTTTGAAGATGCACTCGCAAAATACGGCGTTTACAACGATGGTATCGGCACGACCCCGTTTGCCGGCGTCGGTGTTACACGAGCGCTTCCAGAGGGCGTGTCAGACATCATGCAACTGGGAATTGAGAACGGCTACCAGCGCTTTATCGGTCTTGTTGCAAGCCAGCGTAATCTCTCAATTGAAGATGTCGATAACGTGGCGCAAGGCCGAGTCTGGACAGGTTATGACGCAATGAAGCGCGGCTTAGTCGATCAGTTAGGTGACTTTGATGATGCGATTGCCGTGGCTGCAGAATTAGCACAACTTGAAGACTATTCACTTAACTGGCTTGAAGAACCACTCACCCCAGCGCAGCAGTTCATCTATGACTTTGTCAATCAAGTCATGGTGAAGTTTGAGCTTGGCATGAACGTGAAGCTATCACCGATAGTGCAACAGTTCGCTAACACCGCCGTGAACGAAATAAACACCTTAAATAACTTCAATGACCCAAATGGACAATACGCGCTTTGTCCAAATTGCAGTTATTACGAGAACTGAGAACTCCCCGGCAAGCGCCGGGGTTTTTTTCGCGCCTCTGGTACGTATAATGCCGCCACGACCTCGGCAACATTGAATTTGTGAAGATGGAAAGAAAACACATTTATATCGCCTACACTGGCGGCACGATCGGCATGCTGAAATCAGAGCAAGGTTACATTCCCGTCTCTGGCTTCATGCAACAGCAATTGAAACAGATGCCGGAATTCCATCGTCCAGAGATGCCTGAATTCACGATTCACGAATATGCACCGCTGATTGATTCAGCAGACATGACGCCTGCAGAATGGCAGCGTATTGCTGACGACATTCGTGATAACTATGACAACTATGACGGCTTTGTGATTTTGCATGGCACCGACACCATGGCATACACCGCGTCAGCGTTGTCATTCATGCTGGAGAATTTGGACAAGCCTGTGATCGTGACAGGATCACAAATTCCACTGGCAGAATTGCGCTCCGATGGGCAAGCAAACCTATTGAACTCTCTGCATATCGCGGCTAACTACCCGATTAACGAAGTGACTCTGTTCTTCAACAACCAATTGCTTCGCGGCAACCGCAGCACCAAATCTCACGCTGATGGTTTTAATGCCTTTACATCACCTAACTTGCCTTCATTGCTTGAGGCTGGAATCAACATTCAGCTTCACGGTGCTGAAATTGATAAAAAACCAGAAGGTGAATTCAAAGTTCATACCATCACAGAGCAGCCTGTTGCCATCATCATGATGTACCCAGGAATTTCGCCAGACGTGATCAGCAATGCACTTAAACAACCCGTTAACGCAATGATATTGTTAACGTTTGGTGTGGGTAACGCCCCGCAAAACAAAGAACTGTTAGGGCTATTAAGGGAAGCCACAAACCGTGGCGTGATCGTGCTCAACCTCACGCAGTGTCTCGCCGGCAAGGTGAACATGGGAGGTTATGCAACTGGCTGTGCCTTGGCGGAAGCAGGGGTACTTAGCGGATACGACATGACCCCAGAAGCGGCATTAGCAAAATTGCACTATCTGTTGAGCCAAGACTTGCCAATGGAAAATGTCCGCAACTTGCTTCAACAAGACCTTCGCGGAGAGCTAACCCTCTAGACGCTAACCTTCTAGATGATGCTAGCTAGCATTTTGGGCACAAAAAAAACGGCATAAATGCCGTTTTTTTATATCAGTCGTTCGTACTAGTCGTTGTTGACGTTTGTTTGAACAATGGTTTCCTGATTGCTTGAGAACTCACGTTTAAGTGCTGCTTTTGACTTCAACGTAATGTCGCCCCCCGCAGCCACTGTCATGTGCTGAGGTTCCGTATTGTGGCGAGATTGATAAAGCATCACAACCTGCATGGCATGGTCACGTTGCTCCTGCGTAAGAGAAGTCCCTTCAGGCCATTTTCCTGTTTCAACGGCGTAGCTCAAACGCTCATAAGCATCAGGGGTAATGCTGGACAACAACTGTTCAATATCCATTTTCGTTCCTCGGATTCCTTGTCTGACTTTCAAGCATATTTGTCTGTTAATCCATACCATTTCAGAGTATTTAAAACAAAACGCCCAACAACTTCAAAAATAACGACCA
This sequence comes from Enterovibrio gelatinilyticus, assembly GCF_028683095.1. Lineage (GTDB taxonomy): Bacteria > Pseudomonadota > Gammaproteobacteria > Enterobacterales > Vibrionaceae > Enterovibrio > Enterovibrio gelatinilyticus. Next base: position 90,722 of record NZ_JAJUBC010000015.1, on the reverse strand, counting down.
ATCTTTCATCATGCTTCAAAACATACTTTTGCCATGCTTTGGTTCGGCATCATGCAAATATACTTGTCTAATAGTACTGATTTTATAATGAATGCGCACTTTCTTGCTTGAGCAAATCCAAAGGTTTTGCCAATTTGTCACCCGATGAGGTCCAAGCCCAATCAAGTTGCAGTGAAATCGCATCAATAGCGGTACCTGCTTTTTGATAATCCAGTGAAGGCATCACGTTGCCCTCACTTTTTGAGCTCAGTATCGCTCAGTGTTTTTGATTTAAAGCCCAATCAACAAGGTAATCTATCATGTCCACCATTACAGGCGGCAATTCAGCTGACGACCTAATAGGTACAGCTGGCGATGACGAGATCTACGGCCTTCTTGGCGACGATACGCTTCGCAGCTACGACGGTGATGATATCATTTTCGGTGATTCTTCTTCCTCTGAGGTTCAAAGCCTAACATCCAATCCTGATGGCAGTTATGACATTCAAAGCGACACATTTATTTCTGTCACTCTTTCTGACTTTAATTTTGCGTCAACCGAAGAGAAGAGCCTTGGTTATGCCATAGTTGACGCGTCAGGCAACGTGATCAGCAAAGATATCATTGTTAATTACGTTAACCTTGCAGAGCGCGGATCAGCGCTAGATATTAATGTGGCAGGTGGCGCCAAACTCGTTTTCTTTACCATCCCATCAACCGATCTATCATCATTCCCGTGGACACCCTTAGACCTGAATTCCGTCGATACGAACATCCCCCCTTCTAAAGTCAGCATTACAGTCAAAGAAATTGACAGCAACACAGCAACCCATGGTGACGATTCCTTGTATGGCTATGATGGTGATGATGAGCTCTACGGCGAAGGTGGAGATGACTACATCGTCGGTGGTGACGGCCATGACATCATCTCTGGTGGCGATGGGAACGATTCGGCATGGGGCGGAAACGGTGAAGACCACCTTCATGGCGGCGCTGGCGACGACAAGCTGTATGGCCAAAATGGTAACGATAAACTTGAAGGTGGGGCTGGCGATGACGAATTGTGGGGTGGAACTGGAGATGACACCTTACTAGCAGGTTCCGGTCACGATTATATCGAAGGACAAAATGGTGATGACACCATACGAGCCGGCGATGGCGACGATGAAGTCTGGGCTGGCACAGGTAACGACTTTATTCGTGGCGATCAAGGGGATGACTACATCAGTGCTGAGAGCGGCGATGATCGGGTCTTCGGCGGCTCGGGTGATGACGAGATCTATGGCGGCGATGGCAACGATGACCTGCGAGGCAATGCAGGTGACGATAAGATCTACGGTGGCGACGGAAACGACACCCTAAGAGGCCATACTGGTAATGACTACTTAGACGGTGGTGACGGTGACGATACCATCTTTGGCAATCTAGGTTCCAACACATTGCTCGGTGGTGACGGCAATGACTACCTCTTTGGAGGTTGGTTCAGTGCAGATAACTACCTTGATGGTCAAGAAGGCCAAGACAGACTCAAAGGCGGCACCCACTCCGACACGTTTGTTTTTGACAGTAACGACTTTCAAGGCCAAATAAAAACGCTGAGTGGCGGACAACAAGTTAATCTGCAAATTTACGATGCCAAAACAGGATTCGATACTTTGCACGTTTTTGGGGAGACACATGCCGATTTCACAGGTGAACTCTACCAAGGCACGCCAGGTGTCACTGGCAATGTCATTGCAGGAATAGAGTCGGTGTTGGGTGATAGTGGCGATCAAACCATCACAGTCAACGCCCATCAGATAGATGCCAAATCAGATGCTACCGACAATAGTGACTGGCAGGGATTTATTGCATGGCTCGGTGACGGCGACGATACCTTTGATGTCACGGGTGACCGTTGGCAATATAACGCTTCCGCTCCGGTTAACGCATTTATCACGCCTGCAATGCTCGCAAAAATGGGAATCAATGCAACCCAAGCGGCTGATCTACAGTCCTATGTATTTATAGACAGCGCCACAAATGACAAAGTCACAATTTGGACTGATGCAGAAACCGTCACATATACTGGTGCCGATCTTGTGTGACGAACCCTCTTAAAAACTTAGGCCAGCTTTTATGCTGGTCTTTTTTATGTCTGTGGACTCACGCAAAACTCGAGAAATGAAGATAAACTGATAGTAGGTGTTTATGTTATAAGTCACTCGACATAAATGAGAGACAGCGACGAAAGAGCCTCAGCCATTATGAATAAAGGTCATATTACACTTCCAGTCAAAGTGGCAATTGCCGCATTTAGTACCTTGCTGTTGTCTGGGTGCTTTGAAAGCAACCGAAGTAGTGCGCAGCTTTGCGAGAATTACCCTCAAATATGTGAAAAGTTAAACGTCAATGACGGCCAATGTCGCCACGAGAGAACCGACCTGATTTGGCTTCGTTTTGATGTGGTTAAGAAGCCTTCTGACCTCAATAAATTTGACGAATTACAGCTCACAAAGAAATACGCCAAGTGTATGGAGTCTGCTGCCCAAATTGAAACAACCACACTAAAATCCAAGAAGACCCTACGCACCGAAGCGCTTTTCCATGCTTATGATGAGATTGAAAGACTAGAACAAGAACTCAAAAACTCTTATCAACCATCCATCATATATTATCGATGGACCCAAGGTGACCAAGATGCTCTCGAGCAGTTTCTAAAATTGGAAGAAACCGAGTACCTTGATTCACCTGAAATGCAGCTTGGTCTGGCGACTTATTACGTTGACAAAGACAAATTACACACCATTGATTTACTCATGAAATCACTCGCTTTCTATGATGGGCGCGGTGGCAGTACGAAAGAAAAAACCATCCCTGACGTCATCAAATCACTCGCCACGGCAAATCACTCGATCGGAAAACTCGATCACGCATACATGTGGGCGTTAGTGGGCGGTGAAATGGGGCTCGCCATTGCCAAAGAACAGCAACTCAAATTGCTATACCCGATGGAAGATTCGAGAAGGCACCAAATTGCAGACATCGCGGATGACATTGCTTCCGCGGTCGAGGGGGGAGATTTCAATGCCAATATGTTGCACCAATTAGGCGCACTCCCCTCCAACGACAATTCTTAGATATCAAAGAGTAACAATAAAAAAGCGTGCAATATGCACGCTTTTTCCACTCAACATCTTAGAGCAAGCCTTACTCACTCAATCTTCTGTTTCATCGAACGTCATGGCAACCGAGTTCACACAATAACGCTGGCCTGTCGCTGTCGGACCATCGTCGAATACATGCCCAAGATGACTTTCACAATTCACACAACGAATCTCGATTCGAACCATACCATGCCCTGTGTCTTCCACGTATTTCACCGCACCTTCAACTGCAGCATCAAAACTGGGCCAACCACAGCCAGAATCAAATTTTGTATTCGATTCAAAAAGCAAAGCGTCGCAGCATACACAGTGATACGAGCCGTTTTTGTGTTGATGTAGAAGTTCACCCGTATATGGCGCTTCTGTGTGACCTAAACGACAAACTTTATAGGCTTCATCTGAAAGGCTTTCTTTCCAGTTTTTTTCTGAATGGGTCGTCATGACTTCCTCTAACTTGGGAGTTTTGCGTCTCACTCTTTTCTTACCGCTAAATCCTATTGAGTGCCAGTTTAGTCACTTCGCATCGCCCACTTCATCACAACTTCAATACCGATAACGGCAAATATTTCATCAACCCAATGAAAATTGCCACCCCATCACGATATGCATGAACTTTCATTTTCTTTTGTCTTTTAATGACATAAAACACAACGTTCCCTATCTCCGTGTGATTCTCAATATTCGCACGCGCTGAAGCACGTATTCTTCCCATACTTTTTGGTTAGTATTAAACACGAATCAACAACACTATGCGCAGTCCCTCGTGTCAGTAAGTGGCACATGATTTTCAACAATCCCTGTAAAACACCAAAAATTTGTTTAGTGCTGTAGAAATAATCCGTACTGTTTTTTGATTTTAAGCAATTTAGGTGGGTTTTTTACTTGCATGGGTGATACTGATTCTGTAATTTTACTACCAGTTTCATTTTCACTAGATATCAAAGTTGTGGAGCAACATAATGACTATCAAAGTAGGTATTAACGGTTTTGGCCGTATCGGCCGTTTCGTATTCCGTGCATCTGTTGAGCGTAACGACATCGAAGTTGTAGCAATCAACGACCTGATCGACGTAGATTACATGGCGTACATGCTAAAGTACGATTCAACTCACGGTCGTTTTAACGGCACTGTTGAAGTGGTTGACGGTAACCTAGTTGTTAACGGTAAAACCGTTCGCGTAACAGCTGAGCGTAACCCAACTGAACTTCAGTGGGATGCAGTAGGTGTTGACGTAGTTGCTGAAGCAACTGGTATCTTCCTGACTGACGAAACTGCACGCCAACACATCACTGCTGGTGCTAAGAAAGTTGTTCTGACTGGTCCTTCTAAAGATGCGACCCCAATGATCGTAATGGGTGTTAACCAAGACACTTACGCGGGCCAAGACATCGTTTCTAACGCTTCTTGCACAACTAACTGCCTAGCGCCAATCGCTAAAGTACTGAACGACAACTTCGGTATTGAATCTGGCCTGATGACTACTGTTCACGCAACCACAGCAACTCAGAAGACTGTTGACGGTCCTTCTGCTAAAGACTGGCGTGGCGGTCGTGGTGCTTCTCAGAACATCATCCCATCATCAACTGGTGCAGCTAAAGCAGTAGGCGTTGTTCTTCCAGAACTAAACGGCAAACTGACTGGTATGGCGTTCCGCGTACCAACTGCAAACGTTTCTGTTGTTGACCTAACCGTTAACCTGAAGAACCCTGCAACTTACGAAGCAATCTGTGCTGCTATGAAAGCTGCTTCAGAAGGCGAGATGGCTGGCGTTCTTGGCTACACTGAAGACGAAGTTGTTTCTCAAGACTTCATCGGTGAAGTTCAAACTTCAGTATTCGATGCTAAAGCTGGTGTTGCTCTGACTGACAAATTCGTTAAAGTTGTATCTTGGTACGACAACGAAATCGGTTACTCAAACAAAGTTCTGGACCTGATTGCTCACATCTCTAAGTAATCATTCCGGATTGCCTGTTTAAGGCATGAGTGACAAAAGGCGGCTTATTGGCCGCCTTTTTTGTATCTAAATTTCAGATTCAAAAGGCAAATTTCATGGATGTTAATCAGCTTCCAACCACTGCTGTCCTGTCTGACTATGTCACCGTTTGCGAACTTGACGGCATTAAAGTGCTCCGCGTCATTCACCCTAAAGCAACGGCTACCATTTCTCTTTTTGGTGCTCACGTACTTAGTTTCCAGCCATCGGGTAAAAAAGATGTCATTTGGATGAGTGAGAAAGCCGATTTTAGCGGTAACAAAGCCATTCGTGGCGGTATTCCCGTTTGCTGGCCTTGGTTTGGTAAAGCAGCAGAACCGTCACACGGCTTTGCACGCAGCAGCGAGTGGACACTCAACGAGCACAGAGAAAATGAAAATGGCGTGATTATCAGTCTCACGCTGGCAGATTCGCCTGATACTCATGATGTGTGGCCACATGCTTTCCATGCGGAAATCATCATGGAGGTCGGCGACACGCTGAAGGTTGGCCTCGTTTCTACCAACACAGGTAACACGCCCATTCTGGTCGGTGGCGCACTTCATACCTACCTAAATATTGGTGATATTTCAAAAACCACCGTTTCTCAACTCGGCAATGAGTACATTGCGGCTGGTGTTCGTCACCCTAGCGGCGGTAACACGGAGTTTGATCAGGAAGTTGATCGAATTTATACACACGCTGAAGAAACTGTCGTGGTTGAAGATCTTGGCTACCAACGCCGTCTTACCGTAACCAACCATGGCCATAATGCGGTCGTTGTTTGGAACCCATGGAAAGATTTGTCTATCAGCATGGGTGACATGGCAGACAACAGCTACGAAACCATGGTGTGCGTAGAATCTGCTGTCCATGACCGCAGTGTTTCATTGGAAGCAGGTGATAAACACATATTATCTACCGTTATTGCTTGCCAATAATTACAAGCTAATACTCAACACTCTAAGCCGGAACACACCCCGTTTCGGCTTTGTTACTTCCATACCCCTCCCCTATTTCGTTCCTTTCCCCCCAATAGCTTCCACAAAATAATACAGATCAGCGAGGCATTAATCGTAAGCGTGATTCACTTCGTATTGATAAGTTCATTGCGATGAGGAAGTTACAGCTTGAATACAAAGCCTTATCACAAAAGGGAAAAATATCGAAAAAACAACGAATTCAACCACGCAATTTGATCAGTTGCTACTAATCTTAAAAAGGTAAGGATATGAAAGCGACTGCGCCATTATCCTTTCTTATTGATAACAGCACGATTTAGGGGGCAGGACCATGAGTATATTCGACCACTATCGTCAACGATACGAAGAATCTAAAGACGAAGAGCTGAGCCTTCACGAATTTCTGGACCTATGCCGGGAAGATCGCAGTGTGTACGCCAATGCAGCCGAACGTTTGTTGATGGCCATTGGGGAGCCAGAAATGATCGATACCGCGCACGAGCCGCGGTTGAGCCGGCTTTTCTCAAACCGCGTCATCTCGCGATACGAAACCTTTGAAGATTTCTATGGGATGGAAGAAGCGATAGAACAAATCGTCTCCTATCTCAAGCATGCTGCACAAGGTCTAGAAGAACGTAAACAGATCCTCTATTTACTAGGCCCTGTTGGTGGCGGTAAGTCATCACTGGCCGAAAAACTCAAAAGCTTGATGCAGAAAGTGCCTATCTACATTCTCACTGCTAATGGTGAGCGTAGCCCAGTGAATGATCACCCATTCTGTCTCTTTGATGTAACAGAAGATGGCGCATTGCTAGAAAGCGAGTACGGCATTTCGCAACGTTACTTACGTTCCATCATGTCGCCTTGGGCCGCTAAACGTTTACATGAATTTGGTGGTGATATCAGCAAGTTCAAAGTCGTGAAAGTCCGTCCATCTATTCTTGATCAAGTCGGTGTTGCGAAAACGGAACCGGGTGATGAAAACAACCAAGATATCTCATCACTGGTTGGTAAAGTCGATATTCGTCAACTCGAACACTTCTCTCAAGATGACCCCGATGCATACAGCTACTCTGGCGCATTGTGTAAAGCCAACCAAGGTTTGATGGAATTCGTAGAGATGTTTAAAGCGCCCATCAAAGTGCTGCACCCGCTACTTACTGCGACGCAGGAAGGCAACTACAACGGGACAGAAGGTCTCTCTGCGCTTCCCTTTGATGGCATGATCCTCGCTCACTCAAACGAATCTGAGTGGCAAACATTCCGAAACAACAAAAACAATGAAGCCTTCCTCGATCGCGTGTACATCGTGAAAGTGCCTTACTGTTTACGTGTGTCGGAAGAAATGAAGATTTACGACAAACTATTGCAAAACAGTGAGTTGTCTTCCGCGCCTTGCTCGCCGAGCACGCTCGATATTCTTGCTAGATTCAGTATCTTGTCACGTCTAAAAGAGCCTGAAAACTCGAGTATTTTCTCGAAAATGCGTGTCTATGATGGTGAGACGCTGAAAGATACCGATCCAAAAGCCAAGTCGTACCAAGAATACAGAGACTACGCTGGTGTCGACGAAGGCATGAACGGACTTTCAACGCGTTTTGCGTTCAAAATTCTTTCTCGCGTCTTCAACTTCGACCACTCAGAAGTGGCCGCTAACCCGGTCCACTTGTTCTATGTACTCGAACAGCAAATAGAACGTGAACAGTTCCCACAAGATCTTGCAGAGAAATACCTCGAGCATCTCAAAGGGTACTTGATTCCAAAATACGTCGAGTTCATCGGCAAAGAAATTCAAACCGCGTATCTGGAGTCCTATTCTGAGTACGGCCAGAATATCTTTGACCGTTATGTCACTTATGCAGATTTCTGGATTCAAGATCAGGAATACCGTGACCCTGATACCGGTCAACTGTTTGACCGCTCCGCACTCAATAGCGAGCTGGAAAAAATAGAGAAACCGGCAGGAATCAGTAATCCGAAAGACTTCCGAAATGAAATCGTGAACTTTGTACTCCGTGCTCGCGCCAACAACGAAGGCAGAAACCCAGGTTGGACAAGCTACGAGAAACTCCGCACTGTTATTGAGAAGAAAATGTTCTCCAATACAGAAGAGTTGCTACCGGTCATTTCGTTCAATGCGAAAACCTCGACCGAGGAGCAGAAGAAACACGATGATTTTGTCGCTCGAATGATGGAAAAAGGTTACACCCGCAAGCAAGTGCGACTCTTGTCTGAATGGTACCTGCGCGTGCGTAAGTCTTCGTAATCAGGCGGTTAATGAAGTAACGAAATACGGGGGGCTTATGGGGCATTTTATTGATCGAAGGCTCAACGGGAAGAACAAGAGTACAGTGAACCGACAGCGTTTTTTACGCCGTCACAAACGACAGATCAAAGAGTCGATTGCTGACGCTGTTAATCAACGCTCTATCACTGACGTGGATAGTGGTGAGAGTATCACTATCCCTTCTCGTGACATCCGAGAGCCAACGTTCCGACAAGGTAAAGGGGGACAGCGTGATGCTGTCCACCCTGGCAATGACCAATTTATTACAGGCGATCGCATTGAACGTCCACCCGGTGGTGGTGGCGGAGGTGGTGCGGGTGAAGGTCAAGCAAGCCCTGATGGTGAGGGTCAGGATGATTTTGTTTTCCAAATCTCCAAAGACGAATACCTAGACTTGTTGTTCGAAGACCTTGAACTGCCGAACCTGAAGAAAAATCAAATCACCCAACTAGTAGAATACAAAACGCACCGATCTGGCTTTAAAGCGACCGGTGTTCCTTCCAATATCGCTATTGTTCGCTCACTGCAAAACTCGCTGGCTCGTCGAACAGCAATGAGTGCCGGGAAACGCAGAAAACTGAAAGAACTGGAAGCAGAGCTCGTAGCGCTAAAACGCTCAGAGCCCGCCCAGCCTTTAGAAGAAAAACAACTTCAAGAAGAGATTGACCTGCTAAAAGATAAAATCGCAGCCGTCCCTTTCATTGATACGTTTGACCTAAGGTTCAAAAATTACGAGAAGCGACCACAACCGAGCAGCCAAGCGGTCATGTTTTGTCTTATGGATGTATCGGGTTCGATGGATCAAGCAACCAAAGACATCGCCAAACGCTTTTACATCTTGCTGTACCTCTTTCTCAACCGTACTTACAAAAACGTGGAAGTGGTATTTATCCGCCACCACACTCAAGCAAAAGAAGTGGATGAACATGAGTTTTTCTACTCACAAGAAACCGGTGGCACCATCGTTTCGAGTGCCCTTCGCTTGATGAACGACATTGTTAAAGAGCGCTATCCGTCGAATGAATGGAATGTCTATGCCGCACAGGCTTCGGATGGTGATAACTGGGCCGACGATTCACCAGGTTGCCGTGAGTTGTTACAGAAACAGCTGCTCCCAGTGACTCGCTACTACGCATACATTGAAATTACACGCCGTGCTCACCAAACCCTCTGGCGCGAATATGAAGCACTTGATGAAGCCTATGAAAACTTCGCTATGCAGAATATTCGTTCAGCAGAAGACATTTTCCCCGTCTTCCGGGAGCTATTTAAGAAACAGGTAAGTTAACGCTTACCTCTCTTTTCATACGGGTTTGATATCCAAGGAGGACTTCCATGGCAGTCGCAGCAAAAAACAAAAAGAAGACGCTCAGCGATGGTCCAGATTGGACATTTGATCTTCTGGACCAGTACCACAACGAAATAAAACGAGTCGCTGAACACTATCGGCTAGACACTTACGTCAACCAAATTGAAATCATTACTGCTGAACAGATGATGGACGCATACTCCAGCGTCGGCATGCCAATCAACTACAGTCACTGGTCATTTGGTAAGAAGTTCATCGAAACAGAGCGTGGCTACAAGCACGGGCACATGGGGCTGGCGTATGAAATCGTCATCAACTCTGACCCTTGTATTGCCTATTTGATGGAAGAAAACACCATCACCATGCAAGCCTTGGTCATGGCTCATGCTTGTTACGGACATAATTCTTTCTTCAAAGGCAATTATCTGTTCCAAACATGGACAGATGCAGGCTCCATTATCGATTACCTGCTGTTTGCCAAAAAATACATCAGTGAGTGCGAAGAAAAATACGGCGTTGATGACGTCGAGAAACTGCTCGACTCTTGCCATGCGCTTATGAATTACGGTGTCGATCGTTACAAACGACCGCAAAAAATCTCCATGGCGGAGGAAAAGGCGCGTCAAAAATCACGTGAAGACTATCTACAAACCCAAGTTAACGCCCTATGGCGCACCATTCCTACCAGCGAGAAAGTGCGTGAAAAAACCGTGGAGCGATTCCCTTCTGAGCCGCAAGAGAACATTCTCTATTTCTTCGAAAAGCATTCGCCGTTGCTTGAGCCTTGGCAGCGCGAAATTGTTCGCATCGTGCGTAAAGTCAGCCAATACTTCTACCCGCAAAAACAAACGCAGGTGATGAACGAAGGTTGGGCGACCTACTGGCACTACACCATATTGAATCACCTTTATGATGAAGGGCTCGTCACTGATCGCTTTATCATGGAGTTTTTGCACAGTCACACCAATGTGGTAGCACAACCGCCATACAATAGCCGTTACTACAGTGGTATTAACCCGTACGCTCTAGGTTTTGCGATGTTTACAGATATTCGACGTATCTGTGAGTCGCCAACTGAAGAAGACAAATATTGGTTCCCCGAAATTGCTGGCTCAGATTGGTTAGAGACCATGCACTTTGCCATGCATAACTTTAAAGATGAGAGCTTTATCAGTCAGTTTCTGTCCCCCAAAGTGATGCGAGACATGAAATTCTTCGCCGTTAACGATGACGATAAACAGAATTTCATTGAAGTCACTTGCATCCACGATGAAGAAGGGTATCGACAAATTCGTGAAAAACTTTCTGCGCAATACAACCTCAGCAACCATGAACCCAACATTCAGGTGTGGGATGTGGATCTGCGTGGTAATCGCGCACTCACCCTCCGCTACGTGCCACATAACCGAATCCCTCTCGGTGACTCACATGAAGAGGTGTTAAAGCACGTACATCGCTTGTGGGGCTTTGAAGTCATATTGGAAGAAGAAACAACGGATGGAAAAGGGAAGATTATCGCGACGTGTCCAAAACGCCCGCAATTTGACCCAGATTTAATCCCCGGAACCTAGAACCTAGAACCTAGAACCTAGAACACGAATACCTCGAACAACCCGCCCAGTTAAAAACGCTAGGGCACAGAAAAACAAAAACCGCCAAGTAGGCGGTTTTTTTATTCTTGCTTTGGCATCTTTGTTGGCTAAAGCGCGATGGTTGGCTAAAGCGCGATGCTTAACCTGATGCTATGCATAAACTTGGAAGCCTATTACGCTTCTTCTTGTTCCATCAGTTTCGCAATGGTGTCGCGGTTAACAAACCACATGGCGCCACTTTCGCGACCGTATTGCTTGATACGATCCATAACATCACCATGACGACCTTCAACCGAAATACTGAGTAGGTCACGATAAAACTGCAACGCCAACTCGCAAGCATGCTTATCCATGAAATAGTAGCCGCCAACGCGTGAGTATATTTTGCGCATCCCATTCATGGTCAACACATATACCTTGTTGCCAGAAAGTTGAGCCATACCTTGGAAGAGCATGTAGTCGTAATGGTTGAATGCACGACCACGACACACCGCTTCGCAGACTTCAGTGTCTACTTTGCCGAATGAATCAAAAATCTTTTTAACATCCTGCTGAATAGCAGGCTTTTCTTCTACCGCTTCAACAAAGCTCGAGAAGCTATCACTCGCTAGCAACGACTCGCAGCGACTGATTACTTTCTCAATCAAGGCAGCACACGCTTGCGCGTCATTTTTCACTGCATAACGCATGTATACGCCACCGATATCGGTACGCGCAGACAACAAGTTTTCAAGGACACCATGGACATCTTCACCCTCTAGCGTAACCAAAGTATCTAAGATATTCAGGCCAGAGGTATTCATGTAGTCATTAACACGAGTTGGTTTGCCGTGCTGTATCGTCAACCATCCATCACGAGCGAGGCGCTGCAACACTTCACGAAGCGTTGTACGAGTCACACCAATCAACTCTGACAATTCACGCTCTGCAGGAAGAATTGAACCTTGAGGAAAATGATTATTCCAAATGCTCTCGATAATGTATTTCTCAGCAAACGTTGCCGGGCTGTCCGCCTTTATAACCATTGAGTGTTGTTTCCAAGTTGCTTCTTATTTTGTTTAATAACTCATCATACCACTGAAGGTTACCACCTAGAAACCTATCCGTGTCTTCACGTGGGCGCATTTAGCCTTGATTTACTGTCATACATCACAGTTAGCTAAATAACCTGACGTAACATCAGCGTTCCACATAAGGAACCATATCCAACATATTTCTATCAACATTCCTTACACGGGCGGAACGTTTCCTTTACCAAACGAAGCTTAAGACCATCTTGTTAGTCTAAACGCCTGAATAAATGCCCACTAGTTACCAACGTACTGTTTAACCTTGATCCGCATCACTGTATACAACCAGACTCACGCATAGAATAAGCGCGCCCAAATGTTACAAAGTATTTCGATACGAACCGATTCGCGTTTCGTTTTTTCGTAACATACTCCAGTAATTTAATTAACATGCAAAGGATTGTTGACTGTTTGGAAAGTCGCTGTATTGTGTGCTCCGAGTTTGCCTATGCGATGGGTTTCAATGGCGATTTTTTGCCGAGTGATTGAACATTCGCATGTTTACTTTGCTTGATTCAGCAGAAATCGCAAAAGAGAAACCTGACCATCTCCAAACGCAACAGCTTGTTTACATCTTCATTTCAAGCCCCCAAGAAGACTTGCTTTTTCTAATAAGAACAGAGACACAGACATGGCCATTACGCTAAGGAATGCTTTTACCAAGAACTTTCTCGGTAAGGCGCCCAATTGGTACAAAGCGGCGATTATCGCGTTTTTGATTATCAACCCTATTGTTTTTGCAATTGACCCATTTGTCGCCGGTTGGTTGCTCGTCGTTGAATTCATCTTCACATTGGCAATGGCATTAAAATGCTACCCTCTTCAGCCCGGTGGTCTATTAGCCATCGAAGCCGTTGCCATTGGTATGACAAGCTCAGAAACCGTTAAACACGAGCTTGTTGCCAACTTTGAAGTCTTGCTATTGCTTATCTTTATGGTGGCAGGCATTTACTTCATGAAGCAGCTATTGCTATTCATGTTTACCAAAATACTGCTTGGTATCCGATCAAAGTCTCTGCTTTCTCTGGCTTTCTGCGCCGCTGCTGCACTGCTTTCTGCGTTCTTGGATGCCCTAACGGTAATCGCCGTTATCATCAGTGTTGCTGTTGGCTTCTACTCTATTTACCACCGTGTCGCTTCAGGCGGGTCTGCTGACAATGACCACACTTCTGATGACAATCTTGGTGACGATCTAAGCCGTGATGACCTTGAGCAATACCGTGCCTTTCTTCGCAGCCTGCTCATGCATGCCGGCGTCGGTACTGCACTTGGTGGTGTAATGACCATGGTTGGTGAGCCACAAAACCTTATCATTGCAGAGAAGGCAGGATGGCAGTTCGGCGAATTTATCATTCGTATGCTGCCTGTTACTCTTCCTGTCCTCATTTGTGGTCTCATCACCTGTGTGGTCGTTGAGAAGTTCCGTTTGTTTGACTACGGTACAAAACTGCCAGAAAACGTACGTAACATCTTGTTAGAGTTTGACGCTGCTGAACGCGCAAAACGTACAAACATCGATGTGGCGAAACTTGTCGCTCAAGCATGTATCGCCGTTTTCTTAGTAATCGCGCTGGCGATGCACCTTGCTGCAGTGGGCTTGATTGGCCTAACGGTTATCATTCTGGCCACCTCTTTCACTGGTGTGATTGACGAGCACCACATCGGTAAAGCGTTTGAAGAAGCTCTGCCATTCACCGCATTACTTGCCGTATTTTTTGCGGTGGTTGCGGTTATCGTTGATCAGGAACTCTTTACCCCAGTCATTGCTGCCGTACTGCAAATGGAAGGTGGCGCACAGCTCACCATGTTCTACATTGCGAACGGATTGCTTTCTATGGTGTCTGATAACGTATTCGTCGGTACGGTTTACATCAACGAAGTAAAAGCGGCGTTGACGGAAGGCATGATTACTCGCGAACAATTTGAACTGTTGGCTGTCGCAATCAATACCGGTACTAACCTACCATCGGTAGCAACACCTAACGGTCAAGCTGCGTTCCTATTCTTGTTAACATCAACGCTTGCTCCACTGCTGCGTTTGTCTTACGGGAAGATGGTTTACATGGCTTTGCCATACACCATTGTGATGGGTTTGGTTGGCTTGGCGGGTATCGAACTACTGCTAATTCCAATGACGGATTGGTTCGACTCTGTAGGTTGGATCTCACTCGGTACAGTTGAAGCGGTTGGCGCAGTAACTACTGGTCATTAAGTATTGATTTTCTGTCCAATAAACCTTTGAATATCAAAGTCCCACAATCAAGTGGGGCTTTTTTGTTTTAAAACGGATTTGTAACCTATGTTGTCCTACTTCAATCAAATATCTCGCGGACGCGGTGCATGGTTCTTGCTGATGCTGTCTGCATTTGCTTTCGAAGCTTGTGCGCTGTACTTCCAACACATCATGAATCTCGCACCTTGTGTCATGTGTATTTATGAGCGCGTTGCCATGATAGGCGTTCTTGGAGCTGGCCTCATCGGTATGATTGCACCAAGCAACGGCATGTTCCGCTGGCTCAGCCTCGCGGCATGGGGCGTATCAGCGGGATGGGGGCTTAAGCTATCGATTGAACACGTTGGCTATCAATTCCCAGACCCAAATGATCTCTTTGGGGCGACCTGTGACATCTTCGTTTCGTTCCCGTCTTGGGCGCCACTTAACCAATGGGTTCCGTGGATGTTTGAAGCCAGCGGTGATTGCAGCAAAATCGTATGGGAATTCATGACACTCACCATGCCACAGTGGCTGGTGATCATTTACGGCGCGATGCTTGTCGTATTTGGGCTTGTTGTGCTGTCACAGTTCTTCGGTAAACCACGTGAGCGTCGCTTGTTCTAGACGCTAACCTGAATGCCTACACCAATAAAAATCCCAGCCTACGCTGGGATTTTTATTGCTCTGCTGTCTGCTATCTACAACTGCATTCAAATGCGCTGCAAGTAACTAACAAGCGGTAGGTCAGCACCACTAAACGAATAACGGTCTAGTTCTGCGGGCGAAACCCATGCCATGGCTTGATGGCAATGCAAGGTAAACTCTCCAGCCACAGCCAGACAACGATAACTACGCAGTAAAATGGACTTAGTGGGATAGTGATGTAGCGTTTCAACTAAGAACTCACCAACCTCCACATTTATCGCTAACTCTTCCACCAGCTCACGCACCAAGGCTTCTTGATCCGTTTCACCCGCTTCGACTTTACCACCAGGAAATTCCCAGAGTCCCGCTTCGCCTTCAACACCGTGGCGCTGGGTAATTAACACACGCTCACCGTCGGTGATGACACCAGCAACCACAAGAACAGGAGCAGTTATCATTTACCGCAACACTTCTTGAATTTCTTCCCGCTACCGCAAGGACAAGGGTCATTTCGTCCGACTGATTTATAAGGGTTAACTGCACGAGCACCAGAACCTTGCTGTACTTCATCTGCGGCAAGAGCGACTTCGTTAATCATCAATGCCAATTGCTGATAGTATTTTTCTGGTGACGGCAACGACGCTAAGCCCGCCTCTTCCATTTGTGCCAGAGTGCCCTGTTCATCGTGAAGAAACAGCATGGTAGTCATCAGTGCTGACAACATGCGACGGCTGCCATCAGAGACAGTCACTTCCTGCCAAGCAGCTTCAATATGAGGCCAAACAGCAAGGAAACCTTCAGCAAAGGCTTGATGACCCTCGTGGCGAGCTGCATCGAGTGAAAGTGATTGCGGCAACACATATTCATGCTTCATCAGCGCCACATATTGCTGCTCAAAGCGCAGCATAATGGATTGCTTTTGCTCCGTCGTCAGCGGTTCGATGTTGTCTTCATCTACCCCACCAGTCAACAAAATAGTCTGCCACAAAGCGGGATCAAGCGGTGCGGGTGAAAGGTTCGCAGCAAGCAGTGCACCTTCAATAAAAGTCGCAGGCATGCCTTCCCAGTTTTCTGACAGTTCAACCAAAGTTGTCATTACGGTTCTCGAAAATTAAAGTTGTCGATATTATACCGATTATCGCTAGATATACCCGAGCTACCCCAGTCTGCCCCTACTATTTCCACAAATTTAGCGCTGATTTTAACGTGCAATAGTTCGCGTTTTACCAAATATTCGCGCTAACATCTTGAATCTTTTTGCACAAACCGTGGTAGCCTTAGCGGCGACAGAAAACGAAAGGAAATTCTCTTGCCATCGTCTCGAAGTGTCATTCTTGCCGGAGCCACAGGCTTGGTGGGTGACGAGTTATTACATCAATTGCTGGGCGACCCAAATGTGACGCATATTCACATTGTCACGCGTCGTCCTATTGCTGTTGTATCTGAGAAAATCATTGTTCATCAGAGCCCAGACTTGTCTGTGACACACTGGCAACCCCAATGGCCTGTGCCTTTACAAGGCTACATTGCTCTTGGCACCACAAAACAACAAGCTGGATCCAAGCAAGCATTGGAAGCCGTTGATTATCAATTGGTCGTGAAAGTGGCACGCATGATGGCGGTAATGGGCGTTAAACACCTCGCTGTGGTATCTAGTCTATTTAGCCACCCTTGGTCACCGTCTCACTACCTAAGATGTAAAGGGAGAATGGAGCGCACCATCTCTGACATGGGCTTTAAACGGTTATTGATTGCGCGCCCAGGCCCTCTGCTTGGAGAGCGAGACACGCCAAGAAAAGACGAACAGATGCTTCAACGAATTATGCCAGCCCTCTCACCGTTTCTGGCTGGTCCTCTGGCGGATTTGGAGCCCGTTGAAGCCGTACGCGTTGCACGAGGCATGATCACAGCATTATTATCAGAAGAAAGCTGGTCAGCTCGAATCGATAGACGTGTTCTCTCAGGTCGCGTTCTTAATCAATGCTGATCCTATTGTAAAATCACACAATATGAATGAGAAAAAGGCAGACGTAACGTCTGCCTTTTTCATTGGTCAACTTGTCAGGCGAAAGCGAATATACGATTGCTACTCTATTTTGCAAGAACAGCTATGCAAGAACCAAATTTTCACCCACACGCGCAACACGCTTTTCCTCTGCTTCGAGGGCGGCAACAATGATGTTCAAAATCTGGTTCTTGTCTTTCAATTGGCGAATTTCAGTAAACAGAACATTCGATTGAGGATACTGCACTTGCAAGTATCTGAACCATTGCTTCACACGGTTCGCGTAGTACAAGCCCTTATCGCCACGAATTTCAAATTCAGAGTAACGCACCAACAGCGCCAACACAGCGTGCCATGACATCATGGCTTCGCCGCGTTTTATATGAGCGCCGAGATTGGGCACATTCAACGCGCCACGGCACACCATTAAGGTGTCGCAGCCAGTCATAGCCTGACAGCGCAGTGCATCTTCTTGGTTCCAAATATCGCCGTTTGCCGTTACAGGAATACGTAAGCGCTGGGTGATATCACCGATCAAATCCCAACGTACTGTACCCGGCTTGTAAGCATCCGCTTTGCTGCGACCATGCACCACAATTTCGTCTGCACCCGCTAATTGCACTGCATCAACAATCTCACGATACGACGAGCAATCATCAAACCCTAAACGCACTTTGGCACTGACCACATTGCCAGCGGGAACGGCATTGCGTACCGCTTTCACTACTTGGAACAACAGCTCAGGCTCTTTGAGCAACGCAGCGCCGCCTTTGCTTCCATTCACCGTTTTAGACGGGCAACCGAAATTGATATCGACCCCCGCAGAACCAAGCTCAATCACTTGGGCCGCGTTCTCCGCCATATATTGCGGAGATTGACCAAGCAATTGAACGCGAACAGGTGTCCCAGAAGCGGTTTTACCCCCCGCTTCGAGTTCCGGGCACATACGGTGATAAACACGTGGTGGAAGCAGCGCATCAACAATGCGCACAAATTCGGTAACACACAGATCGTATCCGTTAATTTCGGTCAGCATTTGACGCATCAATGCATCAAGCACACCTTCCATCGGACCAAGAACGAGCTTCACGCTTATTGGCCTCGGTTCGGATGATTCAGAATGTGGCAATCTAAAGCATGCATGGAAATATTTAATATTATCATTGAGTTATCTTAACAACTTGAATTTAATGGCGACAAAGTGGCGACGACCGATGAGTCTGGGCTCTCTTTCTACTCTAAGTTAGTGGGAATTGGTACTGAAATTTAGATTGGCTTATACCGTCGGTAACATGCACTAAAAGAAATTCGGTGACGCTGACGGCATTAAGGACAACCGTTATTGGCTATTTCACATAATCATTATATGTGGATCGTTTAAAATTGCTCCGACAGGCTTTGTAAATATGCTTCTGTATCTTCAATGTGACGAGTTGCGCTCACCATCTCCCGTGCCAGCCTTTCCATTAATTGAGGCTGTTCGAACAACTCGGCTTTGAGGTATGCCACTGTCTCTGGTGAGGCAATCGCTTTCGCATCGTGCCCAAGCTTTGCCGCAGAAGCTTTATCACCATCGAAATCATATTTATCCATCCACTCATCCGCCCATAGCAACTCCTCGACCTGAGGAATTTTTTTATAGTTCTCGATAAGATAGAGCAAGTCTACAGCATCCTTTTTCCTTTTCTGGACGTCACGATCTCGCCAAGAAATGAGCTTAAGAAGGGTAATACCTGCGGGTGAGCAAACAGGAACAACAAGCTCTGGATCATCCCTGACTTTAACTTGCATCGCATTCTCACACGCTTCAGTAAAGCCCAACACACTCATTTCAATATCGCCTCTTGGCGGCCAAGCGATGGCATTTTCTACGGCCACACCCCCAAAAGGAACGACGTCGATTTCCCAAGGCAATTTATCACTGCAGACACGCGAAAATCTGTGCTCGATACTCCGATCACGTTCAAACCCAGAGCTTTGTAGCCTTTCAGCCAGTTGATGAAATTGCCCCCAGCTTTTAACACATATTCCAAAGTCTACATCACGGGTACCTCGTGTGATCTTCGAACCAAACCCAAATGCAAGCACCAGATCACGGGCCATAGCCCCCACAACTACATATTCAATATCGAGTTCTTTTGTCAGTCGGTCAACATCACTATATATATCGACATGCCCATCATTTAGTTTTCCAGTGATATCAATTAAGCCATTTTTCATACAACCTCTCTGCCACTTCTGCATTCCGAGCATCATTTGATGCTAAAAGCTCGGCATACACGATGAGCGGGTGAACCAAGTGACTTTTCTTTCCACGAAGCACATCGATAAATGTAAATGGGGTCACATGCTCTATCGCAGTTAGCGGATATTCACCGGGCTTGACCCTTCTCAATCTGAGAGATTTTTGTATGTCTTTGAAAGTTTGATTGTCTGCATACACCCTCGCGCTGCGTGAGTTGAGGTAGTGGGTGTATTTATCTGCAGCGAACTCTCCGCCAATCAAAGCATCATCAGCCAAAGACATGAATCGTGAGTCCCAGTCCTCATACTCTGTGGTAAAGCGTTCTTCAGTTTGGTTCCGATTGATCAAACGAGCATAATTCTTGGTCCATGCTTTGATCAAACCTCTACGATCCACGATTCCCTTGTAGTGCATGTCAATATACCCATTTGCCTCAAGGTCTTTTAGTACTGGACCAACCACCCCAAGGGATACTCCCGCCCGCTCCGACAAGTCGCGATAGGTCAAATCAAATGGAGCTGAGGCGGTCAACAGTACAAACACCACCTGCAAACCTTTATTGTTAAAAGCTCTTCCGAACGGGTTGCTAGCTTTGGTGCTAGACGCTGACTTATTTTTGTTACCGCGCACATAAATATAAAAAGGTTTTTGCTTGAGGTAGGCATTGCCGTTTTTATCTAGAAACTGAATATTATTTTGCTTGAGCGATTCTGCAAATGATGGATTTATGTAGTCTGAAACCAAAACGTATTTGTCCTCACCAAAAGCGTGACGGGTACTCATAAATAGTGGAATGGAGTGTCCCGTTGCTTTCGGGACATGATGCAGACGAAGCGTTGGGTAGCCATTACGCGCAAGCTCAGCACATGTTTCGCGATCACGATGGATGTAATTGAATTTTTTATACGGTAAATCAAACTCCTCTTGCATGAGTTTTAGATAGGCCTCTACGTCAAATACATTCTTTGATTGCACTTCTGCGTACATCTGGACTCCACGAGTTCACTCATTCAATTCGTGGCTTAAATTTAGCATCTGACCATGCATTGTTCAATTTTTTGCCATGTTCATTTTTTTTGTACACTCCTATTATTTGTACAGGATATATGCTGCCTGTCCATCCGTTCATTTTTATCGCTTGTTCATTATTTTTGTACGACGGAATTTTTTGTACACAAAGGATTAAAATGTGGGCTGCCCACTTCCCCTATGCCAAGACAGTCTAAACTGGCGTTTTCTGCCACAGATAATGAAGGAGAGCACCACGAAAGAGGTGAACGATAAACCATGGCGTTGGGCTTGGACGATCCGCTTTACCACAAACTCACTCCGGCCATGTATACCGACTTTCGCGCTAAGCGAATAGCCGGTGACATTGAAGACCAGCAAGGAAAATGTTCTGCCGTTAGCTTTCGGACTTGCAACAACGAGCAGGATTTAATGAATGCTGTGATTGTTGAGTTGCAGCGCATGGGTGAATGGAAATCGGAAAACCCGCTGAAGTCCGTGCGTCAGTTCCGTTTGCATGAAGATGACATGGAATTTCTATCACAAGATGAAATCCGCCAGTTGATTGAAACTACAAATGCGTACACAACTCACTCAGATTTGGTGAAGGTTATTAAGCTGTGCCTTTCAACAGGCGCTCGCTTTGGTGAGGTGGCAAAGCTTACCAGTGCGCAGATAAGCACAAACAAAGTGATATTCACGAAGACGAGAGGCAAAAAGACCAGAGCAGTACCAATTAGCGAACAACTTTACAAAGAGATCGCCCCAGAGAAAACAGCCCCCTTTGGGCCTCGCTTGGGCAGGATGATGATGTCGCCAGCCGCTTTCAGGCGGTCAAAGGTCGCTGAGGTCAGATCTGAGCGTCTCATGTATTCACGTTTTGTGATGTATGGGGCATCGACTGCTATTTGAATTGAGGCCATCGTGATATTCTCCAAGGTTGGTTTATACGTTTTTTGAGTGAAGTTGTTGGTTATTAGCTCGCTAAAACTTCATATGACAAACCTTAGATCGTAAATGCGAACCAAGGCAAGGACAAGTGGCAGTTAAAAGCGAACTGGCCATATATTTAGTATCAATATTGAGACATAAGTCGCATTTTGGTTTTTATTTGAACCTCTGGAGGAAGCATGGGCAGGTTAGAAGCGAAAGTTCCGCCTTTCGAATATCTCAAAGGAAAAGAAATCGTCGATAAACTGAAAGAATCAGTAGGTGTAGATATCGATTTACAGCTTGCTGACGTATTCGGTGTACCAAAAGGAACTATCGGCACGTGGAAACAACGCGAACTAACACCTTATGAGCTAATCTTGCGCACTTGTCTGGCCTATGATGTGAACCTTGAAGCTCTTGCATTAGGCAAAGGAGAGTTATTTAAGGAAGGTTCAACGAAATCGCTATCTGAAACTCTTATAGCCAAACAGCTAGAAGGTGGGCAGGTTAAAGACCTAGAACCTATTTCTTTTGATAAGTCTTTACTAACAAATGGATTAGATAGTTCGAATTGTGTTGTCTACAAATCAGATTCAGAAACTCTCTTCGTAAACATTGAAGACACCAACCCTAGTTCCGGCAGATACCTAATTGATATTGATGGCGTGATTTCAATTACTAAACTTCAACGCTTACCCGGCGGCAAAGTATCAATGCAGTTTGATAACGCGCCAGTGGTGGTTGAAGTCAGTGATTTGAAAGTGGTGGGTAAGGTTGCGATGAGTTTGGTGAGGGAGTGATGGAAGTATTAGAAAGTTCAATATCAAATCCATACCTAGATTTCATTGACAATTGGCCAACAATTGCAGAGCCACTTAGTATTCTCCTTACAAAAATCGACAGTACTGTAACCGACGAAGATACCGACATTAGCCAGTATTATATTAAGGCCGACGAAATACTTCGCAGTGAAAAATCAATTTCTAAAAAAGAGCTTTACTTAGCTTTTGAGAGCTTGACTCATATCCTTTACTACATTAACGCAGCCATAAATTCATATAAAAAATCTCATGAAGCCAATATCATCTCAATTTTCTCCGCATCAAGCTCTGACGTTCTGCTGTACTTAATCGCAGTTAAGTCCACACAATTGACTAACGAAGATAATCGAGTTCTTAAATCGGACCAATTGAAACCCTTCATATCTCCCAGGCTGTTAGAGAAATTCAACTCATCCATGCAAATAACCAGCGAAATGATGGGAATAGAGTCCACATCTAACTTAATGTTAAAATCAGATAGAAAACACATTTTTTACGACAACAAAAAAATGAATTTCAACTAATAAATGATGCCGCCACATTATTCCTATCACTTTACAGACTAAAAATACGTCGCCGTGAATATAACTTCAACCTCTTACTTAGTATCAATGATATAGCTGGATTTTTCATTAACTCTAACGCCTATTGCATATATAACCCTTACTCCTCATATAGTTTTTATTTTGAATCTCACAGCTACAAATCAAATAAAGAACTCAATCATATAGCGAAGCGAATTGTAGAATCAGATAATGCTATAAATGCAATACATGAACAAATTGAAAGTATAAGCGAGCGAGCCAACGGATTAATCGCTGATGTAGACTTTTACCACGAACAAAGCGTACGGATAGCTAAGCAAAAAATGGACACCGTTGCTGAACTTATGGGACATATTTCGAAGAAAATTGTTGCCAATGACTACGATCAGAGCGCAAAAAACGAACGTATTATGGCAGAGATTTTCCGCTGTGTTTCAATCATTTTTATGTTAGTCATTGCAATAGTGATTGGCTTTACTTTTTGGGATACAACGGCAGATAGCTTTAACTGGGAAACTTCCATTTTCCGCGTAGTACTCTCTCTGATGCTTTCAGCTCCCGCCGCTTATTGCGCAAGAGAAGCAGCTAAGCACCGCGAACAATATTACTACTACCTTCAAACTTCTATAAGTATGAAGGCACTCGACCCTTACATCGGGACCCTACCAATTGAAGACCAACATGCACTGAAGCGTGATATGGCGAAATCGTTGTTTGCTCAACGCGATTTCTCACACGTCAGTAAAGATGCTTTCCCTATTAACTCACATGAAATTGTGATGGAAATATTAAAGAAACTGGAAATGCCTAAGGGGCAATCTTCTTCTCGAGATAAGAAAAAAGAAGAGGCTGACGCATGAGCATAAAAAGGCTTTCCTTTTTACTGGTCGGCTTTATCGTCGCTTTAGTCGTTGGCTACACGAGTGTTTTACTCTATCTTACATGGCCAATTAACGACGTCTCCCTCGACCGTTCAGGGCTTTTAGGCGACAGTTTTGGCCCACTTACTTCACTGTTTTCAGGTTTGGGTTTTGCTGGCTTGCTCATAACAATTTATATGCAGCAAAAAGAGCTTGGCTTGCAGCGTGAAGAGCTTTCACTGACAAGGAAGCAGATTGCCAATCAAACTGACGAGTTAGCCGAGCAGAACGAAACGATGGCTCAGCAACGATTCGAGACGACATTTTTTAATATGTTGTCGCTTCACCGTGAAAATACGAATCGTAAAGTTATTTCAGGACTAGTCAGTTCAATTGAGGAAGGTTTGCAATTGGATTTCGAAATTGAGTTTCAAAATCGCGGTGATAGATTAGGTAAACTTAAGTCAATTGAATTAATAAATAATAACTACATTACATCTTACTCCCGTTTCGAGTCAGCCTGCGGGCATTACTTCAGACATCTATATCAAATCATAAAGTACGTAGATAACAGTGTTATCAAAGATAAGCGGCTGTATACAAATCTTGTTAGAGCTCAACTAAACAGCACGGAGTTACAGGCTCTTTACTTTAATTGTCTAAGTCAATACGGATCTGAAAAATTCAAACCTTTAGTAGAAGAGTATGGGCTATTGAAACAAATACCTGAAAAATCCTTTTACTACATGAAAGAAATAGACTTTATGTCCCTTTACGATAATCGAGCGTTCCAAGGTTCTGAGCTCAATAGTGGCAGTTAGAAACCTAAAAGACAGCAGCAAAAAGCCATGGCTTTGCGAATGCTACCCAACTGGCAGAACGGGTAAACGCGTTCGCAAGCGCTTTGCTACCAAAGGCGAAGCTGCTGCTTTTGAGCAATTCACCATGAAAGAGGTGAACGATAAGCCTTGGCTGGGTGACAAGGTTGTTCAGCGCAGCATGTTAGATATGGTCAATCTATGGCAAGAACGCCACGGCCAATCCCTCACTCACAGCAAATACACCTACAACAAATTAAAAACCATGGCTTTGGGCTTAGGCGATCCGCTTTACCATAAGCTCACCCCTGCCATGTATACCGACTTTCGCGCAAAGCGATTAGCCGGTGACATTGAAGACCAGCAAGGAAAATGTTCTGCCGTTAGCTTTCGGACTTGCAACAATGAGCAGGATTTAATGAATGCTGTGATTGTTGAGTTGCAGCGCATGGGTGAATGGAAATCGGAGAACCCGTTGAAGTCTGTGCGTCAGTTCCGATTGCATGAAGATGAAATGGAGTTTCTGACTACAGATGAAATTCGCCAGCTCATTGCGGCGGCTGAAGCTCATACAACGCACCCAGATTTAATGAAGGTTGTTAAGCTCTGCCTTTCAACAGGCGCTCGCTTTGGTGAGGTGGCAAAGCTAACCAGTGCGCAGATAAGCACAAACAAAGTGATATTCACGAAGACGAAAGGCAAAAAGACCAGAGCAGTGCCAATCAGCGAATCACTTTACAATGAGATCGCCCCAGAGAAAGCAGGCCCTTTGTTCAGCATTGGTTATTCAACGGTGTACCGTTTTATTTCCCGCACCTTCCCCCGCTTGAACGGTCAAGCCGCTCACGTTCTGCGCCACACCTTCGCCAGCCACTTTATGATGAACGGCGGAAACATCATTGTGCTTCAGCGAATTTTAGGGCATAGCGACATCAAACAAACCATGCGTTACGCGCACTTTGCGCCTGAACACCTTGAAGAAGCTTTGACGAAGAATCCATTGGTGAATTTGTAAGATGAAAATTAACTTCAAACACTTGGCTTGTTCAGTTGTCATTATTTACATATTGGTAATGATAACTCTGCATCGCTACCCAAACATGCCAGATAACAAAATTTCCTTTGGTGACTTTGCAAATATTTTGGTCGGTTTAACGGCAGTGTCTACCCTTTTATTTAGTATCTGGGATAGACACAAAACAACCATAAAGCATAATTCAGCTATCGCATTGGAATCGTATGTGAACTCAATAGACGGTCTGATGAATACGCTTTTAGATGCAGAAATGGATATCGATACAATCTTTTTCTCAATCGAAACTTGCCATACAAACTTAGTGCTATGCCAAAAATCCATCACAGAAAAAGAACATAAGCGGTTTGCGGTAACTAAGTACGAAACATTGAGGACGCATCTTAAACTTAAATATCATCGCCTACAGATCGAAGACCTTTTGAGTGTACCTGAAGAGGTAAGAGAACAATATAATATGACCAACTTCTCTACCAGTTGGCCTGCATGCTCATATGTTCTAGTATCAAGCTGGTTAAAATATGTTGTGCCAAGGACTCCTTTTTACAAGGAAATTGGTACGGCCTCTTATGGTAATTATATGTGTACTGAGGAAACTTACATAGGTTCCATGCTATCGCTGCTAATTGCCCAACCTCTATCTCTTAAGCCAAATTCGAACCTTCTCAATAAATTTAGTCAGTTCATCAAAACATGTGAAATTGAACAATCAAACTCTGATTTGTACGACGCATTCAATAAATACCCATCCCTCGCAGCCCATCTAATGCTAAGTAAAACATGCTCAGTACAGCGCTCAAAATATGGGGACTACCCCAACCTTTCGATAGCAGTTCATGACGTAGTCCAAAAGAAAGTTTGGGTGTCTTTTAAGGGCGGAAATTTCAAGCACAATCATCCCATTCCCGCCAAACTAGCAAATTCCAAATATCTAAAAAAGAGATAGAATCTGCCGTCACTCCATCGCCAAGAAGTGGCGACAATGTGGCGGCATATTTTAAGAATATGACAGATTATTGGGTTTTATTGGCAATGCGCCATTATCTAACCGACTGAAAACCCTTTATAACCTTACTTTCGGCTTGGATGGTTCAGAATGTGGTCTTCCCAATCGATCACATCGATTTCATACACGACTTTCTCGCGAACAGATTCATCGGCGGCATGCATCGCATCTTTCGAACCCGTGATTAACGGGTGCCAAGCTGGCAGCGGTTTGTCTTCTGCTAACAAGCGGTATGCGCAGGTGTCTGGCAGCCAGTAGAATTCTTCAATTTTGTCGCGAGATAGCTTTAAGCAGTCTTCGTCATAGCTGAAACGATTGGCGTAGTCTTTACACGAACACGTTTTATCGTCCAGCAGACTGCATGCGATGTTGGTGTAATAAAGCTGCTCGGTATCTTCATCAATCAACTTATGAAGACAGCACTTCCCACAGCCGTCGCACAGCGATTCCCACTCTGCATCCGTCATATCAGTCAGTGTTTTTTGTTCCCAGAAAGGTGTCGTCATGTTCGTTTATACCGTTGATGTTGAGATAACGCTAAGAGGCGCCCGTTATACCACCCAGCTCAAAAAGTTCAAGGACTATCCCTCCTTCCCCTCATTGACCCGTACCCTGGTGCCTAATATCAGCAAGTTATAAACGCATTTTGCGAAAAGCGTGATGGAGTGATAATGTGCGCGCCTTATTGTCATTGAGTGTTGGGCGCGTTAGATGAAAGAGCAAGAAATGAGTTGCCGTTTAGGCTGCGGGGCATGTTGTATTGCGCCAAGCATTTCATCCGCCATTCCTGGAATGCCAAACGGTAAACCCGCCGGTGAGCGCTGCATTCAGCTCAATGATGACAATTTATGCAAAATATTCGGTCAGCCAGATCGCCCAGCAGTATGCAGCCAATTCAAAGCCGACCGAGATATTTGTGGTGGTAGCAATCAGTTCGCGATTGATGTGTTAACTGAGCTAGAAATGCTCACTTAACGAGAGTGGCGCTCTACCACCTCTTCTTCCGTTAGTTCACGAATAACACGCGCAGGGTTACCCACTGCAACACTGTTATCAGGTACATCTTTCGTCACCACACTCCCTGCACCAATCACGCAGTTCTTGCCTATCGTGACACCTGGCAACACGATCACGCTGCCGCCTAGCCAAACATTGTCGCCAATTGTGATTGGCAAACCATACTCTTCCAAATCGAACGCCCGACGCCCAACATCCAAAGGGTGGGTTGCCGTGAGTAACTGTACGTTATTTGCCATCATCACGCGGTTACCGATGCGAACCGGAGCAACATCTAAGATCGTACAGTTGAAGTTCATAAACACATTCTCACCAAACTCGGTATGAATGCCATAATCACAAAAGAAAGGGGGCTCGATATACACGCTCTCTGGTGCATTCGGCAGCAAATCTCGCTTTGCAGTTTTCCATTCGTCACTGTCAGGAAGGCTTTGATTAAATCGACGCATGGCTTCTCGGCAGCGTATTTTATCTGCTACTAACTCAGGATCACTGGCAATATAAAGCTCGCCACTTAGCATTTTTTGCTTTTCTGTTTTCATTTTTTCCGCTTATTTGCGCACACTCCACAATAGACAGAGAACATAACCCAAACCGGAGATACCATGCTGAGATCTTGGTTCGCCTTCTTACTCTTTATTACCGGATTAGCTGGCTGCACATCTTCGCCACCACCCAAGTCTTCTGATGGCGTCTCAGCTCAGTGCGAGCAATCACTTGTTGCCTTCTACCAAACCGTAGAAGACACGCGAAGTTACGCCTTGCCTTATCACTTCGACTCGCGCTTCCCGCATCTGGCTTTTGATCGCATCAGCGCCTCTCTAACCGATTCGCTCAGTGACGAGGCTTCACGTCTCGAATGGCTTGGTTATGTTTCAATGCTCGGTCAGCAGCAACTTGCCACCGTGTTGGCGTTAACACCCCATGTCGAAAATACAAAACGGATGGCACTGACCCAATGCCAACACACACTGATGGAAGACAGTGCGAATGATCATGGCTTCTGGAAAGCCATTGAGAAGAATGCCCCCACGCCGCCCACCGCGTATCAGCATTGGAAACGCGTGTTGGGCGCGTATCCGATTGCTAGCGTGATCGCCGAATCGCGAATCAAGCAAGAACAAGCCCACATTCAACGTGATTTTGGCAGAGCCCTTGCTCATCCATTTCATTACAGTGAAACGCGTTCAACATTGTCACAAGAACAGATTGAGAAAATGATGAAACAGGCTCGTCAGTCATCCAAGCTTACGTGGCCGATGTTAGATGAATCACAGGCAGATAAGTTGCTCAATCACTACTCGCCCATGGTGACCGTTGAAACCTTGTCACAAGATGATTTGGTTGGTGCGTTGGCGTTCGATAATCATGGGAAGCCCATCATCAACACAAAGCTTCCGCGAATTTACCGCTCAGTTTCCTACACACGGTTTGATGAAGAGATACTGCCACAGCTCAACTATGTGCTGTGGTTTCCAGCCAGAACCGCAAAAGGCTCGTTTGACCCCTACGCGGGCGACTTTGACGCCATCAACCTTCGCCTGACTTTAGATACCAATGGCGCCCCCCTTATCTTTGATTCCATTCACCAGTGCGGGTGTTTCCACATGGTGTATGCACTGAGCCCAACACTGCGTTTTACGACCAGCGATAATGAGCGCCCTATTGAGAATCACTTACCGCTCCCCACTGAAAGTGCTCGCCTAGCCGTATCATTAACTAGCGGAGATCATATGATTAGCCAAGTGAGTTTTACCGATAACATACCCGCTACGACTGCGCTAAGCGCAATTGCACTAGAGACGAAAAACTTGGCTTCATTAATAACATTAGAAACCCCAAAGGGTGGAGTAATGAGTCCCTTCGACCGTCACGGGATCATCGATGAGAGCGCACGCGGTGAGCGCTGGTTTTTGTGGCCGTTTGGTGTTCGTTCGCCTGGTGCCATGAGGCAACAAGGCATGCACGCTATCGCGTTTATCGGAGAACGTCACTTCGATGATGCTTATCTTTTTGATGAATTGTTAGAGCGCATCGAGGTCGGAGCCGAATAGCCCTAAGCAAGAAGCGAGAAGCGAGAAGCGAGAAGCGAGAAGCGAGAAGCGAGAAGCGAGAAGCGAGAAGCGAGAAGCGAGAAGCGAGAAGCGAGAAGCGAGAAAAGTGTTCTTCCAATAACAAAAAAGCAAGCCATCACGGCTTGCTTTTCTCCCACCCAAAAGGGTGAATCAACCATCGTGCTTAATGTACGTGGCCGTGTTCAATTTCTTCTTGAGTCGCGTCACGCACTTCACGTACCACGCCTTCAAAATGCAACACCAAGCCCGCTAGTGGGTGGTTACCATCGATAGTCACTTGGTCACCATCAATGTCTGCGATAGTGACTTGGATGTCACCTTGAGGGCCTTGAGCATTAAAGACCATACCGACTTCGATTTCTTCAACGCCTTGAAACACGCTTTTCTCGACGGTTTGAATCATCGCTTCGTTACGTGGGCCGTAAGCATCATCAGGTTGAACGACTGCGCTGAACTCATCGCCTTCCGCTTTACCCGTTAACGCATTTTCCAAGCCGGGAATAATATTGCCCGTGCCGTGCAAATATGCGAGCGGATCTTTCCCTTCTGAAGAATCAATCACTTGGCCTGATTCGTCTTTTACCGTGTAATCGATTTTTACGACTTTGTTATCTTCAATCATCTTGCCATCCTTTGTCGGCAACGAATATATGCATCTGAAACTCTGACAGATACCGACTCCCTTTAGGCGGGACACTTTGACTCTAACACAGTGATAAAGGCACTAGGGTATCAGGCCGAAATCAATGAGGTTGGATTGAAAAAAACGTGAACTTCGGCAAATCCAAATAGGGAAATGTGCAACATTCCCCTACTGTTTTGCCTTTGCTTATCGCCAAAGTGTTTTCAAAGGATCATCTGGACTGAATCGATGTGCCACTTGTGCTTGTAGGAGTTCAGCCGTGGCGAGCGCATCCACCAACGCATTGTGTCCTTGATAAAACGGCAGGTTGTAACGACGACGACTGTCCGCCAAACGGATCGATGTCAGCGGTCTGCCAAACAGACGCGACCACAATTTGTGCCTTGGTTTACGATGAAACCACGATTCAATTTCCAGTGTATCAATCACTGGAAACAGTAACCCCTCACCCAATCGCTGCTTAATCGCTGAATCAATGAACTCACGTTCAATACGACGATAATGTACCACGACGATCTTACCTTCCAATGCCGCCAATACTTCTTCAAGAATACGGCGTAAATCAGGGGCATCACAGATGTCCGAGTGGGTAATACCATGAAACACAACAGAATCTTCATTTAAGGCTTTACGAGGCTTCACTATCCAGTGTTTGGCCTTACGACAATGAATACGTGACAGAGTAAAAGGCACAAGCCCCACGCTGATGATCTCGCTTGTCTTTGGGTCGAGCCCCGTCGTCTCAAGATCTAACGCAACAAATTCCACGTCCGAAAGCGGCATGTCTCCATTGGTGTTGGTCACGTCGTAAAAACGCTTCAACAAAGGCACTTTGGCCTTTTGTTTTAATCTACCAATCAACGTTGCCCAATCAGGGCCAACCATCGCATGAGACGCTTTTTTAGGAGGTTCAAGATATAGCATGTTGCCTCCTAGTTACTGCGGTTTGGCTGATAGCGATATTTCAAAAACTTCTGCGCATTACTCAATATTTCAAAGGCATCTTTCAGGTTTCGGCGTTCGAATTCAGACAAATTATCCGGTTCGATATTGTTGTCTGGTTCAATATCAGATTCAACATCCAGCGCCTGATGACGAATACGCACCGTCGAAATAAACTCCATCGCATCACGCAGATCTTCACCTCTTCCCTTAGGCAAAATCCCCGCTTCAATGATGTCATCAAGACGTTCAAATGAGTTCTGAGAACGTGAGTCAACCGCCAGAGCATGAACGCGAATGAGATCCGCCAGCGGCGCTGTGCCGCGACGCTTCAAATTCATCGAATTCTTGTGGCGACCGTCCTGCTCCATGACAAAGTTTTTGAAGAAACCCAACGGCGGCGTACGGTTCAGCGCATTTCGCGCCATACAGGCCAAGAAGCGATTATTACGGCGAGCACGACGTCCAATGAATGCTTTGAGTGTTTCCGCCCAATTGGTCGCGCCATATACCCCATCAAGATCGAAGAAAATACTGCTGTTAAGCAATGATTTCGGATTAGGGTGATCAATCCAATCAGCAAAACACGCTTCCCATTCCGTACGTGTTTTACGCCACTCAGGGTTCGTCGCCATGATGTTACCGGTACAATAGCTGTAACCACAGCGGGCTAAGCCATCACTCACAAACTTCGCCAAATTAGCAAAATATTCGTCATGCTCTTTCGGGTCGTACTTGTCATCCAAGATCATGGCATTGTCTTGGTCGGTCACGATCAACTGCTCATCACGCGCCATAGAGCCCAACGCTAAAAAGCAATACGCAACAGGCGGTGGACCAAACTCTTCTTCGCCTAACTCAAGTAAACGCTGCTTAAAGCTGCGCCCAATTACCGCCATTGCAGAGCCAATCATGTGGGAGTTGGCATCTTCAGATACCATACGTGAGAAACACGCAGGTACGCCTTTAGCAATGACTTCGAGATCATCAACAGATTGCTGACGGTAGATACTACTCACAATAACAAGGCTGCTTTGCGATTCGTAGCGCACGATATCCGACAGCGCAATGACCCCCACCGGCTTCTGATGGCGAAGGATCGGCAAATGATGAAGATTGTTTCTTAACATCGTCAGCATCGCCTCGAACACATATGCATTGTGGTCGAGAGTGATCAATTGCGGGGTCAGTATCTCAGAGACCGGCGTTTCATAAGGCAAACCCAGTGCAATAACCCGGGAGCGTAAATCGCGGTCAGTAATGATCCCTACAGTTCTCGTGGTTTCTTGATTGTCTTCATCCACCTCAGTGGTCATCACCAGTAGCGAAGACACACCTTCTTCGGTCATGATCTGAGCGGCTTGCTGAATGGTCGCTTCACGCTCTACGGTGACAGGGTCGCGAATGATTAGCGAGCTCACTTTAGAGGTAGTGAGATCATTACTATCATTATGACTTTCAACCGCTTGACGCAAACGCGTCGTATCTTCCGTTTCCATGAAATCAGAAAATACTTCGAAGCGTTCAAAAAGATCGTCAAACACCGTATCAGGAATGAAATACACCAAGCTGTCTTCAATCGCTTTGGCGGCATATCGAACCCGACGGTTCATCAGCAACCCCCACTGCCCGAAGATCCCGCCTTCAGACAAACGGTTAAATAGCTCACCGTTTCGACGGTATATTTCTAATACCCCACTTCGTACCACACACAAGTCATTGATGGGCACGCCGTATTCATACAAGGGTGTTTCTGCACGGAAATAGGAGATTTCAACGTGTTTAGCAACGTCGTCGACTACCTCTTCAGGCAACGCATCAAAAGGGGGGTGTTGCTTGAGAAACGCTGCGATTTCGATTTGTTCCGCTTCCATTAATTCTCAATCTCTTGAGAGCCATACTTGACTCATTCTTAACCAGACGAAACAGGGCAGACTTGTTCCCAAGCAACCCTTGAGGTTGCACGGGAACAAGCCTGCCCCATTACTTACACCTGATTGCGCTTAACCGCGGGGTTCAGACATCAATCCCTTGATTAATGACACACAGGCAACTAACAAAACAATGGTGAACGGGAAGCCCGTTGATACCGCCATCGCCTGCAAGGCAACCAAACCACCACCGAGCAGAAGTACAATGGCAACTAGGCCTTCAAACGTACACCAGAACACGCGCTGAGGCATCGGCGCGTCAACTTTACCGCCCGCTGAAATGGTATCAATCACTAGCGAGCCTGAATCTGACGATGTGACAAAGAACACAACCACCAGAATAATACCAATAAACGATGTCACCTGAGCCAACGGCAGTGCATCTAACATGGTGAACAACTGAAGCGGCAATGCCGATTCCGTGACCGCCATGTAGCCGTCGTTAACCACTTGGCTTATCGCCGTCCCGCCAAATGCCGTCATCCAAAGGACACACGCCGCCGATGGTATCAGCAATACACAAATGATGAATTCACGCACTGTACGACCACGCGATACACGCGCAATAAACATGCCGACAAATGGTGACCATGAAATCCACCACGCCCAATAGAACGCAGTCCAACCTTGGGAGAAGTTGGCATCTTCTCGACCAAACGGCATCGAAAGCGCTGGGAGGTGCTCAATGTATGAGGCCATGTTACCGAAGAAACCGGTCACAATCGCAAGGGTTGGCCCCATAATGATCACGAACAGCAGCAATGCCATCGCCAACATCATGTTGATTTCAGACAAACGCTTAACGCCCGCATCCAGACCTGCTGCCACCGAGATAAGCGCCAGACCAGTGATGAGTGTGACCAAAATGATTTCTGTGGTCGTCCCCAACGGAATACCGAACAGATAATTCAGACCCGCAGCCGCTTGAGATGCGCCGAAACCCAGCGACGTTGCCAAACCAAACAAAGTGGCGACAACAGCCAAAATATCAATAATGTGGCCAGTCCAACCCCATACACGCTCACCGAAAAGAGGGTAAAACACAGAACGCATGGTGAGTGGTAAGCCTTTGTTGAACGAGAACAGTGCTAAGCCTAATGCCAAAATAGCGTAGATCGCCCAAGGGTGAAGGCCCCAGTGATAGATAGTGGCAGCCATGGCCAAATCTGCAGCAGCGGCAGCATCACCGGCCGCTGCACCTAATGGTGCCCAGTCAGTTCTCACACCGTTTTCAACAGATGTGCCACCAAATGAAGATGCATAGTGAGACAGCGGCTCTGATACGCCGTAGAACATCAAGCCAATGCCCATACCCGCAGCGAACAGCATGGAGAACCAACCTGGATAGCTGTAATCAGGTTTTGCTTCCGTACCGCCAAGACGCACTTTACCTAATGGGCTAACAATCAGAAACAGACAGACAACGACAAAAATATCGCCCGCAGTCAGAAAGAACCAATCAAGATTTGAGGTTAACCAACCACGAATGTCGCCAAACAATGGCGCAACGTCTTTTTGGAAAGCGAGTGTGACAAAGACAAACAGTGCGATAGCGAGACCTGAGATAAGGAATACGCGGTTATGAATGTCTAGCCCGAGCGGGCCAATTTTTAGTGCTATGTTGTCTTGACCCACCTGATAGTCGGTGTCGATGGGGCTCACCTTACCGTCAGGCTTCATTAACTCTTCATGACTTTTATCGCTCACAGTAAACTCCTTTGTCCGTTTTGCGAGTTATTCAGTCAATGATGTTGAATATGCTTGGAAGACAATTCCAACATGACATCTGTCGACATCAGGCATATTAAACGCTCACTGGCAGACTAAACACTTTAACATATCCTTAGTGTTCAATGCTTAAGTGACGAGCTTCTTAATAACAAATATCTCGTAACTTGGCGTATTCACAGTTAATACTGGCGGTAAACACGCAGTGAAGAGGAATTTCACCCCACTAGCAAGCATAGAACCCTAAACAATGAGTACGGGTGTCTAACCAATGATATTTTTATCTACTCGTCACCCAGTCAAGTTATGCAAATGCGTCTCTGACGATCGTAATTCAGTCAATGTGTCACTTTGAAGCCAAAACAAACCCACTCACTGTCAGTGCCATTGGGTAGTGTGTGAAGCGTTGTTGCGATACCTGAATCATCTGAGAAATTACAGGTCAGATCATTTAGGTATCGATACAAAAAATCCGGTCGCTAGCGGCCGGATTTTTTTGATGTTACGAACGGGCTACGAACGAGGCTCTGACATCAGGCCCTTCACTAGCGAGAAAGCACAAAGAAGCAGAACAATACCGAATGGTAGACCTGTCGACACCACCATTGCTTGTAGCGCACCAAGACCACCACCCAGCAACAGAGAAATAGCCACCAAGCCAACGAACGTACACCAGAAGATACGCTGTGGAACTGGAGAGTCCACTTTACCACCCGCAGAAATGGTATCGATAACGAGCGATCCTGAATCCGAAGATGTCACAAAGAACACCACGACAAGAATAATACCAATCAGCGACGTCACGCTTGCTAGCGGCAATCCATCCAACATGGCGAATAGCTGCAATGGCAATTCAGCATCAACAACCGCACGGTAGCCATCTTGAACTTGCTCAATGGCAGTTGTACCGAACGCAGTCATCCACATCACACAAACTGATGTCGGGATGATCAACACACAGACAATAAATTCACGCACAGTACGTCCACGAGAAACGCGGGCAATGAACATGCCGACAAACGGAGACCAAGACATCCACCATGCCCAGTAGAAAGCGGTCCAACCCTGAGAGTAGTTGGCATCTTCACGACCAAACGGCATAGACAGTGCAGGCAGGTTTTCAAAATACGCGCCCATGTTCGACACTAGGCTACTAAAGATGGAAAGCGTTGGACCTACTGCGATAACAAACACCATCAGCAAGGTTGCCATCAGCATGTTGAACTCAGAGAGACGCTTCACGCCCGCATCAAGTCCCGCTACCACTGAACTCAGTGCCAGGCCTGTAATACCAATGATCAACACAATCTGCGTTGGTGTGCCGTTAGGAATACCAAATAGATAGTTAAGACCCGCTGCCGCTTGTGACGCACCAAAGCCCAATGACGTCGCCAAACCAAACAAGGTCGCAACCACCGCGGTGATATCGATAATGTGACCCGGCCAGCCCCAAATACGCTCACCAAAAACGGGGTAAAACACTGAACGCATGGTCAGTGGCAAACCTTTGTTGAATGAGAACAGAGCCAAAGACAGCGCTAACAAGGCATAGATTGCCCAAGGGTGAAGACCCCAGTGGTAAATCGTTGCTGCCATACCTAGGTCTTTTGCTGCGTCAGCATTACCCAGTGCACCACCCAGTGGCGCCCAGTCGGTACGCAAACCATTCGCAGCTTCAACAACCCCGCCCATTGACGCAGAGTAGTGAGACAGAGGTTCAGACACACCATAGAACATCAAGCCAATACCCATGCCTGCTGCAAACAGCATAGAGAACCAACCTACATAGGTGTAATCAGGTTTTGCTTTCGTACCGCCAAGACGCACTTTGCCAAGTGGGCTGACAACTAGGAGGAGACACAGAATAACGAACACGTTACCTGCACCAATGAAGAACCAATCCATTTGTGAGGTTAAGGTGTTTCTCATCTCACTAAAAACTGGACCGACCGACTGTCGAAATAGAAGAGTGACAGCGACGAAAAGCGCTATCATTGAACCTGAAATAACAAATACGCGGTTGTGAATATCCAAACCAAAAGGTCCAATCTTCACGGCAATGTTATCTTGACCGATTTGATAATCCGTATCAATCGGGGTTACAGCACCGTCCGGTGACATCAATTCATCGTGGCTCTTATCACTCACAACGACAACTCCATTTAAAAATATAAACAACAAAGCACCAAAAATTGTGCTTCAAAATAACCACAAAATATCCACCGGAATAACCAGCGAGTAAAGTGAAAAAATATGATGGTGACAATCAGAATTGTTTCTTTACCGCACCAATAAGCGCTTTAAAAACAATAACTAGAAAACCATTTGAAACAATGTGCGTCTCGAACAACCCAGCGCACACTTACAAATCTTGGTAATAGGAGAGAATGATAAACGCCACCCATTGATGACGCTTATCGAGGTTAACTTACCGAATGACTGTCGATTACTGTACTGAAGGCTTAAAAACAATTTTCTCGTCTTCTTCGCCCGCTTTCATGTCGTTGTAACGGTTCAGATCCAGAGCACCTTCACTCTTCGCCACAATACACGTCACCGCACAGTCACCGGTAATATTCACCGCGGTACGGATCATATCCAGCAAGCGGTCTACACCCATGATCAATGCGATACCTTCTAATGGAAGGCCAACTTGGTTCAATACCATCGCCAACATAACCAAACCCACGCCCGGCACGCCTGCCGTGCCGATTGAGGCCAACGTCGCCGTTAGAATCACAGTCATGTAATCCATCAAGGTCAAATCAACGTTAAATGCCTGCGCGATAAACACAGTGGCAACACCTTGCATCATCGCTGTACCATCCATATTGATGGTCGCACCCAAAGGAATGGTGAACGAGGCAATTTTGTTGTCTGCGCCCATACGACGTGTCGCCGTTTCCATCGATACAGGGATTGTCGCGTTTGAAGAAGCCGTCGAGAACGCAAACATGATCGCGTCTTCCATTTTCTTCAAGAAAGTGATTGGGTTAAGGCCAGCAAACACTTTCAGCAGCGTGGTGTAAGTGACTAGGGCGTGCAAAATCAGTGCACCCGCGAGAACAAAGAAGTACTCCGCAAGGCTCAGAATTGCCGAAAGACCTAGCGAGGTGAACAACTTCGCCATCAAACAGAACACACCGTAAGGCGCAAGGTTCATCAGCAGCGCAACCAGCTTAAGGATCACCTCATTCATGTCACGGAAGAAAGCGGCGACACGCTCTCCCGGCTTACCCGATGCACTGATCGCGATGCCAAATAGCACGGCAAAGATAATGATTTGCAGCGTATTGCCTTCAGCCATAGAGCTAATTGGGTTAGTCGGGAACATGCCCACAATCACTTCACCCAAGGTTGGCGCTTCCGCCGCTTTAAAGCTTGATGCAGCCGTTAAGTCCGCGCCTTTACCTGGCCCAAACAAGAGTGCGAGGCTCATCGCGAGCGTGATCGCAAGCGCAGTGGTGCCCAAATAGAATGTAAGGGTCTTACCACCTAAACGCCCCAAGGTTGCAATGTCCTTTAGCGCACTGGTACCGCAGACCAAAGAGACAAACACCAATGGCACTACCAGCATCTTTAAGCTGGCAACAAAGATTTGTCCGCCGACGTCAAACAGGCCATTAACAATGTATTCGTTAACGAACCCTTCGTCCGCAAAAAGAAAGCGAATCGCAAATCCCGTCGCGATACCCATGACCATACCCACCAACACGCGAGTCGTCAGGGACATCTTGTTTTTTTCTGCATTCATCGTCGAATACTCCATTTCATGTTTTACGTGCCTGTCACATACAAGGCGCAGAGAGATTAACAGCGGTTCTACAATTGGAGATACATCACGAATGCGAGACAAATCACCAAATGTGTTGCGCATCACACATTTCGATGTGACCGGTAACATTTAACTCTCAAACAAAAAACAAACAAGACATCATTACGTCTGTTTTTTGTACAGCAAGCATTTGATGTAACGAAAGAAATTAAAAGAAAATAACGACTTTTAATTCAACTTCGAGAGGTTTTCAACCGCCAAAACTGTGTCATCTCTTCGCCACGCCCCTTCAAAACCGATGAAAATTGACCGCGGAAATTTATCCATTATCATTAAATAAATAAGCAAAATTTATAAAGAAACCATGCTGAATCCAAAATGGCTAATCACATTCGAAACCTTGGTTAAAACCCAAAGTTTCACTAAAACCGCTGAGTGCCTGTTTATGACACAGCCAGGCGTTAGCCAACACATCAAAAAGTTGGAGAATGCGCTCGGTGAAGCACTGATTTTCAGAGAGGGTAAGCAGTTTGAATTAAGCCAAGCTGGCACGCTGCTTAACGAGTACATCGCCTCGCAAAAACAGCTTAAAGAGGCATTTCTCGCGCAACTGAAAGAAGACAATCCCAATCAAGGTCCCATTCGCATTGCCTGCTCTGGTGCCATGGCAATGAAAATCTATCCGCTGTTACTTGCTCATCAGCAACAACACCCAGAATTATCCGTTCACATTGAAGCCGCACCAGCGTCTCGCATTCATGCCCAACTCATGGAGAACGTGATCGACATAGGTATTAGTACGCAACCTATTAACCACCCCTCTATCGAAGAAACACTAATAGGTAAAGAATCGCTGTGCTTGGTGGTGCCGTCAGTCAGTCAGGTCGACCCGCAGGACTATCACGCGCTATCCCAACTCGGATTTATCCAACACCCTGACGCCAACCAGTACGCCGATTTGGTTCTGTCGAAGAACTACCCTAAACACTACCGCGGTCTAGAGGGTTTTCAAGATAGCGGCTATGTAAATCAACTAGCGCAAATCTTACTGCCCGTTTCGCAAGGACTTGGTTTTACCGTCTTACCGGAAAGTGTGGTTGATAGCTTCGCGGAAAGAGACAAGCTACGTTGCCTCTCCTTACGCCATCCTGTGTATCAACAGGTTTATCTCGCGCAGAAGCGCTATCGTCAATTGCCTCAACGCTACCAGACAGTCATTGAAATCATCCAGATCGCACTGAAATAAAAAACGCCACACCCCTAGGGGCATGGCGCAATAAAATAAAGCCTAACCGCTACTACTTGGCTCAGGCTTACATGCGGAAGAATGCAAGCTCTTGCTTCTGGCTTTCTGCCAGCTTAGACAACTCCAAACTCGCCTGTGCACTTTGGCTGATACCTGTAACATTCTGCGTAATAATGTACGACATATTCGTGATATTACGGTTGATGTCTTGCGTCACCGCGGACTGTTGCTCTGCGGCAGTTGCCACCAAGGTGTTCATGTCCGTGATTTGTGCCACCGATTGTGTGATACCAATTAGCGCATCATTCGCTTGTTGGCTCAAGGTCTGCGTGCGTGCGAGAACATCCATACACATACCCATGCTGTCACCCGCTTGAGATGCCTGTCCTTGAAGCCCTTCAATGATTTGTTGGATTTCTTTCGTCGATTCTTCAGTTCGCGCCGCCAGCATACGCACTTCATCAGCAACCACCGCAAAGCCACGACCAGAATGGCCAGCACGCGCTGCTTCAATGGCTGCATTCAATGCCAGCAAGTTTGTTTGTTCTGAAATACCGCGGATCACTTCAACAACATGGCTAATACGTTCAGATTGCTCACGCAGATTAGACACAACAGACGCCGTGTTCTCAATAGATTCCACCATTTGCTCAGCGGCTTCAGAGCTTTGCTGGAACACTGCCATGCCTTGAGAAGCCAATTCATCAGTTTGACGCGCCGCATGATCCGCATTCACAGCATTGTCTGACACATTGTCCGCCGTGCTCGAAAGCTCAGTCACTGCCGATGCCACTTGCTCGATCTCACCTTGCTCTTGTTGCGCATTCGCCGAAGATTGCGTCATCACCGTCGCTAGCTCAGTTGATGCCGCAGCCACTTCATCACTGATCCCTACTAAGGTTTTCACCGTGTGGCGCAGTTGTTCGATCGTCTTGTTCGTATCGCGTCCCAGAAGCGCCAGCTCATTAGACCCTTCTTCATTCGCAGAGACATTCAAGTCGCCCATCGCCACTTTACGCATAACCTCTTGTAGAACTTCAAGCGGCTTAGCGATAACGCTAGACATCCACCAGCTGAAGATCATCGCGGTTAATATAGAAACAATCAGCACGATTCCCGTGGTGAAAATCGCTTCGTCACTATTCTCATCAGAGCGCTTCAAATCTTGCTCAACCAAAGGATTGATGAACGCCGATAGTTTGTTGATCGCCCCCATCATGTCGCTACCCATATGACGGTATTCGTTCACCATGGTGTTATAACGTGATACATCAACTTGACTGTTGAAATAGCCTTCAATCGTTGGCTGGGCCGTTGCGTCTGTATAGCGGACATAATCACCAATACTTTCCTCAACTTGCATAACAAGGTCACGCAGTTGCGCTGTTTGCGCCATGTTGCGAGTAATGTCGAATGCTTCTCTACCGAGTACCGACACCTTGTTCGCCATATCCTTCGTTCTTGCTTGATCATAGATGCCATAAATTGCCTCTACACGCATCGCCCAAGTAATGTCTGCAAGTTTGGATATGTAATCTTTATCTTCAGCAGCTTGACGCGCCGTATTATTGGTCGCAAGAATGGACGATTCCACCTCACTTTTGGCAAAAAATAGAACCGAAAAAACGCAGAGAACCAAAATAATAATGGGAAACTGAATTTGGTACCGAATGGAAATGTTGTTAAGGGACATATGTCTTTTATACCTGACTGTGTTACGTGTGACGACAACGCTAAAATTTCGCGCATTATGCGAGTTAGATCTCCAAAAACCAAACCATTAATCGCATTCATCAACAAATATTTTTGTACACAGTCAGGTGTGCCAAATTTCCGTCACGTTCGTCAATAAACCATGACAACCCAAAGCGTTATGGTTATTTATTCACCAAGCGTAAGCGACTAAACCATATGTTCAATATTGAACAAACACCAAAGAGTACAGTTATGGAGACAGTTGATGTCACTAGCTAGGACGAACTGACGATGAGGACGCAGAGGGCAAAGAAGATCGGTAAAGAGGAGAGCGAAGGAAAACGATGGAAGGTGTATGGCATAGCACCCTGCTATCGTGCGTCGATAACAGGGTCAAATACAACCGAAACAAAACAGCGACAATTACCTGCTAAGCGGTCATCAACGACACAAGTTCTTCAATGTCATCATGCTTGTCGTTGCCAGACAACCAGACCATAAACAACTCATTCGCCATCGAAGGGCTATCTTCAACACGATACAACTGACCCGATTCGATCCAAGGTTTTGCCACCGTTGACGGTAAAAAGCCCACGCCACCGCGTTTCAACAAAAAGGTTAAAGCAGGCTGACACCCGTGACTATGAAGCACTGGTGTGCGTTGTAGCGAAGGGATACGACTGTGTTCGACACCAAAGCGCGTTCCCCAGTCCAAATAAACAAGAGGTAATTCCGCAATACTCTCCATGTCTTGGTCAGGTTCACTAGATACCAAGATCAGCTCAAAGTTCGTCACACGTTGTTGCTGTAAGTCCGCCAATTTAGGGGGCTCACTGGTCAAGACCACGTCCACTAACTTTTCTAACAACGCATTAGAGATTTGCTGGCGACTCAAAGACTCTGTGCGCAATGCCCATTCAGGCTGCACTATTTGCACCTGCTCAAGCCAATCACTGCTACTTTCCAGTTCCCAAATTAGGGATGTTGCTCCAACCGTAAGTTGCTGCTGGTAAGAGTCAGTTAGCGCGACATCCTGACGGGCGCGTCCCCACGTTTGTAGAATGTTTTCAGCATAAGGAACAAAACGCTCACCCGCCGACGTCAAACGTAAATCACCACGTTTACGTGTGAAAACAGGCGTACCCAATTTAATTTCAAGCTGACGGATACGAAAACTCACTGCCGATTGCGTCAGATAGAGATTCGTCGCCGCTTTACCGAAATGGCGAGTTTTGTTCACTTCCAAAAATGTGCGTAGTAGATCAGTATCCATATCAGCGCTGTATAAAAGGTAAAATCATCTAACTGCGTTATCGAGGAAAACCCTGCTAGGGTCAAGGTCAAAAGCGACAATTTGCCAATTTTGATGTCAATTGGATGACTTCTATACCCAAACAGCTTCAATAGGCGTGGTTAAAGGCTGCAGTTTAGCCACTTTCGCGAAACATCAAACCCGTCGCTGAACATCCGGTTTGGGTTGCGAAAAACGTAGGAGATAAATGCCATAACCCAAGATCCAACCCAACACAAACAGTCCCCAACTTTCCACAAAGTGTCCGATCAACGCTGACGCTGCCATCAAAAACAGGCAAAGCACCGACAGATTAATGAAAGACCCCAAGGCTCTGTTGGTTTTAAAACTCTTTTGAACAAACACAAAGACACACAAGTGAACGGCTGTCACTTGCTTGGCATAA
Organism: Enterovibrio gelatinilyticus; assembly: GCF_028683095.1. Taxonomy (GTDB): domain Bacteria; phylum Pseudomonadota; class Gammaproteobacteria; order Enterobacterales; family Vibrionaceae; genus Enterovibrio; species Enterovibrio gelatinilyticus. The sequence continues at coordinate 47,521 of NZ_JAJUBC010000015.1, read as the reverse complement.
AATCTATCCAAATACATGGCAAGCCAGAAGCCCCATAGTAAGCCTATTACTGTGTCTAACCAGACCATTTGCATCGAGCCTCCTACCACTTAATGTCAGCGCGAGTGAACCTGCCCTCTATACCCAAACAACCTCAAGATGCAGGATTCAGGTTGTGTGGGTATAGTGTAATCAGCTCATCCTTTGACACCTGTGCTATCAAAGAGAATGCAATCAAATTCATAATGCGAAGCATCCAAGGGAAATTCACCATTTCCATGCATAATGAAGACGAAACGGGTGATGACGTCCATTTTCCACTTAATCATCTCTGTACTCCCTGCCCAACTCGCAATCCGTGAGCGGCTGTTTTAAGATGCCTTATACCCAAGCAATCTCAAGATACTTGGTGTCGATACCACTCGCTCACCAAGCTGTGTTTGCTGAAAGTGATACATGGACGTTTCATTCAACAGGAGTTACTGCGTGCGCATTTCCGCCCCAATCGTAGAATCATTAGATACCATATTGCCAGATGAACCACTGCTAATGATGGGGGCGGGCCCAGTACCCATTCCAGCCAAAGTGGCCGCCGCCAATGGCATCGTCATCAATCACCTTGGTGAAACCATGTCTCGTATCATCGAGCAGGTGAAAGCGATGTCGCGCTATGTTTTCCAAACCGAGTCATCACACATTTTAGGTGTTGCTGGCCCTGGTTCTGCCGCCATGGAAATGGCCATTGCTAATTTGGTTGCACCTGGTGATAACGTACTGTCGGTTTGTAATGGTTTTTTCAGCAACCGTTTATCCGAAATGTCTTCACGCGTTGAAGGCAATGTAACGCGTCTGATCATTGAAGAAGGACAGGCTGCAGACCCCATTCACGTTGCCAAAGCGATTGCAGAGCATGCCCCGAAAGTCCTGACCATCGTCCAAGGTGAAACCTCAAACACCGTCTGCAATGGCGCTCTACCAGACATTTGCCGTGCAGCGAAAGCCGCGGGATGTTTAGTGATCGTCGATGCGGTATGTACGCTCAGTACCATGCCCCTTTATATGGATGAATGGGGTGTTGATGCAGTCATTACCGGTGGTCAAAAAGGCTTAAGTTGTATTCCTGGTGTATCGCTTGTGGCGTTTTCCGAAGATGCATGGGACAAAATAACGGCGAGACAAGACACATTGCGTCACTGGTGTTTAGACGCCAAGCTCGCGGACCAGTTCTGGTACCAAAGCTCTTACCACTACACCGCTCCAGTTTCCGGCATCATGGCGATACATGAAGCCCTGCGTCTTGTTTGCGAAGAAACGTTACCGCGCCGATTTGACCGACACTTGAGATGCTCCCTCGCCCTGCAGGCTGGCATCGAAGGATTAGGGTTGTCTTTGTTCGCTGACAAGCCTTCGCGTTTAAACTCAGTGGTAGGTATTAACGTACCCAATGGCCTTGATCAAAAGGCGATCCTGACGCGCATCTCTCACGACTTTAAGGTAGAGATTTCCGGCTCATTTGGTTTGAATATCATCCGCGTTGGACAGATGGGAGAGCAATGTCGCGTGCATAACATATTCCGCACGATTCACGCATTGGGATCAACCATTCAAGGGCTAAATAGCGAAGCAGATTTACCTCGTGGTGTTGCGATGCTCGAAAAGGCGTTGCAAGAATACCAACCACAGTTTGTCTAGAACTCATCAGCCTATCGATCACTCGGTAGGCTTTTCCATAGACAACTTGCCCTGCTCTTGTTCAATAGAAAAAACATGTGAAGATGAGTGTGGAATTTCTTGTGAACCAAGGTTTATGTAATCACCTTCACTGAGGTAAGCATGATCAATATCGATAAGGGATACCGACATCCTTTTCATGTATCGAGAAAGGTTATTCTCAGCGTTTTTTATCATCACTGAATTTCTCACGTCTCGGCCAAGAAAATAGAGCGTGAAGCATCGGGAAAGCATCAACAGTTGATGCGCATCCATCTCCAAGCTCTCGTTGTTCGCATCTTCATCAGGCTCTTCCTTATCAGATATACCATCAAAGGGTTGCTCAAAAAGACCGTCAATATTTTCATCCACAACAGCATTGCTCAACAAACTGCTTGTCGTACTCAGTTGATAGTCATTTAGGTATACCACCAAATCTTTCCCTTTCGCCTCGTACCTTTTCGCTTCATTAAAAAAGGCCGTTAGACTCTGACTCTTATCCTCTATTTCCCCCCAATATGGCGACAAGCTACTCCCAGTCGCAATCACGTCACATTGAAACCCGAGATCAGCCCCAACCGTTGAAAGAAAATCGTGCACAGACAAGGTGACGTTATCCGCCTGACTTTTCATCAAAGTCACAAAGTGAGGCTCAAGAATGATTTTTGGCCTAGGGAGATCTTTAAAGAAAAAATCGCTGAGTTTAATGGAGATTGTCACAGGTTTGGCTTTCACACCCACAAACAAATGAAACTTGGTTTTCTTGGTCAGAAAGTTATAACTAGGTTGGCGGAAGTAATTGAAACGGACTTTTTCGCGAAGTCCGAATAGAAATACACGAGGCTTAGCAATAACATTAACAATGTGGTCTTTTAAATTAGCACGATAATCAACAACATATTGACTCATGCTACCGGATTCGTCAGCAAATCGCTCATCATCAAGCAAGTCGGCCCAGAACATTTCTGTTCCCACCAACTCTGCTTGCCATTGATGCTCAATGGAAATGGATTCAGTTTGCTTAATTGCTTCCAAACACTATTCTCAGTTTAAATCGTTAATACCATTAAAAAGAATAGCTTATATTTCCAATAACTAACCTAAATCTCTGTGTTGTTACCGATGTTAACGCGCCCTAAATTCAGTATGTGTCGAAATCCATCCCCCATCCACTGAACTGCATGTCCCCAACTAACAACATCAATACGGTAGGAGCACGGAAAATAAAAAAGACGAGCTATAACGCTCGTCTTCTTTTCAATCAATCGATCAGTCCAGAACAACCTTTCAATCCGTTTAGAACAATATCAGTCGTTAACCAAAAACAAAGCGTGAACTTATGGTTTCAATCGACAAGGGTCTGTCATGCAAATAGCCTTGTTGGAACTGACAACCTCGTGCTGATAAAAAGGAGGATTGTTCAATTTTTTCAACACCTTCCGCCACAATGTTTACATTTAGGCGATGCGCGAGCTCTATGATTGATTCCAACACGGGTGCGTTAATCGAATCGACCCCCACGGTATCAACAAAGCACTTATCAATTTTCAAATAATCAAAATGCACGCGTTGCAACATAGATAATGACGTATGCCCTACCCCAAAATCATCAATCGCAACGCGAATACCAAGCTGACGAACCGCATAAATATGCCTAATCGCTTCTTCGTCCAATAACTGTCGCTCGGTCACTTCCAAGGTCAACAATAAGTTCACGCGCTGAAATGCCTCCAGTGTCGACTTCAACGTTGTATCGAGTTCGTCACTGCACATAAACGACGGCGGCACATTCACCCCCAAATGATAGGGCTTGGTCAAATTAAGCGGGCCAATATCTTGTACCACACGCTCAAATACATAGCGGGTGAACAACATACTCAGTTGTTGATTTTCGATTTCTGGAATAAAGATTTCTGGGCTAACGTTACCCATCTTAGGATGCTGCCAACGCGCCAATGCTTCGAATCCATGCAGTTTATTATCATTGCCATAAATCGGCTGATATTGCAGGTAAAACTCTTTACGATCCAAGCCGCGCTTAATATCGTCTGCCAATGACAGACGTGGTGCAAAATAGCAAATCAGAAAATGAGCCATCAGCGATATCATAAGCGCAACGGGTATGCTTGATAAAACAAACATCGCCATCGTTGTATTGACGTAGGTATCCGACGCCAGTGCACCAATACTAATATTATGATCACCTGACTCCACAGAATTGGCGATAACTTGATCAGCATGGCGTCTTCCCACGATTGCCGTGTCACCAATCCAGATAGTTAATTTGCTGTATCGCGAAGAAGGGACAAGATCAAGATACTCATGAAAAGCTTGCTCCGTCAGCACCGCAAAACCCTGACCACTGCTAGTTTTCTCAGTGACAATCATTAGAACAATATCAGCGGTACTATCTGATGACTTTTTAAGGTAATGGTGTAAGCCCGGTTCCAGTGTTTTTGCCGAAAACTTGCTGCTACCCCAATCAATTAGTGGGTTGGATTGGCACAGTATGTCGCCATCTTTGACCGTTGCGTAGTCGTCAATATAACGCCACATCGCCATTCGAGAATCAATTTCTTCACATTTCTCAGGCTGACTTAAAGCAACCCCTACTTGAGCAGACAAGACATCGGCCTTGCGTCCAAGTATCTGCAAATAGAATTGGCCAAAGTCTTTGGCATGATGGTCAACCGATAGTTTGGACAAGTACAGTCCTGATGCGACACAAAAAAATAATGGCACACAAAGCAAAACGAGGTAGTACACCACATCCTGTTTATTTGGCTTCATTGCTTTTGAAAACCTTGCGGAACTTGCTGTTATCAGCAAAAAAAAGGGGGCCAATGTCTATATCCCTTGCCACAAACACACATTACAAACGTGCTACAAAGCAAGAGCTTACTGAAAATTAAGTCAGAAAATTGGACAACAATAATTTCGACGAGATGTATATCACGCTTATTGTGAAATCACCATGAAACAAACGGATGTAACGACAATTCCCAACGGAAAGATTCACGCACACGACTGTAAATATATTTATACAGTGTCACACCTCTCCCGCGAGACTTTTTAAGAAGAGTAGTTGCTGCTGCTCTTGCTCTGACGGTTCATAGGCGTCACCCGACAAGTCCCCAGCATCAAATTCGCCCAATTCAATCACAGAAAGAACCGATACACCGTAACGGGTATCCTCTCCGGGAAATCCGGACATGCGCTCCAGTTGAAGATCTCGGAGTTGGTATTCTCCCTTCATTCCGCCAAAAACTGACTGATGGGCTTTCAAATCCATCACATTTTCCCCAAGCGTGAGCCGCTGCTTGCTGACAAGCACCGCCACCGGAATTCCATCACTTTGATAAAGGTTTGCTCGAAGTCGATATAACCCCTCCAGCTTGGCATCAACATCCAATGGGAGCACCCAATCTGCGCCAGCCACATAGGAAGGTTGCAGTGACAACACATAAGCCACTGGGTTTTGATAATTGATATCCGCAGTCAAAACATCGGTTCCACTCTCAAATTCAACCACAACTCGGAGGCGAACATTGGCTGGCCAACTGTCCTTCGCAAACAGTTCTCCACGTTGATTCTCACTGGTTCCTGTCGCAACAACCGAGCGTGTTTCCGTGTCAATAAGCGAGAATGACATGCTCTCGACAGCCAACCCACTCTTTACCTTAAAAGAAAGTGGCTCAGGAAAAAAATAACGGTATTTGTCCATCACCAATGCGGCTGAATCAGTGCCATCCAACACAGGCATTTCCACGACAGAAAAGTGGTTAGGCGAAAGATAGGGACTCGCAGAATCCAAGATTGGCTGCGAATACGGAGGGAAATCCAATTCACTCTCAAAAGTTTGTGCTATACGAGAAAACTGCACCGCCATTTCTTCTGACACCACCACGTCTTCTCCCTTAGGCGCTTGCTTAGCCAAAGAAGGCGCGCCGCGGTTTGGATTAGGCGGCAAAACAGGCGTCGAAGCAGATGTCACGGTTTTTTCTTCTATAGTTTTTTCATGCACAACCGCCGCATTAGGCGAGGGTTGATCGACGAACATGAGCCACACAGCCAAACCAACAACTCCGACACTTAGCACCACCATGAGCACCTTACTTGACTTCATTTGGAATTCCTTTGACTTAACGAGTGTTCCGCACTTAGGCGACTAGAAGCCTGACAACTAAAAGCCATGTGACTCGCCAGTGGCATGGTTACTCTGCCCAAGCACCCCTGCGGTACTTGGGCTTAGCGTTAGAGTAGATCAGTCACTAATTCGGACATGGTGAGATCATCCGAGTCATTCACATAGCGATAAGTCGACCATGTCCACCACGACCATTGATCGTAGGTACCCACGGAAATCGTCTGACCATTCGCTAAGTTCAGGCTGCTTCGCGCTGTCGTCACTTTCCCTTCATGACTATCGCCAATCAGTTCACCATGACCATACCCGCTTCCCATCATCATCGGGTAATGACGCGGCATAAAACTGGATACACCATTTGACTGATAAGTCACTTTTCCATCAAACGCGACGGAGGTGGAACAACTACCAAAGCTACCAGAGCGACTCGCACCACAAGAAGAATGTGAAGACACGACGCCATCATCGTGTCCCGGTAAGAACGGTGAAGTTAACCCAAAGTATTCAGAATCATCCCCAACAAAGCGCACTCGCGGCACTCTGCCATCCGGAAACGGAGCGATCTGGCGAGCATTCGCCACTTTTAGATCGTTTAGCACACCAACATTGTTGCTATTGGGAATATCACCCAACCAAAGCGAGATAGCCAATCTTAATGATGCGTTTAAAACACCGCCACCTTCTGCAATATTTACCGCCATATCTGCAAGTTCAGAACCACCACCAGCACCAGCAAAATCAAACGTAGAAATAATATTAATAGGCGTTAAGCCAGCGTTTAAAAGCCAGTTTTCTTGATTGTCTAAAATATAACGAGTAACCAAGTCTCCTGTTGAATGCGTGACAAAAACACAACCATTAATACAGGTATTACTTTGTGCTAGTTGTTTTAATTTCGGCCAAACATAATCACTGGCTATTTTCCCAGCAATACGCTCATGAGAAGGCCAATCTATGCGCACGTCTGCATGAGCAAGCCAATACTCCTGCCAATACTCCTCGCCATCAGCCCTAACCTCTGTCGCATCAGGTCTAGACTGCAGTTGAGAAGGGTTTAAGCCATGAACCAACACAACAGGGTATTGACCAATAGCGGCAAACGTAGGCATAGAAAGAGAGGCAGCCGCGAGCGATAACATTGCGATAAACTTCTTCATTTAAAACCGTCCTTTTATTTTAGAATTCCAAATTCGCCTTTTTAAATACGCGATTCGAAAACGGGTTTGAAATAGCCTAGTCGACGCAATAAGCCAACAATGTTGATCGTGATCCCATTCATTAATTTTAAAGAGGTCAGACATGTTAAAAATATAACTTAAATACGATATTTTTATAAATGCGACACTAATGAGTGAAATATTTATAGCGCAGAAAATGAAACCACTTTCATTAATAAACAATGCAACACGCAGATTCATTTATCTGATGACTCTTGACCTCAGCAGCTTGAGGCATGCGTTGCTACCTAACCGCATCTTTCAGAGCAACCAGCATTACCGTCGTAAAATGGCGCGTAAAACGTCGTAATTACATAAATACCCTTATTTCAAACGCGCCATTATTCGACGTATATGCGCCGCTAGCCCCGCGCTGATTTTGTTCCCAATGAGACCTGTAGGATTTGGGGTTTGAAAGCGATGGCAAGAAGCCGAAAAACGTTTTGTGACTGTTGAAGTAAGGAAAGGGCCATGAGTCAACTTCCCGTAAAGAATCTCGATGCTGCACCGATTGATAGAGAAATGGTGAAAACCATGCTCGAGCGACGTATTCCTGACTACACGCTAGAACAGCCCTTTTATAACAACCCAGAGCTGTTTCGCATCGACATGGAAGAGATCTTTGGTAAAGAGTGGATATTCGCTGGGATGACGTGTGAACTCCCTAAAAAAGGCAGTTTTTTCACCCTAGAGATCGGTAACAACCCTATCTTGATCGTTCGCGACAACAAGAATGAAATTAGTGCCTTCCATAATGTCTGCCGCCATCGCGGCTCAAAGATATGCTTGGCGAGCAAAGGAAAATCACCCAAATTGGTTTGTCCTTACCACCAGTGGGCATACGATTTGGATGGTTCGCTCGTTTACGCTTCTGACATGGGTGATGATTTCGATAGAACACAATTCAATCTTCACCCAGTGCAATGCAAATCAGCGGGTGGCTACATCTTCGTGTGCTTGTCAGATAACCCACCGCCAATTCAAGAGTTTCTCGATGATTTAAATCACTACCTAGAACCTTTCGACATGGACAACACCAAGATAGCGGTTCAAAGCGAGATCATCGAAAAAGCCAATTGGAAATTGGTAGTCGAAAATAACCGAGAGTGTTACCACTGCGAAGGATCACACCCTGAGTTGTTAGCATCGTTACTTGAGTGGGATGACAACAACGATCCACGTTCAACACCAGAATTCAAAGCGTTAGTCGCAGAAAAACAAGCGCTTTGGGATGGTATCGACATCCCTTACCTATTTACCGGCACTTATAACAACCGCAGCCGAATTGTAAGGACACCATTGAAAGCAGGCACTCACTCCATGACATTGGACGGGCAAGTCGCGAGTAAAAAGTTACTCGGCAGAGTCCCCATTCCTGATCTTGGTGCACTGCGTATACTGCACCTGCCCAACTCATGGAATCACGGCATGAGCGACAACCTGATTGCATTTCAAATCATTCCTGTGAGCCCACAAGAGACCCGCGTCGTCACTCGTTGGCTGGTACACAAAGATGCCGTCGAAGGCGTCGATTACGATCCAGAAAACCTCAGTGCGGTTTGGACCGCCACCAATGCGCAAGACCGATCCTTAGCGGAAAATAACCAACGCGGTGTTAACTCAGTGGCTTATCGTCCCGGCCCTTATTCGAAGACCTTTGAGTTTGGCGTGATAAATTTCGTCAATTGGTACTGTGAGCGCCTGAAAGAAAACTTGGGATAGCCGTGGTCATTTAAGGCATGTCGATGTCGTGTTTGCGTAATTCGCATGGCGAAAATCAACCCAAAATCTGTTGTAGCTGACTCGCATGTTGAACGCGTGATCGTCATATTTCTATCACGTGTTCAATGACATGCTTCGATCATAGATTGAGCAGCGACAACAGATGGATGATGACTCGCGAATAGCACGCGCAACTTGGGGACGATGGCAATGAGTGAAATGGACACAAACGTAGAGAATAGCCTCAACCCAGTAAGCACCCAAACGTGGTCTAACGGGCGCCATTTGGTGCGCTGTGTCAAAATCATTCAAGAAACTCATGACGTTAAAACCTTCTGCTTTGTCAGCCAAACACCCATGCTGCTCTTCTTTAAGCCAGGGCAATTTGTCACCTTAGAGTTGCTCATCGATGACGAGCAAGTCATGCGCAGTTACACCATGTCTTCGTCACCCTCTGTTCCCTATAGCTTCTCGATTACCGTAAAACGGGTCAAAAACGGGCAAGTCTCTAATTGGCTACACGACAATTTACGCGTCGACGACGAACTGGCGGTACATGGCCCTATTGGGAACTTCAACTGTATTGATTTCCCCACCGACAAGGCCTTGTTCCTTTCCGGGGGCGTCGGGATAACCCCCGTGATGTCGATGGCGCGTTGGTGGTATGACACCAACGGCGCGGTTAACATGAAGTTTGTTCACAGCGCCCAAACCCCCAAAGACATTATCTTCCTTAAAGAACTCGAATTGATCGCGTCACGCATTGATAACTTCGAACTCAGCATCATTTGCGAACGCTATGACATTGGAGAGAGCTGGCATGGCTACCGCGGCTTTCTCACCCAAGCTCTGCTGCTACTGATTGCCCCTGACGTGCTGCAACGCGAAGTGTATTGCTGTGGCCCTGAGCCTTACATGCGAGCGGTACGCACAATGCTGATCGACCTTGGTTACGACATGAGTCGCTACCATGAAGAGAGCTTCGGCGAAACACCACCAGATGCGATTGAAGATGCAGAAGAGTCCGCTGAACAAGCACTGATTGCCGATGAGCAACCTAGCACTGGGTTTGCCGTCGAATTCATTGACGAAGGTATGTCGGTCACTGTCAATGAGAGCGAAACCATTCATGCTGCCAGTGCCAAATTGGGAATTCACGTGCCCAAAGCGTGCGGCATGGGTATCTGTGGATCCTGTAAGGTTCGCTTGCTGTCTGGTGAAGTGAACATGGAGCATAACGGCGGGATCAGTGAAGAAGAAATAGAAGAAGGCTACATTCTGAGTTGCTGTAGCTCCCCCATCAAAGACGTATCTATCGAGACCTGAGCATTGAGAGCTGAGCATGGAGAGCTGAATGGCGCTCAATTGAATCACCCATCTATCTAGTGTGATATTCACTCAGCATGGCTTAAAGAGCAAAGTCGAGTGAATATCTCATGTTGCCTCGAACACTGAATCAACATTCGTTTTCCTTTCACTTACGGTCTTATCAATAGTCATCCCCGTAACCCTTTCCTGAACAACATTTTGCAACGCAGAAGCCAACCTTCATCATGCCCTCCCCCTTCACGCTACAAGTAGAAATGTTAAACACCGCTTCCAGTTTTTGTCGTCAACACCACGCCCCCTTTCGGACAGTTTATCAACGTATGTCTATTTAGTTGGACTCCATTTTCGCCTAACACAACCATTACCGAACGCTAACATTCTCCCCTTCCTATTGAACCAAAGTGTACTGGCTGCAGCAAAACACTTAACCCAAGACTCCACAGGAAAAGGAGAACGAACTATGAATATGTTGAAAACAATGATGTTAGCGTTTGCGGTTTTATTTTCAGGTATGGCTTTAGCCAGCGAAACCAAGACTGACTGCCCAGAAGGTTCAGAAGCCCCTGAGTGTCAAATGCAAAAAGACGATAGCGGCTCAAGCAACTAAAGCGCCCTATCTCTTCACTTTTTGTCGCTTCGACCTCGACCTTCGAGCAACAAAAAAGGCCAATGGCAATTGCCATTGGCCTACCCCGTTCACGCCGTTTAGCGCACGGTAGAAAATTTGACTATAAACCCGTCGCCATTAATCGCGCAGGTAAATCATCCAATACCACATACCCACGAACAAACCGCCGCCGATAATGTTACCCAATGTCACAGGGATCAGGTTGTTAACCACAAACGTCATCATGTTCAGGTCAGCGAAATCAGCGATATTCGTGCCTGTCATCTGCCAAAAGGATTCTGGTGCAAAATACTTAATACCGATCGCCATTGGCACTTGGAACATGTTCGCAATGCAGTGCTCGAAACCCGCCGAAACAAACATGGCGACAGGTAAAATCATCACCACGATTTTGTCCGTTAGCGTGCGACCGCTATAGGTCATCCAAACCGCAATACACACCAGCACATTACACATAATGCCGAGCGCGACAGCTTGCAAGAAACCATGATGCAGCTTGTGCTCTGCAATCTTCATGGCATTAATGCCAACTTGCCCGTCATCAAACATGTACTGTTTGGCAATGAGCATACAAACCACCAGCAAAACAGCCCCCACGAGGTTGCCTGCGTAAACCACAGCCCAGTTTTTAAATAAGGCTTTCCAGGTAATCTTACCACTGGCTCGCGCCACCAAAGTGAGAACCGAACTTGTGAAAAGCTCGCCACCGGTAATGATCACTAGGATAAGGCCAAGGCTAAACGCCAACCCACCGACAAAGCGTGTCATGCCCCAAGGCATGTCACCCGCACCCGTGGTAACCGTGGTATAAAAGATAAATGCAATACCGATATGAATACCGGCAGAAATAGCCAGAAGAAAAGATTTCGCCGGATCTTTCGTTGCCTTAGCAACACCAATTTCCGCCGCTCTTTCAGCAATCTGAGGAGGGGGTAACGAATCAAACTGAGTAAAGTTCATAGTACAATAGCACTGAGTAAGAAACACGGAGGGCGCGGATAATCTCTCCTTTCCCTCCGATTTTCAAGGGCTATTTTTTTGAACAATTTATGTTTGCATCCATGCAACCTAGATCACAGATCAGAAGCTATCGAATAAACAACCATCTGCACAAAAAAGCCTCAATATTGCAACGCTGATAGATAACCCTTTTGCGACTATTTTCCTTGGTCACACTCCGCTTTTCTGTACAACTTCACGCGACACACTGGTAGACTCCGCGCCTTGAAACTTTGACTTCTAAACGTGAATGCCCATGACCTTTTCTGCGCTGAACCTGACCCCTGCTTTGCTTAGTGCAATGCCAAGCCACTTATCTACACCAACGCGAATACAGCGTGAGGCCATTCCCGTAGCGCTTGCAGGAAGCGATATGCTTGCCATGGCCCAAACGGGCAGCGGTAAGACACTGGCTTTTGGCCTACCACTGCTCCAGCGCACTGACATCGAGAACACCAACATTCAAAATGTAGTACTTGTACCCACGCGAGAGCTGGCAATGCAAGTCGCGCAATCTCTTCAAGATGTCAGCACATCACTAGGTATCAAAGTGCTTACCCTTTGTGGTGGTGTTGAGCCAGAACAGCAAATCGCCGCACTTGCCTTGCAGCCTCAAGTCATCGTTGCCACACCCGGCCGCTTGCTGGACTTCATCAATCAAAACCTTGTGACACTCTCTGGGGTAAAACATTTGGTGCTAGATGAAGCCGATCGCCTATTAGAAATGGGATTCTGGCCAGATGTGCAGCGCATCATCGCCGCCATGCCTCCCAAGCGACAAACCCTGCTGTTTTCCGCCACCCTTCCCGTTGCCCTTGAATCTGCGGCGTTGGCATTGCTATTTAAGCCTGTTCGTATCGAAGCAGACGAAAAGAACAGCGTGGTCGATGAGATTGAAGAGCGCGTGTATTTGGTTAACAAGGGCAGCAAAGCGCAGGCGCTAATTGCATTAATCAAGCAGCATGACTGGAAGCAAGTGCTGGTGTTTGTGGCTGAGCGTAATGCGGCTGATGCCTTAGCAAAAAAAGTTGCCAAAGCGGGCGTGTCCGTTGCAGCGCTGCACGGTGACAAAGACCAAGCCGCACGTGAACAAACGTTGGCTGACTTTAAAGCCGGAAATATCACCGTACTGGTCTCCACCGATTTGCTTTCACGCGGTATTCACATTGATGCCTTACCTGTGGTGATCAACGCTGATCTGCCGCCTAATGCCCCTGTTTACGTACACCGCGTAGGCCGTACCGCTCGTGCAGGTGAAAATGGTCTTGCTTTGTCATTGGTATGTCACGGCGAACAAGACGCGCTAGCAGCAATTCGTCAGCTCACAGGCCGCGAGCTTGCCTTGAATGAATTGGATGGTTTTCCTGTGACCGACAAACCCGCAGAAGCCAGCGCGACGGGTGAACGTAAACGCGCTCCGCGAGACAAAAAGGCCAATCGCCGCAGCAACAGCAAACGCAGCATCAAACAGTTTGCATCGAAGAACCGTTAATCGCACCTCCCGTATTTGTCGCTAACACTTTAGTCTCTCCCAGATACAACAAAGCCCGAACGAGTCGGGCTTTGTTTTGGCTGAACACCACGTTATACCAACGGTTTACTCAGCGATTCTCATGACAAGGTCACACGATTACTCAGCGTATTCAGTCACATCGTCTGGGCGCAGTTGACGCTGAACACCCGTCAAGAAATTACGTAGAATCTGGTCTTTACATTCACGGTAATGCTTGTTGTCCGGCTTACGGAAAAACGCACTCAGTTCATGCTTGCTAATGTTGAAGTTCACCAGCGCCAAGATGTCTAAAATATCTTCGGCTTTAAGATTCAACGCAATACGAAGCTTTTGGAACACCATGTTGTTGCTCAAACGTGCTTCTGGTTTAGGTTGTTCGCCTTCGCGCTTGCCGCGTTTTAGGTTGATCAGGCCGTTCAAGAACGAAGACAGTTCAACAGCGTTCATCTTAACGAACGCCGCGTCTTCATCTTTCTTCAACCAAGCAACCACTTGGTCTTGCGTCACGGTAACGTCAGCAAGAGCAAAAATTTCAACGACTGCTTTATCTTTAAAATCAAACGCGTAGCGAATACGACGCAAAATATCATTATTGGTCAAAACGAATCCTAGTGTTAGGTAATCCAGTGTAATCAACACGACTTACTGGAGAGGCGAGAAGTGTAACAGAAATCACATTTCTTCCCAATTGATAGTTGTGCCCACCAAGATCTGGTCGCTCCCCGATCTTGCATCGCGCTATTCACGTATCTTGCTCTGCTTACTCGCGAAGGCGCTGTGCTTGAAGCACGTGAACGATGGACAAAACCAGCATGGCTTCCGATTGTGGTTTATGCTTTTTTAAACCGTATGCACACAATCACTTTGGAGCCTTTTGTATGGGAAACACGTCTTCAGTACCTGACAACATGAAATTAAGCGTAATTTGTCGCCTTGAACCCGGCTGCTTGGGGCCACAAGGCGCAGACAAAATTGATGATTTCTGTCAGTACATTACGCAAGAGATGCAGGCACTGAATACCGACCACATCGCACTTGATGTTGTACCCCGAAATGACAAAAGTCTTCCTGAGATGCAGTTCAACGTACTCGGAAAGAAAATGACCCAAGACCAAGCCGCAAAATACCTTTCGAGCTTGGATCATAGTTTGGACGACTTTGAGACCGCACTAGAAAGCAAGCTCGAAGCACTTATCGACCAATACATGGGCCATTAAAACACCATTTTCCTGGTCGATACGCACTGCTGCAATAAAGGTCAGTTATTGCTTGTTGCTAACCTTCGAATCACCAGTGCTAGCGAGACAGGGCCTGTAATCGCTGGCTTTTAAAGTCGTTCTTTTTGAGCGTTTCACCAAACTGATAATTCGACCACTTCATTACCGTTCTTCTGCCGTTTAGCGCATTTTCCATATCCAGCGTCAGTGGACGCCAACGCCCGTTATCCGGCAAAGTATAATCTGACAGCAGTAGCGTTTTTTCATGAACACCATGACGATTGTAGAAAACAACCTTCTGAGCCCGATTCTCTTCCGTGTCTACCCAAATCACGCGTTTGGTGTAGCCCGAGTTCTTGTTTTTGGGATAGGTTTCTATCACCTCACACGTCAAACCACTGTTTGGACAAGGCTCTGTCGCGAGCCATTGGTAGGTGTATTCATCCACTTCCTGTTTCGCGAGATCTTCATAAGAAAACTCAGATGACACGAATTTCCCCGAAACATTGGAGCTAGAAATACGCTTAGTACGGGACGCTGCGGGCAGATACAACCATTGGTTATCGTCAACGGGCTCGGTTCTCGCATGGGTGAGCAGCGCAATGCCTCTCATGTCACCGGGGGATTCAAACACCAGCACATTGTATTCCGAGGGAGAGTTATCTAAGTCTTCCAACGTCAGGCTACGAAACGAGCGCTTCACTTCGCGATTACCCAAATAGAGCACCATTTCTCCATCGGCACTAGAAGTGCCATAACCAGAATAGGATTGATCCATTTTCTCAGCGATTTCACGCCCTTTTTCCGCGTTATTGTCTGCCGCCATCAATGAAGACGTAAACAGCAATGGCGACGAAAACAAAAGCGCTGACAGTGCAAAAGGAATTGTCTTTTCCATGCTAAACCTCCTGAGCCGTGTGTCGTTGAAATGCATGATTCACCGTAATCAGCAGCGCGGGGATAAACAGAAAATCGTAAAGCAATGCCACAATCACCACGCCAAGCGCTAACAAACCAAGGTTGGCGTTAATGGCGAAACTCGATGTCGCCATGACCGCGAAACCCAAAGCAATCACCACGGTTGTGGTGATCAGCGCAAGCCCCACGCCCGAGTACACATCGACCACCGCTTGCTCCACCGAAGCCCCCTGTTTTCGCGACTCCTGATATTTCGTCAAAATATACACAGTGTCATCAACCACGATCCCCATGACCATGGCCCCCACCACAGAGACCGCCAAGTTGATCTCGCCGACAAAATAGCCCCAAATTCCCAACACGATCATGATAGGAAGCAAATTAGGGATCAGGCTGAATATCCCCATCGTCCAAGAACGCCAAGCCAGTAACAGCAAGAACGAGATGGTAACGATGGTGGTTAAATTACCCAATAGCATGGACATGCTGTTTCGTTCAGACACATATGCAAAAGCCAGCGACAGTCCCGTGCCCGACGTTCCGGCAAGCAGTGGCGCGTTCTGTTGCATCCAATCCTCTGCCGCCTTTTCTATCTCAATGGTTTCCGCTGAAGACAAGTTATCCGTCATCACTGACAATCGAGACGAGACATAATCTGGCGTGACGCGGTCAGTGAGGCTGTGCCCGTATGGCGCAGATATTTCATAAGTAGTTAAAAGCTGCGACGAGAGATACGGGTCGTCGGCAAGCGTTGGCGCATCAAGGTTATTAAAGGCTTGATTCAATCTTGCTAAATGGTCAGGCAGCGCGATAACAGCATTCACATGGGGCTGCTGACGAAGCCACTGCGCGAAGGCGTCTACTTGTTCCAAATAAGCCAAATCCGCGACGGTCTTACCGGTTGGCGCGTCAAAGGAGTATTCAATCAACCCCATGCCGCCCCAATGTTCCTGCACGCTATCTGTCTGACCACGGAATGCATTGCGATCATCAAAGTACTCGACAAAGTTGTCATTGAAGGTGATCAACTGCAAACCAAGCAAGGCAGTAACCCCTAGCGATCCGAACACAAACAAGATCCAACGTGCATTCACACAAACGCGTTCAGCCAGCCGTCCAAAATGCACATTAGGCAAACGAGGTAATGGCTTTTTACGACGAGATAACCACGCTTGCAGCACCACAGGTGTAATGGTGAGGTTAACCACCAGGCTGGTTAGCACCCCCAACGCTGCGATAGTGCCTAGTTCGCCAAACGGCACAACATCAGAAAAGTTAAGGCTGATAAAGCCCACAAACGTCGTGAGATTGGTGAGCGACAGAGGCACAACGTTGTATGCCATCGCAGCAAGAATAATGGTCTGGGGGTTTGAGTTTGGCATCGTATGGCGTAACTGATACGTCTTCGTCAGAATGTGCACCACATTGGCGACCGCCAACACAAGGATGATCAACGGTGCTGCCCCAGATGCAGTATTGAGCTGAATACCCGCCCACGCCACCGCGCCGACGGAAGCAAGAATGCTGAGAAGGATCACCATCAACGCAATCAAAGGCGGCACGAACGCGCGAAATAATGCGCCGATCAGCACTAAAACCAACACAATCATGATGGGAACCAGTGACCCCGAATCATTGTCGCTGGCTTCGTTGAGCGCATAATCCAACATCACTAAGCCTGTCAGATAGATTTGATAATCCGGGTATTTTTCAAGATACGTTTGTTGAAGTTCACGCGCATGCAGCGCCACTTTTTTTACGGCCAACAAGTCTTGGCTGGACATGGCAACCGTTAAAAATACTGTGGTGGCATTGCCCTCTTTCGCTACCAAGTTACCGATAACGTCAGGCCGTTCCTCAAAAAATCGAGACAAGGTCTCCTGCGTTTCAGCGCTCTCTTCTTCCCCAGTCATGACCAAATCGTCAACAATCATTCCGCCGCCATCTGCATCGGCAACAGGGTCAATGAAGTTCACCAAGGAGGTCACTTTTCTCGCGTAAGGGGATTGCCACAACTCATCGGTCAATGCACGCACGAGCGACAACGTTTTGGGGCTAGTGGCGGATTCTCCCTCTGGGGGAACCACCACAAACATGACGTTTTCGTCTTTGGAATAGTTAGCTTCTAGTTCATCCAAAGCCACTTTTTCTGGAGAACCCACAGCAAGAAATACACGTGCCGAGTTATTCACTTCCAGCGTTGCCAATCCCCCAGCAAGCGCGAATATCGCGCCCAACACAATGATCAGCGTGAGCTTGGGACGGGCAAGTACGGATGAAACCAACCGAATGAGAAACTGCTCAAAACTCGATACTTTGGTGGTCACATTATTCATTAAACACTCGTCCTTTGTTTTCGTTGTACAACCACATGTAATGCGCCTGACACACACCGATACTTGGCAGTAGCGCCTCGGCAAATGGCAATCCTTGAGCCTTCATTGCATTGATGGTGGAGCGATCAAAAGTCCATTTTCTGCTCGCAATTTCCAAGTTAGTGCGACAAAACGCATTAAACGCACGCACTCTCGGCGACAAACCGCGGTAATCGAGGGTGTCATTACTCGCTGCCCATTCAAGCTGTTCAGGCTGACCAATTTCTTGAAATAGCAACGACCACAAATCTTCCATGGTGGGCGCTAACGTGGAATCTGATACCAGATTGATGATGTTGTTATCGATTGGATGGCGGAGCACAAAGCGCATCACTTCAATGAGCGCATCTTGATGCAGGAAATTCATCTGCCCATCGGGGCAAGCAAGCCGCATCACATCGATTTTTTCCGGAAGTAACCGCTTGGCGCCATCCCACAGTTGGTATATACCGTAGCGCTTTCCCGCGTAGTGTCCGGTGCGACTATCACCAATCACAACGGAAGGGCGAATGATCAGGTAGTTGAGGCCAGATTCCGCTACCTGACGCTCAGCATTACGTTTGGTTTTGGTATAAAGCGTTGGGTCGTCCCCTTCATCCCCATAAACTCGCTCTTCAATTTGACCGTCGCTGACGGCTGGGGCAAAGGCGGTGGAAATGTAGATGTGTTTCTCAATCCCTTTGGCTTTCGATTGCGCCAATATCCAGCGCGTGAGTTCTACATTAACCGCTTGAAGATTTTCTTCGTTGAAGTATTCCACCGAGCCAATGCAGTTAATCACCATGTCCACACCGACAACCTCAGGTGCATCAAACAATGTGTCATTGAAACACACGGTATCGAACAGGGCTTCCAGCTCACTGTCACTCAGTGTTAGCGCTTCCTCAGATGCTGCTAACGTATCCTTTGCGAGATGCACAATGTCCTTTTTCAACGACTCAAAGGAGTCTGGGCTTCGCGAAGCCAGAACAATTTGGTGATTCGCTTCCATTAAAATGGCCGCTGACACCAAGCGCCCCACTTAACCATTTGCACCGAGAACTAGAATACGCATGCACATTCATCCTTGTTAATGTCTTGCAAATCAATATTGGGCCAAGTTTGAGTTGGGCGAAGCATAAGCTTCGCCCGAGTTTCGCCATCAATGGCAGCAACTGATCCCTGAGATATCGTCTTTGTTTTTCGGTTGCCATTTAGAAGGGTCATCGTCCACGAGCGATGAAAACAATGGGGCAACACGATTCGGATCTAATCCAATGCGATCGATTTTCTCCATATAAGTATCAATAGCGTCGATACGCAGTTGATCCAAATCTTGCTCGATCACACCCAGCGACACCGTAGAACACTTGATTTTCAGCTGGTCACAGAGGCTAAAGCAGTTGTAATTCACCATGCTCATCATGGCTGGCATCACTGCTTTGTGTGCCATCTCAAACGCACGGTGAACGTCTTCCGCATCGTTATCGAGCATGCGATGAATTTGGTCGACACCGTGCTGCAAGTGAGCCACTTCTTCAAGGTAGATACTGGCAGCAAGACTACGCGTATGTTTGTCCGTGTTGCGTTGCAGGGCGGTGTAAGCCACGGTAGCGAAGGTTTCAACCATGATGTCCTGCGCGATGATACAGGCAGTCAAATCCCCTTCTCTGGCACGCTCTTTCACAAAACGGCCAATCTCTTTCCACTGAGGCTCAACCATGCCCTTCATGGTTGGGAAATCGACATGCGCCGCGAGTTTTGAAAGCGCATTAACATGGCCACCCTCATCTCTCGCTTGCTTAACCACATGGATTTTTTCATCCACGTCATCAATCAAGGGGACCATAGTGGTGTAATTGTTCACCGCCATGATCTCGCCAGAGATCGTATTGGTGACCACATAAGCCAGAAGATCTTTATACGCTTGGCTCTGAACGCGTTGGGTTTCAGTAAGAATGTTTGACACTTAATCTCTCCTTCATGTCCATTCAACAGTGACGTTGATAGGGAAAGCCGGAGACAAAGAAGCAGAGACAGTGCAGTGCTTTTTGAAATTCCGCTCTATGGAAGCGCGATTTTGACTGCTGAGTTTTCCGCCGTCATTCGCCCTTATCGTCACATTGATTTCACGGATGCGGGGGTATCCCTCATCGCCTTTATGCACTGTGATTTGCGCATCCGTCACGATGCAGCCTTCCTCAGTGTTTGCGCCATGAAAGCGCATATGTTCGAGCAACGACGCCGATAGACAGTGCCCAACCGCACTTCCCAGCAAGGCTGGCGTAGACGGTCCGCTGTTATTGCCAACAGGATCCGGCTCGTCACTCATATAAGGGTCGCCCGCCTGATTG
This sequence comes from Enterovibrio gelatinilyticus, assembly GCF_028683095.1. Classification (GTDB taxonomy): domain Bacteria; phylum Pseudomonadota; class Gammaproteobacteria; order Enterobacterales; family Vibrionaceae; genus Enterovibrio; species Enterovibrio gelatinilyticus. The sequence goes on along the minus strand of NZ_JAJUBC010000015.1, from coordinate 27,434 downwards.
CCATGCTCACTGGCGACGTTTTTAAACAGGTAATCCGTTTGATAAGTCAGTTGCACATCGAACAGCCTGACATCTTGCGACTTTAGTTCCATACACTTGCATTCCTTGTTGGTTTAAGAGCGTCAGATTTCGACATCTCTACGGTTTGAGGCAGGTCTTGCGGCAAGTCTCTTGGTGTGGAGCTTGGCAAGTCTTTTGGCAAGAAATTACACACATCCACAGAGGTCACCACGCCAGCGTCCATTTCGACTTTGGCGGAGCAGGCTTCCAAGCATTCACCCAAACGGTGAGATGCCATCAGAATCGTGGTTCCCGCTTGCTGTCGCTCCAATAGCAAGCGATTCACAATGCGGGCATTGGCTTCATCGAGCGCCGACAATGGTTCGTCCATCAACAGAAGATCAGGATCGCCCACCAAAGCGCGCGCGATAGATATGCGCTGTTGTTGACCGCCCGATAACTCACTCGGGAACCGGAGGGCAAAACGGGCTACGTCGAGCGCCTCCATCACCAGCAACGCTTTGTCATGTTTTTCCTGCGTCGTGCATTTCTCACGGCACTCAAAGCCCATACAGACATTTTCAAGCGCCGTGAGTTGATCGAACAAAGCAGGCGTCTGAAACACGGTTCCCGTTCGCGTGCCCGGGCAGCACTCCCATTTACGCCCCCAGCAATCTACAGGAACGCCAAATTTCAACGCCTGCCCACTCGAGAGCGGCGTCAGGTTGTTCAACACGCTCAGTAAGGTGGATTTTCCGCAACCACTAGGGCCGACCAGCATGTACCACGCACCCGCAGGTACAGTGAGGTTGACGCCATTTAGCACGGACACATTTTCTTTTTCCGTATCGCGAGCAAACCATTGCCCCCAAAAATGCGTTCCGGTTGGCGGCGAGATCTCCACCTTGGCATCGGTCAGACACAAAGCGGGTTGCGACGGATCTGGGATACACAAGCTGCGATCAATCAACATACTTACTCCTCCTTTCGCCTTAGCCGCCCGGCCATACTTCGATGCGGTTATCGAGGGGCACAGGGGTGTCACTATCTGGTCCGAACCAGCGGTTATAAATAGGGAGATATTCACCACTGGATTCGATCTGCTGAAGAGCATGGTTGATGGCATCACGCATTTTGCTGTCGTTCTCAATAACACCGAGACCATCTTGTTTCATGCCAATGGCTTCCCCACTTAAAACGATAAGCTCAGGGTTTGGTTTCGCATAATTCGCCAGCACTTCGGCATCTTCCGCCCAACCTGCGATCTTCCCGGAAAGCACAGCATTCATGGCAATCTGTTTGTTACCAAACTCAATGATGTCCTCTTCATTGACTTCATAGCCGTTCTTCTCAAGCCACTTTTTCCAATTGCCAATGGAGTGACTGCCTCGGTTCATACCGACTTTTTTCCCCACGAGATCTTTTAGGTTTTTCGCACCGTCTTTTCGCACCAGAAATGTCTGGGCTGACCAAAAGTAGGTTTGCGAAAAATCCACCGCATCATCACGCTTCCACGTGTGACTCATGGACGCAGCAGCCATATCAATCTTGCCGTTTTGCAAATAGGTAATTCGGGTAATTTCATCAACAGGGACGCGCTTCATTTTCACGCCCAGTTTCTCAGCAACAGCGTTGGCTATATCCACATCGAAGCCAACCCAATCACCTTGTTCATTGATAAACGAATGCGGTGGGTTGTCCTGACGGATACCCACGACGAGCTCTCCACGATCCTTAACACGATCGATAACAGAGGTATTTTCTTGTGCCTGAGCAGAGGTAAAGGCACCTATTAACACTGCAAAGATGAATCCCAAAGCCATACGGAACATAAACTCTCCTTCGTTAATGCGTTACGTTGTTGATGCGTGACGTTGCTCGGTCGTGAGACCGAAAAACGGAGTGGCGCAGCCTATCTCCAACAAAATTCAGGAGCTGCACATTGAAAAAATAGAGCGCGGAGCAAATCGCGAAGATCGTCAGCCAATCGGATAGTTGGTATGCGCGGCTTGCCAACAGATTGGTGAGCGCACTGAGTTCGAGTAACCCAATAAGAATGACGATGCTGGTGTCCTTAAACAGCGAGACAAAGTGGGTGTGCATCGCCAGAAAACTCTTTTTGAACACCCAATGCGCTCGTAATCGCGCATATCTTGCGATGATCCCAATCTTCAGCACGCTTTCGACACGCTCTAAACTCTCGGGATAGAGGTGAATGTATTTGGCGAATATCGGAACAAGATGAGACATGGAATAGAGGGTGAGCGCCATGATCCCTTTCGCCGACGCGTCGAGAGGCAAAAAATAATCAATGGTAAAAATGATCACTAAGGGAGGGATACCTCTCACCAGTGCAAAACATGCACCTGACGTGGAGTGCAGCACCAATTTTTTACTGCAAAGGCACACCAGCAAATAAGACAAAGGAACAGAAAAACAGAGGGTGACAAGAAACAAACACCACGTCAGAACCAGCCCGCCTGGTTGAGCGTGCGGAAGACCAAATAACATCTTTTGAGCAATATCAAAGCTGCCTTCCATCTAGCTAAACCTCCTGCCGACTACTGAATCCGTAATCAAATTAGCACTGAGTCACACGTCCATATTTTCATATATTCATTATATCAAGATATACAGATATTTTGATTTCATTTATGAGAACGTTAAGAATGGTTACTGGCATCAATGGGTTATGAAACTGTGTGTTTTCTTTGGTGGCGTGTTAATATTCAGTTATCTACACCTCCGATGTGTTTAGAAAACTGACCTACGCGGCATCAAAATAGAGCGTAAAAACAGATGCTTGAATGAACCCTATAAAACGACACAATCTATAAAAACTATGAATTCAGAAGAATCAGCAAAAACATTCGCCGCGTTAGCGCAAGAGACAAGACTGGATGTATTCAGGCTTTTAATTAAAGCCGGAGAGAAGGGATTGTCATCAGGGGAAATTGCAGACAAACTCGGTATTCGACAGAACACGATGTCGACTAACCTGTCCATTTTGTACAATGCGAAACTGGTGCGCAGGAAGCGCGAAGGAAGAACCATTCGTTACTTTGTGAACATGGATACCATTGGGTTACTTCTTACCTTTTTGCTAGAACACTGCTGCGGTCAAGAACAAGACATGGTGACGGATCTCGTTGGCAAACTCCAAGAAGGCTTCGTCCAGTCATCTTGACATTCTGTTGTAGCGTCACCTCGTCAACAATCGCTTGGCGAGCACATTACCCGCAACGTGTATCGCCGTCCCCAACAGCACAAAAAGCAACGTCGCAAACGTCAGGTAAGGGATCACCTTGGCTGTTTCGATCACGCCAGTTCGCATTGCGGCAAAAATACCCGCAATCGGAAACATCGAAATAAATGCCGTGTTATGTAAGTGGTGAACCAGCCTCGCAGACACCGTAGGGATCAGTGCTGGTGCACACTCAAAGAAAATCAGCCTGACTTTCGCAAACGCACCAAGGTGCAGAGTTTCCATGTAATCAATAGTATCTTGTTTGATCGTAGAAATGGCCGCTTCGATGATCCTCGCCAAATGGCCTGAACTGGAAAACGCCAAACCCACGATAATAAAACTCGCTGCCAAGCCAAATCCATAAGCCACGCCAGGAATAAAGCCTTCTACATCAATCCCTGAAAAATAGGGAGCTAGGCCAAGGTTGCCCATCAAAAGCACAAACAAGACTGTTGGCACACCGCGAGAGACTTCGATAAGAAACTCAGAAATGGCCGAAAGCAGCGGATAGCCACTTCGGCTGAACAGCACATACACAATGGCAAATAGCAGACTCAACACGGCTGAGGTCGTGAAAAAGAATACCGTCGTGGCGACAGGGCTCACAAACGAGGCCAAGAATGCCATCCAATCTTCTGTCATCTCGTTATCTACTTATCTACTTATGACCAAAGTTGATAAATCACGCCCCAAGCAAACGAACCAACCAACGCGACACCCACGTAGAACATCACGATCTGAATACGCGCTACCGCTACCACCGCAATCATCGCGGGAATGGAAGTAATCCCCCCAGCGATCAAAAAGGCCATGCCCGCGCCGGGTTGCATGCCTTTGTTAATCAATTCCGCCACCAAAGGCACTGCCACATAGCCATTTACATAAGCAGGCACACCAATCACAGTGGCCCACAAAATAGGGGCTTGAGTATCACCACCAAACGACCCTGCAACCCACTCTGTTGGCACATAAGCAACCAACAAGCTCTCTAACAAGAAAGCCAACGCCAGCCATTTCATCAACAGCATCATGATGTGGGTGGTTTTTTCTATAAACACCTCTTGTCGCGCCTTCTCATGCCAAAAACGCCAAACTGGTTTCTCTTGCGCGACAAGCTTTGTGGCATCTCCAGTCACCGAAGGTTTCAACGGGTTAAGCAAATACCCCGCCGCCTGCGCAAAGTAAACCGCCCAGCCCGCAGCTAACCCGAGCACAATCGCACCGAGTGCTTTCATGGTCGCAAACTCCCAGCTCACAATACCTGCTGTGAGCAGGTACATCATGGGGTCGATCACTGGGCTAGCAATCCAAAATGCCATCACAGGCGCAAGTGGCACGCCCATCGCCAACATGGCGGCAATCAAAGGAATCACGCCACACGAACAGAACGGTGATAACGCACCAAACATGGCAGCCGTAAGAATAACGACACTTTGACGCCCCTGAAGCGCCCCCGCAATCAAGCTATCAGCCTGCGTGGCAGAAACGTACGCATAGATGAGTGAAGATGCCAAAATAAACGGGATGATAAGAACGAAGGTGTTACCCATAAACACGATGGAAACAGCAAGCTGCTGCGGATCAAACACCGCAATGGCAAGCAAGGACAGGAGAAACGCTGTCCATACGGGTTCTAGAAATGTTCGGTTGTAACCAAAGTTAATGAGCCCCGACACGATACTCGACATATGTAATCCCTCTCGATTTCCCTTTTCAGCGCGAAGCACTTAGTATTCAATATATCAAGAATAGTTGATATTAAGTAATCGAACGCGATGAAAATGATGGCAACGCTCAATAATGAGAAGGGAATGAGCATGGATGTGGAACGCCAGATGCCAAATACAAGGAAGGTTTTCCTGTTGATCAGCGCCATGCTACTCACCACTCACGCGGGGGCAACAGCGCCAACCGGAGAGATCTCTTTTAGCTATCGCCATCACTGGGAATCACTCCCTAACTTACCGAGCAACCAAACAGACATGGCGGTGATTCCACGCTTTGTTATCGATGGGCCTTACGAGACAACCTGGATCATCGAACCTGCGCTCAGAGCGCGAAGCGATGCCGCAGACACTATTGAGTTTGACCCCTACAAAACCCAACTACGCACCTACACGGATAATTTTGATATCACCGCGGGGTATGACGTGGTGTTTTGGGGAGCAACTGAAGGGGCGCAAATTCTTGATATTCTCAACCAGCGCGACTTAGGCGCGGACTTCGATGGCGACGTCAAACTGGGCCAGCCACTGTTAAGTTTAACCAGCAGCCTTGGCGACGGGTTAGCCACCTTTTACTACCTCCCCTACACCCCAAAAAGACGGTTTCGCGATAATAGCGAACGCCTAACTGCTGGCTTCGACATCAATGAAAACAGTGCGCAATGGCTTGATCATCAAGACGCGTATTACCCCGGCTTTGCAGGGCGCTATGCCCTCACAGCAAGCAGCATGGACATTGCACTCATTGGCTTTCATGGTGTGAACCGCTCCCCCGCATTTATTCCACAGGCAGGGCAGTTTTCACCGGTTTATAGCGTTGCTACCCAAGTGGGCGTTGACGTGCAATGGGTGAGCGAGGATTTACTTACAAAACTGGAAGTGCTGAACGTTTCGGATGCACCCACAATTTATGGCCGTTTTGACACCGCAACGCAGTGGGTGATCTCAGCGGAATACAGCTTCTACAGCGTGTTTGACACAATTGCTGATATTCGAATGATCGCCGAATACAGTGACAATAGCCTTGGCGACAGGCTACTTTCACTCTATCAACACGACGTGTTAATGGCGATTCACACCTCTTTCAATGACGTCGACTCCACCAGCCTAAGCGTGTCGTGGCTTCATGATCTCGACAGTTATTCAAACCTCATCGACATATCGCTCACTCATCGTCTCAACGACAACATCGAGCTCGAAGCGTCACTCTACGAGTTATCATCAATGGCTTCTCGTGACTTTTTCTTTGGCTTAGAACCGGATAGCTTTGGGGAAATCACACTCACCTATTACTTTTGAACGCCGTATCTCTAGGCTTTTCACCGTACCCAAGCGCGACTCTCCGCCTGCGTATTTATTAAACAATACAAACTACTTACCGATAAATAGGCAAACAATAGGGAGGAATCTTCTATTACTGCGTTAGCAGTAGAGACTATGATAAGCGCAGGATATCGTTCTGGCACTTGCCAAGAAAAGCATGAGGCTCACAATGCAATTTACCTATTCCAACCCAGCAACCATTCACTTCGGCCAAGGCCAAATCGCTGCTATTACCAGCGAAATTCCCGCGCAAAGCAAAGTGCTCGTGATTTATGGTGGCGGGTCTATTAAGAAAAACGGCGTTTACGATCAGGTCAGTGAAGCACTGAAAGATCATACTTGGCTCGATTTCTCAGGCGTAGAGCCAAATCCAACCAAAGAAACCTTGGACAAAGCGGTTGCCATTGCCAAACAAGAAGGCATTGATTTCATCTTGGCAGTGGGCGGTGGCTCTGTTGTCGATGGCTCCAAATACGTGGCAGCCGCCGCAAAATATGATGGCGACGGCTGGGACATTCTCACTGGTAAATACGCCATTAAAAGTGCGCTCCCACTTGGCGCGATTCTCACACTGCCAGCAACAGGCTCTGAGTCCAATTCCGCAGCGGTGATCACCAAAGCAGAAACCCAAGACAAACTGCCCTTCATGCACCCAAGCGTTCGCCCTGTTTTTTCAGTGCTTGACCCTGACGTGATGAAAACCCTGCCAGAACGCCAACTGGTGAACGGCATAGCTGATGCTTGGGTTCACACCTGCGAGCAGTACATCACGCGCCCAACAGGCACCATGGTACAAGACGGCTATGCAGAAACCCTGCTACGCACATTGAAAACCTTGGGTGAGCAATTTGACGACCGCGACAACGACGCATGGCGTAAAAACCTGATGTTTAGTGCCAACCAAGCCTTGTTTGGTCTGATTGGTAGTGGCGTACTGCACGATTGGGCAACGCACATGATAGGCCATGAACTCACAGCGTTGTGGAACGTTGACCACGCCCGCTCACTCACCATTATTCAGCCATCACTGCTGCGCAACCAAATCGAATACAAACGCGCCAAGCTAGAACAAATGGGTCGTAATGTCTTTGGTCTAGCAGACAGCGATGATTTGGCAGAACGCACCATTGATGCCATTGAAGCCTTCTACAACCAACTCGGCTTAGAAACCCAATTCACTGCGCACGGCACGGACAAAGCAACCGCCATTAACGCAGTCATTGCTCAGCTCACCAAACATGGCATGACAGCACTGGGCGAGAACCAAGCCATTACCCTAGAAACTAGCCGCGAGATCCTCGAAAACGCCATCGCGTAAGCGAAGATACTGGTTCGTCCGCTACACCATTAATGGCTGTTCAACCCGAACAGCCATTTTTATTCCTCTGATATAACGTGGTTTCTTAGCGTGCTCTATTCCCATCAAAGCTCACGTGAATCCCACCGCACATCTAACACTTGTTACACGCTGAACGCCGAACTTCTCTCATAATGTATCCAACTATCTGCCGGTTATTGCTGCCTATTCGGCACACCGAAAAAGCCATAGCCACACAAGCGGAATACCACATAGATAAGGGATACCATGAAAGAAATTACGCGCATTAATCACGTAGGGCTTCGCGTTAGAGATCTGGAAATAGCGAGAAAATTTTACGAACAGCTTGGGTTTGAATTTATCGCAGGCCCTGTTGGTCCAGAGCCCGCTGCCATTGTTGAACACCCATCAGGAATCAACATTAACTTTATTCTCAATGCCTCTGACGATGCCCCTCAAGACAATATCTTGATGCGAAAAGATATGAAATATCCCGGCTACACGCACATCGCGCTTGAAATCACTGATGCTGATGTCGTTTCCAAGAAGATTGAAGCGCTAGGAATCACCATCACCGAGCGCGTCGAGATCAATGGCGCCAAGTTCTTTTTCATTCGTGATCCCGACAACAACGTGATCGAACTGCATCAACCTGCCAGCCAATAAACACTTACGGCGATTGATTTGCTAAAGGGCTACGAACGTGGCCTTTTTGGTTTAGGTTTAGGTTTGAGAGGCGTGAAAAGCAGTTTAGGTCAACAGCGCTAAGCGATTAATGTCCTGAAGAAAACTGCCCCCTCCATCAACACAACTCACCGCTTGGTAGCTCAGGGGTTAGTGTTGGCTTCTCCCCTCATTGCGCTCGATTCTTGGCACTTTGAGGGGAGAGTATTGTTACCTCATCAATTCGAAACGTTTGCCATGAGTACTGGACGGCAAGTGCTGTCTGTTGTTGGCACCATTCCAAGGGTGGAATCAATCACAGGGGGCTCGACGTATTTCACCGGCTCTGATGCCGCAGGATAGGTTAACGTTAACACTTCAGGCACGTTCTGACTGTCTGGGTTTTTAATGCCCTTTTCCGTGTTGTATGGGTCAGTAAACACGCCATATTCACCTGGCTGCATCTTGTATCTTACCGATTGGTTTCTAAACCCTGCATTCGCGAGGTACTTGGTGGGTTCTTTCCAAGACTGGTTATCAAGATTGGTGAAGAATTTAATATCCACCAGCACAGCATCACACAATGGAGTTACCTCTTCATATTGTGTCGGCCAACCCGCCCCGCCAGATGTATCGGGATAACGCCCCCAATCTCCGCCTTTCAGTGGGCATGCTCCGCCACCACCAAATACTGCCCTGTTAGGATGATGCACACCATAGATCGGTAAACCAACGGCTTTTGCCTCGTTGCCAAATCAAATTGGGGACCCTAAATGGATCAAAGTGGCTTCAGTGAACGCCTTACATCTCTTCTAAAACAGAAGAAGAAAACCCAAGCTCATGTGGCATCAGCTATCGGCACCTCTGTTCCTTCCGTTCACCGATGGACTAAGGGCGGACAGATCGAATACAAGAACCTGAGAAGTCTTGCAGAGTACTTAGACGTCAATTGGATATGGCTGAGATACGGTGATGAGGCGGTAGAAAGCGTTCAGCAAATGCAAGTGAATGACACGGCTGCCACAAACCGGCGTCAGGAATACCTAAACCAAATCATGGACAGCGAAAATCGCATGCGCCAAGCGCTAGACATGGCTGACATCGTGACGTGGGAGTGGAACGTTCTGACAGGCTCTGTTGAATGCTCAAAGAATGCAGCGACTCTCTTCAATGTTGCCGAAAACAATCTTCCAAACTGCATGCTTCCCTATACTGAAAAGTCCATTGAAGAGCTCTTGAACATATTTGGTAAGGATGAGCCGCACACATGGGATTTCTCTGTGGAAGGCACAAACAAATCCATATTCTGGTTTACATCAAGGGCAAAGCTCTATTTTGATGTTTCTGGAAGGCCAACAAAAGTGATTGGTGTGAGCTTTGAAATCGCCAAAAACGGGGCATGAAAACCGTCCATGCGTTAATACAACAATGAGTTCAGCACCTCGCTCATTTACCGTTACTTCTGTAACTGTTACCTACTATCTGCTACCTATCCCAAACCTCATACTGAACCGCACTAACACCGCCGTTTATGGATAGTTTCAATACAACATAGTCACCGCTTGGTTGTAGTTCACCGTTTCAAGGCCGATGCCGCCGCTGGCACTAAATGAAAGCCCGAGATAGCGGATTGGGTAGTAACTAAACCATGCACCGCTGCCCACGTCGGCTACCCCTAATGGCACGCTGATACTCGCGCCATGGGCATAGCCACCGATGTTTGCGGCATCACTCTCAATACCCTCTTTCCACACACCAACACTCACACCGAGCCCCACGCTTAAAGACGCCCCTTTTGAATAGGCCATGACACCATAAGGTCGTGTGTTGCCCTGCCAATCTAGTGCCACACCATATTCGGTGGTTGCGCCTAAGCCCACTTCAAGTTCAGGCGCTGCGCCCAACGTGAGAGATTGATAGCCATTGGCGATCGCCGCATCACGCAGTGCAAGGTAACTCGGCATTTGCACAATTAGCCGATACACTTCCTCTCCGTCTTTGTCTGATATGGCGCGTCGTAATTCATCATGCTTTGCCACTTCGACGACAAACTCTGCGGCGGCTTGGCTCAGTGTCAGATCTTCTTCAAGTTTGGTTCTCGCTAAATCAGTGATCACGGTTGGCATATCCTGTGGTGTGCCACACACGCGATCGTAAGGTGGGCCAAAATTTTGCAGCACTTCGGCAGGGGCTGGCATCAGCGATAAGCCCTCATCGCAGTAGTATTCTGTTTTACATTCTGCGCCGGGATTAAAAGCCCAAAGAAAACTCACTTTTGACGAACCCGCAGGGCAACGGTAGCACTCACCGCCTTTTTCAAACTGCCCTTCTTCGCAACCATAAACCGATCGTACGAATGTGGCATCGACCTTGTCTTTGTTGAAGCCGAAGCCTCGCTCTTTGCAGCTTTCGTCTTTGTGAATGGCTTTCCATGTGCGGCGATACCCGTCTGGACAGCTCCAACACTCTCCGCCATCTTTTGGGGTGAAATAGAGGTTCTTCCCTTCACATCCCCAATTGGTCGCATCCCCCACCAATATGGCATCTATCTTGATTTCGTCGCCACATGGCGGGGCACCTTCTTCACCACATAGCAGATCTGGTGGCCCTAAGCCCTCGTCGAAAGGTACAGGGGTAGTGTCAGCAGTTATTGGTGGTGTTGGCACGTCAGGCGGAACACTCACTGTTTCCAGGCTTTCTTCATCCAATGATGTTTCAACTAACGAAGCGTCATCCACAGCAGCTTCAACCGACGAAGACGGCGCAACATTATCTGTGTGCTCTGACACAACGATGGTGTCAGTCACTGCGACGTTTTGATTCGCTTCGATGAATTCTGAAGATTCTAAAGGCTTTGTGATCTGTGAATTGACAGGCGACGGTGAGACTAAATTCGGGGATGAATCGCGGTCAGACAAAGGCTCGGATGACGCAGTTGGCTTGGGCGACGTACCGCACCCTGCACCAATCAGGGCGAGGAAGAAAACCAACACGATGTGGCGACAATGAATCCATCGACTCTTCATAAGGCTGCCTTAAAAGCCCGCTGCAACATGCAGTGTATTGGGCTTTACATACAGCAGTTAATTATAGGCAGCGCTTCACTCCCCCGCTGTTCACAAATGCGAATCACCGACATTGATGGCCTTAGGTGTTGCCGCCTCATCAAAGCGCGATGGCAAGTAAAGCCAACGGAACAGCAATCACAGCGAAGTGCAAAATATTAAACCACTTATCTCTGTTACGGACTGGTTTGAAGCCAAGCACCGCCAGCAACGCTTCCGTCACGGGCATTTTGTAGCGCGTGATCATCAAAATAAGCTGCAATAAGATACCGCTTACAAAGATGTATTTCGCAGCGACGCCATAAGGTGTTGCCCATACTGCATTGATGCTTTCAACCACACTTTGTTCTACTGCCATTTCTGTTCACGTCCTTGTTTGCGTGTCTATTTGCTTACTGAGGCTTCCTGCCTTGATCAGGTGTGCGAAGCATCACCCACATTCGGTTGGCATGAAACTATACCGTGGTTAATAGAATGAAGGCGTTCCAGTTTTGTAGAAAGTGAGGAGTTAATGGGCGTTTAGGTGAGAGAAGTAAGGATGCTAGGTGAAAAATTTTGACTTAAATTCTTGTTATCAAAGAGTATTCAATCTTTACTGTACTTTCGACGAAGGCGAATCTGTTCAGCATTAATTTTCTTCAACTCTACTTTCTGAAAGAGTTGAATAATTAACTCACCATCTTCTTTTCTTATGGCTTTTCCTTGAATATCTGCTGAGCCTTCCTCAAATTGAACGGTGCCAGAAAATGGCTGATCGAGGACAACGTCACCTTCAAACAGCAAACGGATCCCATGCTCGGAAATCTCACACACACGATATGTGCAGCCATCCCAAGCAATATAAGGCATGTCCTGCTCTAAATACCGAAGCCGAAAAAAGTTTCGCTTTTGCTCTTCCTCTTCTTGGTCATCGCCTTGAGCATGTTCCTGATTTTCGTATTTATCCGTCACTGTCAGCCTTATCCCATCGTTAAAGGATCATTGCGCCAAAAAAAGGCAATACACCCAAACAACTTCAAAATGCTTGTTCGCAAAAATGCGTATGAGTATCCGCTAATTCTAGCAACTATTTTCGATATACCACTTGAGTAAATACGCAACTTTGCGCAAATGTATACCTAAAGGTTTGGGACATGAGGAAAGAACATTAACAGCGAGGGCTGTAAGTAATGCCACACGATGTTTCTAGGTTGGAAGGCATTGTTTCTCAGATAGAAGGTATTGTTTCTCAGATGGAAGGTATTGTTGGCGCCCCTTTGATAACGCGATCAACTGGCATCTCTTTTGTCCAAGATGGTCAGCCATTGGCAGCTTTTCTGGAAGAAATGGATGATCGCACCAAGGACATGTTGTTTTGGATAAAGTAAAAAAAAGACCTCTCGTAGAGAAGTCCTTAATGCAAAACATGTTCAGCTAGCCGCTCGCGGCAGTCACTGCATTATTGCTGATGACGATTCTGTAGATAGGCATCTTGAAGAATGTACATACGCTTGATGTCGCAATACTCGCCGTTAACGAATATCTCTTTCACCAAGTGTCCTTCCTCGATAAAGCCACTCTTTTCATAGAGGTGAATCGCTTTCTCATTGTTAACCGCAACACTCAGGTACACCTTGTGCAAGTTCAAAATGGTAAAGGCGTAGTTCAGGGCTTTGTTAATCAAGGTTCGCGCGTAGCCACAACCTTGGTAGTCAGGCGCAATAATGATTTGGAATTCAGCATTTCGGTGAATCGTGTTTATTTCAACAAGTTCCACCAGACCGACGGACTGTTTCTCACTATTTTCGGCGATAAAGCGGCGCTCGTTACTGTCGTGGATGTGCTTGCGAAACAGCTCTTCCAGCTCGTAGTACGACTCATACGGCTCTTCGAACCAATAGGACATAATTGAACGATTGTTGTTCAACTGATGAATAAAGCGAAGGTCGGTTTGCTCAAGGGCACGTAGTCGGATTTGATTATCCATATCACTTTCCATTAACAATTTAAAATATTGCTTACAACATAAAACACAGCTGTTTATGCCAGGATTGGAAGGTAGCACTATTGCTTGCAGTGGGAAATAAAAACTTTCGTTACTCTGGTTACCGAAGTGACTATCCATAAAAGAGCCATGAAACATGACGCGTATCATGAATGCGAGTTTAAGAACACTCAGTAAGAGAAAGGGTTAGTTACGCAATTATCAGCCGCTAGAAAAATCAGACTCATAACGCATGCATTTAATGGGCGAACAAAATGCGAGCAAAACACATTATTCGCTACGCATTTTTTACATTTTGATAAAAACATTTATTATGAATGCTACTTCAATCTCAAAATCAGGTTGAATGCCACACAGTTAGTAAAGGATTACTTATGTCGTTACCAAGGAAGCGAAGCTTTCTTTTGCGCTTTATTTACACTTTGGCGCTCTCATTGTTTGCCGGAACATCCGCTTTTGCAGACTCTGTTGCTAGCTACCCCGAAGGATGGGAAGAGTGGCCTGTTGTTAAAGAATCAATGACACTGCCTGCCGACACCGTGTTACCACCGGACACCTCACTGTTTATACAAGAAGCAGTGCGCTCCTACGCATGGATTAACGATGGTTTAGGCTCACCACTGACCATTCGTGTAAATCCAGAAAAGCTCGAGCAGTACAAAACTCACGGTCCTTACACAGATGGGCCAACGGTCGTTGCTGTCTCTGAGGTGCAAGGCATTATTTGGGTTACCGAGCACTTTAGTGGGCTTCCTATGTATGGCAGCTACAATCGAAAAGGGGAAGACATCAGCAGCATGCACCCGACTCTAGAAGCTTCATTCTGTCAGCGTTGCCATGATACCTATAAAGACATCTGTATAAACGGCACCTGCGCCGAGCCCGTTTTATCGCCTTATGAATAAAAACTAATACGTTTAACCCTATCGTCGGAATATAGATTGCTAAAAACATTTACCATCAATCAACTGCTTTTTGTTTCCCACCTAATGCTGGTATTGGTGTTGATTCTTGGCATGAGCTACTCACGATATCAAAGCGAGTGGGAAACCAGAGTTCAGTTTGCCACTGAAACTGCGGAACATTCCCTCTCCCCGCTTTTACGTGAAATGTCAGGTGCTATTGCCGCTCGTAGCTATTCAACGCTAATGATGCCCTCCCAAAGGGAACGCTTGCTAAGCATTGAACCACTGCTGTTTCTCGATATTCAGGGCGTCTCTGATTACAGTGACAGTACGCTGAGTATTCACTACCTACGCGAAGAGCAGCAACTATGGCGAACCGACGTCACGGAAGATGAAATTCGCATTGCTCAAGACAAGCTACAAACACTTATCAATGCATTAGATGACCCCAAAAACAAAGAAAAAGTCAGAGCCAAGAAATTGAGATTTCTGGTCAACAAAGCACAAGATGATCTCAATGTTTTACATCAAAGCCGGTACCTCACGTCTCATTCAGCTATCCCTTGGTCGCCGCCTTCCGCGTCTTCTCAAAAAAATGCATACCTTTCCAATAAAGAAAAAGTCATTTATCTGCGGCTTCCGCTCATCAATAAAAATGGCGGTATGGTAGAAGCCGTTTTTGATGCATCAGCTCTTTTCTCCCTTAAAGGACAAATTTACGCCACGATAATTGCAGAAGCATCAGCGGCTTTGTTTATCTCATTGTTATTGATTGCAGGCGTGACTCACTGGCTGGTATCACCACTTCGCCGCCTCGCTAGCCGTATAGATCAAGATATCGAACTGCTTGATATTTCAGACTTAGATGAGCTTCATCGAAACGATGAAATTGGCACATTGGCACGCGGCCTACACACACTGACGTTTACCGCAAAATCACAAATGAAGGTGTTACGACATCAATCAGACACAGATGCCTTAACGGGCATAGGCGGTCGTCATAGTTATGCAGGAAGGGCTGAGCCTTTTTACGAAGCCGTGTTGGGCCAAAACCAGCACTTCGGCATCATCGTTTGCGATATCGACCACTTTAAAATTTACAACGACACCTATGGTCATGCTCGTGGTGATATCGTGATCAAATCAATCGCCGACACAATATTAAGTGCCCTGAGAACCAACGATCACTGCTTTCGTATTGGCGGTGAAGAATTTGTCGCTCTCCTTCAATTAGAAAACCCTGATGCGCTCGCTGCAATAGCCGAAAGAATGAGGGCTGGAGTCGAAGAGCTGTCCATCCCTCACGCAACAAAGTATGGCATTGTGACAATATCGGTAGGGGCGCTTCTGATCGCGCCGTCAAATAACTCTTGGTCATATTCAGACGCGTTCGACGAAGGGGATGCGCTTCTGTATAAAGCCAAAAACAACGGGCGCAACCAAGTTGCCATTGGCTCAATACATTCAAGCCAGTTACCGGAAACAAATGTCGATTGCGTTTAAGGTAGGCTTGCAAAAGCAAGTGAGTTAAACCAGACAGTCATTCCAATTCATTGAACTCCAACACCGTGCCGTCGGGGTCTCTGATAAAGCAAGCTACTCGCCGCTCCCCTATTTTCAGTGGGCCTTCGGTGATGCGTATCCCCTGCGTTTCGCAAAATTGCAGAAATGCACTCATGGAATTGATGACAAACGCGATATGGGTGATCCC
Source organism: Enterovibrio gelatinilyticus (assembly GCF_028683095.1). Classification (GTDB taxonomy): domain Bacteria; phylum Pseudomonadota; class Gammaproteobacteria; order Enterobacterales; family Vibrionaceae; genus Enterovibrio; species Enterovibrio gelatinilyticus. The sequence continues at coordinate 11,494 of NZ_JAJUBC010000015.1, read as the reverse complement.
TGCATATTTGATTTCAGCATCCAGTAACACGTTGTGCGCATCGGGATACTGCTCGCTTCCACTGAATATCAGGTTCACTCTCACACCAGCGGCATTTTCCATCTCGCAGGCATTATGCTCCGGTAACATAACCACCTTGCTGAACCCAAGCGACTGATAGAAAGCGATCGACGCTTCTTTACTTCGCGTGCGAATGCCAACGTGCTCAACATCTAGAATGCTTAAGCCGTTTCCCATCATTCAATACCTGGCATTGTGATGAAGCCATCAAGATGTTTCATCTCATTCATCCAGCGAGTGAGATGAGGGTATGCCTCTCCTCTTACGCCACCTTGGTGCATCAACGCCATATAGGGATAACATGCGATATCAGCGAGTGTCGGGGTGTCGCCCACAAGCCAATGATGCATGTGTAAATGCTCATCCAGAATCTTTGCACAACTGCGAGCCTTGTGGCGTGCCGACGCCACATCTAACTCAATGCCAAACAAGTCATGCAAACGCGCATCGTTTGGGCCTCTTGCTATGTCGTTTGCCGCGAACGAAAGCCATTGAGAAACAAGCCCTTGATGTTTTGGATCTTGCGGCCACCACTGGATAAGCTGATATTTTTGAGCAAGGTAAATCAAAATGGCTTGTGAGTCACGAATGAGAAACCCGTCATCAGCAAGCAAAGGGATTTCTCCTAACGGATTTAACGCCAAATAGGCAGTCGACTTATGCTCCCCGGCTAGGTAATCGACGGGGCAAATTTCCAAGGGGATTTGGTTCAACGCGCAAAACAAACGCACTTTGTAGCAGTTACCCGACAGTTCCAGATCATACAGTTTCATATCTAAAGCTCCTTCCAATGGACGATTGTGGTTTACACACTCTAGGTTGAAAATACGCCTTCGAACATGGAGGTTAGTGCAATGCACAATTGCAAAAATGCAGACCCACTGTGGAATGATCTGAAAATTTATCATGCCGTTGTGAGCGAAGGATCATTGTCTGGCGCTTCTAGGTCCCTGAATATCAGTCACTCAACGGTTTGTCGGCGTGTTTCTCGGCTGGAAGGCATGGTTGGTGTCCCTTTAATAAGGCGACGAGCCAATGGCATCTCTTTTACGAAAGATGGTCAGCAATTGGCGGCTTTCGTGAAAGAAATGGATGATCGCGCCAATGACATTTTATTTTGGATAAAGCAGAAAAAAGAAGACCTTGCCGGCGCACTGTCACTCAGTTGCTGTGATATCTCGCTCCCAAGCGTATCGACAATCGTGGGGGATTTGTCGGTCTCTCACCCAGAAATACAGTTTGATATAAAAGTCAGTGCCATGAACGCTGACCTTCGTCTGGCGAATACCGATCTGGCTATTCGAGCAACCAATTCACCGGATGAGTCATTGGTTGGCGTGAAACTCAGCCATTTTCATTTTAAAGTCGCAAAGCGAGTCGGCTGCCTAAGTGAAACCAAAGCCAACTGGGTATGCCTGAATGACAGTTTTGCGCATCTACCCGCAGAGCGCTGGTTTGGAGAACGCAGAGTGCAATGTCAGACATCAATAAGAGTCGACAGCTATATGAGTGCCGCAGAGCTTATCCGCAATGGCACAGGCATTGGGCTACTACCCGAGTTCGTTATTTCGAGTGACCCTCAACTTGAGATCGTTGATGTTGATACCCCGTTGCCCACATGGAACCTTTGGCTGGTTTACCACCGTTCACAAATCAACAATGGATTGGTCAAAGCATTTACACAGCACTTGAAGCAGCATTGGTCGAGCAGTGTTTCCGATTTTGGTTATCCCCTTATACGAGAAAACCCCGCCAGCGCGAGGTTCTAAATGACAAAATGCTTTCAATGAATGGCGAGAAGTCTGAAACATAGGCGCATAGATACATGCCTAGTGGGTATTCTTCGACGTCAATGGAAATGAGATTGGTACTGGCTATGGCGCATATCTGAGGTAAAGAAGCACCTAAATTAGATCGTATTGGGAATGCTTTAAACGCTAAAGTTTCGCTCAAAATTCACCAAATCTGCACCTTCTTTCACCGAGTAGAGTTGAGCAAGCCTTCCTCCCGACTTCACTTTTTGTTCCGCCCCTTCAAACATATCTGACGCCTCAATCCTGCGGATTAAGCTCTTACGTTGAATAGGTTTCTCTAGGATTGTCTCGATAACTGATTTCAGCTGTCCAATTGTAAATTGGCTCGGTAAACAATAGACAGGGATCATCGAATAGAGCGCTTTTTGCTGCAGTCTTTTTTGCGCATGCTCAATGATGGTTTTGTGGTCGAATGCAATATCCAGTGAGGGAAGTACTTTCACATCAATCCATTGAACATCTTCGACAGAAGCAATATGGCTCGACACGTCCTGCTCTGTCACCAATGCGAAATAGACCAAGGTAACGCTGAATCCGCGAGGGTCTCTGTCGCTTCCCGAGAAAGCCTGCAACTGTTCTAAATAGCGAGGTTCAACGCTCGTTTTTTCTTTTAGTTTTCTGCGTGCCGTTACGTCAGTCGTCATATCATTTTCAATATCGACAAAACCGCCAGGTAACCCCCAGCAACCTTCACAAGGTGCTTTTGCTCGCCTTACCATCAATACTTTTAACGCCCCCTCTTTCACCGTAAACAGCACACTGTCTACCGTGAAAAGTGGGTTTTTGTATTCATTGATATCGTAATGCATCGCTCTAACCAGTCTACTTACTGTCTTTATGACACATTAAGTGAATCTCAATTTTGTTGCAATACACCTCTATCTTGGCAACGAAAAAGCTAGGTCACAAAACTTTGTGTCAAAAAGACACAAAAAGAACTTGATCGAAAAATAATCAGTTGTTACATTGTTTGTGTCGTTAGGACACAAACAAAAGGAATGCGATATGACAACTTTCAAAATCAACACTCAAGGATATAAATCAGAAGCATCATTTCAGAGCTTTACATTTTCTGGCGGTGAAGAACATATTCGCTTCGATCCTATCGAATTATCAGATGTGGCAGTGTTTGAAATACAAGAACGACTCACTGATTCATCTCAAGTTATTCGTTTGATGATGATGGTTGATGCCCTCAAGAGATTATCAAACGGCAAAATCCCCATTGAACTAGTGATCCCTTACTTCCCGTATGCTCGTCAAGACCGAGTATGCGTAGAAGGCGAAGCGCTATCGGCATCCGTTATGGCTCGCCTTATCAATAGCTTGGAGTTATCAAAAGTGACCATTTGGGATGCTCACAGCGATGTGACTCCCGCACTTCTCAACAATGTGGTCAATATTCCACAAACAGAACTGATTAAAAAAAGCGAAGTACTCAGCCGTTCACTATCTAGGGGGGATATCACACTCATTTCTCCAGATGCCGGTGCGAGCAAGAAAACGAGCAACATTGCTGAAGCTTTTGGCGGAGAAACAAATGTTATCCAAGCCCAAAAAGTCAGGAATTTGAAATCAGGGGAAATCGTAAAAACAGAGGTCCTCGGTAATGTTGAAGGTAAGCGTGTGCTGATTGTTGATGACATTTGCGATGGCGGACGAACGTTTATTGAACTCGCAAAAGTCTTAAAGCAACAAGGTGCGACCGACGTTTCACTGTTTGTCACTCACGGTATTTTCTCTCAGGGTATTGATGTATTTCATGGGCTTATCGACGCCATATATACGACAGACTCATTTAGAACAGCAGAAGAATACTCAAACATCAGCACGCAAAGTAACGCAAATAACCGCACCCAATTAACCGTCATCGAGATGTAAGGAGCGCACCATGACTATTACAGCAGCAAGCATGCAGAAAGACGTTTACAAAGAATTTCACAGCCGCGCTTACCACCCTGACGTTACAGAGGTTTATGCAAATTACACCTCTCGAAGCGGAAAACTCAGCAACGTAGAGAATTGCGACAAAGTGGCTTTTGTCGGCCTTCAATACTTCATAAAGAGTTACTTAGAAGAAGAATGGAACGCGTTTTTCAATACCGACAAAGCGGTTGCTGTTGCAAACCACAAACGCATCATGAGCGCAATGTTGGGATACTCCGTTGACGTGAAGTATTTAGAAGACTTACATGATTTAGGCTACTTACCGTTACGGATCAAAGCACTTCCAGAAGGCACGCTTGTCCCATACTTAGTTCCACCCATGACCATTGTTAATACCAAAGAAGGGTTTCAGTGGCTCACAAACATGATCGAGACAGTGCTAAGTTGTGAAAACTGGCCAATCCAAACCAGCACCACGACATCTGTCGCCTACTTAAGCGTATTCAAAGAGTTTGCTGAAAAAACAGGGTTACCCATGGATTTCGTTCCGTTTCAAGGACACGACTTTAGCTTTCGAGGCATGTTTGGGAAACAAGCTGCAGCAATGAGTGGATTCGGTCACTTAGCCTCTGGTTTAGTCGGAACGGACACAATCCCAGCGGTATTATTTGCAGAAAAATACTACGGTGCCAATGTCGATCAAGAGCTTGTTGGCTGTTCAGTCGATGCCACCGAACACTCAGTGACCTGCTCTTGGATCATGGAAGGCGAAATTGAATTCTTCAGATACCTGATGCGTGAACAATCACCAAAAGGAATTCTCAGCGTCGTTTCGGACACATGGGATTTTTGGACACTCGTGACTGACTATCTTCCTCAGTTAAAAGAAGAAATCTTGCAACGTGATGGCGCATTAGTCATTCGTCCAGACTCCGGTGACCCAGTAAAGATCCTAACGGGTTTTAGCGTTTCTCCTGTCTCAGACTATGCCGAACTCTTTGACAACCAAAACGCTGCGGAGCAAGAAGCCATTCGCGAAGGTTATGAAGCCTATTGCTGGAACAGCAAATATTACGGATGTGAAGAAGAAAGCCGAGTCGAACTAGAAGCTTGTGAGGTTAAAGGGCTAATCGAATGTTTGTGGGATATTTTCGGCGGTACTGTCACTGACAAAGGGTTTAAGTTATTAGACGAGCACATTGGTGCGATTTATGGTGATGCCATCACACTGCCTCGCCAACGCCAAATTCTTCAGCGCTTAATGGATAAGGGGTTTGCTTCAAAGGTTGTCTTAGGTATCGGTTCGTACAGCTACCAATATGTCACACGAGACACGCACGGCTCTGCTGTGAAAGCCACCAGCGTTGTCAAAAATGACGAACGCGTGGCGATATTTAAAGACCCTAAAACTGACAGCAAGAAAAAATCAGCAAAAGGACTCTTGAAAGTTGAGCGTTACAATGGCGAATTAGTGCTGATAGATGACGTATCCGAAAGTGAAGAGAAAGAAGGCTTGCTTGAGGTTGTGTTTGAAGACGGCAAACTCATTAAAGAAACAACACTTGCGGAAATTCGCGCCACGATTGACAGCCAAATCTAACAGTCTGAATATATAGAGGCTGAATATATAAAGGCTGAATATATAAAGGCTGAATTTATAGAGGCTGTCCAAAAAGACAGCCTCTGTTCTCCTCCTTACACAACACACCGCATAGTTCGTTAACCCAAAGACGAGATGTATTCATACGGTTAATTGTGGTCAGGAGTTGATGGCTATTCGCTTTGAAAGCCCATATTACATAGTGAGAATGACACGTTGAGAATCGCACTACCTCTATTGATTTGGTTAGCCAGCTTTATCGCCCTTGCTGACGATTTCAAAGACCAGATCAGCTTTAGCGAATATCAAACAACATCTATTCCAATGAACAGTGAAGAGCATTGGGACTATGTGACACGTTATGACATCCCTTTGACTTTAGATGCAGTAAGCAATTACACCAGTCGCTATGGGCTGGAAACAATAATTCGCGAACGTACAATACAGAACAATTCGGGTGGCTGTGGGCATTCGCCAGCTTGTGCCATCCTGCTACCGTTTTATCTTATCGATATGATGCTCACCACAGAAGTCAAAGTCGATGAAGTCATTTTCTATCAAAATAACGTTCGGCTGTTTCATGTTCAGTACAGTAAACCTGATGGGGTGCTGATCACTATCGAGTTTAATTCCGTCACTACCAGAACAAGTCACTTACTCCGAAAAACCGTTATTGGCCTCAACCAAAACTCCCTCATCGATCTCTCCAATGAAATCATGTCCCAGTTGCCTAACCTAAAGACCGAGGCCCATTTAGAGCAATTTACCGATGACTTATCAGGGCTAAGTTACCGCGGTAGCAACACCGAACTTGAACGCGCGCAGCTAGATAAGACGTCTAATCTGCTAAAAAGTGAAACATTGTCTGAACCACAATTGATGGCGCTATTCACGCGCTGGTGCGACATCATCAATGCCTCAAACGAACATGCAGACAAAGCCTACTCCCCATTAAATTTGGTGCCGTATTCATCAGGGATCAGCCAAGGTATTCATGCAACAGAGCTGCTGGACTGCATCATCGACTCAAAAGAAAAAAGCGCTAGCGAAGAGACCGCCCATTCTGACCATCCATCTTCAGGTGCTATCTCACCCAAAATACAAAAGGATATTGACCGCTTAGTCGAGCTACAAGAACAAGCATTGACTCAACTGGCGTCGTTTCAACCCCAGAAATGGACAAATCTAACCGAACAATTTTTCAAAACCTACTTACCCCTTAAAAGCGAGCCTGTGCTGACAACAAGCCATCAGTTACTTCACATATATAAGGGCTGGTTCCTGAATGGACACATTTCAACAGCAGATTACATTGTGCTTGCTCAGGCCTACCCCGAGATATCTGCACCTTTAAGAGATCAACTCAGTGTCAAACATTCAAATGTGCTCGACGCTCGATTGGCTCTAATCAAAGACGGTATCTACCCACCGTTGGCAACATTGACAGAAATGAAAGAAAGCCAGATCCGCATAACAGATTCAGTAGCTAAAACGTTGTCTGTCCTTTACTGGCAGAGTCACTACCCCAACGAGAGCTTTCTTTATTTCTCTCGACAAGACAAAGACCTAGAAAAGCAGGCTTATATTCTGTATTTCCTCAATCCACTTCCTCTTCAATTACGCCAAAGCTTACCGTTTGAAAATGGTGATACAGATGGTCACCTTGCCTGGAAAGTTGCAATACTAGACAAAGAAATAGAAGGGCTAGCGGGCAACCTTTATCAAAGACCACGATCCGATGATTCATCCCCTGACACGCCAGAAAACACCTCAAATCGCGTCGATGAACAAGGGAACGCGCACTTTTCGGATTTAATTTGGTATGCCTTATCATTTCATCCAGAAAAGGAGCAGAAAATCAGTCATTTGGTAGAAATGGCAAAAGCGAAGGAAAAAGAAGAAGAGGAAGAAGAAAGTTGGCTCAATAGAGGCCATAACCTTTTAGAGAACCTCTAAATGTTTGACCATTTAGCGAGGAATCACGCTCGTTACGCACGATAATTCGCGCAGCGAGTATGTTCAAAAGGTTTTTGAGATTTATCCCTCTTAGTTTAAGGCTGTATCATTAAGAGTAGCGATTGAACTTTTCCTCAGCAGAAGACATCGGCACGAGCTTATTCTTAATATCCCCCCAAACCTCATCAAAATTTGAGATATCACTCTCAGATACGAGATGAGTCTCATCTGATGAATATAAAATAACTTCACAGCATTCATCTTTATCGAAAGGGATCTGCTCATAGATTGTAGCGATGGTTTCTTGGCTTGCTTCTCCCAAAATAACCTCGCTCGGATTTATGATGCACCGACAAGGAATAAGATCAGACTGCATTGAACTAATTCCCAACTTCACATTGCTGTCAAGTTGGCTTTTGTGCAAACACCCGACGATAAAGATGAGTCCAGATTGATTTTGCTTGATGATTTTTCCTGATAATAACGGGACGCAGTCTTGATCAACGATCTCAACCCACCACTGCCACCTCCCAACTAAACCGATGATTTTTCTATAGCTGCGTCTTTTTTGATATACGGCATACAAAAAATACGCAAAGAACGTAAAAATAAACAACTCCATCAATGAATTACCTTATACCTGTGATCATTGAAGATGCTTGATTTTCAACAAAATGAGAATCAAACTGCGTGTACCGGCGTGAAAACATAATCCACCCGACCTGATTACATCCCAAAAATGGGGCCACTTTATCTGCGAATGCGCTCACATTAGGTGAGAATGAAATCGCGAAGATTATCCTTCGACTCACTTTAAATGAAAACATATGACTCATCCCCCTTTAAATGATTACCCACTAAAATAAAGGGCTTTCTGCCGATAACATCTTCTTTTGTCACAACGAACACGCTCGAATGCTGTATCCTTCGAATAGTTTTCTTCCTTCTGTCTCAAAGGTTGGCTTTTTCTGCTTGCCCTTATCCGTTGAAATAGACAGGAATACAAAGATCACAACGTGCTAGGGAAGCCTCAATGTATGTCGCCAGACACTATTCCTAGCTTGATTTAGCCAAAGTGAAGAAGACTACTTATTTCATCGATAACCCTGTCATTCAAAAAAGCAGGAAAGTGAATACATTGATTTAAGGGGATCACAAACTTGTGCTGTCATTTCAGCCTGTGTACTTCCTTGGATATATTTGACAGAGGGTTATGGCATGCTCCTCATGAAATCATCACACGCAATATTCAATACTGATATACATTTATCAGTTTAAGCACTTTATAGCGAGGTATCGCCTCTTCAGAGTTTTGCACACGGGATAGCGAAAAAGGCTCTCAATCATGAGCAGCTATTTAATTATTCTATATTCACTTTTTCATTTAATTAAAAAATTATACATTTGATCGATTTTTTTCTCATACTTAATCTCGAGATTTTCATTATCAAACACCGCTGTGAGCTTACACATAAAACAAACATTAATCGACTCACCATGACTATAATTGGTCACTTCCACATCCAATAAAAACACACTTATCTTATCTGAGTCGATTATGTCCTCACAAGACAACATTACCTTCTCTACCGAACGATTTCTTTTTGGCAAATCACTAGAAAATTTTTTATTAATAGCATCCATTTCAAAACAAGCATCGCTGACTTTAATTATTTTCTTTTTTTCATAATGAAAAATCAGTTTTGGAATCCCCTTAATCCAATCATTACACTTTTCATTAAAATCATCAAATTCTAATTTTCTTGCACCTTTCACTTCTATTCTATCATTCAATAAATCAACTATATTTCCAATAGCATAATGTACGATCGGTGCCCATATGACGGCACTAATTATGTACTGCCATCTAGGCATGTAATACTCAAAAGATGAAGTTCTATAAGTTCTTGTAGTTAACTGATCAGTTAGTATATTGACATCGAAGTAACTTGCCAATCCATACTCAAACCATACAATTATTGGCACACAAATAGTGACAATTACACAAAGTGTAAGAGCTACTACGCAGTATACTAAACCAATAACAAAACCAAATTTGTCAGAAACATTTTCCACACCCCATTTAGTATTACCCTCTATCACTGGAGTAACCATAACAAAAAATAATGGTATTGAAATATATTCTATGATTAGTAAAATCCCAGCATCAAAAAATAATATTAGGCTCTCCCATATAAATATACTTTCAAAAAACACATCAAGCATCAATACTCCTTGTAAAAATGACGTTAAAGTTATTAACACCAGTAATCTCGCTTGGGGTCACCAATGGGGCGTAATGCACCAAACTGATATTCTTACCGTTCACTTGGCAAACCCAATATTGAAATATTTGACCAAAAAAAACACCACACTCATATATAGCCTTATTTCCACTGGATTTACCAGTTATTATATAGACATCGATCTAATAATTGCTCAGCAACGAGAGAAAGGCCGCTTTAGATGCGGCAATTATCCCAATGTGCTTCGTCGGGGTAACTCGTAGCCCAACAACCATTAGCATACAGAGAATGCATGCTATATCTTCTCTTTGGATATTTTTTCAGATCGGAAATCCTAGGGAAAAATTGCGCACTGCCATTCGAGAACAGTGGTTTTTCCCGCATTTAATTCCCATCAGTACGCTTCTGTTAAACGGGGCGTATTAAAATTGAAGGTTTGATTTTATTCCGTAAAGTTTTGTGTTCTTGTTGTTATCTTCTATATGCAAAGCACTGAAGAACTCTTTAGCACTATCAAATAGCTTGAATCGGGATTCAGCTTCCCCATTCGTTGATAGGCATATGCTTCCATCAGAGAGTGATATGCATACATGATTGCTAGAATAGCTAAGGCCAATTGAAAACAAGTCAGATTCTAGGTTTTTCAGTTGAGTATTGGCGCTAAAAATATTGTACTTCCCTTCGTTTTTTCCCCCTGAGTAGCTCAAGCGGTAATGTGTCATCTTTTCTCTCCAATCCACTTTTGTAAGTGGGCTGGAACACTATGGGTTTTTCGAAATAAATATAGTGTTCATAATGCTTAACAATATTGAACACGATCTCTGGAAGGCCTGAATTGATAGTGCCTTCTGCCTGAGTTGAATCCAGATTCACACCAAGAGATGTCAATTTTTCAATTATATAGCTCACAGATTTTTGCCTCTCAAGTGAGATGCAGAGCCTACATGATCCCTTACTGTTTCATTGAATAGCGAATGTCCTCGACGGTGCCAGAATCGAGAGAGTAGGTCACGCGAAGACCATTTGAAAATCTCTCCCATGACGGCACAGTGCCAAACACGGGCATTTTTTTCTTTTCATGAACCTCAACTGGGATACCAAGAATCTCATGCACACCTTTTGCTGACATTGCTGTGCTTAAACCGTTTGGGAAAGAACCGTCAGAAGAAGCTTTAAAGAGTATCAACATTAGAGTTTCATCTTGGCGGCAAAAAACAAACTCGGCGTTTCTGGCGTTGCTGATAATGTAAAAACGGTCAACGCCTTCATCAATGACCTCAGGCACGTTCCCTCCTATCAGAGACAGGAAAGATGCATCTGTTAGTAATGTCTGATAGGTTTTGCCTAAGAATAGGTCGTAAGAACCTGTCATTAGTACCATCCATTCCATTTATTCAATTTGTGTATTTCTTGTCGTGATTCTTCAAGCTGCTCTTGAGAGTATCCTTCTGACTTAAGACAAACTTCTATGGTGTCAAAATAACAATCCAACTTAAAGAATCAAAGAATTCATTGCCATTTAGATTTATCCCATAGTGTGCTGGTTAAGTAATCGCATCAACCAACTGATTGACGTTAGCCGCTCTCGCCACAATTCAATTATCTCATTGCATCGCTCAGTTTCGGATCCTGACAGTTTATCGCCTTGAATGAGCCGTTGAATAAGTGAAGGACCTTGATGAAACGCCAACCAACGTTCAACAACATCGTATTGGCTCATGTTTTTCGCTTTATCAGCATTGATATGAAGCACCACATGATAATGGTTACTCATGATGACATAGGCGCAAACATCTTTATAAAATGCACCCGCTTACGCTAGCAACCGCTTTTCTATCCAACCACGACGGTGCTAATAAAGGATGATCGCGCTTTCGTCATGGTGATTTGAGTGGCCGATAATCGAGCAATACGAAAAGCATAGCCACTGC
>NZ_JAJUBC010000149.1 GCF_028683095.1 Enterovibrio gelatinilyticus | reverse complement strand
CAGCAAAGTTATAAACATCGTCGTGGTTGGATTGAAGAACGCTTGCTCGTACTGGCGGGTGCTTTTTGTATTGATATATGCGCCTATGCCATCATGAGTAATCACTATCACGCCGTGCTCCATATCCATGCAAATAAAGCCATGCATTACTTGATAAAAAAGCGCTGCGGCGGCGATGGCCTACGTAGATTTAAACCCCGTGCAAGCTGTGATAGCGGAAACGCCTGAAACTTCAGAACACACGTCCGCCAAGGCGCGAATAGCGTCATTAAGAAAAGAACAAAGCACAGCGCCTTATCTCTTTCCTTTTTCGGGACCCCTAGAGAGCC
>NZ_JAJUBC010000148.1 GCF_028683095.1 Enterovibrio gelatinilyticus | reverse complement strand
CATCTACATCTACATCTACATCTACATCTACATCTACATCTACATCTACATCTACATCTATTACCTACAGCTGCTCCTCAATATATGAAAGTTAACCGCTATATGAGCTGGCTTTGTCGTCGAGTGTGTAGAGAGGTGAGTGAGCGCGCAATGTGAGATATACACTGCGGCTTGTGAGGTAGCTGTTGATAAGATGTGTGAAAATGAGGCTTTCGACTGCAATTCGTACAAAGAGGTATTTTTTCATAAGAAATCGTAAAAAAGCGCTTGCCAAGTTTCGAAGCCTCCCTATAATGCGACCTCACTGACACGGCGACCTGCTCCACACGGAACAAA
>NZ_JAJUBC010000147.1 GCF_028683095.1 Enterovibrio gelatinilyticus | reverse complement strand
ACGTTATACGCTGTAATTTTACTTACATGTAAGCAGCAACTTTGAGCGCCAAACAACTGTGGTTTTCTCAACAAAAAAGCGGTTTGGTTTTGGATCGCCGCTCACCAATGAAAGTGTTGCAAACAAGCCATCAATGGCCAGAAAAGACCAAGCATCCCAAGGGCTGCTTGCAAAGGAAGAAGGCGAGGTTCGGCTATTCAAACAGATTGGGTGGCAGCTTTATAACAAAGGTTTTCAAGGCGGACGCAAAACATTCCCGCAAATTTTGTTATATCAACTTATGGCGTTTACGGTGGCTTTTTTGCGTGAAGCTAATGTTTTTCGCCCCTTAAAACG
>NZ_JAJUBC010000146.1 GCF_028683095.1 Enterovibrio gelatinilyticus | reverse complement strand
AGTTGGCCCGCAAAAAAGGGAAAATCATGAGGAGTCATTGGCTATCCTTGGATTCATTTTTTATAGGCAGCAAGGCTGACTTAAGCAATTCAGGATCACTGAATTGGAGGTCATCTTCTTCTAACTGCTCCACGCGATAGAGGTTATCTTCAACTTGCTCAATATTCTCAGGCTGTTGCAGGTTAACGGTATATCGGGCGCCAGACTGTTCTTTAAACAACACTGTACCAAATTTTGAGGTAACTTCGACCAGTAGGTCGAGATACTCAAGATTTTGGCGAGCAACGAAACGGGTGATAAAAGTAAGGGACGCGCCAGTTTTAAATTTCCATAAAAACA
>NZ_JAJUBC010000145.1 GCF_028683095.1 Enterovibrio gelatinilyticus | reverse complement strand
ATTAATTACATCACCGACACAGTGATCAGATACTTTAAATTCATTTCATACTGGTAAGATTCAGCAATAAAAAACGCCATTATCAGGGAACGAAATGGACGACTTAACCTTTTCGGTGGGTGCAGTAACCTTCAAGTATTCGCTCACCGCCGAGCAAAAGAAATTCTTACGACTCACACAAGAAACCACGGTTGATCTCAACCAATGGCCAGTATTTTCGGATCATATTACCGACACGATCCATGCTGCGATCCCTGATGAGTTAAAACTTCCGACAGAAAAACAACTCAAGTATGCCCAGACGATCTCGAAGGATTTGAAGGTTAAATTACCCAAAGATT
>NZ_JAJUBC010000144.1 GCF_028683095.1 Enterovibrio gelatinilyticus | reverse complement strand
CTATCAATATTACCCCGTTTATCTTCTCGGCTATGACGACCAGTCCAATCAACAAGTTCTTGATAATCCATCAACCTAAGAGGTATACCTTCTGGCATCCGCTCCCTCGGGTTTCCAGCAAAGGGGTATAAGCAAGGTGTGGTGTTTTCTTCTTTCTTCAATGACTCAATTCGCGCTTTGACGGACGTATGCTCTGAGGTTTCAGGGGTTTTCGCTATTGCTGCTCGTACTGGGTCTAAATCTACATAAGTCATGGCTGCCAGGAGCGCCTTTTCATCAAGCAATGCTTGGCTTTTAAAGCGACTTTCCCAGAAATGTCCGGTGCATTTGTCTTCTCGGTTGGCTTGCT
>NZ_JAJUBC010000143.1 GCF_028683095.1 Enterovibrio gelatinilyticus | reverse complement strand
CTTAAAACGACGTTATACGCTGTAATTTTGCTTACATGTAAGCAGCGACTTTGAGCGCCAAACCACTGCGGTTTTCTCAACAAAAAAGCGGTTCGTTGTTGTATCGCCGTTTACCATTAAAGGTGTGCAAACAAGCCTTCGTTAGCCAGAGTAAATCAAACATCCTGCGGGCTGTTTGCAAAGGCGAGTAGCGAGGAGTGGCTAATCAAATGGATTGGGTTGCAGCTTTATAACAAAGGTTTTCAAGGCGGACGAAAAACATCTCCGCTATTTTTGTTAAATCAGTTTATGGCGTTTAAGGTGGCTTTTTTGCATGAAGCTAATGTTTTTCGCCGCTTAAAACGACGTTATA
>NZ_JAJUBC010000142.1 GCF_028683095.1 Enterovibrio gelatinilyticus | reverse complement strand
TAATCCTCCCACGCTATCGCCATTGCTCGAACGCCTTGGCGTTGAACCACTCCTTTGGTTGAAAACTACATCGAACATCGAAGCCGGTAACATTGTCGGTACTGTAACCTGGATTAAGACAGCTTTGCCTTTTCTTAAGCGTAGAAGAGCATCAGGCGTCCGTTTACCCGATAGCTAATTCGCTCATTTCTCGATATTTTCTTGTTATCAGGCCATTGCCTGATGCTTGTGTTGCTTAAAACTCAAATACCACGTCGATTTCTTCAAATAATTCGGCGATAAAGCGCCAAACGACCAATATTTCCTCAGGGTAAGACGTTTAGCAAAGCGGAAAAGACACTCTTCTTCTTAAAG
>NZ_JAJUBC010000141.1 GCF_028683095.1 Enterovibrio gelatinilyticus | reverse complement strand
GCAACAAGATGGCGTGGCGGCGGATAATACCAGCAGTTTCACCCACCGTGGTCAGTCATGGTTGATGAACAAAGGTTTTCCCTACCTGGCTCAAGCCTGTTCGGGACAAGGGCTTCAAGCCCGAGTGTCTGTTGAAGGCGGTCAGGTACGGAACTCATTAGAGGCCGAGGCGAGAAAATCGCCTCATTCTACTCAAAGAAATGAGCCTGGATATATGTCAGTACTGACCTTCCCTTAAGGGGAATGAAAACCTGAGCATCAACACTGAACACAGTGGCAAAAACAACCTCAATATCGTCTCGCTACGCGAAACGACAAGAGCGTATTGACTTGACGTTCGGGGAGCGTCCATATATGTC
>NZ_JAJUBC010000140.1 GCF_028683095.1 Enterovibrio gelatinilyticus | reverse complement strand
CTTGGCGGTCATGGCAATGATCACCTCAACGGCGGTAACGGCAATGACCAACTTCACGGTCAATGGGGTCACGACGACATGCATGGCCTAGCGGGGAATGACGCCCTCTACGGCTGGACAGGTAACGATACCTTGCGTGGTGGCGACGGCAATGACCACCTTGATGGCCAACAAGATAATGACACCATTTATGGTGATAATGGCCACGACACCTTACTGGGTGGTGCGGGTAATGATTACCTCCATGGTGGCAACGATAACGACAAACTCTACGGTCAGGACGGTAATGATGTCCTCGTAGGCGGTCACGGTAACGACCACCTTGACGGCGGTAATCATGACGACAAACTCTACGGTCAA